>CAZWMD010000015.1:6917-16611 GCA_964634815.1 uncultured Pseudomonadales bacterium | reverse complement strand
GGGGGCTTGCTTGGCGAGCGTTGTAAGACAAACGATACTCGTGAAGGTTCCAAAGATACAGGCGCGAAGGTTGCCCCTGCAGCAGCCGTTGCTGGATGTACGGCGGTTTTATGAGTGCCTAATAAGCGATAGGCTAATCGGCTGAACAAACACCTGTGTAAACAGAATCGAGGGGTCCATTTGAACAATAACGCATCAGAGGCAGTGCCAAGCTCGTCTGACATTACAGCCGACTGGCTAAGTTTGATACTGCAAGGTGCAGGGCATGTGGACGCAAAAGTTCGCAGTTTTAAAGCCGCTGATGTGGGTACAGGGCAGGTTGGACGCTGTATTCGATACCAGCTTGAATTTGCACAAGAGCCGGGAGAAGACTGCCCGCACTCACTGGTTGCGAAGTTCACTTCTGATGATCCGGTAAGTCGTGAAACCGGCAGGGATATGAAAACCTACCTCACCGAGACTCACTTCTATCAGCAGATAGCGCCGCGAGTGCAGATTAATGTGCCGCGCTGTTATTACGCCAATATCGACTCTGAAGGTTTAAATCACCTGATCGTGATGGAAGATTTGGCTCCGGGTGAGCAGGGAGATCAGATTGCTGGCTGCTCGGTTGCAGTGGCCAGACAAGCCGTTCTTGAGCTGGTCGGACTGCATGGACCAACATGGCGAGATGATCGATGGTTCGACTTGCTCGGACGGGTTGAAGATGGTCCGTTTGCCGACACACGTTCGCTTTATCGCTCTATGGTGCCAGAGTTTGTTGTTCGGTTTGAGCAGGTGCTGGAACCGGCGCATATGGCCTTCATAAAGGCGATCGGTGAGGTGGATGACTGCCCAATGTTCAATCTTATCAACGAGAACTTCGCTCTGGAGCACTACGACTATCGGTTGGATAACGTCATGATCGATCAGACCATCCAACCCGTGCGTGTTACTGCGGTCGACTGGCAAAGTGTTCGAGTTGGCAAACCGCTCAATGACGTCGCGTATTTTCTGGGCTCGGCACTCGAACCTGATGTGCGTCGAGCCGAAGAACAATCAATACTGCGGGAATACCACAGCGGCTTATTGACCTGCGGGGTGTCTGATTATGACTTTGAACAGTGTTTTACTGATTACCGTAAAGGTGTTTTTGCGGGATTTGCGGTGACGGTGATCGCGGCTGTGGTGGTGCAGCAAACCGAGCGTGGCGATGAGATGTTTGCCACTATGGCGCGTCGATACGCGCAGATGGCAATTGATCTCAACGCTGATGAGTTTATGAGTTAGTTCCCTTAGATGTGCTCTACAGCGAAGTGCCGCCGTCCACTGGCAGGATTGCTCCGGTGATGCCACCCCCCAGATCGGAGGACAGCAGTAGAGCCAGGGCGGCAATTTCTTCGACGGTGTTCAGACGCTTGATGGCAGAATCTTGCGCATAGCCGTCTAAAAATTCTTCGTAGGTTATGCCCATTGTTTCTGCTGCAGCGGGTCCTGAGACCTGCATTAGATCAGTTTCTATGGCACCAGGGCTGATGGCGTTGCAGGTGATGCCGTTGGTGCCGTTTTCAAAGGCAACCGCCTTGGTGAATCCGTTCAAGGCGTGCTTGAAGGTGATGTAGTGCGAAACATTTTCTTTGTTTGCCTGGCTACCCTCGACTGAGGAGATATTCAGAATGCGCCCGGCTTTCTTAGTGACCATGACTTTCAGCGCCGCCCGGGTTGCCCAGAACGCTGAGTGCAGAATCCAGGCTGCGGCCTCCTGCCATGCCTCGTCGCTAAGTTCGGCCGCTGGCGCGAAGCCGGAGGAGCCGCCTGCGTTGTTCACCAGAATATCTATGGTGCCAAAGCGTTCCACTGTGCCTGCGATGAAGCCTTCAACATCAGCTTGCTGTGTGACGTCTCCTGCGATGAACAGGGTTCTCTCAGGGCTGCCCATCTCGCTCAAGGCTTGTTGCCCCTTGTCTGGAGATCGGCCATTGATCGCAACGGCTGCACCCGCAGCCAGGAAGCCCTCAGCGATCGCACGACCAATGCCACGAGTGCCACCCGTAATAGCGCAAACTTTGCCGGACAGGTCGACGGCTTTGTTGGGTGAGTTAACCGGATCGCTCATTTAGATTTCCTGCGTTAGGCCGCTAATGTGGCCGGAGTTTTTTGTTTGGGATCATGTTACCCCTTAGTGGCCGCTCCAGTCTGTCTTTGGGGTTTCTGAAGCAGAAGAGGTCTGCAGGGGGGTGTCTGTACTGCTTGGGGCTGCGTTCAGAGTGACGCGGAGCCCGGTGAGCTGCGACATACCAGACAGTGGATCGATGTGAGCTACCCCCGAGCGTGCGAGCAGGTTGACGTTTACCCCCTGACTTTCGCTGGCGTAGCGTTGGCCGCTGTTCTGGTGACCCCAGCCATGAGGAATGGCGACCACGCCGCGGGAAAGATCTTCGTTGAGCTTAAGAGGCAACCTGATTGTAGCGTTGCCGCTATCCACCTCAATGCTGGTGTTCTCCACGAAGTTCTCGCGAGCTGCATCTTTGGGATGCATATAGATGAAATTCTGCTGTTCCAGGCGAGTCAGGAAATCCGGCAGATTGTGGGTCCAGGAATTGTGTGTCTCTACCTGGCGCTTGGTGATGAGTTGATAGCTGAAATCGTTGTCGTTCGAATGGGGAGGTAGCGCTTTGTCTGTGAGTTCGATCAAGGCGTTGACCAACTCTTCAGGGGCCAGCTCGACGAGTCCTTTGCCATCTTGTTGTGTGTAAACCCGTTTGCCGAGAAAGCTGCCAGCAGTGTTGGCAGGACGCAGCCAGCCATGGCCAAGTAATTTTTTAAAGCCGGGCTGGCCGGACAACTTCAAAATGAGATTGAGTAGGCCTTCCTGGGCGACACTCTTGTATCGATTGCCGTTGCGGCGACGTTTGGTCCATTGCACGAGGCGTTGAAACAGTGCAGAACCGAACAGGTTCTTGTGTGCAGCGGTGGCCAGATCGGTATAGATAGTTGCTTCATCGCGAGCCTCTCCCGGAGGAGGAAGAACAGCCTCGGTGGCTTGCAGATAAGGCCGCACCTGAAGCCCCAGGGTGAGCGGGAATACAAAGGGCAAGTCCGGTCGTTCAATGGGGGAGGTGCAGGGCAACATATAATGCCCTGCCATACCCGTTTCTGTGGGTTGTATGTCGAGAGTGATGAGCAATTCAAGACTCTCAAAGGCCTTTGCCAACTTGCCACTGTCTGCCATGGTTAGCAGCGGGTTACCGCCGGTTACTATGAGCGCTTTGATCTGGCCCTTGCCAGGCGTCAAGATCTCATCGGCGAGAATGCCACCGGGGAAGGCATCGTTGGTTTTACCAAAACCACCAACCCGGGAGCGATCTTGCTTGACCAACAGACCGTACTTTTTGCCAAACCGGGCAAAATCAAAAATGCCCTTACCCACGAGGGTGCCGCCCAGACGGTCGAGATTGCCACTGGCCGCATTGATCACTTCTTGCAGATAGAACGCAAGCGTCCCATTGGCGCCCATGTTGACGCCAGTTGAACAGTAAAGCGCGGCACCGTTGGACTCAGAATAGATTTTCACCAGGGCGCGCATGTCCTCAGCGCTGATTCCTGTGAATTCACTAGCGCGTTCTGCTGGCCAGTCCCTTGCGATCGCAGCGATCTCTTCAAAGCCATTGGTGTATTGATTTACCCGGGCTTCATCGATTGCGTTCAGCTCGATCAAGCCATTGAGAAAAGCGAGGTAAAAATACACATCGCTATTGGGTTTTATGAAATGGTGCTCACCGGCAGCTTTGGCGGTTTCGGTGCGTCTTGGGTCTATGACAATAACCCGTCCACCGCGAGCCTTAATGGCGTTGATGTGTTTCCTTGGATTTGGAACCTGCAGGAAACTCCATTTTGACACCATTGGGTTTGCGCCAACAATGATCAGGCAACGGGTGTTGAGCAGATCGGGGAATGGTAGTGTGAATGGGAAGCCGTACATGCGATTGGCAACGGCAAACTTGTTAGCACAGTCCTGGGTGGCAGAAGAAAACATGTTTCTTGAACCCACTGCGTCCATAAACCCCTGGGCGAATACAGGGTGCAAGACGCCAAAGCCCGCCGCGGTGCCAACATACATAGCGATCGAATCACCGCCATGATCTTCAACCAGCTGAGCAAGCTTTTCGCCAATCTCGCGGTTTGCGGTATCCCAGTCGACCGGCTTCCAGCCTTCAGCCGTTTTTTTCTGAGGTTCTTGCAGCCGATCAGGAGAGCTGTACAACAGGTGTTGTTTTAGGCCCTTGGGGCAGGCGAAGCCCTGGGTTGTCACATGCCTGGCGTCAGGTCGTACTGAGGTAACCTGGCCGTTTGCGACCTGTATTTCCAGGCCGCACAGGGATTCGCAGATACGGCAAAAGCTCAGCTTAGTCAGTGGTTCTGGCAGATCACTGTTGGTCATGCGGTTTAGGTGTCGGGAGTAGTGCGTACTGCCGTATTGTCGACTGGATCAGCGGGGCCTGCAAACCAGCGTTTGATTGCTTCCCACGCCGCGAGCCAATCTTCCAATATCAGGTAAAGGCACGGGACACCTAAGAGAGTGATAAATGTCGCGAACAGCACGCCCCAGGCCAGCGACACCGCCATGGGAATAAATGGTGCGGTGGCGGGCGTGTTAGTGAGCATCAGCGGGATCAGGCCAACAAAGGTGGTGACCGAAGTCAGCATGATCGGACGAAAGCGTGTGACGCAGGCATTGAGTACAGCAGTGTAGGTGTGGATGCCTTCCCGACGTTGGCGGTTAACGTAATCCACCAGCACCAGGGAGGCATTTACCACAACACCAGAGAGCGCAACTATTCCCAGGGCCGAGAAGAACATCAGTTGCACGCCCATAATCCAATGGCCAAAGATTGCACCAACTGCACCGAAGGGTATGACGCTCATGATCACAAACGGTTGCAGGTAGCTGCGTAGAGGAATAGCCAGCAACATAAAGATCAACACCAGCGACAAGGCTGAACCCGCTGCGAGTCCAGCCAGAGCAGTGGAACGCTCTTCCTGTTCACCGCCCAGCTCGATGGTGAGGGTTGGATACTTCGCCAGTAGTGCGGGTACCAGTTCATTCCTTATTTTTGCGCTGACATCTTCGGGAGAAATAGTGTTTCTGTCTACATCAGCACTGACACTGACGTTACGACTGCCGTCGCGGCGCTCGATTTTCGAGAACCCGCGACGGAGATCAAAGCGAGCAACACTGTAGAACGGAACTTCAGTACCAGCTGGTGTACGGATGTACATCTCTTCCAGGTTGCCGATGGAAGCTCGTTCTTCGAGGGGGAAGCGCACCATTACCCGAACGTCATCCTGTCCGCGCTGTACACGCTGTGCTTCGGAGCCATAAAAAGCGCTGCGCACCTGACTTGCGAGATCAATGAGGGTCAAGCCAAGGTTTGCGGCTTCAGGCAGTAATCGCAGTTGAACTTCCTGTTTTCCTGAGCGGAAAGAATCAGAGATATCAAACACGCCTGTATAGCGGGATAGCTCTGCTTTCATTTCTTCCGCCGCTTCTCGCATTGTGATGACATCACGGCCCTTGATCTGGTACTCGATCGGCGCACCCGCAGAGTAGGAGTCGGCGTCGAACTTGAGTTTTACGGCATCAGGGATATCGCCGACAAGCTGCCGCCAGCGGTTAGCGATAACTTTTGCGCTCACTCCACCACGTTCTTCCAGTGGGGCAAGATCTATGACGATTTCAGCGATATTGCTGCGGCCAGATTCGGGTGGGCGACCGGGCCCGTCCCGATCAACCAGTGAGCCTATGCTTGTAAAGGTGTTGCGTATGGCTGGAGACGAAAGTCCAAGCTCGTCAGAAAAACTTTCATTGAGCTGTACAGCAGCCTGTTCGATTTGGGCAGCGGCGGATACCGTGATTCGGCTGGGGGTGCCCTCGGGCATTTCTATTTGGGCGTAAACCCGGCTACCTTCAATCGCCGGGAAAAAGCCAAACACAACGCGTCCGCTGGCAATGAGCGAGACTGCGATCACCAATACGCCGACTCCAAACGCGGCGGTGGCATAACGCCAGTGAATCGACCAGGCAACAAATGGTTTGTAAACATGATTCGAGAAGTGTTCGAGCTTGTCTGCAAGACCACCCTGAAAATTATTCCAGGACTTGGAGATTCTGGTTTTTGGTGGCGTGTTTACCCTGTGAGCCAGATGGGATGGCAGGATGAGTTGCGACTCAATAATGCTCATCGCCAAAGCAATGATCACAACGTAACCAATCACAGAGAAGAAATCGGACATTCTGCCTTCGACCAAAACCAGGGGCAGAAAGGCGGCTACGGTGGTGAGTACGCCGAAGATGACCGGTACGCTGACCTCCCAGGTGCCATCGATGGCAGCCTGTATTGGGTCTTTGCCCATCTGTTCGTGCGCATACACTCGTTCGCCAACAACAATGGCGTCATCTACCAATATGCCGAGGACCAGAATGAAGGCCATCACGGTCATTGTGGATATGGTGATGTCGGCGTACGGGAACATACCTATGGTACCGAGAAGTGCGACCGGTATTCCTACAGCCACCCACATAGCCAGCTTGAACTTCAGGAATAGCGCGAGAACGACCAGCACAAGCATTAGCCCGCCTGCTGCGTTGGTATTTAGTACTTCAAGACGTTCTTCCAGCTCTCTGGATGTGTCGATCCAGACGTCATAGGTAATTCCCTCGGGTAACGTTGGCTCGATGCGCTTTAGGTAGGCTCGGGTGTCTTCAGCGATTTTAATCAGATCTTCGCTGCCCACCTGGGCCACATTGACCACAACAGCGGGCTGGTTGTTAAAGCGCGCGACCAACTCGCCTTCTTCAAAGCCGTCGTTGATCGTCGCCAGATCACGCAACGTAACTCGGGTACCGTCGGGATTGTTTAGCACTACCACTTCGGCAAATTGATCACCGCTGTAGGCCTGCCCGGCGGTTCGGATCAGGATCTCGCCGTTGCTGGTGCGAATAGTTCCACCCGGCATGTCCAGAGAGGCTGTGCGAATGGCCGCAGCCACCCGATCCAGGGTGATCCCGAAGCGCCGTAGTGAATTCTCTGATACTTCGATGGAAATTTCGTAAGGGCGTGTGTAGCCCACCGAGACTTGCGAGATGCTATCGATGGCCGCGATATCTTCTCGCATCGTACGAGCGAGTTCCTTGAGGGTGCGTTCGTCGGCGTTGCCGAACAATGCGATCTGGACAACTCGCCTGACCAGGGAGACTTTCGAAACGATGGGGCGTTCGGTTTCAACAGGAAAGCTGTTTATGCCATCAACGCGAGATTTGATTTCGTTCAGCGCAACCGTATCGTCAGCGCCGACAATCAGCTCAGCGAATACGCTGCACACACCTTCGGTTGCGGTGCTCTGGATTTTATCTATGCCCTCGAGGCCTTCGATGGCTTCCTCAACTCTAACGCAAACAGCTTTTTCTACTTCTTCGGGTGCAGCTCCCAAATAAGGGACGCTGACGCTCACTGCGCGCACATCAATATTTGGAAACTCTTCCTGATTCACCAGCACTGAACCTAGAAGGCCGCAAACGATGAGGAGAAACATCATAAGGTTGGCAGCAACCGGGTTGCGTACAAACCATGCAATGGCAGTGTGCATAGGTGCTTACCCGGCTTGGTTACTTGTTTCTGAGCGCGTGTCTTTTACCGGGTTCACCGTCATGCCATCGATGGCGGTCTGGATAGGTGACACACAGACTCGCTCTCCAGCGTTCAGGCCGCTCTCGATGAGCAGGTCATTCTGATACAAACGCAGCATCTTCACGTCGCGAAAGCGCAGCTTCTGATCCTGCCCAACAACCAGTACCTGATTGTTGTCTCGTAGTGCGGTGCGCGGCATAACGACAACGTTCTCTGCTTTGCGTCCTTCGATATCTGCGTTTACGAACAGTCCCACGGACAACGGGATTTCTTTGTCATCAGCCTCTACCCGGGCAACCAAAAAAACCATGCGGCTTGAGGTGTCGATCGCAGCTTCTGCGCGGACGACCTTACCCTGCCAGCTGATGTCTTGCCCCGCGTATTCGGTGCTCAGGGTTACTGAGGGTTGCTGGTCGGCAGGCAATGCCCCGCGTCTGGCGATTGGGATGTCGAGATACGCCAGTTGTCGATCGGAGATTGGTAGGCGAATTTCCACCTGGTCGGAGGCATAGATTTGAGCGATGGCTGTTCCGCGGCTAACAAACTGCCCTATGTCGACGTTTTCTGATCGTACAAGTCCTGTGAAAGGCGCTCGTAACTCCGTGCGACCAACATCCTGTTGCGCTTGGCTGAAGCTTGCCCTGGCGTCTGTCAGTGAAGCCTCAGCGACACGCAGTGTTCTTAGCCCCGTTTCCAGTTGTGATCGAGACGTGAGTTTGCGTTCTGCAAGACTTTGCAGCCGGCGATATTCGAATTGAGCCAGTTCTTGTTCTGCCTCGGCGCGTGTCAGCATGGCGCGAGCGCGCTCTCGTGAATTGTTGTAATCCTGAGGCTCAAAACGGATCAGAACTTCGTTTTCTTCGAAGTAACCGCCAGCTACCAGCTTGGGTGACATCCAGATAACGCGACCCGAAACCTCCGGAATGAGTTGGCTTTCTTTGCTTGGCATCACGGTGCCCTGAGAGTGCACCTTGAGAGTGATAGTTTCCGGGTTTACCGGCCGGACTCGCACCGTGGTAGCAATTGGTTCAGGCGTATCGGGGTTAAGCTCAGGTGCTGTTGCCAAAAGCGTGGCTGCCCCGAAGCCGAAACCAATCAGTATGACGGCAGGAATAATCAGTTTACGGAACATCAGTTTGTGGCCTGCTGTTTAGGAGCGATGATTTGTTCTGGTGTGTTTGAATTCATGTGATTGCGTGCCGCTTCGAATGCATGCATTACGGTGCGTCGATTAAGTTTGGAAAAGGCTTCGAAAGTCGCCCGCATCGCTGGAATATCTTTGGTGGCCAGTGCTTGATCGAGTTGGACGGCGTACGTTGTATAGGTCTGGGTATCGAGCTGACTTTTTGCAAAAGGTTCCAACGGATGCATGCTCGGTTCGAACTGTTCAAACAGTGTGCGAGCAATTAGGTGACAGATCAGATTGCCGCTGGTCAGCATGATGGCTTCCATAAGCGCAAATCGAGCGGCCTGGTGTTCTTCTGGATCCAGGTCGGCCTGAGTCAGTGGCGCAACCAGCGAACGAATCTTCGCAATGTCTTCGTCGCTGCCATTAACCAACGCGCCTTCAGCTGCGATGGCCGTTAGCGCGCTGAACACAACGAGAATCTGATCAAGCAACTCTGCGTCTGGCAGGTTGCCTCTCGCCATCAGCTTGCCAACCACATCGAGGCTGGCTTGTTGGATGGCGTTTACCCGGGCACCTCCGGGCTGGATGCTCGCAAGGCCCATTTGCTCGAGTTGTTTCATCGCCTCGCGTACGGCGCCGCGGTTTGCCGCAAAGCGGCTGGCCAGATCACGTTCGGAGGGCAATCGTTCGCCCACTCGGTAGTGGCCAGAGAGAATGTCTTCGATTAACGCATCGGCGATGGTTGTGTGTTTGCCGGCCATGGTGTGAATTTCCCGTGAAATTGATCAGACCGTGGTGGTCTGACCAAGTTGGTCAGGGCAGTCTACTCAGGCAGGGGCATATGTCCAGTACTTTGTTACTTCGAGTAACAAAGTGTGAGCTGGTACCGCTTTAGGCA
>CAZWMD010000015.1:3683-6817 GCA_964634815.1 uncultured Pseudomonadales bacterium | reverse complement strand
GAGCTAGTTGAAGGTATCGCGCCATGTTTCCCGGGCGCTGGGTGTCAGCACAGGCCACATACTTGCGAGTAGGTTTTCTCGATATTGCGAGCCGAGATTCTCTGCCGGAATGATCTTCTTCTGCCAGAGCAATATTGCTGCCCAGCCGCCGGTTGCCAGCCGGCGCAGAAGACCCTCACGATTGGTATCTGGTTCAATCTCTCCCAGCTCCAGCATTTCGTCGATCCGGGTACCGGTTTCGCCGAGGGCGCTGTTGAGGAGAATTTGGACAATCAAATCTTCTGGTGAGGCGTTGATCAGCATCAAGATCATGGCCTCAGCGTAGGCTGGATGAAGATTCATCTGGGTAGTGACGGCTTCTGCTCGCGCGAGCACTCGTGCGATACCCCGCGATTCTGTTGCGCTGACGTCCCAATCGATGTGTTGCAGCATGTCGCTCAGTGCGGCGAGCACCAGCGTATCTTTGTTTTCAAACTGGTTATACAGGGTTGTTGGGGATACGCCGGCGGCAACAGCGAGATCGCGCATATTCAGTCGTTCGTAGCCATTATCTGAAAGCGCGCAGCGCGCCGCCTCAAGAATACGCTGGCGGCGTTCCTGCTGGCGTGGGGTGCGGCGCTTATTCTGGCTGAATGGCATACGCTATATTACCAGCCCTGCCAGCCTGAGGGCCGGCGGATAGTGGAGCGATACTGGAGGTCAGATTAGCCAGCGCTTGCAACGTCTGTCATCTCCGCCAGCCTTGGGTCATTGGGATAGATCCAATGATCATCGATCACCTGAGCGACTCTGAGTTCCGGGGGAATGTTGTCGATGCCAATCAGTTTGTCTGCTGCCTGATTCCAGTGATAGATGCGCGCTTCCTGGTAACTCAAGGGCACACCCTTAAATCCCCAGGACTCCACCGACTTCTGTATCCATTCGCCAAATTCTGTGTCCTCAAGCAGCACCGGCGATAGCATCTCGCCGTTGTTCTGAGTCCAGAGATCGGGGCCTGGGCCGTCGCCCCAGTCCGGTGCGGTGGTCCAGGTTTCAAGCCTGCATTTGTTGATGCCATTGGGCCAAAACTGCAGTGGTGGGACCATGAAGTTGCTTAGTGGTGAAACCCAGTTTGGGAAGATGCCGTAGCTTTGGGTGCATGTTCGACCAATTTCGGACACGGTGTCGATCTGCGGTGCACCGGGTAGCCGATCCGTCCGACTAGCCAAACCACTAGCGGGTGTTGGAGCAATCATCCGCCCGTGGCCATTTGGATAGAGGGTGTTCACGTTGCGTCGATAATCGAGCATGGGTGCGACGGTTGTGGGGTGGATGCTGGGTACGTGGTAGACCTCTGTATTGGCCTCCATGGCGATCTTCCAATTGCAGTTCAGATCAAAGATGTGTCGGGCTGAAAGGCGGCATTTGTCGAACTGAAACTCGCGCCATTCATCTGCAATTGGACCCAGCCAGTCGAGCAGAGAGGGTGCTTCGTCGTCAAAGTTCACAAAGATAAAGTTGCCAAAGCGTTCGCAGCGAATTGATTTCAGTCCGCGGCAGGATTTGTCGAGGTTGTGAAAGTCCTGCTCGTCGCGTAGCGCAATAAGGTCGCCGCCATGGGTGTAGCTCCAACCGTGATATTTGCAGGTCAGCAGCGGCCGTTTTCCGGCCTGGTCGGTGATGATAGGCGCGCCGCGATGACTACAGGTGTTATAGAAGGCGTTGATCTTGCCCTCTGGCTGGTCCGTCTTTTCGTGGACAATCACAACGGGTTGCCCCGCATTTTCCCACAGCCGGTAACAGCCGGGTTCAGGTACCTCGTCTATGTGTGAGGCTAAAAGCCACGACTTGCGCCAGATGTGTTGCTGTTCCAGCTCAAAAAATCTGGGATCGGTATAGCGACCACCGGGAAGATCAGGTAGCTCAGGGAAGTCTCTTGGAGGCTGTGTACGTGCGGCCTCAAACTCCATGAGTGCATAGATACGGTCGATATCTTGTTGTTCCATAGTCTCCTCCGTTGGTCAGCTCTTTTTAGACTACCCCTGTTGTGTCTGCTTGAGTAGGCTTGGTGAAGTCAGGACGCATCCCGGAGAGTACAGATGGTAGACAACATGTCGAAGCGCGGGTTTGATCCGCTGCGCTATCGATTTCAGGATGCAGCGCCTGAGCCAGGTGGGGTTACGCAACTGGCCGATGGCGTCTATTGGGTCCGAATGCCAATGGGTGGCCGGCTCAATCACATCAACGTCTGGCTGCTACGTGATGGGCCAGGTTGGACCATTGTTGATACAGGTGTTCCGTCTGATGCTGTCAAAGGTCATTGGGAGAGCATCTTTGCCAACCACCTGGACGGGCTTCCGGTGACGAGGGTCATCGCTACCCATTTGCATACCGACCATACCGGACTGGTGGGCTGGATAACCAAGCGTTGGGGCTGTGAGTTGTGGATGAGCCGGGCCGACTTTTATATGTGCAAGGTGATGGCTGCCGACGGACCTGCTGATGTGCCGGACGATGCGATTCGATTTTATCGAAGAGCCGGGTTTACGGAGGATCGGCTGGATCGATACCGACAGCGTTTTGGTCAGTTCGGAGCCAACATGCCGCCTCTGCCGGCAGGCTACCGACGGATCAGTGATGGCCAGTATATTGAAATTGGTGATCGTGAGTGGCGTGCCGTCATTGGTCACGGTCATGCACCAGAGCACGTTTGCCTGTATTGCCCGGAGCTTAAGTTGATCATAGGCGGGGATCAGCTATTGCCCAAGATCACCCCAAACGTCAGCGTTCAGCCCAGTGAGCCGCATGCAAACCCGTTGATGGATTTTCTCAATACCTGTGCCCGGTTTCGCGAGCTGTTGCCACCAAATCTGCTGGTGTTGCCTGCCCATGAGAGTTTGTATGAGGGAGTGCACGAACGCTTGACGGCGCTTATTGACTGGCATGAGGTGGCGCTCGAGAAACTCTATGATATGTGCGATGAACCCAAGCGCGCTGTTGATGTGTTTCCAGCGCTGTTCAAAAGCAAGATCACCGATATGAGCTTTTTCCCGGCCACAGGTGAATCCATTGCACATCTGCATTGCGCACTGGAGAGGCGCATGCTGACCGTTGAAGAAGATGAGCAGGGGGTGGCCTGGTGGCGCCAAGCCTAG
>CAZWMD010000015.1:0-3583 GCA_964634815.1 uncultured Pseudomonadales bacterium | reverse complement strand
GTGGCGCCAAGCCTAGGAAAGTGAGTGCGGCCTGTTAGCCGTAGGCCATCTCAAGAATTTCCAGAACGCTTTGCACTTGCAGATGCCAGTGCCAGATCGAGGCTACGACCACCGTACCTGCAAACAATAGTGCAATTTGCTCAAGCCGTCGTTTTTTCTGTTCGGGTGCCATAGTTTCTATTCTCTATGCTGCGGTCTCTAATCTGAACCCTACTCTCAGGAGAATCCAATCCAGCGACCACTGGCCGCTACTGTAAACCACAGTAGCATGGAGGTTACGGCGAGTGCCTTTAATGCCCAGGGGTTGATGCTTGAGTGTTGGAACCTGAGTAGCGGTGTGCGTATAGCGTAGACAAACACAATGCCTGCAAACAGGCTGGTCATCTTTACCCAGAAACTCTCGTTGTAGTAGAGCTTCATCGCAACAGCAGATGCCATGAATGTTCCACTCAGAATGGCAACGATCAATGCATACCCAAACCAGCGATGAGTCTGTTCTATGACCTGCTCTGATGGCACGCTCTTGAGTAGTAGATTCAGCAAACGCAGATCACCAAGTAACACCATGCCGCCAAGCATCGCCATGGCAAGTAAATGAAACATTTGCACCACCGCAAAAACGCCGCCGTACGACTTTGCAATTGAGGCAAGTGCGGAAGTATCCAGCCATTCGAAAAAAGGCAGAGTGTCGATCACTTCGCTTAGCCCTGCGATCCGGAGGTTGCGAGTTCGGTGACGCAACCTGCGGCCCAGTATAAAAAGTCAGGCATTTGTTTGTGGCAATCGAACCAGTCGTAAGCAATGGTTCGACCCGTGATCACGACGCCCGCCCATAAAGTGAGTGATGCGCCTGCGGCATAGCGAATGTTGGCCGGGGGTTTTGCATGGGTATCCCAGCTATCGACGCTGGCGCGCATTCGTGCGCGGAACAGCAAGGCATTGACGGCCGCCGCAATCAGCAAAATCACTTTTATTCGAAACCAGATGCTCTGGGTTGTTCGAACTGGAATCGCGTAATAGAGCGCGAACCCGGTAATGAACATGATAGCCATGCCAATAAGCAGTGGCTTGTCCAGTCTGGCTGCAATTTCTGAGGCGGGAATGGTCGGGAATATCCAGCCCAGCATGCGTAGATCAATAATGATCAGCATGCCAAGAAACAGCATCAGTGTGAGGACATGGGTCGACTCAACCCAGTTGTACATATAAAACGATTCATGCAGCGCTGTGCTGGTGGACTGGCTGTCGATCCAATGCGCCAGAGATAAAAGTAGTTCGTTCAGGATGTCGGCCCCCTCCAACCATCCGAGGCGGCCAGTCTAGCGCATCACTTCGTCTTTAGGCAGAATTGCTTGCAAACCAATTAGCGGCTTTGCCTTTTTGTCATTGTTGTTTTGTGAATTGCGATAAGTACCTAAGGAGTGGATATGCGTTGTCATGAGGTGGATTACGAGATATTTGGCGACGACATGCAGATTGTCGAGGTGGAACTCGATCCAGCTGAAGTTGTTATTGCTGAAGCGGGCGCCATGAACTACATGGAAGATGGCATCGGTTTTGAAACAAAGATGGGTGACGGCTCCAAACCTGCCGGTGGCATGCTTGATTCTATCCTCAATGTCGGCAAGCGAGTTCTTACCGGTGAATCCATTTTCATGACCCATTTTGCCAACAACGGTGAGGGCAAGCGTCGCGTGGCTTTCGCCGCACCTTATCCAGGAAAAATAATACCCATTGATATGGCTGAGATGGGTGAAGAACTTATCTGCCAGAAAGATGCATTTTTGTGTGCGGCCTTTGGCACCAGTCTGGATATAGCGTTCCACAAAAAACTGGGTGCAGGTTTTTTTGGTGGCGAAGGCTTTATTTTACAACGCCTGCGAGGAGACGGTCTGGCGTTTGTTCATGTGGGTGGGACAGTGATTAAGCGTGAGCTTAACAACGAAACGATCCGCGTAGATACAGGGTGTATTGCGGCATTTACGCCGGGTATCGACTATGACATTGAACGAGCCGGCAACCTCAAGTCCATGGTATTTGGTGGTGAAGGATTGTTTTTGGCTACGTTGCGAGGAACCGGGACGGTTTACTTGCAGAGCTTGCCTTTTTCCAGGCTGGCAAATCGCGTGTTACGCGCGGCCTCTGTAGGGGGCTCCAAGGGTGAAGGCTCAGTGTTGGGTGGTCTCGGTGATCTGTTTGGCGACAAGTAGCTCAGTTAGACGCCGGTACTGCGGGTGAAACATAACTCCAGACCTCTGTGCGGCTGATGCCGTAGACAAACAGCCCGGCAGACAGGAGCATTGCTGGCACCAGGGCGTCGAGTGTGCCAATAGATTCAATGATGACTCCCAGGATGATGGCGCCTATTGGAGCGCTGCCGATCATCGACAGGGTGAGCACACTCATTATTCTGCCGCGAAACTCAGATGCCGCAGATTCCTGAACGATGGTGCGAGTCAGGGTAGAAGTGAATCCCATATTGATGCCCCAGCCTATAGTCGCCACCACCAGCAACCACCAACTGGGCTCGATCCACATCAGCCAAAGTACAAGAATTCGAGACAGTTGCATCAGCAGAAACAGGCGACCAGGTTGCGCAAAGGGCATCAGTTTCATCATGAGTAGATTGGCAAGCATCGCCCCGGCAAAAAAGACTGCCATCATGATGGCAAGCAGTTGGGCGTCGCCGTCGTATACGCGCTTGATGATGTAGGGGAAAGCGGTCATGAACGCGCCAGCGTTGAAGATGCTCGATAGAAAATTTATTGCCAGGATTTGAAAGATAACTCTGTGTTTGACCGTTGCCCTTAGGCCTTCGCCAATATTTGCCAGTGCACTCTCGGTTTTTTGTGGTGTCTGGGTGGGTACAGCGGTCAACTGTTTGATCATGAGCGCGCCGATCACGAGTGCCACGCCCTGAAGCATCAGTACGTTTCTAAGGCCGATAAGTTCTAGTTGACCAGCGGCAAACAAGCCGATGATCTGCACCAGAAAACCAATAGCCGTTGCAATGGAGACGCCTTTTTGAATGTCGCTGCTGGCGGCGACACGATTTAAAATGGCTTGCTGGGCGGGCATAGAGAACGAGATCACTGTGCTCATGCCCAGTCCCCACAGCACCACTGACCATTCGGTCAGTGCCCCAAAGCCGTCGACTATGATGAGAAAAAGAGGCAAGAGGGGGGCCAGCAGATAAACCGACAACAGCAGGGTTCGAGGATCTGATCGATCCGCACTGGCGCCTCCCCACAACATTAAGAACAGTCCCGGAATGGCCATAAGTGCCTGCAACACCCCCACTCGATCAGCGGGCAACAAGAGCTCTCCGACCAGCAGCCAACTAATAAGAAGCTGTTGCATGGCAAAAGCGAGCCCGACAAAACCGGTAGAGCCCATGTAGGCACGAAACTCCCGATTCATTTGTGACTCACTGGTTGCTCATTGCCACTCACGGGCCGACACGGTTATGCAAAAAAGCGCGAACGTCTGCAGCGGAGCGCTCAGGGATTTCTTCCATGGGTATGTGCCCAACCTCCGGGTAAACAATGAGCTTTGCATCTGGAAGAATATTGGCAAAGCGTTG
>CAZWMD010000014.1:62984-85783 GCA_964634815.1 uncultured Pseudomonadales bacterium | reverse complement strand
GAGTCAAATATGTCCGCCAAGCACAGGAACGACCCCTACGGAGAGATAGGTACCGGCAAGCCAGATGAGAGTAGCGCGCCACCACCCATCCCGGCAGCGACGGTTGTGCTTATGCGCGATGCAGCGGTCAGCGACCGAGAAAACGCCGGGACCAACACCGAACTGCGTGTGCTTATGTTGCGCAAGACGTCAAAAATCAGCTTCGGTGGAATGTGGGTTTTCCCTGGAGGGAAAATAGATGAGGCGGACTATCCACAGAACCGGGATGTCAATCAGGCGGCACTCAACGCCGCCATACGGGAAACCCAGGAAGAGGCCAGCCTGTTACTTGTCGAGGAAGACTTTATTCCCTTCTCTCACTGGACTCCGCCACCAACAACGCCAAAACGTTTTGCCACCTGGTTTTTTGTTGCGCCATTCAGGACTAACGGCTCTGCACAAGACATTAGGGTGGACGGCGGCGAAATCGATGACCATCGCTGGATCAATCCGGCTACCGCACTTGCTGAGCATGGAGCAGGCAAGATTGATCTCGTACCACCCACATGGGTATCCCTTTATCAGCTCTCAAAGTACGCAACCGTAGACGAGGCCTGTGCGCGACTGCGTCAGGCTGAGCAAAGAAGATATGCGACGCACCTGGCCAAACGCACGGATGGTGTAAGGGTTGCAATCTGGGAGGGGGATGCAGGTTACGATACCTGGGATGCCAACGCCCAGGGGGAAACCCACAGGCTCACGATGCGCGAAGGTGGGTTTCTATTTGAACACTCGGCAAGCGACTACACTTAGTCTAGTCGCTAGGGTCAGGGCGCTGGCCCTGAGTAGTCCAGCGTCCTGACTTGTAGCTCGCTATCGCAACAGCGCGCTACCGCAAGAGTTCGCTAACGCGGTGGTAAACCACGTTTGGCCCGTTCTTTGTTCATGCGCACGGTGTCGCCTTCAAGTCGCGGGGTTTTCTCTTCCTCAGGGAGCTGTCCAGCCATATCTCGACTGGCTTTTTCGCCGTCATAGGTAATCCATTTCACTGGCTCAACCGAAATAATGGTTCTGAGGGGCGAATCAAGCAGACTGTTAAAAGCCGCCTCACCTTCCGGGTTGTCCGGGCTAACCTTCTTTGACAGCGCGGGGTAAAACCATGCCTTGGTCTCGTCGTCGTCATGAAAGGTGGCAAGTCCTTTAGCTGTTGCGGCCCCACCCATATCATTTAAAGTCACGGCGCTCACGGTCACAGATACCCGATTGTCTCGACGAATCGCCGCTGCGCGGTGCCGGTGAGACGCAAAGGTTATCCAGATCTTGCCCTCGTGCCAGACGAAGGCGTGCACAACCCCCACAGGCCAGCCATCCTTGGTACCCCACATCAACACACACTCCGGTGAGTTGGTCATTAGCTCGTCTATTTGCTCTTCGCTGTAACCGTAAATCGAAACGATCTCATGATCGTGTGACGTATCAGACATTGCCATCCCCTTCTTACTTCAAATGCTTCAAATCAATCCCGTACCAGTATCACTCGCCCGCTCCCGCAACTCAAACTTTTGGATTTTTCCGGTAGAGGTTTTGGGTATTTCCCCAAAAACGACCCGACTCGGACATTTGAAATGCGCAAGCTGAGTTCGGCAATGCTCAATCAATTCAGCCTCTGTGGCACTTGCCCCATCAGCAAGCTCAACAAAAGCCCATGGGGTCTCGCCCCATTTTGTGTCCGGCACCGCCACCACCGCGGCGGTACCCACCGCCTGGTGCTGATACAGGGCGCCCTCTACCTCAATCGACGAGATGTTCTCGCCCCCGGAAATGATGATGTCTTTTGACCGATCTTTAATATCAACGTACCCGTCCTCGTGCCAAACCGCCAAATCTCCGGAATGAAAATGTCCTCCGGAAAACGCCTCCCGAGTGGCTGCGGGATTTTTCAGATAGCCTTTCATCACCAGATTGCCCCGGAACATGATCTCTCCCATGGTGACCCCATCACGAGGTACCAAGGCCATGGTTTCGGGGTCGCGCACCGACATCTCTTCAAGCACAGCGTAGTTAACGCCCTGTCGGGATTTGATTCTGGATTGCTCGTCTGCCGGCAAATCATCCCACTCGGTTTTCCAGGCGCACACCGCCGCCGGACCATAGACTTCTGTCAAACCATAAACATGGGTTACGTCAAAACCCACTGCCGCGGCCCTTGCCAACACCGCGGCTGGTGGTGCCGCTCCTGCGGTGGTCATACGCAGGGGCGGGTCAAAACTGACGCCTCGCGCCTCCGCCTCTGTAGCAACCATATTCAGGATGATTGGTGCACCCGACATATGAGTAACAGTATGGGCCCCTATTGCCTGCAAAATTGCCGGTCCCTCCGGGGCACGCAAACAGATGTTTTCACCCGCATAGGCCGCGAGCGTCCAGGGAAAACACCAGCCGTTGCAGTGAAACAGCGGCAAGGTCCAAAGATACACAGGGTGTCGAGGCAATGCCCACTCAAGCCCATTGCCCAGCGCGTTTAAATAAGCTCCGCGATGATGATAAACAACGCCCTTTGGATTACCTGTTGTTCCCGAGGTGTAGTTCAACGCGATGGCATCCCATTCATCAACAGGCTGGGTAAACCCTTGCGTTACATCTCCGCTCGCAATCAATTCTTCATAGGTCTGGGATCCCACGCGGCGCGCAGGTCCCACAAGAACGTCTTCAATATCAATGACCAACGGGTTGGATTGAGCGATCTCAAGGGCTGACGCAGCCACCTCGGCCAATCCTGCATCCACCAGAAAAACCCGAGCTTCGCCGTGATCAAGAATAAAGGCCACGGCCTCGGGATCGAGCCGGGTGTTGATCATGTTCAAGACTGCCCCCGCGCCGGGCACGCCAAACGCGACTTCAACTGCCGCCGGCGTATTGGGGGCGAGCACTGCTACCGTGTCGTTCTTGCCAACGCCTAATTTGCGCAGACCATCAGCAAGCCGCAAACAACGCTGATAGGTTTCTCCCCATGTAAACACCTGATCTGGCGCGCTGCTCGTCGGTTCTGCGCCACCGTAACGAATAGCAACCGCCTCAGGGTAAACATGCGCCGTACGCGCAATAAGTGACAGCGGGGAGAGGGCCACACTGTTGTGTGGCCCCTGGTCGAGATCGGTGTCGTAGATGCTCATCAAGGTCTCCGGAAATACGGCCTCAAACCTATCAGCGCCAGCGGCCAAACCGCAACTGGCTCACAAACCAAAGACACCGTCTAAACCATAAAAACGTCCTCTGCCCACCTTTGTGCAGTGGCCAGCACGTCAGCCGGAAACCCTTTTATGTGGCTATCAAAGCCAGCCTTGTCGCGTGAATAAAGCGCTCTTAGCGCTTCCTCGAAGCCTGGCTCGTTGCCGGTAAGTGCAGTGAGCAACTGTTGAGTACGCAGCTGCGCGCGGCGCACTGCGTCTTCGCCGCTGCGCGCCTTGCGAGCCTCATCAATCAAACGGCGCAGCGCGGCTGATGCCCCGCCCCGCTGACCATCAAGCCATTGCCAATGACGAGGCAGGAGCGTGATTTCACGCCCTACAACACCCAGTTTTGGCCGACCTCGTTTGCGGGGTGTGCTGGCAGTTGGGCTGTCAGGCTCGCCAGTCAGCACAGTGGGCGACGGATAGCGCTCAGCCACCTCTTCCGGTGACCCGCGCAGGTCCAGATCCAGCTCTCTGCCGCCCTCAACCTCAAAGATGATCGTGGACTGTTGAGCACTCGGATCAAGCGCCTGAACGAACAGTGCGGTAGAGGTCAGATCACCTTCGAAGGCAAGCCTGGTCCCTACAAAAACGCAGTGAGTAATGCGGGTTGTCATTCTTTTATGGCCTCTTGCTTGGCGTCTTAGTGGGTGACCGCGCTACTGGTTGATTTTTATTACCCTGATAATATTAATATTACCCGGATATTTTAATTTTGCAAGGCTGCAACCGGGCAAAGCCTTAACCGGCTGCCTTTGTTTCCCTGATTCGATAGTCCAACAGACACGAAGAACCAAGTAGACTAATTGCTGCCAGAAATGACTTGGGAGGAAAAATGGCGATTTTAAAGACGGGTGCACGCCTCAAGAGCTGTGTTTGTGACGGCGAGGTTATGGTTGTATCAGCACCCGATGGCGATGTTGAGATCACCTGTGGCGGAGTACCTATGGTCGACCCAGCCAACGCCGAACGTGCAGGCGAAGTTCACCCTGACCATGCCGTGGGCATTGCCATTGGCAAACGCTACGTCTGTGAAGCCGGCGAGGTCGAACTCTTGTGTGTGAAAGCCGGTGACGGCGGTCTTGCTGTTGGTGGCAACCTGCTGTTGCAAAAAGACACCAAGAAGTTACCCAAGACGGACTAGCCTGAACCGGACCGGTCAAAACTCCACAAATAGAACCAACTTAACGCCATGAACATTATGATGTTGCTGGAGATGGCGAGTGCCACCTTTCCAGATCGAATCGCATTCGTCGACGGCCATGACGGGCAGCGTCTCACCTACCAAGAACTTTTTGAATCAGCCGGCAAGCAAGCTCAGCTCATCAAGGACGGCGGTTTTTCGCGTCTGGCTATGCTTGATGTCAGCAGCCTGGCAACACCCACTGGCCTCTTCAGTGCCGCCTGGGCGGGTACTCCCTATGTGCCTATTAATTACCGGTTAACCGAACCAGAGATCGAAGCGTTGCTCGGTCGCATCACGCCCGCCCGGCTTATTACCGAGAATCATGATGCTCAGCGCTTTTCCAGCCTGTCTGACATTGCTGGGCTCACCCGCGATGAGTTCCTGCAGCAGGCCAACTCCGATACCAATACGGCGTCTGAATGGTCGATGGACCCCGAAGATACAGCAGTCCTGTTATTTACCAGCGGCACTACTGGCGCGCCTAAAGCAGCAGTTCTGCGGCACAAACATCTGGTGTCCTATATTCTCGGCTCCGTTGAGTTCGCCTGTGCCAATGAAGAAGAAGCCGCACTTGTATGCGTGCCGCCCTACCACATCGCCGGAATCGCAGCGATCCTGAGCTCCGTGTACTCAGGCCGTCGTGTTGTGCAACTCGCCGACTTTTCTGCCCAGCGCTGGATTGACCTGGCTCGGGAAGAAAAAGTCAGCACAGCGTTTGTGGTGCCAACCATGCTCGCCCGTATTGTTGAAGCACTGCAGGATGAACCGTCCGCCAACATGCCACATTTACAAAGCCTGTCTTATGGCGGTGGCAAGATGCCTCTGTCTGTCATCGAGCGGGCCATGAGTTTGTTTCCAGAAACCGACTTCACCAACGCTTATGGCCTCACCGAAACCAGTTCCACCATTGCTGTCCTGGGCCCTGATGATCATCGCCTTGCAGCAAGCGCGACAGACCCCGCCATTAAACGGCGTCTTGTTTCGGCTGGCCAACCCTTGCCCGGAATAGAGATCGAAATTCGCGATGACGTCGGCCAGGTGCTTGGCGCCGGCGAACGCGGCGAAATCTACGTTCGAGGCGAACAGGTATCGGGTGAATATGAGGGCCGCGGCAGCGTCACGGATGCCGAGGGCTGGTTTCCTACTCGCGATGCAGGTTCATTAGATGCGCAAGGCTATCTGTACCTTGAAGGACGGGCAGACGACGTCATTGTGCGCGGCGGCGAAAACATGTCACCCGGCGAGATCGAAGACGTTTTACTTGAACATGCCGCAGTTCGTGATGCCGCGTGCGTGGGCATCCCTAGCGAGCAATGGGGTGAAGCAGTGGCTGCCGCTGTTGTGTTGAAGTCGGATGCATCCGCAGAGCCGCAGGCGCTCAAGGTCGAGCTACAGCAATGGGTGAAAACCAGGATGCGCTCCTCGCGGGTACCCGAGACCCTCGAATTCTGGGACGAACTTCCTTACAACGAAACAGGAAAGTTGTTGCGTCGCATCGTCAAGGAAAAGCTAAGCGCTGCCTAGCAGACTAAGGCTGGTGAGCCAGATGAGGCTCAGGTTAATGCGCTGATTCATCCAGCGCATCAACCAACCCCCAATCGAGCGCAGTCGCTGCATCGATCCGCTGACCCGACAGCGCCAGCCAGGCGGTACGCAATCGACCGATGCGTCGAGGCAGGCAAGCGGTACCGCCGGCCCCGGGCACCAAACCCATGGACACCTCAGGTAACTGAAAGAAGCTGTCTGGCCGGGCAACAATTCGCGCGGCAAAACCAGACAGCTCGATTCCCGCACCAATACAGGCGCCATGGAGATGCACAACCACGCGATCTGCAAGTGCGAAAAAAAGCTGTCCCGCACTACGTGATGTGCGACTCAGGTGAGCTTCTGCCGCATCACGAGCGAGCCCAAATTCTGCCAGATCACCCCCTGCACAAAACGAATCACCCGCGCCGCTGATGCGCACTCGATCGATGGTCGAATCCCACAGCGCCACCTCAAGTGCATCGCACAGATGATCTCGCATGTTTGCCGAGTAAGCGTTGTGCTTGTCTGGACGATTAAGTGTTACAAAAAGCTCAGAGTTTTTGCGTTGCACTAGCACAGCCGGAGAGTCTTCAGCAGACAACCGTTGCTTCGAATGCTGCTTTTTGTTCTGTTTGAGAAAACGTGAAAATTCTGCACCATGCTGAAGATTCGAATAGGCCATCGATTCCGCCCACAGCGCCTGGCCAATGCTCAGGTCCAGCGATTGCCGGAGAAGCTGCACCAGCACCGCACAGGCCCAGGGGTTTGCATTGACGGCGTCAACAAGATTCGCCAAATCCTCCGAATCTTGAGCCACAACATCAATGTAGCCAGGAACCCTCGACTCGAGTGCGCCTTTTGCCGATACGTGATCAGGTGCCGGATGAATACCCACAACAACACACACAGGTTGGTCAACTGAGAGTTGGTCAAAGGGCTCAGCGCTGAAGTCGCTCTCCTGCAGGTCTACCACAACGCATTCGGTTGCAGGCGTTGCTACACAAGAGTAAGCCCCACTACCCCGAGCGATCCGCTGAATAAACTCATTGTGTGTACAGTGCACAACGCTCACAAATCGACCGCCTCCTGACTCGACATCCAAGTGTAACTCGCCTTGGGGGATAACGCGTTACACTTAGGCAGTGACTACTTCTCTCGACAGCCCCCAACGCCTCCTGATAATCAATGCCGGACGCTCACCTCTGTTTGACGCCGGTGGACAGTCTGTTCGTTGCGAAAATGGTCAGATCGTTGACATCGACACTGGCCTTTCCCGGCGTCCTGGTGAGCAGGTACTAGACGCTGGTAACCGGGCGTTGATACCGGGGCTCCATGACCAGCACATTCATCTGTTAGCCACTGCCGCAGAAGCGGCCTCGTTAAACTGTAACGGTCTGTCTCGCGACGGTCTGAAGCAGGCTATTCGCAACCGCATCGCAATCGAGCCAGGCGAATGGCTACGCGGCGTGAACTATCACGAAACGATCGCTGGCGATCTGGATCGTCATCAGCTCGACCAATGGAGCGCGGAGCGTCCTGTGCGTCTGCAACACGCCAGTGGCGTGATGTGGTATTTGAACACCCAGGCCATCGCGGCTCTGCGTCTCAACCAGCCAGAAAATCGCCATCATCCGGAGATTCAACGAGACGCCCAGGGACAGGCTACCGGACAACTGTTCAGAGGGGATGGATTAGTTGCCGAATTACTGCGTCGTTATGACAACAACAAGCGCAAGATTCCGAGCCTGGCCACCCTGTCGGCTACCCTTGCAGGCTTTGGAGTCACCGGGGTAACGGATACGTCATACAGAAACTCCGATTCCGAGTTCGCAGCGTTGCAGGAAAAACAGCGTTCAGGAGAGCTTTTGCAGCGCCTGCGCATTATGGGTGATGTGAACCTCACAGCCAGTCACTCAGAGCACATACACACAGGCGAACTAAAAATCATGCTGGACGAATCCAGCTTGCCCGACCTCGACCAACTCGAAGAGAGTATTCGCAACGCCCACCAAAACAATCGCGGCGTTGCAGTACATTGCGTGACAGAGATTGAACTCGCTACCGTACTTAGCGTGTTTACCGCTACCGGTTGCAAGGGCGATCGCATCGAACATGCATCAGTTATCCCCGCTCGAACCCTCAAGCAAATAAGCGACCTGGGGCTTGCCGTCGTCACTCAACCCGGATTCATCCAGGCCAAAGGCGATCGCTACCTCAACGACCTTGATGACACCCAGCGCGCCAACCTCTATCGGCTCAGATCGCTGGAAGCACACAACATTCCTTTGGCGCTCAGTTCCGACGCCCCCTATGGGCCACTTAACCCCTGGCTAAACATGCAATGTGCCGTTGATCGAACCACTGCTGCAGGCGAACGCATAAGTCCCGGAGAAGGACTAACTCCTGAAAGCGCATTGGCGGCCTACTGTTGCCCGGCCAAACCCGGCATTCCCCAGCGCCTCGATATTGGCGGGCGCGCAGATTTGGCCATACTTTCCAACAGCTGGGACCAGCTGCGCGAGGACCTGGCCGGCACCCGGGCAGAAGCAACCTGCCGTGCCGGATATTTGATACATCAAACAAGCGAAATCTAGCAGGCTTTACGCCCTGCGTTAGTCAGGATCAACAGCTGCATCGATCTGTGCAAAAATTTCGGCGGTATGTTCTCCCAAGCCTGGCGCTTTACGCGAGATGCGCCACGGACTGGCGTGCAGTTTGTAGGGTGCTCCCGGGTAGCTAAAGCTTCGATCAAACTCGGGATGCTCTACTTCAACCGGAAAACCACGTGCCCTGAAGTGCGGATCTTGAAAGGCTTCTTCCGGTGAATTGATTGGGCCGACAGACAAACCTGCCCGCTGGCAACCGAGAAAGAAATCCTGCGCACTGCTGCGCTGCGCAATCAGTTTCATGGCATCACGACCCGCGCCAAAAATGGCCGTCACCGTATCGTCGCTGCCAATTAAGGACAAATCGAACGGCCCCTCCCACGCAGCGCCCATCTCCAGAAACACCGCCTCTGGGAGTTCTGACTCTAAACCCAATTCTCGCAACCAACCCAGAAGCTTCGCAAACTCCCGCGGCTGCCTGGGTGGTACGCCTGTGTTTGCATGTCGACCGTCCGCGCAAAGAATCTGGGTTTCGCCACTGGGACGAGTGCTCGCGTGTCGACCGGTTTGGCGTGAAACCCGGGTCCCGGCAACAAGCCAACTGTAGGTCGCCGCCTCAGTGGTGACATTGGCACAGGCCACCATGGCAATATCCAGAAACTGCCCGGAGCCTCCTCCCTGGCGATACAGCAAAGCGGTGAGAACACTCATCGCCGTAAAGTGACAGCCCGTGTGATAGCCCTGGTTTCCACCACCGCGCACCGGTGGCAGATCGTGATCATCGTACCCGCAACTCCAGACGGGTCCCCCTTCGGCGAGGATCGTCAGATCAGTCGCCGGCAAGTCGCTTCTGGGGTTATCTCGACCGTGGGTCGTCATCGCAGCGTGGATCAAGCCAGGATTCACCTCAGCGAGATCGCTATAGTCCAGCCCAAGTGCACTGAGGCGATTTATGGGCTCCGATTCAAGCAGCACATCCGCCGTTTCGATCAGTTTTAAAAATTTCAAACGATCTGATGAATCATCGAGATCCAGCACAACACTGCGCTTGCTGGTGTTGTAGTGCAGCCACCAAAGGCTTCGATTGTCGCCCGCCTCATCATCTACAAAAGGCGGGTAACCACGGCTAGGCTCCCCCTCTGGTGGCTCCACGAGCACCACATCAGCGCCCATGTCACCCAGCAATTTTCCGGCAAACGAAAGTTTCTCGTTGGCCAGTTCGATGACACGAAAAGACCCCAGTGCGCTTCCAGCTTTCTGCTTCACTGATCCCACTATTTTTCTCTACCCTGACCCAATTTGTCTTTAGTCCTTAACAGATACTAACCGTACGCCCCATCGGGAAGAAAGCGTAGTTCAATTGGAGGATGTGCCCCAAGCACAGCGGAGCTAGCATTTGCCTGGAAAATGCAGAATAAAGGAAGCCCGGATCATGCAACCCACCACCAAGCAGTCTTCGTTTATAAGTTATCCACGCATAAGATATCCACGGGCAAAATCGCCTCTGGCACGCTGTATCTCCCTGCTGCTCGCAGCTACGCTGTTCAGCTCTTACGCGATTGCGGACGGGCCAAAGCCCGCATTCGATTTTGAGCACCTGCTCAACTCAAAGTTTCATGCTACCTCTGGCATGTTAATGTTAGACAGGTACATCGTGGGATTTGCACCAGAAAACGCCACCACAGAGCTGCTTCTGTTTAACGACAAGAACGAAATTGTGGCTCAAAACAAATTTTGGGACGACGCTCAAGAGCGTCACGGTATCTGGTCCGTGGTAAAGCCTCAGCCACCCCAGCAGATCAAACTGGACAAACCCGGCATCTACCAAATGTTGTTCCGGGTAAACGGTGAACCGGCCACCCGATTCCCCTTCAGACTGGTGCAAACCTCAGCAGGCGATGATCCGTTCAACCCCCAAAAGACCTACGCCTTTGATGGTCTTTGGAAGCGCTACGCGTCAGTTCGACTCAAGGACTACACCTTCAAGCGGAACGGAACGGCACCGAAGTTCACAGTCTGGACGGGCCAGTTTGATTTGGCTCAAGGGGAGAAAAAGGGCCGGTTCAGCGCCGAGCTTTCGCTCGATGGCAAGGTGGTCGCAGAATCGAACAAGGGCAAGGACGGCTTTATCGCCAACGAACACTATCGCGCAGAATCGTTCACGCTGGTTGTTCCCCATGAAAAGAAAGACGCCACCAACGCGCCACCCTATTTACTCGAAGACTACGCTGATGGCGACTATCGCTTACGTATTGTTCGCCAACCGGATGGCCATGTACTCCGGGATTTTGAGCTGAGTGTTGTTGATGGGAAAATCTCGCCCCTGGCACAATCCGAACTCAATCATGAACCACACATCGACTATCTCATGCCCAGAGTAGACGACGACTCGACCCGCAATGTGTTTCAGATGGAAGAAGCCATTTGGCTAATGGACAAGACATAGGGTTCGCCGCTAAACAACCTGGATAGAGAACCCGGATACAGGCTGCTATACCACGCCATTTTTGATAAAGGCATCTACCTCTGTGTCGTTGTAGTCTAAAAGCTCCGTCAAAATCAAGCGCGTGTGTTCAGCAAGACAGGGAGCTCCGCGCTCGGCAACCCAGGGTGTTTCGGAAAACCGAACCGGTTGGCCATCTACTCTGACCTGGCCCATTTCCGAATGTGTCACTGTGGGCCACAGTCCAAAGTCGCCGGTGAAGCTGTCGTGATCGATACGCTCATCGGGTTTCAACACCGGCGCTGCCGATATCGGCAGAGCCTGCAGGTTTTGCACCAGATCAAACTTGTCAAAGCGCGCAGTCCAGGCTGCAAGGGCTTCGTCCAACGCATCCTGATGATCCAAGCGCCCCTGCAATGAGCTGTAGTTCGCCGAAGCCGCCCAATCTTCTCCAATCAAGCCAGTCAACGCGGTCCATTGCTCCTCAGAGGTACAGGCTACCGCCACCCATTCATCCTCACCCGCCGCCGGGTATATACCGTGCGGAGCCATGGGTACCCACTGGCTGCGATTGCTGTCTACGCCTTCTGGCGAACGAACTCCACGTTCGTTGACGTCCCAATCAAGCAGGGCGGGACCATGCAGGCTAAGGGCTGTTTCAGTACAGGCCAGATCAACCCACTGACCTTCTCCGGTTGCGCCTCGATGCAGCAGAGCCATCATGATCGCCATCGCCATGTAATAGCCGCCGGTATGGTCCATATAGGAGTAGCCCCAGCCGGCGGGTTCCTGCCCCTTCAATCCGGAGGTGTAGGTCAGCCCTGAGATTGCCTGCACAATGGGACCCCAGGTTTTAAAGCGGCTGTAGGGTCCATCGTGACCAAACCCGCAGTTGGACACATAAACAATGTCAGGCTTGATGGCCTTGAGCTGCTCATAACCAAAGCCGAGCTTGTCCAGCACTCCCGCCGCAAAGTTCTCGGTGACAACATCACTGCAGGCGATGAGTCGGGTAAGGATTTCTCGACCTTCTGACGACCTGAGATTGATCGTGATACCTTTCTTGCCGACGTTATGGTTATTAAACGCTCCCCCGAGGTTAATACCCCGTCGATCATCCAGAAAGGGTTCGCCTCCGCGAAGAATGTCCCAGCGCCCCTCTCGCTCTGGATCTTCAACGCGTATCACCTCTGCACCGAAAGCAGCGAGCCATTTGGTCGCTCCCGCTCCGGCCAACTGGCCGGAGAAATCACAGATTCGGAGCCCCGACAGGGCAGCAGCGTTTTTCACAGACTTGGTATTCCCCGGTTCACTTGCTCTAATGTGCCTAAGCCCCTGGCAAAAGGAAAGCAGACCAGCGTGTCTACACCACTAGCTGCAAACGAACAGAATACGGGATCGCGCCAACTCAAGGTCGACGCGCCAATAACTGCAGATATGCACAAGATTCCTGAACAGGCCAGGCGGATAGAAGCACTGGGCTACAGTGGCATAAAGCTGCCTGAGCTCAATCAGGATCCATTTATGCCATTGGCCATCGCTGCTGAACATACAAACAGAACTGAGTTGGTCACATCCGTTGCCGTTGCTTTTTCACGTAACCCGATGACCATGGCGCAACAAGCTCACGATTTAAATGCGTTCTCTGATGGGCGCTTTGTGCTGGGTCTGGGGTCTCAGGTGAAAGCCCATATAACCCGGCGCTTCAGCATGCCCTGGCATAAAGCGGCCGCCCAGATGCGCGACTTCATCGGCGCAATGAACGCCATCTACGACTGCTGGTATGAGGGTGCACACCTAAACTACGAGGGCGAGTACTACCAACACACACTAATGCCACAAACCTTTACCCCAAAGAACCTTTCGGCTGGACGCCCAAAAATTGTGCTTTCCGCTACCGGGCCCTTAATGACAAAGGTGGCAGCAGAAGTCGCAGATGGCATGATGATGCATCCCTTTTCCTCTGAAGCGTACATGCAGGAAGTGACTCTGCCTGCCATAACCTCGGGCCTGGCACGATCAAATAGAACGTTTGCACAATTTGAGCTGGACTACGCGCCCATAATCGCAACCGGCATCGATGCGCAGAGCCTGGCAGAGTCGACCCAAAGCGCCCGGGAACGAATTGCGTTCTACGGCAGCACCGAGGCCTACAAACCCGTGCTCGATCAGCATGGCTGGGGAGACCTGCAAGGCGAATTACATCGGCTCAATAAGCTCAGACAAACTGCGGACGCCGCCGCACTGATCGACGATGAAATACTAAATACTATCGCAATCGTTGGGGAACCCAGTGAGGTGGTAAGCAAACTACGCAACCGACTGGGCGGCATAGTCAGCCGCACAGGGTTTGCGGTTAACGGCATGAATGATGATGATCTTGCGGAACATCTGGCCGCCTTAACTCACTAAACAAACAACACAAGCAAACAAATAAACCAAAAACAGGATACAGAAGATGGAGCGTTTTCAGAAAACCACCCTGGCAAGACAGATCATTGAAGAGATCATGCATCGTTACGCCTATGGCATAGATACCGCAGATATAGAATCTGTAGGCACCATTTTCGCCGCAGGAGCGCTCATTCACGCAGATGGTAGCGAAACTCGTGGGCCCAAAGAAATAACCGAACTCTTCAGCAACACGATCATCTTCTATGACCGCAATGGCCAACAGGTACCCTATAGCAGAAACAACTGCTCACCGTTGACTCGCCATGTAACCACCAACCTGATCATGGAATTTGACACAGAAGTTACCCTGGCCAAGGTACGCTCGTATTTCACGGTCTATCAAACAATCAATGGCGAAAACCCAATTATTGCCGGCGGCCGCTACGAAGACCGATTCGAAAAAGATCCTTATGGCTGGCACCTGATCGAGCGACGGATTCTCATCGACAACAAGGGCGATATGTCGCATCACCTGAAGACGGAGCAATGAAAATGCTCTTTGCCGAACGACCAGCAAGATTTGTAATCAGCAACCACCAATCATCGAATCATTGTTTCGGCACAACCTGGTTACTGGTCACTATTATATTTTTCGCCTCGTTTTCTACCTGGTCTTCCGCAAAGGCTGCCACGGCGAACGGTAGGGTTTACGTTGACCAAAACTCTAACCAGCTTAGAGATCCGGGGGAGCCTGGCGTTCCAAACGTGCTCATTTCAGATGGTGTACGATTCGCCAAAACCGACAAGGCAGGCGACTACAGCCTGGACATTGCCGACGAGGCCATCATCTTTGTCGTGAAACCCAGTGGTTACAAAACTCCCGTATCCAAAACCAACCTACCGCTCTTCTACTACATCCATCAACCAAACGGGTCTCCGGCTGGTCTGCGCTACGGTGGAATTGCGCCTACGGGACCATTACCGGAACAGATAGACTTCCCATTGATCCCCCAGGACGAACCCAGCGTCTTTGAGGCTATTCTGTTTGCAGATACTCAACCCCAGTCTGAAGTTGAACTCGACTACATTAGAACCGATGTTGTCACCGAGTTAATCGGCTCAGATGCAGCCTTCGGCATGACCATGGGAGATATTGCTTTTGATGATCTCTCCCTACTACCCCGGCTTAACGCCATCATCGCCCAGATAGGCATACCCTGGTACAACGTTCCCGGCAATCACGAACTTAACTTGCTGGCAGAAAACGATCGCTATTCTCTGGAGACCTTCAAGTCTATCTACGGTCCGCCGTACTACAGTTTCAATGTGGGAGGTGCTCACTTTGTTGTGCTCGATAACATCGAATACAAAGGCAATGGTGAAAGCGATCCTGCTGATGTACGAGGCAGTGGCGGCTATATCGCCAACTTTGGTCGAGCCCAGCTTGATTGGCTGAAGGCCGATCTGAAGAATGTGGCTGATGAGGCTTTGGTGTTTGTCACTATGCACTCTCCCCTCGCCACCGCGATAAGCGATGGTCCAGGTGTTACGACTCAGGATCGACGCGAGTTATTTAAACTCTTGTCGGGGCGCAAGAATCTGTATTCGGTTGCCGGGCACACACACACCACCGAACATGTTTACTTCGGCAAAGACGAAGGATTCCGCGGGCCGGGCGAGTTCCATCACCATATTCTGGCCGCCGTTAGTGGCAGTTGGTGGAGCGGACCTTTTGACGATCGCGGCGTACCTACTACCTGGCAACGCGATGGCACACCAAACGGCTATCACGTACTTTCTGTTGATGGTTCAAAAGCCTCTGTGCGCTTCAAAGCCGCAAGCGATACCGCAGATTTCCAGATGAACATTATGTTTGATGTTCATCATAGTGGCCTTCGTGCCGACGGGATGCGTGACTTCCGTCATGGCGAGCTGTTAGACGGAAAGATGAATATCGAGCAGGTTGGGGCCGCACAGGTGCTGGTGAACCTCTTCGATGGAGGACCAAAATCACAGGTTTCTTTTCGCATAAACAATGGAGACGCCTACCCTATGGCACTGGTTAACCGTGCAGACCCCTATGTCAACGAGCTCTTCACGCGCAATCCAACCAGCAAAAAATCCTGGGTAAACGCCACGCCGTCCACGCATCTGTTTGGCGCCGACCTGCCTGACGATACGCCCCAGGGCATTCACACCTTATCCGTCGAGGCGATTGATGAATTTGGAACGATACATCACGGGCACGCCATTCTGGAGATTGACTAAACCATGGCCGATAACAGCCTGTTTGCCGCGCCCTATATCAGTCTGGCCACGTTCAGAAAAGACGGTCGCAAGGTAGCAACGCCTGTCTGGGCAGCCCCTTTGGACGGAGATCTCGTGATGTTCTCAGATCCTGACGCGGGCAAAGTCAAACGACTGCGCAACAGTTCTGATGCCGAGATTGCCGTATGCGACTTCCGAGGCAAACTGCTTGGACAATGGGTTGGTGCACAGGCCTGGTTGATGGATGAGGCAGAGGCGACCCAGAAAGCGGCCATCTCCCTGCGTGAAAAGTACGGCTGGCAATCAGTTCTCCTCGACGGGGTGTCAAGACTCGGCGGTCGCCTTCATCGCCGTCAATACATACGCATAAGACCCAACGCTAGCTAACATACAAGAGTCTATTCACTTGCCGCGCTCCACAATACGCCAAGCCCAAGCGCAGTCAAAGGCAACAGGGGTAGCGCTGGCGGCAGACTGAGCTGAGCGATCGACCATCCACCAAACAGGCTCTCGCGCAAAAGGCTGTCACCCAAAAGACTCTGGGACAATGTCTGCAGAGCCTGGACGTCAATCAGCGGCCAGGCCACCAGGCAGGCAATCAGTAAGGCAGCAAGCGGTGGCCATCGAAAACCACTGTTACCCAGGGTATACGGCGCAGGCACAGGTTCATCAGCCAACAGGATCGCCTGGTTTATCCGATCGACAAACTGTGCATCCTCGAAGCGTGTTCGTTCCAGAGCCCCCGCTCGACCAAGCAGATCGTCGAGTTTTAACGCACTGTCCGGATTAGATCTGTCTGGGCCTTTAAGGGTCATCGCCGGTTCCATTTACCGAGGTTTTCAATGGGTCAAGGGCCATTTTTATCACCTTTTTCCCGCGAGAAATATGCGATTTCACTGTTCCCAGCGGTTGTTGAGTAATCATGGCGATTTCTTCATGTGTCAATTCCAGCACAAAGTTCATATACAGAGCTTCCGCCTGAACGCGGCTGCACGGGGCGAGCAGTCTGGAAATATCAAACTCTGCAGAGTCTACCGACCCTGTCGGATCATCTCGCTGATAATCCCAACAAACGTCAGCGGCCAACTCTTCAACACTACCCTGTGTATCAACTATCGCAGCCCAGCGCCTGTCTCGACGGGTAAGTTGCAGGAACTCTCGATAAGCAATCTGCGTGAGCCAGGCGCCAAAGCGCGCCGAAGAATCCCCCCGAAAGGACCCAAGCTTTTCCCAGGCCTGCAGAAAGGTTTGCTGCGCCAGATCGTCAGCAACCACAAGATCACGAGCGAGATATCCGAGCAACGCCCGGATACGACCATGATGGCTCGCCACCAGTTGCGCAAAGGCGTCGCGATCACTGCGGCTGGCACGGCGTACCAGTGCATCTTCGGCTGAGGCGTCACCTCCCATCAAGGATCAAGATTTGGTTTGACCAACCTTCCACAATGCAAGGTAAGCAACACCAATCAGTATGGGAAAGGCAGCAAGACCAGTGAGCGGCGCCTGGGCATCGGGCTCATCCAGCACAAAACCAAAAAGCACCACCGCAATCCCCAAACAAATACCAATCACTCCCCGGCGTAAATCGGCCTGCGGTTGGGGCAGCAGACTTGCCAGCAGCGCATCCAGAACTTCCGGCGACACCTCCTGCTCCCGGGCGAGCAATTCCCGGACAGTGGCCTGTTGCTCTTTGGCTTCGAGAAACCTGAAATAATTGCGGCCAATGGTCGCTAAACCCACCACCACAAACAGTACGATCGGAACGAGTATACCGTCCATCAGAACTCCTAAATCTTATCTAGTCAGAGTACAGATGCTTCAGGGCCGTCAATAGATGCAGGTGGGTTGAACTATTGTTGAATTCAGCTTGCAAGACCTGCGGCGCTCAGCAGGCGTTCGCTGGAGCTGATCTCAATCCGGCCACGTTTCAGCACCACAGCACCGGCATTCTGCCATTCGCGCAGGTAACCATTAACAACCTGCCGGGAGATCCCCAGAAACCTGGCCAATTCGGCCTGAGAGATGCGAACCTCAGACTGTTCCGCGCCCAAGTGCAGAAGCCTCCGACCAAGCCGGGCCTGGGGCGTGAGAAACGCAAAGTCAGTCACCCTATCGCTGGTCCAGCGAACCCTCTGGCAAACCAAAATCAAGAGCTGCTCAGAGAGCTCGGATCTTTCGCGCATAAGCCGTTGAAAGGGCGGCCTGGGAATGGCAAAGCAGCTCGTGGGTTCGGTTGCTTCGCCACTGGCAGTACGCGGCCCGCCATCGAGAAAGGCGATTTCCCCAATGATCTCTCCGGCACAAATCCGGTTTAAATTAAGCGATTGGCCATCGGTTGATGCAGCGTGAATATTGATATTACCGCTGATCACTCCGAGCAATACATCACCTGGCTCGCCTTCTCTGAAAACGGTCTCGCCGGTTCGATAGTCCCGGTTCTTCGCCATGCCAGCCAACAGGTCAATAAGATCATTGGAGAGTGCGCCAAAAATCGGGTTCTGCTGGAGAACGAGTTTTGCTGAAAGATTGTTCACATCAAATCTACAGGAGTGATTGCCGAGGAGTGAATAATGACATGCGAATGGCCCCAGGCGTATCAAAGGAACAAAACAGACTTAAAAATTATCCAGCAGAACCGTTTTGACGAGTGCATACACAGGCTGGTCAACCGCAAGCTCCAGCTCTGCAGCCGCTGCCCGAGTAACCCGGGAACGAAGAACAATGGGGGAAGCCTCAGCCTCATCTGCCGCGTCCAATCTTATCACTACCTCGGCAAACGGCTGGCCGGGTTCTGCGGAAAGCGAGGCAACACAGCCAGCGAAGATATTGCGAATGCTTATCCCCACCGGTTTTTCCCGGGCTATCGCAACATCTCGAGCGTTCACCCGTAGGCGAGCATCATCTCCAGGTCGCAATATCGAACGTATGGGGACGCTCAGTGTCTGGCCCGCCACCTGCAACCGAGTAATCTGAAACTCCTCATCCTGTTCAATAACCCGCGCGTCAAGCAGAACACCGGCTTCATAACGATCAGAAAAATCACTGTCCTCAAGATCCTGGAAGAGCGCCTGGGTGGGACCGTAGGCGGATACAGTTCCCTCATCCAGAACAAGCAGTCGGGCTGCCAGCCGGGCGACCTCATCAATATCGTGACTAACGTAGAGAGTAGGCAGATCAAATTCTTTTGTCAGGGTTTCCAGGAACGGCAAAAGTTCGCGTTTGCTTGCATCATCCAACCCCGCCAATGGCTCATCGAGCAGTAAAAAATCGGGTTGTGATAACAAAGTTCGGGCAAGCGCTACACGCTGCGCCTCGCCACCCGACAGATCATTGGTTGCACGATTCATCAAAGAACCCAGGGCAAACACCTCCAGTACATGGTTGTAGTCGAGGTCTGCTTTGGCGTCTCTTTGTTTCAGCGCCTTCGTCGCACGAGAGCGGGCAAATTCGAGGTTTTGCGCAACATTCAGATGTCGAAACAGCCCCGGCTGCTGAAACATATAGCCCACACCACGCTTATGGGCGGGTACAACGCGCTTTTTCGCATCGTTCAACCAATCGTCACCACAAAAACTGATACGCCCTGCCGCATGCTCAAAGCCGGCGATACAGCGCAACAGTGTTGTTTTGCCACTACCACTGCGGCCAAATATGGCGGTGACACCATCGATTGCCAGAGTCTGCTCAACGTGTAATTGAAAATCGCCACGTACCAGTCGCAGGTCAAGTTCAAGCAACTCCTGGTTAGCGGTGTTAGCGGCACTCGGCATCGTCATTCGGCCTCAACCAACTCGCACAGTGAGGCTGCGATTGTGGCGATACACAAGCAGCAGCACCAAGAAAGAGAACACCAAAAGTCCAAGAGACAATCGATGAGCGTCACCATATCTCAAGGTCTCAACGTATTCATAAATCGCTATGGAAATGACCCGGGTCTCACCAGGGATGTTTCCTCCAACCATGAGGACTACGCCAAACTCGCCAACGGTGTGTGCAAAGGTCAGCACAATCGCCGTCACAAACCCACCCCGGGACAAGGGCATAGCGACAGATACAAAACTGTCCCAGGGAGAGGCACGAAGACTTGCGGCAACCTCAAGGGGCACTCGCCCTAGCCTCTCAAAGGCACCCTGCAAGGGCTGGACCATGAATGGCAGGGAGTAGACAACAGATGCAACCACCAGACCGGAAAATGAGAACGTGAGCGCTTGGCCGGTGATCGATACCCAAAATCCACCCAGCGTCGATGCCGGACCCAGCAGCACCAGCATGTAGAAGCCAAGCACCGTGGGTGGCAGCACCAGGGGTAGCGCGGTTAAGGCTTCGATAACCGGACGCAAACGACTTCGAGTTGTTGCCAACCACCAGGCCAGAGGGGTACCAATCAGCAGCAGAACAACCGTTGTAGTCGCCGCCAGGGCAACGGTTATCCAGATGGGGCCCAGTTCTGTCACTCAGTCTCCGCGGCGCCAAGGGTAGTACCAGAAGTCGGCCAGCGGCCAAGAGCAACTTCCGGCGGCAGGATATCGCGATTGGGCTGGGTAGATTCGGGGTCAGAGTAGTAACCAAGAGCATAGCTGCCCTGGGTATAGCCGAGCAGCTCTTGCAATTCAGGTTCAAGGTCTTTTGCAATATGCGGCGGGCAAGAAAGGTACTGGTTCTCCTCTTGCCGCAGCCAGCCAAGACAATAGGTAATGTTCAGCCCCAATCGAGCCGCTGCGCTTTGGTTTTCTCCACCAGAATGGATAACACTTCCAGAGTAAAGCAACACGCTCCCCGCCTTCATCTCTGCCTGGGCAATCTGTTCAGACCTTGCGCGCTGCTCCCAATCCCACTCCTGACTGCCGGGAACTACCCGGGTTGCCCCGTTTTCGCTGGTGAAATCAGTGAGCGCCCATATTGTGTTGAATTGCGGCTCAATCGATAACGGCATCTGGGTTCCCCAGGCCTGGCGATCACGATGTAACGGCTGAGCTGGCTGACCAGGATGAATACAGATGGTCTGGGTCAGATGCAGGATTATTTTCTCCGTATAAGGCTTAAGGAACTCATTCGCTGCATCAATCACCCGGGGATGAATGACCAATGGTCTGCAGCTTGGCACTCGAGCGACCAGTGCACCGGTGCGTTGCGTGGCCCGACCCACAAAATCATCACCGCCCATTGGGGTACGTTCAATATAGGGCTGAACTTCAGCAACAATCGACGCAACGTCTGCAGGGTCAATGGCGTTGCTCAGGATCACCGCGCCATCGCGATGCATCGCGGCAAGGATTTCGCTCTTACCGGCGTCTACGGGCAACGTCTGGATTTTGATCATCTGAGCACTCCGCAAAGAAACCTCTGAAGCGCCACGATAGAAACTATCTATCTGGGTTGCAAATGGATGCAAAAACCCTAGGCAGCGCCGGAGCGTCGTCGTCGCCCGCCGGATCGTCGAGATCCCCGACTGCCAGATCGGGATTGGCCGCGGTTACCCCCACGATTCCCACCTTGACGAGTTGGTTTGTCTCCATCATTCGAAGACTCACTAACAGGCTGGGTATAGACAATATCAAGTTCAACCTTGGTGGGTTCAAACTTGATCAGCCGCTCCACAGCTCGAAGACGACTGCGCTCGTCCGGGTCAACCAGAGACCAGGCAATGCCTGCCGCTCCTGCGCGGCCAGTTCGGCCAATACGGTGTACGTAGCTTTCTGGCTCGTGGGGTAGTTCCTGATTAATTACGTGTGAGACGCCATCAATATCAATGCCGCGAGCGGCAATGTCTGTTGCGACCAGAACCCATATGTCACCTTTCTTAAAACTGGCCAGGGCACGTTGCCGCGCATTTTGAGATTTATTGCCATGGATAGCATCAGCTCCAATACCTGCCTGTACCAATTTTTTGGCAACCTTGTTTGCCCCGTGTTTGGTGCGGGTAAACACTATCGCCCGACTAACCGATTCATCTCGCAGGATATGCTCTAACGCCTGCTGCTTGTTCACGTTATTTACCTGCACAACCCGCTGCTCGATTCTGCTTACTGTCACTTCCTTGGGCGACACATCTACTCGTACGGGATCGCGCAGCATTTCCTTTGCTAAATGCGCAACCTCTTTCGGCATGGTTGCGGAAAACAGCAGCGACTGACGCCGCTTGGGAGTCATGGCGACTATTTTCTTAACATCCCGAATGAAGCCCATATCTAAAAGACGATCAGCTTCATCCAAAACCAGCAGGGAGACGTTGGAAAGTTCCAGATGCTTCTGGTTAGCCAGATCCAGCAGCCGTCCAGGTGTTGCAACCAGAATATCAATGCCTTGTCGCAAGAGTTTGATCTGCGGGTTTTGCCCAACCCCGCCAAAAATACAGGCCGAGCGCAAAGCCATATGCGCACCAAAAGACTTCAGTTCTTCAAAAATCTGGATAGCCAACTCGCGAGTCGGCGCAAGAATCAGAGCGCCAGGCGCTTTTGGCGTTCGCTTACTCTCTGCAAGTATCTGCAGCAAAGGCAGGGAAAAAGCGGCTGTCTTGCCTGTGCCGGTTTGGGCGATTCCCAGTAAATCTTGTCCTGCCAACAAGGCTGGTATTGACTGTTCCTGAATAGGTGTAGGCTGTACGTAACCGATTTTATCCAGCGCGCGCAGCAGGCGCTCGTCGAGGTCTAACGACGCAAAAGTTTGTTCTGTCAAAATAGTATCCGAGCAACGCAATAACGCGGCCCGATAGTGCAACGTTTGTGCAGTGTCTGTAAAAAGATGCGCGTCTTTTTCTTTCCAGCTTGTTCTTTCCAGCTTGCCGGAGGGCTGAGTGGTCAGGATTGGTGTTAACCAGAGCGCAATCTATCGCGACGTCAAATCTACCGGTGGCAAACGTCTGCGGAGGTGTAGAAGCGCCGCACAATGCGTGCAAAGTCGCTCCAAGTCAAGGGCAGGTGCGGTCCGGACGAGCTAGTCTGTCTCGTCTGGCTTGATCAGGGGCTTCAGCAACTTCTCCAAACCATTGACCTTAATGCTGTACATTGCAGCCATTCGCTCGCCCAGCACGCCTTTCGGGAACCCTTGCCCGTTAAACCAGACCAGATAGGGCTCCGGCAGGTTCAGCAATAACTCACCTCGGTACTTTCCAAACGGCATGACTTGATTGGCCAAAGCGATCAGCTCGTTATGCTGAGCTTCTTGCT
>CAZWMD010000014.1:18141-62884 GCA_964634815.1 uncultured Pseudomonadales bacterium | reverse complement strand
AACGGCATGACTTGATTGGCCAAAGCGATCAGCTCGTTATGCTGAGCTTCTTGCTCTTCTTGCTGTTGTTCTTGTTCTGCCAAAGCTAATTCACCCAGCGGAGGTTATCGTCCGGATTACGGTCGATCATTTTATTGTAGGGGTCTATACCCACACGTGCTGGCTCGTCTTGCACCCGAAAGACAAAGGTCTGCTCGCCGCTAGATAATGTGCGTTTGGTGAGCATCAGCGGTGGCGGCAGATCAGAATTGTTCATGGTTTTCTGTTGCGCAGGAGAGGGTTTGGGAAACACCGCCAGTTCAAGCTCAGCATTAAGGGGTACCTCCGTCTCATTACCCTTTCCATCTGCATAATACTTGCTCGCCCGAACCTGAGCGGTGACCTCAAATTCGCCCTCTATTTCCACCACCGAAACCTCAGCAACTGACAGATCAAAAAGCGTGATTTTTTCGAACAGATCGCTAATCAACTCACTATGCTCTGGCCCAGCCTGGGCTCGAAATTCGTCGATTAGATCGGCAGAGGTTGGGTAGTCATTCTCATTAAATGCATAAACCGCCAGAAAGCGGCGCAATGCCGCGTTGACCTTGGCCTCACCAATCGCTTCCTTTAAGGCATACATCGCAAGGCTGCCTTTGCGATAGTGAATATAGCCCTGGTCTTCAACCCGAAGCAACGGCAGCTCTTCGATTAGCTCCGTACCTCGCGAGCTCAGATAACTGTCGAGCTCGTACTTTAGGAAACGACGCATCTTTGGCGCCCCATACTCACGCTCCATTACCATCAGCGCCGAGTACTGTGCCAGGGTTTCAATGATCATTGACTGTCCCTGTACATCCGCGCCCGTCACCTGATGCCCCCACCATTGATGGGCGAGCTCATGGGCCGTCACGTAGAACACAAAATCAATATCTGCAGGATCTCGCAGATCTGAAATAAACCCAATTCGTTCAGAGTATGGAATGGTATTCGGGAAAGACTGGGCAAACCGCTGATATCCAGGAAACTCCAGGATACGAAACTGTCGGTATTGATAAGCGCTAAACTCTCTATGGAAGTAGTCGAGAGATTTCTTGCTGCCTTCGAGCATGCGTTGCACATTGTAAGGATGTTGCTCGTCAAACAGCACCGCAAGCTCGACATCATCGCCACCATCCGGATTAACCCAGGTGTCTTTGACCTGCTTGTAGCGCGCTGACAACACCGAGACAAAAGGCCAAATGGGCTTATCCATCACATATTTAAAGAATGCCCGACCGTCCTCTTGCCATTGCGCTGCGAGATAGCCGGGCGCCACCGCAGTTTGATCGGGTGCAGTACTCACAATGGCTTCAAATTTGGTACGCCGACGACCAAAAATCGAGCTAACCCGACGGCTCCGATCTTCCAGCTTGTGCATTCTGATCAACGGCTCAAGATCGTGCTGGCGACGGACATTGTTGTCTTGCAGTTCGCGATCACGGTCGTAACCAGGTGCTGGCATGATCTCGCTGTTGTTCACAAAGGTCCCATTGTGAACCAGGCGAGTTGAAGAGTTCGAATTCTCGAACCCACTATGCGACCAGGTCAAATCCCACTGGGCCTCAGCCTGCGTGCCTGGTTGCATGGGCTCTTCAAAGGTATAGATGTAAAAACCCAGGACTTCGTCTGCAAAGGTTTGACGCGCCCCAGCAACCTGCAAACTATTGATGTTGAGATGCGGCGGTATTGACAAAGGTAACTCAGCGATCTCCTGCTCAGTCTCGTTGATCAGCCTGATTCGACCCAGTGACTCCAGCCGTCGCTCCTCAGGCACCAAATGAATCTCAACATTCAGCGTTGCAACAGAAGGGAGCGGCACCTCAAGGTATTTACGATAAGACCGCTCGTACTCTGCTCTTTGCAGCTCTAGATCATCATTGGTCCTGTACTCGTTCACAACAACGGTGTTGTGGAAAATCCAGCCTCCGAGTGCCAGGGTTGCAACAAAGGCCAACACGGCAGCCTGACGCACGGGGGCAGTAAATCGAACGCCTGCATGACTCACACGCTCCGAAATACTCTGCAGACCTCGCGGATAGAGCAGGTGAGTCCCAATGAATACAAGTACTCCCAACCCGGCAAGGTACGCCGCCACGGTCAAAAGTGGTTCAAGAAAGTGTCCGTAGCCATTCATCGCGGAAAACGGCGCACTGGGAAGAGACAATGAGTACAAAACGTGCTCAAAGCCGAAGTTGGCAAGCACCTCTGTACCAATAAATATCAGCAGCAAGATCAGCATGCCAACAAATTTTCCCGGCGATACAGACTGCACAAAGACCGCAATAATCGCCCAGAAATAGAAGGAGCCACCAATAACGCCAAGCACATCGGTGAGATAAATGGCTGGTGCAAAATTTGTGTAGCCATGCAGCGCCTGCAACAGCACGCCGGCTAAAATTACTGTGACAAACAGTGCAGTGATAACAAACCATAGCGCCAGTACTTTGGCAGCAACCGCAGCACCAGACGGAAAAGGTGTTGCATCAATAATCTGATCAACTCTCAGCTGACGCTCGCGATGCACCAGTTCACCGGCGTAGTACAGAAGAATCAATAAAACGACAAACGAGAAGTTACTGCCAACAGCTCGACTGACCACCTCAGTTACAGGATAAACCGGCGTGCCAAAAGTCGACTCCATCGCCGCCAGAAACCCACCCGTGACATTGAACATGCCAAACGCCAGCAATACATAAAAAGGTGCGCTCTTGACGATGCCCGATATATCGATGCGCGTTAACGAGAGCAACTGCCGCCAAACAACCTGCGGGCTATGCTCGGGTTCGGCATTAAAGGCCCTCAGCTGCGGCGGTGACAAACTTTTGCTGTCTCTTCTGCCTGCGCCTTTACCCCCCAGCCGGAAACGGTACAACAGCCGCGTTAGCAGCAACGCAAGCAGGGCGAGCCCAGCCCAGATCAAGCGATTGTAGAGCAGCGTACCCGTGAAGGCAGGCACCTGATAATTGCGCTCCGCGACGGTCCAGTAACGCGTCAGTTCCTCAAAGGCAACCTGCCCAAAAGGACCACCCAGAGCCAGGGTTGAGATCGACTCAGGATTGGTGTTTGCGGCAACAACGACAAACAGTATGAGAAATCCAAGTGCCGTAAGGTATGCCGCCATCATCGATCGTGTGAGCGCGGCAACAGCAAAAAACAGGCCGCAGATAACAAACATGTTTGGCAGCACCACAGCAAAGGCAGCAAAACCATAGGGTGCCAACGAAAAATCACCCACTCGCTCCGGATCAAGCCAGGGCATAAAAGAGCCTACCAGCGAACCCGCTACACCAGCCAAAACAGCCAGCGTGGCAAACAGGGTTCCGCCGGCAAAACGCCCAAAGAGATACGCAGATTCACTTACTCCTGTGGCGTAAAGAAGCTCATCAGTACCTGCTTCCTGATCCCTGGTTATCGCACTCGCCACAAAGGCCACAGCTGCAAACATTCCAATAATCGACAGCACATAGTGCGCAGAAATAATGCTGTGCGAGGCATTGAGATTCAGGTTATCGGCAATGCCTCCAATCTGGACGCTTTCGGAGGCCATCACAAAAAATGCCAGCAAGAACCAGACCAGCGCAATCGACAAAAACAGTGGCGAGCGCAGCTGATACCGACACTCAAATCGAAATACTTCGAGCATCAACCTAACTCCACACTCAGGCCATGCTGCATCAGTGTTGCAAAGTACACGTCTTCCAGCACGGCGGTCCCTGCGGCAAAGCCCTGCTCAGGCGCAGTTTCGGCAACAACCCGCAGCTCCACCTGGCCCGCTTTCAGACGGGTTGAAACTACGGGCAACTCGGCCTGCAAGGCCGCTGCCTCATTGCTGGGAACTGTTTTGACAAACAGTCGGTTTTGCAGCTTGGCCACCAGATCCGCAGGCCTGCCCTGAAGCAGAATCTTGCCCTGCCCCATGATGGCCATTGTCGGGCATAGGTCAGCAACATCCTCAACGATGTGCGTGGACAGAATAACCACCACGTTCTCACCGATTTTGGCCAACAAATTGTGAAACCGTCGGCGTTCCGCAGGATCCAGCCCTGCCGTAGGCTCATCGACAATGATTAACCGGGGCTCCCCAAGCAGTGCCTGAGCAATACCAAAGCGCTGTTTCATACCCCCTGAGAAACTGTCTATGTGAGACTTTCGAACATCCCAAAGATTGGTCATCTCCAGCAGGTATTCAACCATCGCCTTGCGATCATCGCCCCGGGTAACACCTTTTAATACGGCAATATGATCGAGCATCGCCAAAGGCGAGGTACGCGGATAAGCACCAAATTCCTGGGGCAAGTAACCGAGGGTACGGCGCAGCTCGTGGGGATCCGCCAGCGCGTCTATCGCTGAGTTAGTGGCTGGGTCAGTGTGCAAAAGGATGGAGCCACTATCGGGCGTCTGCAAGGTTGCAATGGTGCGCATAAGCGACGATTTGCCAGCCCCATTTGGCCCCAGCAAGCCAAACATGCCGCTGGGAATGGTCAGCGACACCTGGTCCAGCGCGCAAACGCCATTGGCATAGGTTTTGGAAAGGTTTACGAGCTCAAGCATCCACGAGATTCCTTTTTTTTGCACAGGACTAATAACGCTGGAATGCAAGCATTGGGCCAGCAAGCAGAAATAAGACAATCTTCTTAAAGATCAGAAGGTTAGGGTATTCGCTGACGCAGAAAAGGCCAACTGGGATAAATTGGGCAGAGATTTCTTTAACTCAGACCCTGAGTTTCACTAACATTTGGTGAAATGCGCTTCGTGAAATACGCAAATCATCGCCTTAAGAGAATCTGAGCCTGCACCCCAGAGCCCAAACCGGGCAGGCCCCTCAGCCTGCCACTCTTGCCAAAACGCTACCGCGCTAGCGACGTCGTCGGTCTTTAAGATCTTCCTTGGTCACAGCGAGCCCCTTGGTCTTAAGCGCCCGCATGATGATGCCGCGCATTGTGGTCCCGGCGTCAAACGCCATCTGGGCCAGTTGCCGGTGCTGGGACTGACGAAGCTTCAGCGTGATCTGACTCATCGGCTCATCGTCTTGATCAACACTTCGAGCCTGCCTGGAGGCCGCCGCAATCTCACGCGTGGCCAGGGGCGCCTTACGTGCTTTAGAGGCCGATGCCTTCTTGCCCTTGGTGGGCGTTCGACTCATGAGGCGACGCGCAGTTCCGGCTCACGCATGAAGGGCAAGAAACCCTGCTCACACATCTCCTGAACGAGCAGCTGCGCCTGAGCGCCGGCAGTTCCTTTCTTTGCAATCTTGCCGGAGAAGGTTTGCTCCTTGTAGGCCACCAGATGATGCAGCCGGGTCTTCATGGCGGGCAACTCATGCTTGCTCACCTTCTTGCGAACCTGCTTACCGACATTGGTTTTGGGCGTGTAGTCAGTGAATACGATTCGGGCCGGAATGATCTTCTCGGCAATGGCGCCTGCGCTACGGACCAGCTTGTAGGTTTTAACCGCCTCAACCACATCTGCCTTGGACATCTGCACCGGTATAAGCACCAGATCCGCGCATCCCAACGCAAAGATCGTGGCCTGCGAACGCACACCAGCGGTATCAACAACCACCATGTCGTACTTTCGGTCCAGCTTCTTCGCTTCAGAGACGATCTTGGTCTCATCCGTAATATGTTTCGACTCAATCGCCATGTTGATGTTGTCGGTGAGCCAGCTATTCAGGGTCCCGTTGTCATCCGTATCAATGACACCAACGGTATAACCAAAATTGTGGACCGCACCAATGATCAGCTGGGCCAAGGTTGTTTTACCGGCTCCGCCCTTGGTGGTAGCCATTGTGATAATGCTCATAGTTAATCCTTAGCTTATGAATCCTTCGCAGCGAATGAAGTTGATACAAATAAATTTATGCAGATAAATCTATCCAGAAAGTCAGAATACAAAGATGTAAATACATAAGTATGTATTCAGAAGTTGCGGGACTATAGATTCCGCAATCACCGTTGTAAACGACAGATGCAACTTTTTTTGTACTCATTTCATCAGCGTTTTTACAGGTGAAATCACTCAGCGATTAGACACCAACGCCTTTTCAGCACAACACAAAAGTACTTTTTTAGCGTTATAGTGTTTCGAGGTTTTTGATTTTTTTTCAGCAAAAACAAGCGCTACGAAAACCTATCTCAAAGTGCAGGTTGGCCTATATGCGACCAATGTGAGACCAATATGAGACCAAAAGAAGGCGACCCCGGGAGTTTTAACGGCAATCACTAAAGCTCAGAGTACAAACCGCTCTTATAACCGGGAATCGAGGACCATCTCGGGCTGCGTATCTCTTTAATATTCTTATTAATCAATGAGTTATAGGGTTTATTTATTGTCTAACCTTAAGTCTGATAAGTCGCACTCTGAGCCCCGGATTTCAATTCGCGCCCACCCGCCGGCTGATAGGTCAGGATCAATGCTCGCCGCTTTGCCGCGGACTGATTGGCGCCTGAACCGTGAATGATGTGCGGGCTAAAGAACAAGAGAGACCCTGCGGGCAACTGAGGAATCACTAGCTGATCCAGATCAATCCAGGATTCGTGCGTATAAAAGCCTTCCAGTTGGCTGCCGTCAGCGCGCCCAGACAAGACACCCTGAGTATGACTGCCACGTATGAGTCGCAAGCCGCCGTTCTCTGCATTTGTATCATCAAGCGCAACAAACACGTTCGGCAACCGATCCACGCAAGTGTTGGCATGAATCCAGTAGGGGGAATCCTGATGCCAACCAAAACCCGAGCCATCGTGCGGTGATTTGAAATTGAGCTTCGCTGTCCAAAGCGCCACAGCCTCCTCTCCAAGGAGATCACGCATTACGCGAACAAGTCGCTTATCCGCAACGAGGCGGGCGTATTCCTCATCAAGGTCATGTACTGGCTCCACCACGCGTAACTGGGTTGAGCCCGGGGCATGTTCGTACTGAAACGTGTGGTGCCCATGGTCCACAAATCGATTGCCATCCAAATAATAGGTGGTGCCATGGGGAGCCCTGCGCGCTACTGCTGATGCCACCCGATCAGAGGCACTGCGAAGCCGTTTGAGTTCCACCTCATGGAAACACTTCAGGCGGACAAAATAGCCGTCTCGATACCACTGTTCTCGTTCTTGCTGGGTCACACGCATCTGTTGTTACTCAACCACTCCTGGCCAATCACTCCTGGCACCCCAAAGCCCTAAAGATGCGCTCCGCCGGAACAGGTCAGCACCTCACCCGTCACATAATCTGATTCCGGCAAGCAAAACAGATAGATTGCACCAGCGCCATCCTCCGGCCGACCGGCACGTTGCAGGGGCGTCGCCTGGGTAACACCACGTAACTGCTCTTCGGTGAGGCCAACCCGAAGTGAACGCGCTCCAACCTCAATCGTGGGGGGTGCGCTCTCGTAGGGTTGCGTAAGTCGAGTTTCGATGTGACCAAAAGCTACCGCATTCACCGTCACATTATAGCGGCCCCACTCCTTGGCCAGAGTCCTGGTGAGGCCCACCACCGCTGCCTTGCCTGCAGAATAGGCGATCTGCGTCGCCGCCCCAGTGGTACCTGAGACACTCGAAATATTGACTATTTTACGACAGGCAACAGCTCCGGATTCCGCCTGTTCCCGCTTCGCTGTTTCCCGTAGCCAGGGTGCGAGGGCTCGCAAGATGCGAAATGGTGCGGTTGCATGGATATCAAGCATCGCCTGCCATTGCTCGTCTGAGTGGTTGTGCATGGCGCCGTTCCAGATGTAACCGGCATTGTTGATTACGATGTCTATGCTACTGAAAGCGGCAAGCGCCGCATCTATAAGTTGCTCGGGGTAGTCAGGCTGGGTCACATCACCCGGACAGCCAAGCGCCGTACCTCCGGCCTGCTGGATCGCCCGGACACAGGCCTCCCCTTCATCTGCGTCCAGATCATTAACAATCACTCTCGCACCGGCCTTGCCAAGCCTGATAGCGGTGGCCCGACCCACGCCTCGGCCAGCGCCGGTCACGATAGCTGTCTTGTTTTCCAAAGTGCTCATAGTCCATTACCTGTCAAAATGCAGACGCTTCAATTAATCTGATGGACAGCTGGCAGCGCAAACAACTGCGTCCAATCAACGCAACGAGAATACCCCAAATTATGAAACTCACGATCCCAGCCACAAGGCAAACACTGGCAGTGATGGCACTGGCGCTACTGGCAAGCGCCTGCTCATCAGCGCCACCCCCTGATACGGCCAGCGATTGGCCGCTACTGGAATTGCGCACATACACCACTCATCCAAACAAGCTCGATGACCTGCACCGCCGCTTCAGCGACCACACTATGGCGCTGTTCGAGAAACACGGAATAAAGAACTTGGGCTATTGGACACCGGTAGAGACGCCAAACACCCTCATCTATCTCATCGGCCACAAGAGCCGTACCGCTGCGGAAGCCTCATGGAAGGCCTTTATCGAGGATCCCCAGTGGCGCAGCGCCTATGAGGCGTCCCAGGCAGACGGACCACTGGTCTCAAAGATTGAGAGCACATTCATGCAAGCAACCGACTACTCTCCGGGCTCCTAGTGCAACTCACCGCCTGCGCTACTCATCACCACCCTTACTTGACCATAGCGAACCTCACTTATGCAGAATTTTGAAAACAGAGTTGCCGTAGTCACGGGTGCTGCTAGCGGCATAGGACTCGGTATGGCGCGGGCTTTTGCTGGTCGCGGTATGAAGCTCGTCCTCGCAGATCTGGATGAGCAGGCTCTTCAAAAGGCAGCAGATGAGTTTTCTCAACAGGGTGTTGCTGTGACTACCACTCTCTGCGATGTCTCAAAACACGAGCAGGTACAGTCTCTTGCTAACCTGACTATGGAAACCTACGGCGCGGTGAATATTCTGTGTAACAACGCAGGCATCGGTATTCCTACCGCCACACACAACATGAAGCTCGCGGACTGGAAATGGATCATTGATGTGGATCTGTGGGGACCAATCTACGGCGTAGAAGTTTTCCTGCCGTTGATAGAAGCCGCTGGCGAAGGCCATATCAATGCCACCTCTTCAATGGCTGGAATGATCGCCGCACGTCGAATGGGCGCCTACAACGTCGCAAAACATGGGGTAATCGCACTCATGGCGTCCCTTGAGAGAGAATTGCGAGCGCGCAAGAGCCCGGTAACCGCTTCGGTACTGTGCCCAGGCCCCATAAATACCAACATCAGCTTCAACTCTGTAACCCATCGGCCTGGCGGCGCCAAACCAAAGGCTGACGGCAAAACTTCTGGCACGATGGCTAAAGAAATCCAGGCAATGCTGGAACAAGGGATGCAACCGGATGAGGTTGGCCAACTGGTTCTAAACGCCATAGAAGAGGATAAGTTCTGGATACTGACTCATCCAAGATGGACCAAGACCGTGCAGAAACAGCTCGATGCGATGAATGCGGATCAAAGCCTGACCAAAGCCTGATATAACGCACCTACAACTTACAAATAAAAGAGAAGGACAGAACTGATCATGCCTACAGGTCTTGAAGGAAAAGTGGCGGCAATCACGGGTGGCACCGCTGGGATCGGCCTGGCCATTGCACAGGCGTTCCTCGCCGAAGGTGCGAAGGTCGCATTGATGGCCCGCAACCCTGATAAAGGTGCAAAAACCATTGCCGAGCTTAATGTCGACGGGCGCGCAATTTTCCAGCCTGGCGATGCCATGGTACAGGCCGACGTTGAGGGGTTTATCGACGCGACCGCCAAAGAGTTTGGCAAGGTCGATATTCTGGTTAACAACGCCGGCGGTGCCGGAGATTTGTTGCCAACCGTTGAGCTTACTGACCAGACGTTTGATGACACCATGAAGTGGAATGTTTACTCCACCTTCTGGGCGAGCCGACGCGCACTCAAGCTCATGCTGCCAAACAAATGGGGCCGAATTATCAACATTTCCTCAATGGAAGGGAAGGTTGGCAAACCGGTCTTTATGGCCTACACCGCGGCAAAGCATGCCGTGAACGGTATGACAAAATCCATGGCCCAAGAGGTAGCAACTGAGGGCGTGACGGTGAATGCGATTTGCCCTGGCCTGGTGATCACCGACATCGTGAAAGACAACGGCCCCGCTACCGCGGAGGCAATGGGTATGAGCTTTGACGAGATGGTTAATCTGTTCTCGCAAGAGTCGGCCCTTAAGCGCCCGAACACGGTTGAAGAGGTGGCTGCGGTCGCCGTGTTACTCGCAAGCGATCTCGGCGGAGGCATCACGGGCGGTACGCTTAGCGTGGATGGTGGCAGTGCGCCCTACTAGGCTGGTATGACAACTGCTCATCCGAGCTTTCTCGAACAGGAATCTCAGCAGACTTTGTCGGAAGCGCGCGAGGAGTACTTCTCTGTGTATGACAGCCATCTGCAAAAACGAACTGGCAATCCGTCAGCGGCTGCATTCTTTTCAGCTCACGACACCGCTCATGTTGTGTTTGGTGGCAGCCTAAGCCTTGCAGACGAAGCCGCTATCAAAATCTACTCCATGTTTGGCACCACAGAGGGCTATGCCGTTTTGAAGGGATATGCCCTCGCGGAGTCAAGAGAGATTTACGGTGAGCTTGGTGTCCGAGACATCTTGGCAACCATGAGCCGATCAGTGACGCTGGTGCCACGCACGATCTATCGTGCCCGGCAAATGACAATGAAATGGCCCTGGCTTGAGCATAGCCAGTTTGACCACACCCCACTAGCGACACTACGCTCAAACTTTGGCATTTCGGTGATTTACGAAGACTCTATCTAAGCGCCAGCTTTTTCATTAAATCGAAAGCCAACGGAAAACGTCGCAGGCGATCCTTTGCGGCATCCGTGTATTGAGAACTCGCAAGCGATATTCGCCCTTTCAAAGACACTCCCAGATAAACGTCTACCAACGGCTCACTGTGGGGAAGAAACCCCTTCTTGTAGGAGTAATCACCGGTTGTGAAGTCAAAGCGGGTAACACCCAGGGTGTGCAGATACTGCATGGTCTGATCGATCATGAGCTTTCCAGGAGAACAGTGTGACCAGCTCTTTCCGCCATGAGCCAGGCGTATCATTGCGTAGTTTGAGCCACTTAACAGTCCTAACAGCGCACCAACGACCTCATCAGGCCCGCTCTTCAATACCGTTAGGAGCAGACGGCCGCTGGCCAGGTCCAACTCAATTAAACGCCGGTAGAACGCCGCATACTCTGGCTCATTCAATAAAAACGGCAAACCCAGTTCGCTGATTCGTTGCTCTTGCAGGATTTCCATTTGTTCAAGTATCGCCACAGCCTCGGCTGGATCATTCACTACGCAAAAATGAGCATCAATGCCATCGCGTTGAAACACCCGAAAACTACGCTCAAGCTCTTTACGCACCTTCTTGGCAAGACTCTTCCTGTAATCAGCCCAACTGCCATCAATCCTGACCAGGTTGCTACCCACAGCGCACACTTGATTACCTGGCATCAATGCAAACGGGTTGGGAGTACCAAAAAGCTGGGTTGGCATTTTTCTGAATTGCAGTTGGTCACAATCTTGCAACGGCTCTTGCAACAACTTCATCAGTCTTTGAGGTGTAACCTCGGCGCCCTCGCCTTTTCGTTGAGAATTTGGAGGTTTGCCAACCCACCCAGGCCCAATCAACGGAGCGTTGTAATCAGTCACACTCGCATCGGCAAACTCTGCGATGCACTGTGAACCCAGTTTGCGCTTAACAAGTGGAATTCCAAAAACAGGTTCGCCGGTTTGGGCGTTACGAATCTCAAGCGGCAACGGCTCGATACCAGGCTGAGCACCCACCGTGTCATACCAGGCTTGCAGCCACCCACCCGATTGAAAAGGTGTCACTGCAATGGAGTTTGTCGCATCCATATCTGTGAATCTGGCAGAAAGCTGCGCCCATGATGAATGCACTACCGCCTCCAAATCTGCAACTTCGGTGCCTGCCGAAGTCCCAAATAGCGGTTTTGCAGCAACCTCACTCACTGTCGCAAGTCCGTCCGAGGCGCTTGGCATCGAGGGCAAATTCGCGCGGTTTGTTGGTGCGTCTGGCCTGTTCCAACCAACCCGTTTTACTCAACAACGCCTGCACAACAGACTTGGTGAAAAAGCCCAGACCTTGAGTACGCCGCGAACGAGGCGTCATACCCAGTCGGTAACGAAGCGTGCCATTGGCCATATTCAACCGCTGATTCAGCAAGGCTTTTTGGGTCCAATACTCGGTTGTGACCGAGACATTCAGGCAATTGTGATTTTCAACTCGATGTGGCGCATTCAAGGGCCAGTGGAGCATCTGCCCCGGCTGAAAATCAAACTTCACTGCATAGTCGTCAAACCCGGGGTCATAGGCGAGGTCAACTTCAAGTTCAAAAATTGCAATTCGTTCGAGATCTTCTCCCGTAAGGAAGGGTTCGTGCGACGGGTACACATAAACAGATTTACTGCCCGATATTTGCCACAGAGACTGATTCGGTAGATCGCAGTGGTAATACACCTGAGCGTTTGGTGAAGATATGAGTACCCCAAGGGTGGGATGAGACATCTCTTCACCAGCGGGCAACCGGGCCCGAAGTTCTGTGACAATCAAATCCTGCAGATCACGAAATTCCGGATCAACCTCGTTGGTGTATCGAAGATTCAACCAGAATCTGCCCGCCTCAATGGCCTGCAAAACCTGTTCACCCGAGAGATTGGGAATGTCTCCTTCGCGCCACTGCTGGTCCGGCAGGGTTTGTTGCTGAACGCCTGGGCGATTGGGCGGGTCAACTTGCGGACCCATTTGAATAATACTGTAGTGTTCTCGCGGATAGTGCTCGATCAGCTCGGCAAGTCGAGCTCTACTGAACAAGGCTGATTTGTGCAGCTCATGAGGCACACAGACAGGCTGGCGCCCCCAGATTCCAGCAACAGACTCATCCCACCCCCTAAAAACCCGGGTTGCTTCGGTCGTCTGCGGTGGCAAAAGCTGGTTTCGCATGATTTCGTTTGGACATACGCTTGTTAAATTGCAAAGCTATTAGTGATGGAGTCGAATCCCATCTGACTTACCCATCTGACTTACCCATCTCAGATAGTCCTACAACTTGAGCCCCCAGAGTAGCCAAACTTTGTAGGATCAGGCAATCATCAATAGAGTTTGTTGCGAACTACACAGTTGTAAGGGCTTAACCCGCGTCGAGTTGGTCCAAATAGAACCAGCGGTCTCCAAGCTTCTCAAACAGGCTATTTTCTTCGAGCCGGTAACCTTTGCCGGCAATCTTGTAGCGCGCAACAAAAGACACAGTCCCCTGAGTATCAGATTCCAGGCCGCCGGTGTTGCCACGCAATTTAAGCCCAAGCCAACGCTGGTTCGGATCAATCTCAATGGAGGCCGGCCGGGTCCGTGGATGCCAGGTAGCAAGCAGATAAGCCACATCACCCAAAACAAACGCACAGTAGCGTGATCGCATTAAGGCCACCGCCGTTGGCGCAGCCAAGCCTTGATGGTGCTTCCCGCAACAGTCTGAGTAACGCACGCAAGAACCAGAGGCCTTCTGTGCGCCACATGGACAGTCTTCGAGATGTTGGGTGGTTTGCTTTGCCAGTGTTCTTTACCAGTATTCTTTAGCCGGTTTTTTTGCCAGCGTTCTTTGTCGAAAAACCGTGTTTGTTTCCGCGGGCCAGATACACTATACCGATGTCAATATTTCGCCTACAAAACGCTTCTCTGGCTTTTGGTCATGTACCACTTCTGGACGACACAGATCTAAACATCGAGGCCAGGGAAAGACTATGCCTTGTTGGCCGCAATGGCACTGGAAAGTCGACGTTAATGAACGTGATATCCGGTACCCGAGCGCTCGATAGCGGGCAACGCTGGCTCGGTGATTCACTGCAGATTGCAAAGCTTGAACAAGAAGTACCCCAGGGGATTGATGCCAGTCTGTTTGAAACCGTTGCCCGGGGATTGGGCGATCACGCAGACCTGCTGAAGCGGTATCACGACGCAAGCCTCAAACTGGACAATGCGAGCGACACCGAGTTGGTCGCGTTCTCGCACTTACAGGAGGAAATCGAACGCGCTGGCGCCTGGGAAGGCACCCAGGCGGTAGATGCAACCCTTGATCGATTGAAGCTCGATGGCAACGCCATGATGAGCGAATGCAGCGGAGGGGTAAGACGTCGCGCAATGCTGGGGCAAGCCATGGTCAGCGAACCAGACCTGTTATTGCTCGATGAACCGACAAACCACCTCGACATCGAATCCATAACCGCCCTGGAAGAGGCACTGCTCAGCTTCGCGGGCACAGTGCTGTTTATCACCCACGATCGAAGCTTCATCGATCAGCTGGCAACCCGAATTATTGAGCTTGATCGCGGCGTGCTGCGCTCCTTTCCAGGGGACTACAGCACCTATCTAAAACGTAAAGAAGCGCAGTTATCAGCCGAAACCGATGCAAATCGCAAATTCGATCAAAACCTCGCTCAGGAAGAGGTATGGATTCGCCAGGGCATCAAGGCTCGTCGAACTCGCAATGAGGGACGAGTTCGACGCCTGGAAGCGTTACGAGCTGAGCGTTCACAGCGCCGGGAACGTGCCGGTGGTGCGGCCATGCGAGTGGATGCTGGCGACGCCTCAGGCAAGATTGTGATAGAGGCCGATGGGGTTGGAATACGTTTCGATGATCAGTGGGTTCTCAAAAACTTCAGTACCCGAATTATGCGGGGAGATCGTGTTGCGATTATCGGTCCCAACGGCAGCGGCAAGAGCACACTGCTAAAGTTGCTGCTCGGCGAATACAGTCCAACCAGCGGTTCTATTGATCGTGGTACCCGCCTGCAGATTGCGTACTTCGATCAGGAGCGTGAACAACTTGATCCGGAACGAAGTGTGCGTGACAACGTGGCAGACGGCACCGACCGGATAGAAATCGGCGGTAAATCCCGTCACGTCATTGGTTACCTCAATGACTTCCTGTTTCCACCAGCACGTGTGCATTCGCCGGTAAAAACCTTGTCCGGCGGTGAAAGAAACCGTCTCTTGCTCGCTCGTTTATTCACCCGACCCGCCAATCTGCTGGTGCTCGATGAGCCGACCAACGATCTCGACGTTGAGACTCTTGAACTACTGGAAGAGCTGCTGGCCGATTATGAGGGCACCCTGTTGCTGGTTAGTCATGATCGGGCCTTCATCGACAAAACCGTCACCTCTACGCTTGTGATCGATGGCGACAGGGTTGATGAACACGTAGGCGGTTACAGCGACTGGAAAAAATACTCCGAGGCTAACAAGCAGAGCCTCGCAGACAGTCAGGATCGCCTGGCCAAATCCAAGGGCCAACGTAAAAAAACCACATCTGCTGACGCTAAATCAGAAAAGACCGCATCAGATACATCAAAGCGCAGACTGAGTTTCAACGAACGTGAAGAGCTTAAAAAGCTGCCGGCGCTGATCGAGTCTCTCGAAACCCAACAAAGCAAACTTTCCGAGTCGACATCTGACCCAGAGTTCTATAAGCAGGACGAACAAGAAGTGGCCGCGGTGATGCAGGAATTGGCAGAAACCGGCAAAGCGCTTGAAACTGCCTACGAACGCTGGTCAGAGCTTGAGGACTGAAATTTGTGTTAGCTTTATCTCTAGCTTTCTCTGTCACTGAACGCAATCAATAGGACGATCTTCAAATGTTGCACAATGCACCTGACATGGCTCGCGAAGAGTTTGAGTCTCGTACTGGCTGGAGGTTTAAACCTGAAGGCGCCTGTAAGGGTGAGGTCTGCATTCCTATTCCTTCATCTACTGGTCCAATTGGCGACACGCTAAATCTGGAGGCTATCGCGACCAGCATGGGGATGCCGCTGGTTGCCGCTCCAGAACACAATTTATGGGCTCTGGGTCCCGAGTCTATTGGCGCGCGGGCACTAACGCAGGCCACTGCTCCGCCTCTGGTGCTACCTGATGTGTCAGGCAAAGCCTTTGACCTATCGAGTCTTCGGGGAAAGAAAGTTGTGGTTTATGCCTGGGCGCCCTACTGAGGATGCTCAGCTGACTTGCCCGTGTGGCAAGAATTACGTGATGAGCTTAACGAGTTAACCAGCGACGGCTTCGAGTTGGTGACGGTCGGTTTGGATGCGCTAGGCAATGAAGGTTGCCAGGCCTTTATGGAAGCCGCAAAACCCAGCCACCCGGCGCTAATCGATCGTCATCACACCCTTGCCGAGAAATTTGGTGTCATCAACATACCAAGCAGCATCTGGATCGACGAAGAAGGCACCATCGTACGGCCGGCTGAAGCAGCCCCTGCACCGCCACCTCCTGACTCGGACCCTAATGCAGATAAGGGAGCACAGGAACCGCCGGACCTGAGCGCAGCACCAGAGCGTCTGCAACAAATGATGGTGGAGGCCGCAAAAATCACCTCCGATGCCACCGCCTATCATGAGGCACTACGGGATTGGGTAACGCTGGGTTCAAATAGTCAGTTTGCTCTAAATCCTGATGAAGTTATCAGTCGCTCGCGTCCTCGTTCCGCGGATGTCGCCCTGGGCCATGCGCACTTCGAGTTAGCAACAGCCCTTGTCATTGCTGGTGCCCAAACCGAGGCCATTGCCCACTTTAGGAAAGCCCACAAGCTGGTACCCGACAGCTGGACCTTCCGCCGCCAGGCCTGGTCACTGGAACCGGTTGGTGAGGGTCCCTTTGCCAGGTTTTGGCAAGGCCCGTCACCAGATTCACCAGAAAGCTGGCCTTATGAAGGTGGTTGGCTTGAGGATATTAAGAAAGAAGGCGCAGAGAACTACAGCGAGCCCTTTAGACCTTGATACTGGTTATTATAAATTTCCCACAACCACATCCAACAAACACATCCAACAAATACTTGGACTAACCCATGAGCGCCCTAACTACTTCGCCTTCAACTATCCGTCTCTATCACAACCCGGGGTGCAGTAAATCGCGTGGCGCACTTGAATTACTCACAGGTGTCGCCCAGCGCGACAAACTTGATTTGGAAGTCATTGAATATCTGAAAGCTCCGCTCAATCAAAGTGAATTGCTTGAACTGCTTAAATTGCTGCCCGATGAACCGCTCGCTCTGTTAAGAAATGATAAGAACTTCAAGGCGCTAGGGCTTGATATCGCCGACTATGGCAGCCCGGAAGCCATTAGTAAGTTACTTGTGGCGCATCCAGAGCTAATGCAACGCCCGATCGCCTTATTTAACAACGCCGCCGCCATCGGTCGACCGCCAGAGAACCTGGAGAACCTGTTCGCATGACCAACCCTTCAAACGACTTGCTGGTGGTCACTGGTACAGCCTCGGGCATTGGCAGAGCCATGGTCAAAGCCGCTGTTGCGCGGGGCACCCATGTGCTCGCGCTGGATGTGCAAGACGTCGCTTCCGAGCTCGAGAACGAGCATCAGAATGCGCCCGGAGAACTCAGTTTCATGCGCTGTGATGTCAGTGCGCCCGAGGACTGGAAGCAGGTCGCGGCTACCTTAAAGAAAATGGGGCCACCCACCCAGATTCACTTAAACGCCGGTATTCAGATCGCTCCTCCCGAGGCTCCTCTTAGCGACTATGAGTTTGAATCCATGCAGCTTGATCGATATCGACGCATGATGGGGGTCAATGTAGACGGCGTAGTATTTGGTTTGCAGGCGTTGTTACCGCTATGCCAATCTGGAACAGCCATTGTCGTCACCAGTTCCCTGGCTGGCATTACGCCCTATACCGTTGATCCGCTGTATGCGATGAGTAAACACGCTGTCTCTGGACTGGTTCGAAGCCTGGGGCCAATCCTAGGCAAACGCGGCATCAAGATTAATGCGATCTGTCCCGGCGGTATTGATACCGCCATTATCCCCCACGCACAAAGAACCCAACTGGACGATCCTGAGAACCCGGTTGATACGAGCAGTTTAATGACCCCGGAACATGTGGCGGATGAAGTGAACTATTTGATGACGGTCGAAGAGACCGGAAAAACCTGGGCCAAACTGCATCAGAATAAGCCGGTATATATCATTCGCGCCCCGGGAGACAGGGGTCCAAAAGAACAAGACCCAAGAAATCCCAGGGCTAATCCGTCCAACTCAAGCTGATGGCCCGGACTAGCCATATAAAACCAAAAGCCAGCGAAGTACGCCCAAGCAGCTCGGAGCATCAGGCCGCAATGCGTGACTACATGCAGGAAGGCGAAGCTCTCGCTTTAAAGTTGGGTAACCGGGGACCGCTGCGGTTAACTCGCGATGGAGCACTGCATCCTGAGATCCAGGAGCGTTACCAAAAACACGGCTACTACATATTCGAAAACCTCTTGCAGCAAAAAGAACTGCAAGACCTGCGAGCAGGTGTAGAGATGATGCTCGAACGAGCACCGGTTCACCGCGGCGCAAAGCTCGACGCTCAGGGACGACCCGCACTCAGCATGGGATTTGAGCGCGACACCTACACCTGGATTGCCCCGCTGACTGACCCTGTGGGGGGCACCTCACGTAACGGCGGAAGGCATCCGGTAAAGATGCTGGAGCCTTTACCTACCAGAGATGCCCCGTCCGAAGTCATCTATATGATGTTTGGAATGTGCCAGACGATGGACGCCGGACTCAGGCTCTATGGTCATCCTGAGCTGCTGGCCGTTGCAGCTAGCCTGAATGGTCCCGATTTCACTCCCTTTACAGAAGCCATATTTGTGAAACAACCGGGACTGGGTGGCTCTGTCGCCTGGCATCAAGACGGGTTAACGCACTGGCAGTCGCCACATTGGGATGCAAACATTCACGGCTTCAACTTTCAGGCTCAGTTATACCCATGCACCCTGGGCAATTGTCTTTGGGTCCTGCCCGGTAGCCATACCCGGGGCAAGATCGATATTCGCGCGATGGTTGAGGCCAACAATCAATCCGAGATGTTACCTGGAGCAGTTCCTCTATTTTGCAACGCCGGTGACGTGACTCTGGTCAATCGACAAACTGCACACTGTTCCTTCGCCAACACCTCAGAAGATCTACGCATCTCGCTGACCTTTGGCTTCCACAAAAAATCATCAGTTCTGGGCGCTTCTGGCGTACTGGGCGCAAAAGACGCTGACCTGTACGACGAAGATCGAATTTTCAGTCGCTCCAGAGTGATTGCAGTTGCGATCGATGCACGAGCGCAACGCTACCCTGAAGAAACCCGTTTTATCTATGAGCCCTTTAGAGGGCTCGAGGACCAATACCGTTTCAAACCCAGGGTGTGGGATGACGTCGTTAGAAACTACAACGTGCAGGACCTCGGTATTTGAGGTCCTGCACTGCCCTGTACTGCACTAGCGACGGTATGCAAATGCACTTCTATTTCGACTGGTAGAACGATCTATAGTGCGACCTGTAGAACGATCATAAACCCTGTCGTTATGGCGCCGATCATCGCCTTGTCGATAGTGGCGTATGGGTTCTAAAGTCACCGCCACATCCCGTAGCTTGATGTTCTTGTAGCCCAGCATCCAGCGGCCATTAGTGCGTCCCCGGGGCGCATGGAGTGTAGTGATTCCTTTGCGCAGATGAACCGCCCCCGTGGTTCGTCCGCCAATAGACAGACCGGCGCGAGCAGGTCTCTTGCTCTTGTGACGCACGTTTACGCTGCGAATACGCCAGTTATCAGGGTTGATGCCATGCTGACGCTCAAGCAACCCTCTTAGACCAATTCGTCCGTCGCCATTGGCATCATAATTCAGGCGTAGCGTGATCGGTCCCGAATGATTTCTTGTATAGCCTGAATCAGAACGGTAGTTGTGATCGACAGTGCTTAAACCAGCTCGGCCATGATCATAAGACCGAACATCACTGTAGCGATCAGCAAACGCCGGGGCGCTTAGAGCTATAACGCAAGCGAGTGCGCCACCAGCTGCGGTTCTCACCAGAACAGAATTTTTGGGGTTAACTTTTCTTGCTGCTTTCATGTTCTTTCTCCTTTCACCCTAAATGGGACTTGTCTGCGGACCTGCAGAACCGAACATGGGTAGCACTTTAGTCAGACAACAGTGAACAACCTCTGAACTGAAACTAGACGTTTCCTGAACGTGGCCGCGGCTAGTAACCCTTGATGATTTCTTTAACACCTGTTTTGAGAACTGCATCATCGCGCCAAATATTTGACTGAGGCTAAAGAACTGCATACCAGATCACTCTATCTGTCAGAAATTTGACCTAAATTAGCGCTATCCGAGGGATTGATAACTCGTTCGCCAACGGAAAGGCAGCAAAACATAACGTCAACCGTGAAACGTTGACGCTAACTAGCTTTATTGGAGTAGTAACAAATGAGCTTTTCATTTACCAAAGCAGCCAAAGGCCTTGTCGCCGGCGGCATCGCAGTCATGATCGCAGCCAACGGCTTTGCGGCAACCCAGGGCACCACCGGCGCAACCTCTGAGGGTACTCTGGACATTACGTTGAACGTTCTCGACGAAGTTCGTATTTCAAACCTCACCGACATCACGCTGGGTGATTTTGTGGGCGCGGACCTGACCGGCAGCTCTGACGCTTGCATCTACCGCAGTGGAACCGGTCTTTACCAGATCACTGCTGAGGGCAGCGGCGCCGCTAATGCTTTCGAACTGTCCGATGGCGGAACCAACACCGTTGAATACACCGTGTCCTTTCAGGAAGTCGGCGCGGCTACATCAACCGATCTGACCTCCGGTACGGCGGTCAGTGGGACAGCCGGCGACCCCGCATCTGAAACCTGTGCAAATCCAGATCCAGATCCAGCTGCTGGCCCCCTTAATACGGCAACGATCAGCGTTACAGTGGCTCAGGGCGATCTGGCAGCTCTGCCTGCAGCATCGTATTCCGGCACGTTGACTCTGTCGGTTGCTCCTGAGTAACACTCAAGAGTAAGCCACCTTCGGGATACGGCTAGTCCGTAGAGCTAGAGGAATGCCCGGTCGCCAGTAGGCGTGCCGGGTTATTCCATAGGCTCCGCAAGTCTCGACTTTTCGTAGCTCACGCGCTACTGCCCAAACTTTTAGTCAGACCAGGATATGTCTAGCAAGGACCTGCAAAGTGAAATTGCCCGTGGGACCACCCTCGCTATACGAACATCCGCACGTCTCGGCCGCGCCTGTCTTCTAGCCTGCCTCCTTATTGCAGCTCAACCCACCGCACTCGCCGCAACTCAAGGCGCCCCAGGAAATACCTCGTCCACCGGCAGCGTGGATGTTGATCTTGTAATAGGTTTCCGCACCCGCATCTCCGGTCTGGAAGATTTCAACCTTGGCACCTGGAGCGGTGCAGGCTCGTTGACTGCAAACGATAATATCTGCGTAGGCGGCAACTACTTTGGCGGTGGTTACAGAATTCGCGCCAGTGGTGACGGTGAGCCAGGCGACCCCTCCGCGTTTACCCTCTCAAACGGCGCCAGCCGCATTAAGTACAATACATTCTTCAATGATGTCCCAAACGCGGGGCCCGATAGAGTACCCATGGTTGGAGGGGTGACACTCACAGGTCAGACCGGCACAAGTTTTCCCCGGATCTTCAATTTCTTCTTCGGTTGCGTCGCCAATAACGCAAACATTTCTATCGAAGTGCCAGAATCCGAGCTGCTTGGCGGCACCGGAAGTTACAGCGGCACCTTAACTCTTCTGCTCCTGCCCGAATAGCACCTACCAACCCATTACGCTTCCGGTTAGGCTCTCACTCATGCACCGGCACATCCCCCCTCCCTTTCGATCACTCCTGAAGCGCCCTGTAGCCAGCTTGCTCACCCTCCTGTGCTCAGGAGGTTTAATCGCTGTTACCCCTGCGAGTGTCGCTGAAGAAATACTCATCAGGGATCTGGAGAATGTGCAGTTTGGTGCAGTGCCGCCTAGCAGCGGTACTCTGGAGGTGAGCAGCGATCTGTGCGTTACATTGTCTTCCCGGGGGCGTTATTCTCTGCTGGGTTTTGGCAATGGCTCCAGCGGTGCGTTTTCGCTCGTCGACTCAGGCAACGGTGTACACACTCTGGACTACAGCGTTCGTATCACAGACCGCGGTAACAATCGTGGCGAACCACTCATCGCCGGGGTACCGCTCACCAATCTCCGCGCCAGCAATACCAATGGAAATGGCCGCTGTAACCCCACTGGGCGCATTAGAGTGATTGTTGAGGGCGACGACATTCAGACGGCCATGCCCGGACGCTACAGCGGCACACTTACTCTGACGGTGGTGCCGGAATAGTCCGACAAACCAGGGCATCCAAAACAGTTAGCCCCTCCTCATCCGGTTCAGGCGGAGGCGGCGAGATCACACAGAAACTACCGTCGGATCTGCTCAGCTGCAGATCGTCCGAGTGACTGACTTCCACCTGAAACCAACCTTCAAGATCCGTCGCGCCATAGCCATCAACGTTTAGGAACTTGGCGTGGGCAATAGGTGAACCTTCTTCATCCACCGCCTGGGAGATGAGTACTCGCACCTCCCTCGCCGCGAACACCAAACGATGCACGTTGCCTGGATACAGGGTGACTTCGTAGCGGTTTTCGTCATAACCAAGGATCGCATCACCATCAGGCGATACTCGTACCTCATAGGTTGCATAGGGCCGCAGGGAAACTACGCCGCGGCGATTGGTACTGGCATAACCCACCACTCTATTGTCAATAAGGATTTTAAAGTCGGCATCAGGTATGTCGCCGTCGATCTCAACAACAACCGCTGCAAGCTGGTTGTTACCGCCACCCAACGCCGTTTCAGCCCCCTTGGAAACCAGGCTAAAGCGGCTGTTGGCGGAGTATTGCAGTCCTGATCGAGGACCCTCGGTGTAGGCCAAATTCAATTCACTAAACCCATAACTTGACTCAGACGCTAACCGTCCTCCCAACACGGAGGACCCGCTTTGGTGCGAAACAGACAGCTGTTCACTCAGGTTGCCGAACAGATCAGATCGGTGCGAGCGGCTCCACGACGCGTTGATACTGGGATCAAACTCCAAGGCGCTATACACGTCCGTAAATGGGTCTTTGCTGCGACTCGCCACCAGGTTGGGTCGAAGTACAGACGTTTGCTGACCGTTGCGCCAACGAATATCTACTCCCAATTGGACAAGCGATCGGCTATCGGAATACAAGCTCTGAAACGTCCAGCCAGCCGAAAGCCCATTTCGACGAAACAAGGGCGCGGCGTAATTCAGCCCAATGCTGGTCTCTCCCAAAGTGTTGTTTCGTTGACTGTATTGTGCCCGGATAAGCACGCGGCCTTTCGAACTTCGGCCACCCCATAGCGGAATCTCGACGGGAAAACCAAGGCTTGCACTCGCCTGGGTATAACTGCCCCCTACAATCTCGCGCTCGGTAAGCTGTCTGCGGTCGAGAACATCCGGATCGAGCGAATCCAGATCATTAGATACCTCAAATTCCATGTTTGAGGTGAGAGAGGAATCAAAACGATCATTGATCAGTTCATCCGTCTTCGAGTCCAGGTGTTGCGCATTGACTACCAGCGACCAGTTTTTGCGTTGCAATTGACCACGAAGAGAATAACCCTTATCTCCCCGGTCGCTTGCCAACACTCCGGCATGCACCTGCCAGCCTCGCCCCAGCAGAAATGCGCCGGTCTGCACCAGATTCAGTTGGTTAGACAGAAGCAGCTCACCTTCCAGCGCAAAGTTCTCCCCCACACGACTAGTTAGTCCACCGCGTAACCAGCCACCACCACTCGTTCGGGGAACATTCGCATTGAAATCGTCAGTAAAGGCCCCACCCTCAAGGTAATAGCGTTTTTCACCAACAGGGGGAAGCAGGGAGTTGCGTACGAAGAAATGTTGCTGCTCCTCAGTCCGGCCATCTGCAGTCAACGTACGCACCGTGATGTCATAAGCACCATCTGGTAAACGCGTTGTATCCAGCTGATGGTTACCCGCATCATAGAAGCTCGATGCTAAAAGCTCCCCTTCGCGAATTATGTCTACTCTGGAACGACGCTCAAGGAACACAAAAATCGGGGTGGCCAGAGCGTTGCTCAGGTCGGTGCGCGTTTTGGTTGAGGAACCCAGGCGCAGGCCAAGAATTCGTTTGTCATTTACAAATAGAGAGTTGCCTCGAACTCCGCGAAACACACCCGCTTCAAACTCGCGATCGCGATCGTCCCATTGCCAGGAGGCTTCCTGCAGGACCCCGCCGTTATTTGTCAGTCCGTAGCGAACACGCGCGCGGCCTCCATCCTTGGAGACAAAACTCTCACCATTGAGGTTAAAGCTGTTGGTTCCCTGCTGGCCTGTCGCCCCGAACCGCAAGTTATGCAAGGTCCCCCAACCCGCCGAAGGAGCAGGTAAGTATCGTTCTCCGGCGAAATATTGGACCGCCAACTCAGATTGATTGATGAACAGGCTTACCCGAAATTTCCCCTCATCAAAGATGATTCCAGCAATTTCCGGATCAAGCTCACCACAGTTTTCTCTTACCCGGCGGTTACATAGCAGATGTGAGTTGTTATCTAACGGGCCAGTCAGGGCGGCCAGTATTTTCTGCGGATTCTTCAGAGTTGGAATAGCATCAACCACCTCTTCAGGGGCCAACAGCCAAACCTGTTCGAGATCATACTCAATGAAACTGCTAATCAGCAGTCGATCCTGAAAATAGATATCCGCCTGAGTATTTTGCACGCCAAGCAAATCCGCAAAGCCTGCTGGCGCTTGCGCAAAAAATCCTGCATCTGACGCAAACGCTGCAGTAGTTTGAGATTGAGCCGCTCCAGTGACTCTCGCGACAAAGGTAGATGGGTCGGTAGATGGGTCGGTTGATGAGTTGGCGGACGGGTCTGTCGCCTCTGGGCCAGATCGCGCAAGTCCTATGTTATCTGTATGCGACCGTTTGATTCTGCCTCGCACTACCAAAGGTTCATCCACCAGGGCGGGCTGCTCATCGAGCAGGAATGGCGGCATCGGTATGCTGTCAATCCGGGTACTGTGGCTCGACAAAATCCCAAGAGATCCAGCGAGCCCCAACAATAACCAAAACAGCAGCCACACGGCCACGTACTGCAACACCCGACTCCAGGCATCGCGGCGTGACAGGTTCAGGCTGAGCGACATGGCTGCGAAACTGCGGATCGGCTAACTGCTAGTCATAGGTCTCAACATAATTTCGAGTACCCACACTCTGAAAGTAGCGCACGGGCAAGTCATGCTCGAGGTCCAGACTCCACTTCAAACCCGGATACATTCGTTTGCCACGAATCGAGGTGCACTCTTCCAGGGGCTGATCCGGCGTTTCACATTGAAAGCCTTCCTGCAGCAACACATTGGTATTGCCCAGATTTTCAGCAGTGAGTTTCAAACCATCGCGCTCGACCACCAGATTTGGCGAGGGCTTTGCCGGATAGACAATGGCCAGGACCTCATAACCAATCAAAACCTTAACGCCACTTTGCGCACTGCTAACATCACCAACCACCGGCCGGGCAGAGATTCGGTAAATACGCTCTTTTTCCTGACCAGGATCATCAGCCAGAGGAAGCTTAACAATGCGCATTGATTTGGTTGTGCCGGGGGCCAAAACCATCCGACTCGGGGTAACCAGCAAACCATGTTCTCGAGGATTCTTAATCAAAACCCGCTCTTCGTCTTCGGTCCCCGGGTTTAGTACCACATGGGGTTCGATCTGGACGTACAAAGGCTCAGCACCCGCATTAGTGATTTCGACATCCTGGCGAGCGGAGTCTCCAGATTCAAAGTGCACAATGGCATTGCTGAGAACCATATTGGCCTCAGAGGATTGGGAATAGAACGTGGCGGAGAACACAACCACAAACAACAGGGCATTGAGCCCCAACAAAGAGCGTACTGGTGACATGAGCGGTCCTTATCAAATGGCGATTACCCGCGTCTGCAGGTACGCGCTCATTTTACGAGACCCCTCCGGGGCCTTCTTCGACCAGTTCACAAAAACAACGGACACAGTTCACACAGTGCCACTGCAAAGTCACCCCCAGAATGTGGACACACAAAACCTCGTCATTCCGGGGGACCTGCCAGAATGACGAGTTAGCGCCCCCTGACTACCAGGGGTCAGACTTTGTATCCGACTAGTTATTTGCGGCAATAAGTCTGGCGTTAGCCGCCCCGGAGAGCCGCTCAACATAGGCTGTGAATTCAGGCTGTCCTACTTTGGACACCAGATCTCCAGCGACTTCACGTACACAGGCATTAACCACTCTAAAAGAGCGCGCCTCCTGATAGGTTGGGCAGTAGTCTTTCGCCACCTCAAGAATGTTCGCATGCAGGGTTTCCATCTGCACTGAGCTACGCGCCGCTGAGGGCTCAAAGGCCAGCGCGTAGCCATCATCGGCCAGTACCTGGGGAGCCATGGCAGCGCCACCCAACAGCGCCAGAGAAAGGGACAGGTTACGTGAGAATGTATTCATCGCTAATTCCTTAAGACCGGAGATCCGGATTGATTGTTGAACCGCAGCGAACTGTCGGCGAACCTGATGCCTGATACTCAGAAGCATCGATGGCAGGCATCCTCCGACTTGCGGGCCGATCAGGCCTGAAGAATTGCTGCTGTTTTCATAAAACTTTTCTTAAGGAATATTTATTCATATAAATCAGATGGTTATGAAAAACCTTCGGGAATCTTCTGACGCCTGAGAGCGCTTTTCAGAAGGCATTTCTGCCAATCTGAAGGTCTTGAAGCGACAATCAGATTCCGCCAATCCTTGGCCAAAACGACTGGCGAAACTCACCAAATGCGCCAAAGCTCGTTTTTTTTATCTTCTAATATCAATGGCTTAGAGTGCCGATATGGCCGGCACAAATACTGCATCACCCTTGGCAACACCGTTTGCAAGGGATAACCCATGCCTCTCCTAAAACGTACGCTCTTAACTGTTGCCGCGGTCGGCGCGCTGTTTATCGGCCTGTTGGGGCTGTTGATCCCGATCATCCCCGGCGTACTCTTTTTAGCGCTTGCCGCCATTCTGTTTGCAGGCGTATCGAGTCGCTTCCGAGCGCAACTACACCGTTCTTCCAGAACCCGGCCCTATCTCCTGCGCTGGGAAGCCACCTCAGGGATGTCGCTGCTTACCCGTGCAAAAGCCGCTTTATTGCTTTTGTATGCCGGGGTAACGGACAGTCTCAGCCGCCAGCATCGGAGTTAAAAACCATAGGATATGACGGGCCTTTGCGCCATAGTCTCCTCCCAAACGCGGTTGATCCCAGCGACAAACAATCCGCCCCGGACCCAGGAGGAACCTGACCCGTCATGCGCAAAATTGCCTCACTAATTTTGTTGAAATTACCGACCCTGCTGGTCTTTGTATTTCTCTCTATGGGCTTGAGAGCTGAGACAGACAGCGAGCAATTTGCGGCGTGCTTGCAGCAACTGCAAAAAGAGGCGCAGGCACAGGGCATCACAGCATCGGTTGTGGATGACCTGCTGGGTGACATCAAACCCCTTGAACGGGTGCTGGCGAGCGACAGATCACAGCCAGAATTCGCCAAAACCTTTCCCGAGTACTTCAGTACCCGGGTCAACAATCAGCGCGTCCAGCGCGGCCGGGAGTTGCTCACTACACACCGCGACTGGCTGAGCACCCTAGAGCAAACGAGCGGCGTGCCAGCACACTATCTGCTGGCGCTGTGGGGTCTTGAAACCAACTTTGGTGGTTATTTTGGAACCCTGTCGATTCCATCGGCGTTAGCGACCCTGGCTTGCGATTCCCGGCGCAGCGAGTTTTTCCAAGGGGAACTGCTGGCCGTACTGAAAATTGTCGACGGCGGCGACATGACCAAAGAGCAGCTGACCGGATCCTGGGCAGGTGCTATTGGCCACATGCAGTTCATGCCAAGCACCTTCCTGGCCGCAGCTATCGACGGCGATGCTGACGGCAGGCGCGATCTAATGAATCGGACAGACGCGCTTGCGTCTGGCGCGAACTATCTGAATCAACTGGGCTGGGAGAGAGGCTTTCGTTGGGGACGGGAGGTAACGCTACCGGAAGGCTTTGACTATTCCACCAGCGGCAGTGATCAATGGCAAAGTCTCGAAAACTGGCGCTCACAGGGGGTTATGGATGCGTTTGGTCGACCCTTGCAAAGTGCGGCGATTGACGCCGCACTGTTGCTGCCCGCAGGTCATACCGGCCCCGCCTTTCTGGTCTACCCCAATTACAAAATCATACTGAACTGGAATCGTTCACATTTCTACGCCTTGAGTGTCGGCCGACTTGCTGACCGCATTGCCGGCGCTGCCCCGTTGCAGCGAATAATGCCAAAAGTTGAAAACATCGCACTGAGCCGAAAACGCATCGAAGCATTGCAAAAGCGTTTGAACGAACTGGGTTTCCCTGCCGGCAAGCCTGACGGGGTACTAGGTTCCGGTACCTCAGCCGCAGTTCGAAAGGCGCAACACAAATACGGTTTACTGGCAGACGGTTACCCCACAAACGCGCTGTTTGAAGTACTGTTTGAGAAGGGCTGAATAAGGGCTAAAGAAGGGGAACAAGCATGGCGGGACCACTCGATGGAATCCGGGTAATCGACCTGACAACAATCTATTCAGGACCAATCTGCACCTCTATTCTCGGCGACCAGGGGGCAGACGTCATCAAGGTAGAGTCACCCGCCGGCGATTGGATCCGCGGCACGCTAAATGTCCAACGCAACGGAGTCAGCGGCTCATTTGCCATGATGAATCGCAATAAACGCTCGATTGTTATTGATCTTGGCCAGGAAGATGGCAAGCAGATATTGCGCTCCCTTGTCTCAGAAGCTGACGTCGTTGTGGAAAATTTCAGACCCGGTGTAATGGAACGTCTCGGCATTGGTTATGAGGCGTTGAAAACGATCAATTCAAAATTGATTTACGCGTCGATCAACGGGGTTGGAACAGAAGGCCCCTATGCCGACCGACGCGTATACGATGCCATCATTCAATCTGTTTCCGGCATAGCCGCACTACAGGCAGATCCAAAAGAAGAACGGCCTGTCATGGTGAATTCGTTGATTTGCGACAAGCTCACCTCCATGACCGCCGCCCAGGCGATTTCCAGCGCCCTTGTTGCTCGCGAGCGTAATGGTATTGGTCAGAAAGTAGAGATTGCCATGCTGGAAGCGGCCCTGTTTTTCACCTGGCCAGACAACATGCTGAACTACAGCTTTGTTGGCGATGATGTGCCGTTCAGTCCACCACTTGTACACACAAATTTTGTCCGTAAAACCAGCGATGGATACGTTTGCACAATGCCGGTTCAGGAGGCGGAATGGCTAGGCATTTTTCGCGCCCTAAAGTTGCCAAATTTGTTGGAAGATCCAGACATACTCAGCGAAGAGGGAATCGACAACGAGGCATTAAATCGGCGAATCAACGAGGCCTTTGAAACCTTCACTACCGCTGAGGTAATGCCGGAGCTAGAGGCCAACGAAGTTCCATTTGCAAAGATAAATGCCAGAGAAGAGGTCATTGATGATCCTCAGGTTGTGGCAATGGATGCGCTTTGGGAATTCGACCATCCCTTTGCTGGGCCCATGCGTCAGGCCCGTCCACCAGCCAGATTCAGCGAAACGCCCGCGGATATCTTTCGCTGCTCGCCGGAGCTCGGTCAACACAGTGCAGAGATCCTTGAAGAAGCCGGGTTTAATAAAGATCAGATTGGTAAATTCAAAGCCAATCAGACTATTCGCTAGCAGCTTGCGCCGCTGTATTGGGTGCAACGGCAAGCAAAGCCCCGAGGCTCACCAGCGCTGTCCCAACTGTGCGCTGTAACGACAAAGATTCACCCAGCCACACAACTGCACCACAGTAAACCAGCGGATAGCTCAGACTAAGAAGTGGATAAGCGCGACTTAATGGTAAATCGCGCAGCACTCGTACCCAAAGCAGAACCGCCACCAAATAGCAGCCTATACCAACGAGCAGATAGCCGAATCCTGTGGGCACTGTCCAGAGGGTCTCTGATTTCCCAAGACTCTCCCAGAGACCATTCACCGGGCTCAGAGTCTGTGCCTGGCTGAACGCTCGGAACAAAAGTTGGCCGGCTGCACCTAACAAGGTAGAGGCGATTCCAAGCAACCAGCAGGCGCTCAGAGATAGAGGGTTTGATGACCTCACAGATTGCACAGGATGCCTCCCGCCACAATCAACGCCGAGCCTGCCAGAGCACGAGCGCTCAGACGCTCACCCAGGCCAAATCGCGCGAGCAGCATAGTCACTATGTAGCCCACGGCAAACAAGGGATAAACCTGGGAGATCTCAAGCTCCGTTAAGGCAATGAGCCAAAACAAAAGGCCCAGCGCGAGCAGAGCATAGGCCAAAAACACACGCGGCTCGCGAAACATGGATGGATTGACGGATGATTCAGTAGATGTTTTTGTAGACGTTGCTGTGGACGAGCCAGACGCGGCTGCTTTCTCATTCAACGCGCGCGCTGCCAATGCCTGGACGTACTGGGAGCCTGCCGTACACAGCACGGCGAGCATAACCAGCCAGATCACGCTCGAGAAATTCTCTGCTGATCCCGGGACGGTCGATTCACCGAAGCACCTTCCGCTACAACAATCGTATCTGATGGCGGCCGTGCATTGCGCCCCAGTGCAATCGCTGCCTCAGCAAAACCGTACTCCCTGTCAACCAGGTACATCGGTCGGTTCTTTACCTCATCGAAGATACGGCCAATGTACTCGCCAAGCACACCGATCCCAATCATGTTGCAGCCACCGATAAAGAGAATCGCCACCATCAGCCACTCATTACCTGAGATGGCTATTCTGGAAACTTCCGGGAGAACAGCATCCGGGGCAGCCAGTCCAGCGGTACCCCACCAGGTGCGAGTCAATAACCAGCCGGCGTAGGTAATACCCAGTCCGGCTAACAGCCCACCAAAATAGGTCCAGACCCTTAGCGGCAGCGTGGTAAAAGAAAAGATCCCATCCAGCGCAAAGTTCCATAACCTCCAGTACGCCCACTTGGTATCACCCGCTACCCGCGCGGGGCGAGAGAAATGAATGTACGCCGGGTTAGAACCAACAAGAGCGTACAAGCCCTTCATAAATCGGCTGCGTTCGGGCAACAGCCGAAGTGCATGAACAAGTTTTCGATCAAGCAGCCGAAAATCTCCTGCGTTCGGCGGCACGTCTACGCTAGAGACCTTGCCCATTACCTGATAAAACCCAGCGGCCAGCCAGCGTTTCAGACGCGTATCACCCGCCCGTTCGCTGCGCACGCAGATCACGGTATCAAAGCCTTCCCGCCATTTTTCAACCATCTTCGGAATCAGATCTGGCGGATCCTGCAGATCAGCATCGATCGGAATCACCGCGTCGCCAGAGCTGTAGTTGATGCCTGCCATCAACGCCATGTCCTTGCCAAAGTTACGCTGCAGAGCAACAACCTTGATACGCTGATCCAGCTCTCGACGGTGCAACAAGTGCGTTAGAGTCGAATCCGAACTGCCATCATCGACACAAACAACTTCAAAGGCTTCAGTGATTGACTCAAGAACTGGCAACAAGGCCTCAAAGAAAGCCGAACAGGCTTTCTCTTCGTTGAACATCGGCGTGACTACGCTGATGAGTACCTCAGATGTGTCGCTTGATCTTTCCATGCGTATTAGTCAGTTCGTTTTGGGCGATTTTCCTTATCCGGGCGATTCCAGCAAGCTGATCCGCGAGGCAGAATAAACCTGCTGACAATATGAACAGATACGGCGCAACCAGCAACCTATCTTTTTGATCCGGAAACAGTAGCCAGTGCTCCGCCATAAACACAAGCAACACAATCAACGCCTCGAACAATCGGTCACTGGGCCCACGCAGATAAAGCCGCCAACCGGTGAGCAACAAGCCTGCACCAAGGAATTTGAAAAAGGTGGGTGAATCAGACACTTTGGATAGGTAGATATCTACCAACAACGGCAGGCTGAGGTTCGGTTCCACCGTTGAGGGGTATTCCAGATAGTCGATAAAGCTGTGGTGCACCAGCACCGACCAGCCGTAGTTGCCGGACAGCTCTGACAGCGCCAGGCACCAAATCAGCCCGGTCGTCCCCACCATAACGGCCCAGCGAAACCTTATGCGAGAATTCCATAAGAACCAGGTGAGAAACACACCAAGCAGCAAAAGGTTGTCTGGTCGAACGGCAACAGCCAGAAAAACTACTCCGGCTGACGCCATAGTCCAGGTTCTTGATGGGTCACGCAGCGCGAGCACAAACCCAAGCAAGACCATCAAAGCCGATATGGTGTCCGGGCTGGAATAGCCATGCAGAGCTTGCACAAGAGGCAAGGTCATCATCGTGAGCGTACCCACAAACGCCAGCAAGTCACCAAAGCGAAGCCGTAGCAACCAAAATAGAGCAGTGCCTAGGAAAACCCAGCCGATTTTGGCGATCCACACCGACGCTCGTACGGGACCCAGATCAAAGTCGCGCACAACAGTGCCCACCAATGAATCCGTGACTGCAACCAAGCCTGCGATCATCGCCGGATACATTGGCTTAACGGCATAAAACGGCAACTGCTCGTCAAATGCCCTGGCATCCAGCGCTGTAGTACGGCGATAGGCAACGGTATCGTCGCCACGCTCCCCCAAAAGCAAATCGGGGCTTTCCCCGCGCAGTCGAGCTACCGCATCAGCCGGAATGTCTCTGTCAACGTAGTACCAAAGACGCTCATGACGCACAACGGCATCACCTTCATCCAGCGCAATGGCCGAGTAAGCCAGCAAGTCCCAATTATACGCCGGAGTCAAAGAACTGCTGAGCAGCACAAGTAACAACAACAGCGCACTCACCACACTGGGAGTGCGCAGTCGGTTCACACCAAATCTCTTCACAGCAGCCACTGCTGTGCTCACTAGAACTCGTTAATCGGTGTACGTGTACAACTTGTGTCGACCATCGAACCCACCTGATTGGGATTTGACACCAGTTCGAGGTCACTCCAGGTCAGTCCGCCAATGCCGGTGAGATCAAACGGATTCAGAGTAATCTCGGGATCGTTCCAGCTATGCTCGGATAACGCATCATTAGAGGTGATGATCATTCGCGGCCCACCATCTATGTGAATCATTCCGTAGTCTTTAAGTGCCTGCAGAATCACTCGCAAGCCGCCCGGCCAATTCGGGTTGATCACAAAGTCGCTTCGAAGGCGGAACCTGGATCCATACATCATCGGCTTGCCAGGACCTTGCTCGGGATTTCCCCAACCAGGCAAGCGCAATGGATTATGGGTTGCCGGGCGTGCGTAGACATCGCGCTGAACCCAGCCATTTGGCAAGGTGAACGCCAGCGAGTGCTTAATGACACCCGCCTTGATCTCACCTGGTGTGACAAGCATGGGCACATAGGGAATGCCCGCAGCATTTGCAGACGAGCAAGACAGTCCGCGCAAATCAGGATCCTGTTCAACAGACAGATCCCAATAGTTGGCACAGCCGCCGTTGTAAGATGAGGGATCAGGGCCAGGGTTAAAAGCTCGCCACTGTTCGTAAATCAGACCGCTTTCAGTATTAACTACATAAAGGTGGCAATCAGAATCTGTTGTACACCGATAGTCTCTTTCGTTTTGCAAACGCCCACCCACAGGTACCGGCATCAGCAGCCGGTCACAGTGTGGCGTGAAGAAGTCATCGTGCGGAAAACCAAGGCTTGCAAGTCTTGGCTTGAATTCGTACATCGGAGTTTCGCTGTCTGCGGTCAGTACGTTGTGCGAGTAGGGTTCAGATGCATCGTCTTTACCCAGATCAAACTGCGCAAAGAACTCTGTTGATGGATCTGACTTGTCACCGCGGCTGACGTAACCCAGGTACTGGGTCACCGCATCAGAATCGGGGTGAACAGGCAGGTTGTTCACCTTCTGATTCCAGAATTCTGCAGGCTTGCCCAGTTGGCCCTCGCGCCACCCATGTGCCTCGCTGCCGCGCAAGTAATCTCGCAATACAGAACCTTGCGCGTTGCTGTCAGGTAGCGTCCCATTGGGGGCTGGTGGCGGTGGCGCGTTTGCATCGTCAAGGACAGGTGCCAGGGGCACATCTGCCCGGGTCAGAACCGGCGCAAATAGCGCGCTCAAAAACACCAACAAAACCGTCAATCGCATCAGAACAGTCGTCATCAAAAATCACCACGATATACACGGCGTCTATTGTATTGGGGTGAGATTCGAAGACTGTCAACCTGTTATGGTCTGTGATTAAAGTCATCAGCGATTGTGAATTTAGCGACACCGGTAACAAATCGAATCCATCACAACGTTTTAATATGGCAGTTTTACTGCGCAAATCACTTCCGCCGTCCGACCAGATCGCCAACTTGTGAGCTGGCTGCAACTATGGCCTGGCCAGATTGAGCTAGCATTGAGCGCTAACAAGTATCAACAAGGCATGCTTGGTGCTGTGCGCCTGATAGAGGACTCCCCTTAGTGATCAACCACCCAACCCGTGCCAGCTTGCGTTTGTTAAGTCTGACAACCTTTGTCTGTGTTCTCGCGGGCTGTACAAATCAGACGCCCAGGCCAGCTCTGATGAATCACCCAACCGAGAACAACGTTCGGACGCTGGAGGTTGCAGCAAGCACCCTACTCGCCGGCCCCACTATACGGTTTGCACCAAGCGCTTTTACGCGCAATCCAATGCTCTCGCTGATGCCCGCTATAGCGACCACCCCAGCGGGTAGAAACACAACGGATAGCAGGCGAATTCTGCCTACACAGCTTCAATTGCTGCGCGTCGGCCGTCGCTGTGAGTTAATGAACCTTTCAAGCCAGGAACGCACGGCTTTGCCGGGCGTTGTTTGCACAGCAATTTAAATCGCTGACAGATTCTTAACCAAACAAGCAGAGTGAACATATGACCAGTTGGAAAGCGCCTGACCTAAAGGGCAAGGTCGCCGTTGTGACGGGCGGCAGTCGCGGGATCGGAAAAGGGGTAGCAGAAGGATTGGGTGAGTGCGGCGCCACGGTCTATATAACGGGGCGAAGTGAATCAGACACAACACCACCCGCGCCTTTGAGCGTACAAGCGACCGCAGAACGTGTTAACGCGCTGGGGGGTACAGGCATCCCATGCAAAGTTGACCACAATGTCGATAGCGAAGTAGAGGCTCTGTTCGCTCGCGTTGAAAAGGAGCAGGGGCGACTCGATATACTCGTTAACAACGTCTACCAGATACCCAATCCTCCAGCACTGTCTGGAGGATTTTGGGAACATCCTGTTTCTGTCTGGGACGACCAGTGCGGAGTAGGTTTACGCGGTTACTACGTCGCCTCCGTGTATGGAGCTCCGATGATGGTCAAGCAAAAAAGTGGGCTGATAGTTAATATCTCCAGCCGCGGTGGACTTGGCTATGTCTTCAGCTCCTCCTACGGCGTTGGCAAAGCTGGCGTAAATCGCATGGCACAAGATTTTGCGGTTGAGCTTAAGGACTACAATTGTGCCGCCCTGTCACTGTCCCCTTCCAAAGTGAAAACCGAGTTTATCCTTGAGATGGTTGAGCAAGGCAAGATGACCCTCGATCCTGAAGCCGCTCAATCAGTACAGTTATCCGGTCGGTGCATTGCCGCGCTCGCGAGCGATCCGGAGATAATGCAGCGCTCTGGTGGGATATTCACGGTCGCAGAGATTGCCAACGACTACGCAGTCATCGATCCCGATCGAGAATAGCTCTCGGGCGACTCCCGATCTGCTTGACCTTCCAGGTCGATCTCAAAAATCGCTTTGTACTCGCGAAAAGCGTGCAGAAAGTCGTTACGCACCAGATGCAGATCCGGAACCGCTTCCAGACAGGCGGTAAATCCGACATCCAGCCGGTCTACATAGCTCTGACAGGTGATATTTAGTGCCAGACCCTCGCCAGGAATAGAGACCGGGTAGTGAGTGAGCAACTGCGCACCACACAGATAACGCGTGGTTTGGGGGCCTGGCACATTCGAAACAATAAGGTTCACTGGTGGAGGTACACGATTAGCAAACCGGGAGACCCGGTTTAACGTCGATGCAAAACTCAGTATGCCGCCAATTCCAGGCATGTGAAAATCATCCGGTGCCAATGCCGCGCTGTTGACCAGTAATTTCTTCCCGGCACGCATGGATGATTTAATGGCTGCCAGGCGATTGAGTGGATTTTGTTTGTTGGTCGCCAAACTTGCGACCAGCATTCCTACCCGGTTCGCCATGACAGCATCACTATCTCTGCGCAAAGATACCGGTACCCCACACACCAGCGCTTCGTCCGGAAGCGCGTCGTGACGCTCCAGATAGCGTTTCAGCGCAGTGCTACACAGTGCCAGGAACAGGTCATTAACGGTGCAGCCATTATGTTTGGCCACCGCTTTCACTTCGGTGAGGGAAAGGCTCGCGCAGGTCCAACTGCGGTAAGGGCTAAGCGCACGATTCAGTGGGGTCCTGGCAACCCTCCTGTTATCCATCAAAGCAGAACTCAGAGAGTTCTGCAGGAGACGGGATGCCGCGCCAATCATCGATGGGAAGGTGCGAACACCATTTATGGATTGCTTGATCAGTTGGGTTCCCGCATCAACTAACAACGTGGACGCACCAGGCTCTTCTGCAGTTAGAGTCAATTCACCTGCTTCTACAAGCGGTTGCCGATCTTCGGGCCCCTGCGTAAACAGCAGTTCTATGACCTGTTGTCCCGCAACACCGTCAAAACAGGCGTGGTGATATTTCTCGTAAAGAACCAGAGTGCCGTCGTGCAAACCTTCAAACAGGTAGTACTTCCAAAGCGGCCGATCTCTGGGCAGCAGCACCTCATGCAGCTCGGCGATTCTCCGTTCAAGTTGCCGCTGCGATCCTTTGCCTGTTAGCTGGATTTTTTCCAGGTGCTGATCGATCGAGAAGTCTTTATCGATCACCCAAACCGGGTGATCGACAGCAAATGGCGTCGTCTTCAACTTGCAGGACATAAATCTGATCGCAGGCGCACAACGGGCAAGTTTCACGCGCAAACGCTGGAAAAAGAGTTCACCCACCTGACTGGCAGCAGTATCGCGCTCAGGAGGCCTGAATTTTTGCACAGAGCCGATATTCATCGGCATAGAAGGCGTTTCGGCATAAAGAAATGCAGCATCCTGCATAGACAGCTTGTGGTAACCGGCCTGAACACTCACGTCCCCGACTCAACGCACAACTCGCTACGGCGTGCATTCATCCGACCGCGCAGTATCTCTGTTTTTTGCGATAGCACGTCTGATTTAGACACCAGAACAGGCGCAAGAATGTCACAAGCAACGGGTCCCGGAATGACTTTGCGGCTGCCCTTGGGACGTATCTCGGCGAGTCCGGAGAGATACAGCGGCACAACAGGTACACCAGTTTCAGAGGCCAAAAGTGTCGGCCCTACTTTGAACTTGCCTAATTCAGCCCCACGAGCGCGGGTACCTTCAGGAAACAGGAACACACTCTGGCCTTTTTCAAGCAACCAGCGTGCGTGAGCCAGCGCTTCGCTACCGCCACCACGCTTAATCGGAAAGTTACCCAGCGCAAGCGACTGATACCAGGGTTTTAGCGTCAACTTTTTTTGACCACGCAAGTACCAACGGTCCTGCGCCGCTCCAAAATAAAGCTTGGAGCGAATCGCTTCGGGCAGCGCCGCGTGAACCAGCAAGGTATCCAGATGACTCTGATGGTTTCCGACAAACACACAAGGGCCTTCAAGAGCGTCAAGATGCTCAAGGCCGCTCACCTGAATTTCTGTGAAGGCTGCCTCTATCCAGCGGGTGTAGGCGTGTTTGCGCAGCAATCGCCGCGCAACTCTGGCCGGTGCAGATATCTGCCAACTGTGGGCATCAACATATTTCGCAGTATCTTTTTCGTACAGGGAATAACTGAGTTCTGACATCGCTCATCCTCATGTGATGATTCATGGACTCCCCTTACCGGAGGAGACGATGCATGAGGTGTGCCAACTTTCCCGAAAACTATTATCCCGGTGGCATAGGCCTAATCTGGCGGCTGACATGCCCCTGGGGTCGTTGCGAACCAGAGTGACAACAGAGACTGTGCACTTGAACCGTGCAGCCAGTGACGATGGTTGCGGGCAAGTTCCTAAAAACGTGCAACGTCGATAGTGCTATTTCTCAGCGCTGTACTCGCTAAAGATCCCAAGCACCCGATGTCGTTTCGGGTTGGGGAAACCCGCTTCAGCCAGACCCGAAAGTACCGCCTCCGGCGGGACACAGGCTTCGATCGTGTCCCAGTAATATTCCATGACCTTGCGAACGGTCACATTGCGCGAAAACAACCCGGCGATATTCGGTACCACATAACGCATATAGCCTTTGAGCAAGGCCAGCCCCAAACGATTCTGCGGACGCGTGATCTCGAGCAGAACCACTTTGCCCCCGGGCTTCAAGACCCGGCGATATTCAGCAAAGGCATCCGCAAGATCACCCACGTGGCGTAACGCATATCCCATGGTTACAAAATCGAAGCTGTCATCAGGAAAGGGCAATTTTTCACCCACGCCCCGGACTTGTCGCTCGACTCCGCGCAGACGCCCCTCGGCCAGCATACCGGCGCTCGGATCCAGGGCCACAACAAACCCTTCGGGGCCCGCAAGCTCCTGTAGTGGCAGAGTCACCGCACCTGTGCCTGCCCCGGTGTCGAGCACCCACGCTCCAGCACTAACACCAGCCCGACGCAGGGCATCACGCCGGTACCAGCTTCCGGAGCCAAAGCTCATCCACTGGGTTACCCGATCGTAATAGCGGGCAGAATCGTCGAACATGGCGTCGACTTCACTCTGGCGAGTGGCTGTATCTTTGTAATAGCGGTCAAGGTGACCGTGTGGGGCTAATCCTGTCATACGTCATTATTGCACGCTAAAGTAGAACAATGGCAGCCCAAAACGATCGGAAAGCTCCTCTGAACCCACCGCTGACCCGACAAATGAACCGACAAAGGACAGACAATTTCTCGCAGCAAGGACCTGGCCAGCACATTGCCATTGTTGGCGCTGGCATCTGTGGGCTGACTACAGCGCTGGCCCTGTCCCGGCGAGGACACCAGGTCACGATTCTGGAGCGTGACCTGCCACCCCCTGACGGAAACGCCGACGCGGCCTTTTTTGACTGGCAGCGCCGCGGGGCCGCCCAGTTTCGCCACCCCCACGCGTTTCTCGGCCTAATGTGCAATCTACTCGCAGACAACTACCCTGATCTGCTTCAGGCCTACCTCGACGCCGGGGCGCGAAAGTTCTACTTCAACGAAACTCTGCCCGATCATCTGCGCGACAACTACATTCCGGAACCTGGTGACGAGCGGTTATGGATGCTGTTGTGTCGGCGAGCCACCATCGAGACGGTGTTGCGCAGATTTGTCTGCCAGGCTGAAAATGTCACCCTGCTCAATAGACAGCGGGTCATTGGCGTCGAAACCGAAGCCGCTGAAGACGGGAAACCGCCGAGGGTTACTGGCGTACTGCGAGACAAAGACAGCCCCTTCAGAGCAGACATTGTGATCGACGCGAGTGGCCGCGCCAGCAAGTTCTCGCGCTGGCTCGCAGAGGCCGGCGTTGATGTTGTGGAAGAACGCGATGACGCCGAGATTGTCTACTACACCCGCCACTATCGACTGAAGCCGGGAATGAGTGAACCCGCTCGAGACTCAAACAAACCCGGCGCCGGGGATCTGGGCTTTCTGAAATACGGCGTGTTTCCCGGCGATCACGGCAATTTTGCCTTCATTCTTTGTTTCCCAGCGGCAGAAACGGATCTAAAGGAGGCTATCCGCAATGGTGAAACCTTTGATGCGATCTGCAAGCGTGTGCCCGGAATGAACGCCTGGATCGGCGATAGTCGCGCAGAACCAACAACCCCTTCGTTTGGTATCGGCCAGATCCACGCGGTTTGGCGGCACTATGTTACGAACTCCGCCGATCTCCCCACGGCAACAGCCACGCCGGTGATACAAAATTTCTTCGCCGTCGGCGATTCTGCGATTCGTACAAACCCACTTTATGGTCGAGGTTGCAGCACCGGAACCCTGCACGCTCACATCCTGGCCGAAACTCTGGACGCAACCTCTGATCCAGTGGAGCGGGCGATCCGCTTTAGTGCGCAATCCGAGCGCCAGTTACGCCCTATCTTCAAGGCTAGCCTGGCTGAGGACCGGCGGGGCATCAGCCGGGCCAAGGCAGCCATCGCCGGACGGGAACTGGATAGGCCCAAGTCCTTGAAGGGCTGGTTTGGCGCCGCCTATGCGGATGCGCTCACGGCTGCCGCCCGGGATGAGCTGCATGTCATTCGAGGCCTGAACCGGACCATCAACCTGCTTGAAGCACCCGGTGAATTTCTCAAGGAAAAAAAGGTCAAACGAACCATATTTCGTTACATGCTCAGGGGCCGGAAAAGGAACGCGGCGGCGCGCCGCCAGCCTGGATTGACCCGCGACGAGGCTCTGGCGATCATCGCGGCCCGCTGAACGCCCCAAAGCTCGAATATCGGACACTGTTACCGCCACTATGGGCGGATGGGTAATGACCCGTTAGAATTGCGCACCCCTGAACAGGAGCCCTCACTTGGCTACGTCTTTATTTAGCAGTTTCCATGGTAGTAGTTTCCGCGATCCCACTCCTGGAAGCGCCGTTCCTGGACGCACCGCTGAAGCCCCAGGGGGATCTACCACTATCAGAGGGCCAAAGGCTGCAAAGGCTGCTTTGTTTGCCCCGCTGCTGGCCCTGCTGCTCAGTGCCTGTGGCGGCAGCAACACTGGCACCAACCTGCAGGATGTGGGTGGTTTCAGGGTGATCAACGCGGTAAGCGATGCACCACAGATTACCTTTTTCATCGAGGGCAACAACATCGGCGCCCGGGCCTTTGGCCAGGCCTCGATTTCCACCTTAATCCAGGAAGGCAATTACGACATTACCGCGGCTGTAGCCACCCTGGACAACCAAAGCGTAACGCTGCTGGATGACGAGCGCGCAGAGGTAGATGTAGACGAGCAGACCACCCTGGTGCTGGCCGGCACAATGGCGGCGCCCGTGCCAATAGTGATCCAGACGCCTAATCCAGATATCGCTACCGACTTCGCAGAGCTGGAACTATTGAATACGGCACCAGCGGGAACACTGGACCTCCACCTAAGCGCTCCCGATGCCCCCCTCGGCACGCCGCTTGCGAGTGTCGCGGCGAACTCAGCATCTGCCCCGGTTGTGGTAGATGCGGGTACACGTCGTATACGCCTGACCGCAGCGGGCAGCACCGATGTGCTCTTCGATTCCGGAACTTTCGAGTTACCCAGTGGCGAACGTCTGATCATCCATGCTCGACCGTACTTCGGGCCAGGCGAAGCACCGCTTGACGTAGGCGTTATAGACGCTGTCAGCACATCCAGTTTTCCTGAGGCAGTTCTACCTGTCAGCCTGCGTATCGCTAACGCCATCGCAGATGTGCCTGCCGCTGATGTCAGCATCGACGTTGACGGCGAACTGACAACGATCGAGAGTCTCGCCGCAAACAGTTTCTCTGAATCAGTTGCACTAAACCCGGGATTGGCAGAGATCAGTGTCACCATGGAAACTGATCCTGGCACTGAATTTGTAACCAATAGCTCACAGCTGCAAGGCGGCGAGCAGCGAACACTTATCGCAGCTGGCAGTTTTGCAAACTCAACCACCAACGGCAGACTTGCCGTTGATCCGCAGCGGCCAATAGCAACATCTGCTCAAATTAACTTCATACACGGTTCTGCCAGCGCTGGTCGCGTTGATGTGTACCTACTAACGGACGCCCAGACAACCGCAGACACCCCCATTGCAGTGGCTGATCTTGCGCTCCTGGCCAACAGCACACTGGACGTTTTGGCCAACACCTACTCACTGGTATTTACCCCACAGGGCGAGCAAACCCCCCTTGCTGATCCTTTGAGTATTACGGTCGAAAACAACCAGATTTACAGCATCTTGCTTACGGATGCGCAGAGCGGCGGATTGCCACCACAAATTATTCGGGGATCAGATTTTGAATAGCTTCATGCAGTACTCCGCTCATCGACTTCTTAAGGCCTGGCGACGCACCACGCATGTTGCAGCGGTCGTTCTATTGGTCGCAGGATGTGGTGGCGGATCTGGCGACGATGACGATGATCTGATCCTGACCGATACCGGCCAGGATGGCCGCATCGCACAAATGCGATTCATCAACATGATTCCGGACTCGCCTATCGTTGAAATGCTGCACGAAGGCACCAGCAGTGCCCGATTCACGGAGCTACTTCCCTTCGGTACCGGCTCAAACCGCAATGATTTCATTACCGGAGACTTTTTCTTCAACTTTAGTTTCGTCAACGGTGCTGGCCAGCGAATCACTCTGTTTGAACAATCCGACTTCCCTCTGGAAGACGGCAATGAACATAACTTCATAATGACCGGCACACTGGCAGACTCCAGACTGATCCGGCTCGACAACCCTGAATTTCTAGTGGGTCTGGATGACGCCACCGCCGATGTAGACCCACAGATTCAATTCATCCATACCGCCGTTGGCATCGGCAGTATCGATTTCTACCTGACTGAGGTTGACGCAGACATTAGTACTGCAACACCGCTGGCAACTCTGGCCTTTGGCGAAAACTCAGCCATCTTCGATACAACAGAAACCGACACCGCCCAACTTCGCGCCTTCGAAGCAGGTAGCACTGAGAATCTGCTGTTCGACTCAGGGGCAACACCCATCGCAAGAACAACTCGCACCTTGATTATGGCGAGCAACTATTTTGGCCCTGTTGGAGATACCGACAACAGTGGCGTAGAACTACTGCGTTTTGGCCGTACGCCTATTGGCTTAAGCAATGCCAATCAGCCGGCAAGTCTTAGAGTTCACAACCTGATCGCTGACACCAATGGAGTAGATATTTATTTTGGAGACCCAGACGGTACTCCGGATATACCTAACGTTGAGTTCAGAAGCCGAACGGAAGAGCTGTTGGTAGACCCGCAGTTCATTGAGCTCGTTGTGACAACAGCCGGCAATTCCGCTGACGTTATTCTTGAGCTTAACAATCAGCCACTTTCTGGAGGTACTCGAAATACGCTGTACCTTGGGGGTGAGGCGAGCGACCCAGACAATGAAAACATACCCAACATTGGCACTACACTCGCAGTCGAAAACAATCGCCGAATTGCCGAAGGGGTGCCACTGCGGTTATTCAACGGCTCAACCACCACCGCCTCGCTTAATGTGTTCCTGCTACGACCAGGTCAAGACATAGAAAACTCAACTCCAAACAACCTGCTGATGGGAGGGTACACCGGCATTTCTGTTGTGACTGGCGAGTTTGACATAGTGATTGAGGAAACCATTAACCGCAGCACGGTGTTTGGGCCTGAACGCATTGTTCCAGACCCCGGCACGGCATTAAATATAGTTATCCGGGATACCTTTGGCGGGACAACACCGATCCAGGTTGACCTGGTCACTGATCCAACTCAGGCGCTTTAGTTTAGCGGGCGCAAATATTCACATCACCACTCATAGAACTAATCCGAACATCCTGGCTCGACGCACCTCGACTGTACTGTAAGAGCTGCCCGGGCCCGTACTTACTTTTGCGAACGGATTTCTCGCCAGAGCAATTACGAATAGATCCGCTGAAGGTTTCAACTTCGACATCAAGCTCGGAGCCATCATCAAGATCAAGAGCAACATTGCCACTCACGGCTTCCACGCCAAAACGCGAATCCTGACTTAGCCCACCCTTGAAAACCACCGAACCACTGGTGGAGTGAATTTCAACTCGATCAAAGTTGCCGCCAGTCAATTCGGTACTGCCACTCACGTTTGAGATATCAACTTCTCCCGCAGAATCAAAGACCTCTGTGTCGCCACTCACAGAAACAATGGAGATCTGCGTTGCCTGCCCCTTACCACGAAGAAGAATGTCACCACTGACAGACTTAACGCGCAGATCACTTTCGAAATCGGTAACCCTGATATCTCCCGACACCACCTCAAGCCTTTGCACGCCAATCACCTTTTTGATCTCAAGGTCTGAACTGACGGCGTATACCGACAGCTCAGAATCAAAAGGGACCTTCAAATTCAGATCGGAGTCCCCCATTCGTCCCACTCCTTTCTTACGGATCACTTTTATATTGACCCGCTGATTCTCTTGCTGCAGTTCAATTTCAGCCCTGTCGTCGAGTTCTCCGGTTAGATAAATCTCGCCCTTATCCCAACCCGCGATAGAAATTTCGCCGGAGATATTGCTTACATCAAGCCGGGCTACATCTCCGGTCACAAAGCGCTCGTCCAGCTCGCGTGCATAGGCGGGCAACGCGGCAACCGCAAGGCTCAGAAACAGCAGCAAGCATCGGCAAGAGCCACTAATTGTCGGCGAAAACACCATCATAGTTGTGTCCTTTGTTGTGTCCTTTGGGGGGCGGAACTGGCCATTAAAGTAACTTCGTTAAGCAATCGAATTTCGTTGGTATAGCTTGCGAACATCATTTGTGTCAGCAAACCGTTACCTGGATCTTTGCGCAGCGCTTGATCGATCTCGGCTCTGGCCGCATCGATCCGCTCTAGGTTTTCAACGACCGTTGCTCTGGTCTCGGGTGCCAGTTCATCAAGCGCCAGACGCAAACTGGCATGGAGATTGTTTCGCACCCTCATGAGCTCAGAACCATCCAGGCCGGCGGCTTCAAAACCAGGGACAACTGCAAAAGCAGGCGGCGAGACAGAGTCAGCAGGGCCAAAATAAATTGCCAGGCAGGTCAATGCGGCAGCGATGCCGGACAGAGCAGACACCCACAGGCTTTCTCTGGATTGCTCTCTGGATTGCTCTCTGGATTGCTGCGGGGCCGGTGAGATGT
>CAZWMD010000014.1:0-18041 GCA_964634815.1 uncultured Pseudomonadales bacterium | reverse complement strand
TCTCTGGATTGCTCTCTGGATTGCTCTCTGGATTGCTGCGGGGCCGGTGAGATGTTCTCGCCAATTTTTTTCCATAGCTCACCGCCCGGCTCGATACTGCCTGGCAGCTGGGCAATGCGTTGGTCAAGCAGAGCATCAAGATTATCCCTGGCCTGACTGTCATTAACGCCAGAATCGGCAGACGGGATTCGAGAATCTGTCATTGCTGTACTCCAGCAGATTGGGACATCAAGGCTGCCCGCAATATTTGTCGCGAACGATGGTAGTGGGCTTTACTTGTCCCTGAAGCGATACCCAAAAGCGCCCCAACTTCGTCGTGTTTGTAACCATGAATGGCATGCAAAACGAACACCTGTCGGCTGCGTTCTGGCAGAGCACTAATCGCCTTCTCAAGGTCCAGATCAAGACCTCGATCACCCCCACGATCCAGGGATTCGGTCATCGCAGACTGGCTCTGTGCGGCGTAGCTATCCAGCACCTCCCGTCGTCGACCTTCGCTCCGCCCCTTTCCCAACACCTTATTAACCGCAATACGATGCAACCAGGTTTTCAACTGGGAATCACCACGAAAACTGTGGCGTTTCTCCCAGGCCGCAATGAAGGTTGCCTGTACGCAGTCTTCAGCACTGGCTCTATTTGCAGTCATGCGCAGACACAGAGCAAACAACGATCCAGCCAACGTCCGATAAATCAATTCGAACGCCGCCCGATCCCCCTCGCGAACCCGAGCCCACAGAAGCGTCTGCTGATCAGGAAGCTCTTGGGGGTCCTTTTGCAAGCCTGGGCTGCCGGCAATGGCAGAAGGGCTTTCGGGCTCATCGCTAGGCATGGAGAGAATCTTCAATTCCGCAATCATGCCTCTTTGATGGTTGGCGCTCCGAAAAGGTTTAGTCGTCGGCCATCAGCACCAGAGTGCCCGTTGTCGACAGCGCGCCGCCGGTGCCATTCACCACACAGGTCCGGGCGCTGGTCTGCTTGCCCTTGTCGCCATTAATGCCATCTTCAGCTGTGCCTGATAGTTGTCGATAGCCCTCGATCAACAGTGGCATGCCGTACATACCCGAGTGATTGAATGACAAGCCGCCGCCATTGGTATTGATCGGAAAAGCACCACCGGGCGCTGCCCGGCCATCTTTCCACAGCAGGTGCCCCTCTCCGCGCCGGGCCAGCCCAAGCATCTCGACGGTCATCGCGGCAGTAATCGTGAAGGAGTCATAGACCAGAGCCATTTCCATATCATCAGGCCCCATTCCCGCCATGGAATAGGCGGCCTGGGCAGAGGTCGCTGCTGATGTGGCTGTGAAGTCGTCCATCTCCAACATGTTCCAGTGCGCCATGCTCTCCCCGGCACCGGCAATCCAGACCGGCTTGGTATTGAGACTGGCAGCCACCTTGGGGCTGGCGACGATGACAGCGCCGCCGTGATCCGCAACCATGCAGCAATGCAAAATAGTGAGGGGCCAGGCAATCATTCGAGATTCCTGAACTTGTTGAACGGTAATCGGCCCACCAAAGGGGTGTTTTTCTTTCGAATACATCGCCGCCCGAGGATTGAGGGTTGCCCAGTCACGAGACACCTTGGCGATGTGCGCATAGTCTTCGGAGGTGGTCCCGAAACGATGCATGTGACGAACCATGGCGTGGGCGTAGTTCGAAGACGCACCACTCAACCCGTAGGCCATGGTCATTTCAACTCCCGGTGAGGCGACACCCGTGCTCCCCATACCGTAGTTGCTGGGACCACGCCCGCCAATCTTGTTCGCGGAATGTCCGTTCTCACCATGAGTCACCAGCGCAATATCAATGATGCCGGCGTGAATCGCAGCCATAGCATGATGGACATGCAGCTCAAACGAAGAACCGCCCACGGCGGTTGTGTCTATGTATTTTGGTGTGATGCCCAGGTGCTCACAGAGTTCCGGTGACCAGCCGGTAGAGAACACCCCCTCAATGCGATTCATCGCAATGCCGGTTTGCTCACACACATTCTTGATCGCTTCAATATGCAACTGCAGCGCAGTCACAGGCTCTTTCAGGAAACCGATCTCGTTGGCCTCAGCTGCCCCAACAATTGCTGCAGACTTAAATAGTTTTCCAGGCATTACTAGACCTCCACCACACGCCAAAACGGGATGTACATGTCATCATCGGCTTTGTCGAACTCCACCTTTACTGGCGTGCCGATCTTTATCTCTTCCGGTTTGTTGGGATCAACTCCACGCAATACCGTGAGCATCCGATCACCTTCCTTGAGGTCAATGTAGGCCGTAACGTAAGGCGCCTGTTTGGCCCATTTACCAAACACCAAATGCTGTACGGCGTAGGTATGAATCCATCCCTCACCGCTTGCTTCAATCCAGTCGATATTGGATGACTGGCAATGCGGGCAGATATAGCGCGGATACCAGTGGGTCCGATTGCAGTCTTCGCAGCGCGGCAACATTAGCTTGCCTTCGCTGGTTCCGTCCCAGAACGGCTTGGTATGCGTACCCCGAGTGGGGATGGGTGTCTGATAGGTGGCCATAGTGTTCTCCTCCTCCATGCCTCAAACCAAAAGAATACGCGCCAAGGCGCCACAGGAATAGCTGGAACGATCTATGGCATGCTATCGCTACCATGAGTAAGGCTAAAACACGCCCATTAAGCTCTGCAAAGGATGCCCAGCGGGCGCTCACAGAGTACCTCGCAAACATCACTCCCGCCGGGCGGAAGGAAGACGCGCAGATCCTGTTACCGATGATGCAATCCATCACCGGCGAACCACCCGTGTTATGGGGGCCAAGCATTGTCGGTTTTGGCAGCTACCACCACCGTTACGAGAGCGGTCATGAAGGAGACAGCCCGCTTACCGGCTTTGCCGCCCGCAAAGCCAATATGGTGGTGTACATCATGCCTGGATTCGACGACTACCCGGGCTTACTCAAGAAACTCGGCAAGCATAAAACGGGGGCTTCGTGCCTCTATATAGGGCGCCTGTCAAACGTGGACCTCGACGTGCTGCAAACACTGATTCAGGCGTCGGTCTCTTACATGCGCAAAAAATACCCGCCCACAGGCCACTGATCTGCTAAGTCTCGGACTCTTCCGACTGCAAAATGCCGGTAGCCACCAACTCGGCGACCCGAGCAGGAGATGTATCCAGCCACTCATTTAAGACTTCTGTGTTGTGTTCACCACGGTGGGGTGCCGGGCCACGGACGCCGCTGTCTGCATTGGAGAATCGGTACGGCGATTGGGTGATGGGGCGAGTGCCTCCCGCTCGATCCGGGACCTGGGTAATGCTGCCGCGGGCTTGTACTGTCGGTTGAGTTTCCAGTGCCGCTGGATCCAGCACTTTGCCCCAGGCCAGATTCACTTTCTTCATCAGCGCTTCGACGTCATCCCAGGAAGCCAGAGGCTTTATTACGTCCTCAACGGCTGATTTGCGCAGCCTGATCTTGTCAGCCAACTCAGCGTCCTTGCCTGCCGGATCAGGCACGCCCAAGATGGTGGAGAACTGATGCCATACGTAGCGCAGATCCGCACTTAACAGCAGGGTTCCGGCACCAGTCTCAAGGATCAAATTGGGTTGCGGGCCCATGTTTTCCGCATCTTCGATCGCATAATGCACCTGATCATCGGTTGCGATGGTGGCGTCAATCATCGCAATATCGATGTGCTGGCCGCGACCTGTTCGCTCGCGCAGGATAACCGCTGACAGCAGTCCAACCAGACCATGCAGAGATGCATTGGTATCGGCAACCGACAGTGGCAGATCATTAAGTGGCAGGTCTCCCCGCCGCGCCTGACGATGCAGAAGCCCGGCCTCGGCGTGAATGATCGGGGCGTATGCCGGTCGGTGAGACTCCGGGCCTCCCTGACCAAAACCTGAAATCGACAGCATGATCAATCGCGGATTGATTGCCTTCAGCGCATCATATCCAAGACCGAGACGGGGCATGACATCCGGTCGATAGTTTTCAATGAGCACATCCGCCTCTGCGACCAGCTCTTCGACCAGCGCAACCGCGCCTTCCGCGCGCAGATCGATGCAAATATCCCGCTTGCCAGCATTTTGTTGATGATAATAGCCCGGGATATTTGCAATGCGCCTGCCCCAAAGGCGCGTAATGTCACCATCGGGTGGTTCAACCTTGACCACATCAGCCCCAAGATCACAGAGCATCCGACCCGCAAAAGGACCAGCCAGTACGCGGGAAAAATCCAGCACCTTAAGTCCAGCCAGTGGATATCCGTCAGATGTATCCGTCATTTCATACTCCCAAGCTTCTCTCACTGAAGGTAGTATACGGCCCTGGGTTTCAAATGTGAGAACAACGCGTGGCGCAATCCCTACGTGATCAATTGGTGGCAGCTGGGCTGGCGAGTTCCAGTCAGGCGAAGAAGGCCGAGAAACAAAAGCGTGCCGAGGCGCAAGCTCGTGCGCAGAATAAAAAGCACTCGTCCAAGGGCAAAAAGCGCAGTTCGGCCAACAAGAAAACGGCGAACAAAAAAGGCACGGCCCAGCCACAACCCGGTTCACCTCAGGCAGCCGCCGCTGAGCCAACCGTTACGGCGCGAGCAAAGCTTGCCCAGGCCGCCAAGGTGCGACGTGACAAAGAAATAGCGCGTGAACGCAATGCCAAGGCCCAGGCCAGAGCCATACGTGCACAGATCAAACAGCTGGTTACCGAAAACGATCAGCGCGTGAAAGAAAAGTCAGATACAGATGTGCCCTATAATTTTCTGCACAAAAAGAAAATCAAACGCATCTATGTGCCGCCAGCGCAGCTCGATGCGCTAAGTAAAGGCAAGCTGGTGATCATCAACAACGACGGCCTCTATCACCTGGTTACACCGGAGGTTGCGGAGAAGATTGCCAAACGGGACCCCAAGTGGATCATCACCGCACACGGCGACAACAAAGACGCTAACGAACCGGAGATGGACGACTACTACAAAAAGTTCGAGGTTCCCGACGACCTCGACTGGTAACTACTCGCCTCGCAGCTTGCGTCTGAAGCGCCGCATGCCACCGAGCCAGCGATCATAGTCGTTGGCCTTGCGCTGAAAGTAGGTTTCGACCTCTTTATGCGGCAACACCAAAAAACGCTCATCGCGCATCGCATTCACACAATCCTGGGCCACATCCTCGGGTTCAAGGATGCCGTCTGCAGCAGCTTGCCGAGCGTCTGAGTCAGCAAAGGGCTTATCTGAATCTGGCTTGGCCGGCCCCAGGATATTGGTACGAACTGCCTGCGGGCAGAGCACCGAAACACCAATATTGCGGTCTCCATAGTTAATTCGCAGCCACTCAGCAAAGGCAACTGCTGCATGTTTGGACACAGCATAGGGACCAGAATCCATCTGCGTGAGCAGGCCTGCAGCAGATGCCGTATTGAGCAGATAACCGCCACCCCGCGCCACCATCCCCGGAATTACCGCCCGGGCCGCATAGAGATGAGCCCAGGTGTGGACATTCATCATGCGCTGCCACTCCGAGGTCGCCAGATCAAGCCCACCACCCACGCCATAGCCAGCGTTAGAGACAAACACATCAATGGCACCCTGCTCGCCCTCGATCTGGGCAACCAGAGCACTCACGGCGTCCTCATCACCAACATCGAGCGCATGGCCGCTGGCCTTGTCGCCAATCATTGCCGCTGTCTCAGAGGCATTGTCGCCGTTCAGATCTGTGCAGACGACAAAGCGCGCACCTTCCTGGGCAAATTTCACAGCCAGTGCCCGGCCGATCCCCGATCCCGCACCGGTGATCACCGCAATCTTGTCAATCAGCTCCATGGTCCGCCTCCCAGACAGTATTCTTCCAAAAGCTAAGGTACTGGAGTTTGGGGCCGTAGTCAGCAGCCTCAGAAACACATACATTAGGCTCTGGGACATTTTAGTAACTGGGGAGATAACACATGTCACACGCCGAACAGGACCTATTCAATCTGGCCATGTCAGAAGAGTCACAGCCACTTATGGATGGCGTGATGAATCATATCGCCGCGAATGTCGAACCGATCATCGAGGAGTTCTACGCTCTCGATAAGGAAAAAACTGATCGTTGGTCCTGGCACCCTCGCCAGTTGGAGCTACTCGACGGTGCAAAAGCCAAGGCAAAGGCCTCAGGCCTGTGGAATTTTTTCCTGCCAGACTCCGAAATTGGTCAGGGCCTGACTAACCTCGACTACGCTTACATCGCCGCAGAACTGGGCAAATACCCGCTGGCTTCTGAGACACTCAATTGCAGTGCTCCCGATACTGGCAACATGGAAGTATTGGAACGGGTAGGCACCGAGGCGCAAAAAGAACAGTGGCTGAAGCCGCTGCTGGCCGGAGAAATTCGCTCAGCATACGCAATGACGGAACCCGGGCTACCTTCTTCGGATGCCAAGAACATTTCCACCAGCGCCGTGCTTGAAGGCGACGAGTGGGTGATCAACGGCGAGAAGTTCTACATCTCAGGCGCCGGTGATCCACGTTGCAAGATCATGATCACCATGGTGAAAACCAGCCCAGATGCTGCACCAAGTCGTCAGCAGTCGCAGATTCTCGTCCCCACCAACACACCAGGCGTGGAGATTCTTGAAGGCATGCAGGTGTTTGGCCAGGATCATGCGCCGCGTGGTCACATGCATATCAAATTCAACAACGTCCGTGTACCCAAAGAGAACATCCTGCTCGGTGAGGGCCGCGGTTTCGAAATATCTCAAGTACGACTTGGGCCTGGTCGAATTCACCATTGCATGCGCTCGATTGGCAAAGCCGAACAAGCTCTTGAGCTGATGGTGAAACGCGGTGCAAGTCGCGAGGCCTTTGGCAAACCCATTATCAAGTTGGGAAAAAACCTTGAGGTGGTTTCTCGAGCTCGCATTGAAATCAATGCAATGCGGCTGGCTGTACTGCAAGCAGCTCGAGCGATGGATGTGCTTGGCAACAAAGAGGCTCGGGTTTACGTAAGCGCGGTTAAGGCCATGGTCCCGGAAAAGGTCTGCAATATCATCGACGACGCCATCCAGATCCATGGCGCAACCGGCGTCTCCCAGTGGACGCCGCTGGCCGGGCTCTACACAGACATGCGCCACCTGCGCTTTGCAGATGGTCCGGATGAAGTGCACCACATGGTCGTTGGCCGAGCGGAGGTGCAAAAGTACGACCTCTGGTAAGAGGTTGTGTCAGAACAGGCGGCCAAGCCTGCTGTGAGCGCCCCTCACAGCAGCGCGCTTAACCGATATCAGCTTGCGTCCTATGGGGCGCCAACAATGCCTCTGGCGATGAACACTCTGCTCCTGGCAGTGTTTCTGCCCGCGGTCTACGCCGATTCCACAGGCTTTGGGCTAAGTCTTGGTTTTGTGGCTATCACACTTGCCTTGTCTCGGGTGTTCGATGGCCTGACCGACCCAATTGTCGGGTTCTTGTCTGACCGTACGAGATCGCGGTTCGGTCGCCGAAAACCCTACATTTTACTGGGTACCCCCATTTTTCTGGCCGGGGTCTGGCTGCTTTGGGTGCCGGTGATCGAATTCCGGGATATCACGGTGTTTGGCGTCACCATGAGTTCGGGATACCCCTACTTGCTGGCCTCGCTGGTGGTGATGTACATCGGCGCCACCATCAAGGATGTGCCCTATAGCGCCATGGGCGCAGAGCTTGCAAAGGGATACAACGAACGCACTCTGGTGATGAGCTGGCGCGAGGCGTTCAGCGTTAGTGGCTCACTGGTAGGCGCGTTTTGTCCCGCGGTTATTGTGTTTTGGGGGTACACAAAGCCTTCGGACACGGCGTATTTTGTTGCCATCATCTGCTGTGTGTTGATGCCATTGTTCATCATCAACCTGATGTTCACGGTGAAAGAACCACCGATAGCAGAAACAAACGCTCAGAAGATGACTATCCGAGAGAGTTTTCGTTACGTTTGGGCAAACGAGCCGTACCGCCGCCTGGTGATCATCTTTCTCTTCGCAACCATTGGCACTGGACTTACCAATTCACTCAGCTTCTTTTTTGTGAAGCACGTGTTACTCGCCGGCGATCTGTATGGGTTTTATCTCGCGCCCTATTTTGTATCCCAGATCATCGCAATCCCCCTCTGGTTCAGACTGTCTCGCCGCATCGGCAAACATCGGGCCACCATGTGCGCCATCGGCTGGTACGCTTTTTGGAGTTGCTTTATTCCCATCATCGCAGTCTCACCAGTAGTGTGGTTTGAACCCTTCGAAATCACCCGGCTACTGTCATTTCTGCCAACTGACACATACAACTCCCTGGTTAGCTACTTCGAAGGGGTACCCACCGGAAAATTTCTGTTTTTCGTTGCCGTGATGATGCTCAAAGGTTCATCCATTGGCGCACTGTCAGCATTGCCCTACGCAATGGCCGCAGATGTTGTCGACGTCGACAGCGCCAGAACTGGCAAAAATCAGGGCGGTGCTTACTTCAGTATCTGGACAATGACCCGCAAGATTGCTTATGCCGCTGGTCTTGCCGCAGCCGGTCTTGCCGTCGGCTGGATTGCATTTGACAGCCGTACGGACCCCATCAATGCGCCAAACACAACAAACAGCCTGCTGTGGCTCGCCATCTTTTACTCCGTGATTCCGGCACTGTTTAAATTTGTTGCTATTCCTCTGTTGTGGAGCTACTCCCTGACCGAAGAAAAAGTGCGTGCGATACAAAAAGAAATCTCAGAACGCGCGATGCGCCCGAAATCAATAACCCAGCGGCAGATTTGATTTAACTCACTTTAAAAGGAGAATCTTATGAGCGTAACTGGTGGCTGCCTGTGCGGCGCTGTGAAATACCAGATCGACCAAAGTCCAACAACAATGGGAGTTTGCCACTGCAAAAACTGCCAGCGTCAGGCAGGCTCTGCCTTTTCAACCCTGGCGGTGGTTCCGCGGGAGCAGTTTGAGTTTGTTGAGGGCGAGCCAAAGCGGTATCTGGATGGTGATACCAGCAGCGGCAACAAAGTGGAGCGCTATTTCTGCGCTAACTGCGGCTCACCCATCTATTCCGCATTGGGTTCACAGCCCGAAGTCATCTACCTGAAGACAGGAACCATGGATGACACCATGGATTTCGCCCCACAATTCCACGTCTGGTGTGACACCAAGCAAAATTGGGTGGAGCTACCCGAGGATATACCCCAGGTAGCCAAGCAATAGCCGGGCTAGAAATCGGGTGAGTTGGAAAGTTCTGCCGGCAGCAGATTGAGATCAAACTCTTCCAGCGTGTTTATACGCGGTGGAATCACAAACCTGGCTGGTGAGGTACCGGTTTTCCAGACAGCTGATTCGAGCACAACCGCTCGACCACCAGGTGTATAACTGAGTACCTCCCAGACGCGCGTACGCAGGGTGCCAGCAAAATCTCTGGACCGGGTAATCAGATTGCCGTCTACCGACCAATCCCAAAGCGGTGTGCCCTCCTTGGTGATACAGCCCACGCTGGTACCAGAACAGTTGGGATCACCAGCAGCATGGCCCATTACCCGGCCTGCTTCGGCATTGTTCGGAAACTGATAACCAAATACCCACTCTGGCTTAATCTGCCCATTCTCCTGATAACGATCCGCCTGCCAGATGTTTAATCCTGCCTGCCAGGTTATGGGATCAACGTTCACAAAATCGGCAGCAAGCGCTGGGCCGGAAGAATCCGCCTGCGCAATCAGCTGACCGGATACAAGAGCCAGGCTTCCACCAACAAAGTACTCAGCCAGGGCAAGTTTCTGGGCGCCGATGCTGGCAATAGTTCTGATCCTGTGTTGCTCGTTGCCTGAATTGAGAATTAGCGTGTTACCACTGTTGGACCAGGAAAATGATTCATTACTGCGCCGCCCTAAAGAGGTGGTTCCGTTTGCATTGAACGTGAGCGTGTCTACCACGTAAGCGGCCGGCTGGTTACTCACAGCCGGGTCTTGCGGACTGAATACAAAAGGCACTGTCCAGGCATCTCCAGCAGACACATTCTGTCCGGGTGCTGCGGCAAGGGCTGCGGAGGTGTGCACAGTTTGTGGCTGCGTCGAGGTTTGCAGAGAACCGGTGGGGAGTGGGTCTGGCCAGCCATTAGCCGTAAGCTCAGCATCCATGGTGAACTGGCTTCTGCTGGTTGTCTCAACCTCAAGCACACCTGCGGTGTTGCTTAGGATACGGACTGAACGACTAACAAGGGTACGCTCCAGACGAAGCTCGGTTCCAATCTGCCCGTTGTCCCACAATTCATCAAAAAAGTCGGCAACGCTCTGCGGCAGGCCGTATACGGTCACGAGATCAGAATAGTCGTCAAAAATTCCAACGGTTTCAGTAACGGTGAAGTCGTTAAACGCAAGTTCAAGCAACCCGCCGTTGATCGCCCAGCTAAATCCTTCAGAGATATCGCTGAACGCCTGACCGCTGCGGAAACCAAGGGTGTTTTCAAAACTTGTGCCAGTGCCACCCGCTGCAAAGGTATAGCCGGCAACAATGCCCGCCAGTCGATTGGTCTCTGTGGTGTCTTGCCAAAGGCTTGTTCCTGTCACCATAGAGCTGGTGAACGGAATAATCTGCTCGGTTCGAATAGCAACACTGGTTGCACCACGAACTGCACCACTACCATCTTCAAAGCGCACAAAGACACGATTATTCGCCGGATCAAAGGGAACCGCTGCACTGCTTGTTACAAATATGCCAAAGGTGGGCGTGGCATCACTGTTGACCTGAGTGGTGACCGGTCCCGTCGTTGGTGTGGTCGGGTTTATACAGACTGAGGTAACCGGATCTGTTTCACACAGCGAAATTGCTACCGCCAGTGAGGGGTCCGAAAGCTCCGCCATAATTTCTAATTCTTCGCCAGCTCCCAGGTTAACGCTTGCTACGCTGAAGACATTGATGTTTGAGGAAAACGGCAGCTCAACCACTCCATCAGCGGATGGAGTTGCCCCAAGAGCAACCACGTCAGGCACGGGCGGGTTAGACGCCGAAAAGGTAAAGGTGTTAACTCCAACAATCTGTCCCGCTGGGGATGCGTTGTCACACAAAAACTGCAGGGCCACCTCTTGTGGCGCAAAAACAACATCAGGGGTAAGCGTGACTACAAAGGTTTGAAAGTCACCGGGTGCTATATCTACCGGCGAGTTTTCTGTGCCAACCGATTCGTTAGTCGCACGATCAGTGGTTTGAAAACTAAAGCTGCCGCTGATCAAGGCATCTGGCTCGATGCGGCAGTTGGTTCCAGTTTCTGCGCCTGCGTTCAACATGGTCGCAAACAGAGTCGCAGAATCGTTGACCTGAACCGATCGACTGTTGGGCAGCATGGACGCCAGCACCGCGGTATCGGCAAAGACCGAAGTCGAACCGCCCAGGCCAAGCATTGTCGCGAGGACCAGATGCAGGAACGGTCTGAACAGCCCAGCCTGATAGGGAGTGTTAGCGGAGTAAATTCGGGACATTTGTTGTAATTCCAACCATACTGCTTGCTGGGGATGCGATTCCTGGACAATCAATCGCAAAAACGTTGTGCATCTTAGCGAGCAACCGAACGGGCTGACCCGACCCGTGTCGCAGTTTGGTACGGCAGCGCCCCAAACCGCCCCCCAGACAGCCCCAGGCGTGGCCCACCAAACCGATGACCAGTTCACAAATAGGCAAAAAGCCAACCGCCGGAGTCATTCAAGACCACAGAAAAGCCAACTCCAAGCCGTTTTGGCCCTGCCACTTTAGAGACGCCTTACGGCATACTCGCGGCCATGAAAATACTGCTTACTGGAGCCGCGGGCTTTATCGGCGCCGCTACCTCCCACAAACTGCTGGATCGGGCTGATCAGGTCATCGGCCTCGATAACCTAAATGACTACTATGACGTGTCGCTCAAAGAGGCGCGATTACAGCGCTTGCAAAGTCGCGGCGGATTCAGTTTTCATCGAGCGGACATCGCTGACGGCCAAACTCTTGACGGCATCATTCGTGAACACGCCCCGGACCGGGTTGTGCATCTTGCAGCCCAGGCTGGAGTTCGCTATTCGCTGGAAAACCCCCAGGCCTATGTCGAAGCCAACATAAAGGGGTTTGTTAACCTGCTTGAAAGCCTGCGCAGCCACGGCTGTGAACACCTGGTGTATGCGTCTACCAGCTCAGTTTATGGCGCCCACACCAACCTGCCCTTTTCTGTGCATAGTGGTGTAGATCATCCCGTCAGTCTGTACGCCGCAACAAAAAAATCCAATGAGCTCATGGCACACACTTACAGCCACCTGTTCGGGCTACCAACAACGGGACTGAGATTCTTTACGGTCTATGGCCCCTGGGGCCGACCTGACATGGCGCTGTTTAGCTTTGTGAAAAAGATTCTGGCAGGTGAGCCCATCGATGTTTTCAACAAAGGCAATCACACCAGAGATTTCACCTACGTCGACGACATTGTGGAAGGCATCGTAAGAACTCTGGATACCCCCGCAACACCTGACCCGGACTGGGATCCGTCTAATCCAGAACCATCAACCTCTGCGGCACCCTATCGCGTCCACAATATCGGCAGCAATAATCCGATAAACCTCGGCCGCTATATCGAACACATAGAGTCTGCGCTTGGCATGTCTGCCAAAAAGAATTTTCTACCCATGCAGCCAGGCGATGTTGCAGATACCGCCGCTGATGTGGGTACGTTGATTCAATCGGTGGGCTATGCACCCAGCACCGATGTGGGCGTGGGCGTTAAGAACTTTGTCGACTGGTACCGGGACTACTATAAGACCTGAAAAAAACCAGGGCACAGTGCCCTGGTTTTTTTGGTTTCTATTTATACCTTCTATAGAGATCTCTATAGAGAAATAGTGAACCGACCGTACCAGATACGGCCACGAGGATCGTGGGTAAATGGATCGAAGCCGCCGTCAGTGTTAACCAATGGTGGATCTTCATTGAACAGATTCTTTGCACCTACGGTGAACACAGAACCTTCATCCTGGAAGGACAGAGCCGGCAACTGAATAGAGTACTGGGCGTCTACGGTTGTAAAGCTGTCGATGTTTTCGGCAAAGCCGATGAACGCTCCGCGCAGTGCGCTTTGGGGCGTGTCATCTTCGAAGCCATCTATGTAACGCACCGTAACCACCGCGTTGTGGCGGTTGTAGCGCCAACCAAGATTGAAGTTAGCCTTAAACTCTGGCAGTGAACGGCCAACGGTATTTGCATTGTTACGGCTGCCTACGCCATCGATTTCGTTACCATCTGGATCAACCAGGTCATATTCAATCGTCCAGCTGCCGGATAGCTGAGCGCGGAAAGTACCGAGGTTGTCGGTGTCGAACTGATAGCCAAGGGTCATATCAATACCAGAGGTATCAAGGCTCTGGGCATTCAGATAGGACGCGCTGGTACGCAGCAGGTTACCCGAAGGATCACGTAATACCTGATCCGGTAATCCTGGGCCAATCGAGATGACCTCTGCAATACCGTCACCGTCGCTGTCAAACGCACCACACAGTGGACCAGCCGCGGGGTCCTGATTGGGACCATTCGGGCAGCGAGAAAGGTTATCTGCGTCGATCAACGCCTGGTGAGCCTCACGGGTGATGATGTCATCGTAGTCGTAGTTGTAGTAGTCAACGTTGAACGATAAGCCAGCCAGTGGGCCATCCTGCGGAATGTATGACAGCCCCAGGTTAAATGCTGTGGCTTCTTCAGGTTGAAGTTCGGCGTTGCCATCGGTCAACGAGGGACGGAAAGCGAGACCACCTGTGCCAGAGAACGGATCGGTTGAGTTCAGCAGTGAGGTCTGGTTACCAAACAACTGCAGAAGAGAACCTACCCGGAAAGAGGTGCCAACAGAGCCCCGAATAGACAACGAATCCGTGGGCTGCGCCAGAATGGTCAGCTTGGGATCAAAGGTGTCCACATCGATTTCATCAAAATTCTCATAGCGGCCTGCCACAGTAACTTCCAACCAATCCGTGAAGGGCAGCAGAATCTCTGCAAAGGCAGCATAGGTTGTCAGTGAACCTTCAAAATCCGGCTGTCCAAAGACAAACTTGAAGTTGAAATTGTTACTGGCTTGGTCTGAATCTGAAATCAGCTCATCACGTCGATACTGGCCACCAATCGCCAGACCAGCCGTGCGGCCACCGATATCAAACAGGTCTCCGGCAAACACCAGATCAAACACCGTCTGCTCATTGCGGGACTGGTTGCGAATTTCACCCGCCAATGACTGGATGAGGCTCACCGGGTTCTGGAACAGCTGGGCTGCCTGGGCAACCGTCAAATCAGAGTTACCAATAACGCCGTCACCATCACCGTCTACTGTGCCACTACCTGCCCAGAGGCTGGTGTCAGAGGTGTCCCAACGGGCACCGGTTACCGGATCAAACACTGAGGTTTGGAACGGGTTGTAGAAGAAGCAGTCACCATCGCCACGGTTACCAGAACCGGGTGTGCCATTAATGGCGTCACATTCACTGCCACCAAGACCAACATAGGCCGCATCAACCGCACTGGTAAGCGTGTCCGAGCGGGTGTTGGAGGCTATACGACGGGTTGAACGGGTCGCAGAAGCATCCAACGTCCACAGGCGACCGTTGAAATCAAAGTCTGCTATTAAGCCTGCATTCAGGCGAAAGAAGTTTCTGTTGATTGTGGTATCAGAATCAACCGGTCGGTCCTCGAAAGAAGAATCGGGAGAACCACCCAACAGCCGCTGGAGCGCCAGATAGGGCACAGGCTCAACCCCGCGACGGGCGGAATCCAGTTGCAGACCAGGGTTTTCCGCACCGATGATCGCAAAGTTCACATCGGGAAACAGGGAGTTTCCACGGATGAAGTCGTTGCTTGAGTACGCCGCTTCGCCATAGAACTCAACATTGTCTGTAATGGCGTACCGGCCAGAGGCATGGACTTTGGTTTGTTCCTCTTCACCTACCAGGTTAAAGAACGGTGAAAAGTCGTAAATACAGAAGCCCGTTTCTGTGCCATCGGGAAGCTGGGTACCCAGAGTGCCCTGGGGGCCGTCGTCTGCGGCGACGAGATTGCAGTCTGGATCAGGACCCGCACCAAAGGTGCCATCGGGCGTTGCATTAAAGAAGTTGGGATTGGCTGTGGTTGCACCAAGTGCAACATAGCGTCCGGGTTGACCAAAGGTTGACAGGCCAGACTGACCAAATCGATCAAATCGATCAGCAATCTGCAAGCCACCGCGATTCAAAAAACTACCGGAGATAACAATGTTGCCGCGCTCGTTGCCGGCACCAGCAATCAGTGAAATCAGGTTATCGTCCTGACGACCGGTTTCGTCATCGGTCGCAAAGTCGTAAGAAATCTCGAAGCCTTCAAAGTCATCTCTGGTGATGAAGTTAACCACTCCGGCAACCGCATCCGAGCCATAAAGTGCGGAAGAGCCGTCTTTAACTACCTCAACCCGCTCGATGGCGATGTTGGGAATAATGCCCTGGAGATCGACAAAGCCGTTACCGGTGTTGTCAAAATCGGTGGCTACGGTTCGCTTGCCGTTAAGCAACAGAAGGGTTGAGCCGCTGCCCAGGTTTCGCAGGTTAACACTGGCCTGGCCGGTGGAGCTGTCGCCGCCACTAAAGGCGTTGGTGGTGGAAATACTGCCGGAGTTGAATGTGAGCGAGTTGATCACATCCTTGGCATCAATAGCTCCCAGTTCTTCGATATCAGCACGACTGACAATCGACAGGGGTGTAGGTGAATCTTCGGTAGAACGTTTTAGATATGAACCGGTGACAACAACCTCTTCGATTGCTTCGTCTCCCCCTTCAGCCGCTTGTGCGCCCAGGGTCCCCATGGTCAGCCCTAATCCAACTAATCCCACCAGGCCAGTCCGGCCGGTTATTCGTCGAGGCATGTAACTCTCCCAAGTTTTCCAAAATCCGTTACGTAACAACCCCCCAAAAGAGCATCTTGGTGCTCAATTGTTAGAAAAACTCGACTGTTACTGCCTCGCCGGAGATCATGGGAATCGTTGAGTTTTAAACTAACTAGTTTCTAACCCGGGTGCCAGAGCTTTCTGCAAGATTCCTCCGTTTTTCATAACTTTTTGGGGCCATGCAAAGATGATCCAACACATTTTGTCCACCAACCCCTTCACGGCAAATATTTCTGCCGCGCTCGAAAATCATGCACAAGCGGCAGATGCACCGCACAATGCCGCACTCAGGGGGCATTGGCAGGAACAGCATCGGGGCGAGCTACCCAGCTGGTTTGCTGTGACCGATCTAGCGGCTGCGGCCATTGGCGCGGCCACGTCAAACATCGCTGCGTTCGTCAGCGAACAGGCAGGCGTCCCACCCCCAAAAGTAACCATCGACAGACGACTCGCGTCACTGTGGTTCGGCTGGTCAATTAGCCCCTCAGGTTGGTCTATGCCAGCGCCCTGGGATCCGCTGGCCGGCGACTATCAAGCAGAGGACGGCTGGATAAAACTGCACACCAACGCCCCTCATCATCGGCGCGCTGCCCTCAAGGCACTAGGACTTGATACCTTGCAGACGCCCGAGCCCACAGACGTTGCTCAAGCCGTTAGCCGCTTCAATAAAGATGTTTTGGAGGCGCGGGTCATCGCGCTAAACGGCTGCGCTGCGGCCATGCACAGCAGGTCGGAGTGGCAGTCCCACCCTCAAGGCAAGGCTGTAGCAGCGGAACCGCTGATCTTGTGGACGGATCACACCCAAACAACCGGGGCTGCCAAGACCTCACTAGAGGCCTCAATCGATTACCCGCTGCAGGGTTTAAAAGTGCTCGATCTGACCCGGGTGCTAGCCGGTCCGGTGGCTAGTCGTTTTCTGGCGCGGTTCGGCGCCAACGTGCTGCGTATTGATCCATTGGACTGGGAAGAGCCCGGGGTCGTTCCGGAGGTCACTCTGGGTAAACGTTGCGCCGGACTTGATCTGAAAACAGCTAACGGCAGAGCCCAGTTAAAAGCGCTGCTTCAAGACGCAGATATTCTGCTGCACGGTTATCGCCCTGGTGCTCTGGACAACCTCTGTTTAGGTAAAGGCGTGCGAGCCTCACTCAATCCAAACCTCATCGACGTAAGTCTTAGCGCTTATGGCCATAGCGGACCCTGGGCACAACGCAGAGGCTTCGATTCACTGGTGCAGATGAGCTGTGGCATCGCAGATTGGGGAATGCGTCAGGCTAAATCAGCTGTGCCCTCACCGCTGCCAGTACAGGCACTGGATCATGCCACAGGCTACCTCATGGCCGCCGCGACCATTCGTGGCCTGAGGGAACGCTACACACATGGACGGGTGTTACAGGCTCAGCTCTCTCTGGCCCGAACAGGCTTGTTGCTGTCCGGCACAGGGGGCACTTCGTTGTTGCGAGCCGAACAGCCAGAGCTTACGGCCCAATCGAGCAGCGATCTGGATAGCTGGCCGGAAGCTACCGCCTGGGGACCGGCCCGCCGATTGAAGTTTCCGGCACACATCGACGGCCTGGATACACAGTGGCAGCAACCCGCTGTCGATTTGCGTTCAAGTAAGCCGAGTTGGTGACGCCTATTGGAGCATCTCAGGGTCGAGCGATGATATTGGGATCACCCGGTTTGCGCAGTTGATGCGCTCGCCGCCAACCCGCAAAGGCTGCAATGATATGTGGCGGGTCGGCATGAACTTCGGTGAAACCCCCATTCCAGGCTCGTGTATCGACGTAGCATGCATCCACATTGTCGGCATGCAGCTCGCAGGCCAGCTCAAAGCCCATGTCCATTAGCCGTTGCTTTTCACCCGCATAATCCGCCACCAGCAAGCCGTGGTGGTGATAGCCTTCTTCACCGTTGCCATACATATCGCGATAGATTGACGGCGTCTCATCGTGCTGAGCGATGAGTTGAATCATCATCTCGCCAAGATAACCAAAGGCATAGGAAACATCAGCCTCGGCGTCGGTGCCTCGATACATAAATCGATCCGTCTTGTGATGCGGGGCAACTACAAACGGCCCCGCGCCAAACATTGACGCCCATCGATCAATACTGGCCTCGAGATCCTGAACAAAATAAGCGATCTGAAAAAAGTCCCGTTGTGCAAACATCAGTGTCCCTCCATTGTGTGTCTATGCCATACC
>CAZWMD010000013.1:94733-96466 GCA_964634815.1 uncultured Pseudomonadales bacterium | reverse complement strand
GTGATGTCCGCAATCATGGATCCAATCATTGCCATCAGGAGTCCGATGCCCATGGCGCAAATAGCGTTTGATGTCATCACCAGGTAGAACAGGGCTGGATTGCCTGGTTCTGGAAATAGCCCAAGCAGGCTTAGGATGATTGGCATGGTATTCCAGAAGGCATACCAGAGTAGCCCTGCGATCAAGAGTGTTCTTTTTTCTTGAAAAAGCCCGCCCAAGGGCGCTGCTAACCCGGCGCCAATGAATCCGCCCAGGGTGGAGACCGGAAAGCTCCAGCTAATCAACGTCAGGCTGAATTGAAAATAGAGTGTGCCCAGATAGATCGATAGGGCAGACACCATACCCATGGTCATGCCAAACAGAACCGCTGTGGATACTATGGTTCGAAAAGACCGAAAACCGAATGCTTGTTTTGCCTCCCGCCATACTTCGGCCGCACTAAACGCGTTACCTTCTTTTGGAGCCTGGGGCAGATAGGGGATATGACTGTGGGTTCCGCCGGCAGTTAGTACCACACCCAAGAAAATGAACAGCGCAAACATTGTTGCGAACCTCGGATAAGCCTCGGGGTTAAGCTGACCGTTTGGATACTCCGGGGTTGCTCCAAAATAGATCTGCAGCGCGATAAGAAAGACCATGAGCGAGCCAACGCTTTGAAATAGGCCTCGAAGCGATGATAGTAAAGTCCGCTCCTGGTAGTCGATTGAGAGTTCGGCTGTGAGTGAGGTGTGCGGAATGGAGTAAATGGATTGGGTGGTACGGGTTAGTACCGAGAACAGTAACAGCCAGCCAAAAGTCTGTAGTTCGCTCAATCCCTGGGGTGGTGAGAACAACAGAAAAAAGCACAGCGCAAACGGCAGCGCGCCGGCATACATAAACGGGTGTCTCCGACCCCAACGATGCTTGAAGCTGTCCGACCAGGAGCCAATGATTGGATCACTGATTGCGTCGACTAGCAATGCAACAACAATTGCCACGCTGGTCAGAAAGCCCGATAGACCGAGCACCTGGTTGTAGAAAAACAACAGGAAAAAACCAAAAGACGTGGTTTGAATGCCTTCGGGTATTTGGCCGACTGCGAACATGGTTCGTATGCGCCAGGTTAGCGTGCCTTCTTGTTCCGTGGTCAATCGATCTCCCCCTGCTGCGAGTTGAGTCTTGTTTGAACACCTCGCTCCCGCCAGCTTATCACCTCCTTGACACGATCCCTACGATAGCTTGCGATTGCTGGGTTGCTCTTGATGCAGAAATTCTGTTGTATGCTTGTGGGCAAGGCTGCGGGCCTTATTGGCTTTAGGGAGAAATACTATGCCTCGAGTAAAAGAAGTTGAGTCAATGGAGGGGTTTGCGGGGGTTTATGCTAACTGCCCAGATCTGTTTAAAGGGTTTATGTTCCGCTATGGCGTTCTTTGGTCGCACAGTGCGCTGGATCCCGTTCTCAAGGATCTTGTACGCCTGAAGTCGGCGAACCTAAATGGCTGCCGTTACTGAATTCCAGCACGATCTGCCGCGGCGCGGCAGAATGGAATGACCGAAGAGATGATTGTGCAGATGCTCGATCATCAAAACTCGGATTTGGATGATCGTCTGAAGGTCGCTCTGGATTTGACCGAAGATTTCATTAACAACCATGCGCGCGGCGTGGACGACGCGCTAATGGAACGCTTGAAGCAATACTTCAGCGAAGAGCAAATTGTGGAGCTGACCATTGCGGTGGGCATATGGGACTCTGT
>CAZWMD010000013.1:91819-94633 GCA_964634815.1 uncultured Pseudomonadales bacterium | reverse complement strand
AATCAGTCTGTGAATCAGTCTGTGAAGGAGGGTGATGGGCCGTTGTTTCCTAAACCTGGGGTATGGTTTGTGCGGTAGCGCACAGTTTGGGTTATTTTCGATAGGGTGCTTGTCTTAATGCCCATATATTGGCGCATAAGGCGAATGACAAGGACAAGCATTGCGCAGTTTCGGTACAACCCACCCCACACCAAAGTGGGCGTTGTTGGCACCCCTTTGGTTGGTGCTCAGCTTGCTGTGTGCGTCTTTCGAAGTGTCCGCCACGCCTATCAGCTCGACCCCGTCCCAAACCTTTGTGGGATTTGTTGATTACGTAGGAACCGGTAACACGCTGCGTACAGCAGCTGATGGTGTTGATGCCTGTGCGGTGACGGGCAGTAGTAGTGCCAATCTGACTGGTATTCCAGTTGGTGCAACGGTCGAACGCGCGTTCTTGTACTGGGCGGGTAGCGGCGCCACACCGGATTTCACGGTCACCTTCAATGGACTCAGTGTCAGCGCTGATCAGCAATATACAGAAAACTTCGCCGGGACCTTTGATTTCTTCTCTGGCTCAGCCGATGTCACCTCACAGGTTAGTGGCAACGGAAACTTTACCTTTTCCGGACTGAACGTCGACAACGATGCACCATTCTGTGCTGTTAGTGGTGTGCTTGCGGGCTGGGCTTTGGTGGTTATCTACTCGGATCCTGCTGAACCCTTTAGAACAATTAACCTGTTTGAAGGGTTTCAGGTGTTTCGTGGGAGCTCGTTTGCCCTTTCTCCAAGTAACTTCGTCATTCCAGGCTCTAGCGTTGATGGACGCCTTGGAATCCTGAGTTGGGAGGGCGATGCCGGTAACTCGGGTGTTCTGGGAGGTGTGAGTGAAACCCTCTTGTTTGATGGTCAGAACACGGCACCTATTGCGCTCATCGATAGCCTTAATCCAACCAATAACCAGTACAACTCAACGATCAATATCTCAGGTAGCTCTGATGTCTTTGGGGTAGATTTCGATATATACGACATCAGTCCGCATCTAACTGCGGGTGATACAGCGGCATCCACTACCTACAGCTCGGGACAAGACCTTGTACTGCTGTCGCTTGAAATTATTTCAGTGACGAATACTCCAGCGACTGATCTTGCGCTTAACAAATCGACGACGGGTGGTTTTGTCCGAGGTGGTACCGGAGATTTTGTCCTACGAGTCGATAATCTGGGGCCTCTCACGCACAACGACGTAGTTACTGTGGTCGATACTCTGCCGGCAGGATTCACCTTTTCGGCGTTCACAAGTGCTGACCCGTTGTGGAGTTGTACGGGCACATCAACGGTTACCTGTATACATAGTGGCTCTAACCTGTTGGTGGGCGATTCTCTGCCTGAGGTCACGGTTACTGTTGATGTTGCCGCAGACTTGACGGGGATTCATACAAATTCTGCTGTGGTTAGCTCGAACGTTTTTGACCCCCTAATTGATAACAACACAGCCACAGCAGATGCTGCCGTTCTCGATGCGGATCTGTCTACCTCAACAAAAACAGTGTTAGACCTGGACTCCGGACTGGTGCTGGCGGGCGATCTGCTTGAATTCAGTATTGACGTGGTTGATTTAAACAACTCCCAGACAGTGGTTACTGTCACCGATACACTAAGTAGCCTGCTTACCAATCTCACCGTCGTAGACACTGCGGGAGGCACTGATTTCACCTCTGGCAGCTCACTGGATATTCGGGATATACCTGTTCCAGCAGGTGCTAGCACTACCATTGTCTTCACCGCAGAGGTTGTTGCTACCGCGTCGCTTGGGAACATTGTTAGCAATACGGCGACGATCACAGATCAGTTGCTGGGGACGACGATGGATGTTTCCTCGCTGGATTTGTCCGTCGGCGATACCTCAGGTCCAGGAAGCGGGACAAAACAGCTTTATCTGGATAACGTTCTGGCCGCTGCGCCTACAGCAGGATCTCCGCTCACCATGTCGCGGGTGGCTCTGACATCGGTCTCTAGTCCAATAGATCGGCTCCGCATTCGGCGTCAGGATAACTCCATGATCTGGTCCATGAACCCTGTGACTGCTGCCACTCTCTCCCTGGATGCCTCAGCAATACCGGTTCGTCTCTTGATGCGACGCAATGCGAACGCAACCAACCGAAACGTACGGGTATCGCTGTCTTATTCCGGCGCGGCAAATGGGTTCATTGGCTGCGCGGATCGGACGCTGACAACCAGCGATCCTGCAGGTTTATCATCGAGTGTGACCCGGGAGTTTATTTTCAGCGTTCCCCGTACTGATGCGGATTGTAATAGTGTTGCGGCTGCACCGATCAACCTGCCACCAGGTACAGCCATCGAAATGCATATAGACAATCAACCTGGTGGTACATCCTCGGGCCAGGCCATAGAAGTTTTTCCTTTTGATGCGCTACTTGGTAACAGTCAGCTGGAACTGCCTGCAACCACGGTTATCAATGTAGACTCGCTTGAATTTTTCAGTGCTCCTTTTCCCGGTGGGCTGCCGTTAACGAGCACAACCACTGGAGACACAGTTTATATTCGCAGCGTGGTAAGCGACCCCTTTGGTTCAGCCGACATCACAGATGCGCAGCTGACCATTACAAATTCAACCGGGACGCTGTTACTTACACAAGACCTGGATCCTTCCGGCCTGGTTGCAAGTGATGCAGCAACCAAGACCTATGAGCATGCTTATTCGGTTCCCTCGGGCGGCCCCCTGGGCACCTGGGTTGCCGCAGTTACAGCACTTGAAGGCAATGAAGGCACCATCAGCCACACGCGGCAAAGCAATATCGAAGTGGGTCTTACCCC
>CAZWMD010000013.1:65406-91719 GCA_964634815.1 uncultured Pseudomonadales bacterium | reverse complement strand
CAAGTGGCCTGACCTACAACTTTATCTCGCTGGGAAGTACCGGCGATGACATCGAATTTTCAAATGATGGTGGTGCGAGCACAATAACCCCATTGGTAGACCCAACCACTGGGCTGGATCTGACCGTGCCGAGAATTAACCATCTGCGAGTCAATCCCAAAGGTACGCTGGTGCCCTCAGCTACGGGCCCCAGTTTCACGCTTCGTCTGCTGATGCAGATTGACTAGGCTGCTCCAAACGGTTTGCCTCCCAGCGCAGAACTTCTGCGCGGCTATCATCCTGAAGAGTTGCGGTACCCGTGATCTTGTTGCCATTTATTTGGCCTTCAAACAGATAACTCCCGCGGTGTGATGAGCCAACAAATTGGCAGGTAGTGCCGGCTAACTGAAACGTTGATAGCGTGAGAGCTTTATCACTCGATACGCTCCATGCGTCTACCTTCTGAAATTTCTGATGCAGTTTGAGGTTCAGAGTTTCCTCAGCGAACTTGAGGGTCCACAGGCCTTGCACATCAGCGGGGATGACCCAAAGCAGGGCGCCTCCGCTGGTGCGTCCCTGAGCTTTGCCATCAGGCATCCAGCTACCCATGTGAAAACTGTTCGAGACTACCCGGGTACCAGGTGTTAGCTCGGTCAATAACTTGGGTCGCAGCTTGATATTTGCCTCCGGGAACAGATACAGGATGACAACCGATGCCTGGCTTATATCAGCAGAAAATATATCGCCTTGGACGAACAGGGTATGCTCAGCAACACCAGCGTCTTGGGCAGCTCCGCGGGCGAGGGCGACAAGTTCTGGATTTAACTCAACGCCCTGGGCTGTGGCGCCCCGCTTTGCGGCTTCGATTACAAATCTGCCGTCACCACTTCCCAAATCAATAACGTAGTCTGACGAGTCAACCTGAGCCAGATCAAGAATAAGCTGAACGTCCTCCTTTACGGTCTGGACGTAGGGCGCAACAAATTCGCTTGCAGAACCCGATTCAGCACAGAGTGCCAGAGCAAGTAGTGCAGCTGTCTGCATTTTTCTGGTGATGGTCCTATCTGCTCTAACAGGCTCGCAACACGTCATGGGCTAACCGTTGCCGGCTATCCAGTTTTCAACCTGCTCTCCGAGCTTTTTCATGGGTAGAGGACCTGAGCCCAGTATCAGATCATGAAAGGCTCGTATGTCGAATTTCTCACCCAACCGGTCTTCTGCTCTGGCTCTAAGTGCTTGTATCTCCAACATGCCGATCTTGTACGCCGTAGCCTGGCCTGGATTATTGAAGTAACGACGAATCTCGGAACGTACGGACAGTTCGGGCCTGGAGGAGTTCGCCAGCGCATACTCAACCGCCTGGGCCTCAGACCAGCGTTTGGCGTGTATGCCGGTATCTACAACCAGACGGACGGCGCGCCAGATTTCACCGGAGAGCCTGCCAAAATCGGTGTAGGGGTCGGTGTAGCCACCCATCTCTTTGCCCAGCAACTCGGAATACAGACCCCAGCCTTCGCTGTAGGCTGTGTAGCGTCCATTAGCCCTAAAAAGCGGCAAGTTTTCCATTTCCTGCTGTATAGACAGCTGCATATGATGGCCTGGAACGCCCTCGTGGTAAGACAGGTTCTCCAGTCGATTGACCGTCATCGCGCGCATATCAGCGAGGTGTGCGTAGAAGGTGCCTGGCCGGGAACCGTCCTTGGTGCCGCGAGCGTAGTGGGCCGCTCCGCCAGCGATTTCGCGGAAAGCTTCTACTCTTTTCACTCTCAGTTCGGCTTTAGGCAGGATACCAAAGTAACTGGGGAGCTTTGCATACATTGCGGCCAGGTATTCTTCTGCGAGGCGCAAATACTCTGCTCGACCAGCATCTGTATTTGGCAGGTAAAACTGTTCGTCCTCTCGCATAAACTTAAGGAACTGACCAAAGCTGCCTTTAAAGTTCACCTGTATCTGAATCTCACGCATTTCATCCTGGATACGAGCCACTTCGCGCACGCCCAGTTCATGGATTTCATCAGCTGTAAGCGGCAGTGTTGTCATTACCGCGAGACGCTGTTGATAGTAGGCAGCCCCGTCCGGAAGAGACCAGGCGCCTTGTGCAAGATCTGTGACGTTTTCACGATCGTTGGCGTGCCATTGAGCAACTTCGGATAATGCCGGCTCAAATACACTGATCAGGGCCTCTCTGGCCTCATCACTTAGTTCCGTGGCCCTCGCCTTGCTCAGGTGTTGGCCTTCTACAAGTCCCTCTAGTTTTGTTGTGATGTCGGCCCACAGCGCGGAGGGTCCATGATCTGGATTTGAGTCGAATGGCGCACCGCGAGTTACACGCTGGCTCTCGCTGATGGTTCTGTCGTAGTCGAAGTAGGGTGCCCGGATACCTCTTTGTGCTGCCGCTTTCGTTCGATCAAGGGCTTGCATGTAGTATCGAGCGGAGTGATTCAGGCGAGAAATATACGCGCTCATATCCTCTTCGTTGTCTACCTTGTGATAATTGATAAGGTCGTTTGCGAGCCGGGATTGAGCGCCATTGCGACCAAAGATGAAGCGGTGGCCCTGGTATTTACGGTTGCCGTCTGCAACCTCAAGCAGATATACCCACAGATCCCAGGATAATTGATCGTCCGGCGTCAGCTGATCGCGACGGAATTTCTCTTGCATCTGCTCAACGGATTGCTGGCGCCAGGCGAGCCTTTTGTCCAGAGAAGCCTCAGACAGGTCATCAAGAAGATCGTAGTCATCTTTGATGCCCTGACGGGTCTTTGCCATAGGGCTGAAATCCAGACCTTCTCTGTATTCTCCGTCGAGCCAGGCGACAAATGATTCTGGTGTCTCCAGCGGAGTTACCGATGTTTGATCGCTGACCGTACAACCCCAGAGAGTAATCCCACACAGCGTTACGGTGAGCAGATTCGCCATGCCTGGGACACGCGGCAATGAAGAATTCTGGAAGGCCATTGTTTTTCTCTTTAATTGCTGGGTCATTTTGTCTGTTGAGTCACTTTATTAGCTGAATTTTTTGTGGCGGATTTTGTGATTAGCCGGCAGGCCAAGGATAGCACCGGGACTCGCACAGGATAATAGTGTGCGGTCTGTCACATTTTGTACCGATAAGTCTATCGAGGCTAAAGCCCGCTGGGGGATGGCCGATTGTAAATTGTGACAGGACGATCGCCCTCCCCAGTTGTAGTTGGATTTGAGATCCAGACTCGTCAACCAAATGAGTAACTAATGCCTCCATCTTCCAGCAATCCGCGATTCAAGATTGGCCTCCGTGACACGCTGCGGATTCTGGCTCCGTATGTGAAGCGCAACTTTATGAATCAGGTCAGCGGGATCTGGTTTATTGTTGTCTATCTCATTCTCTTCCAGATCTTTGTGCTGAAACTGCCTATTGTCTTTGCCGGCATGATTGTCGTTGGTATTTTCATCGTAGCCACCGGGTTGATGTTTTTCATGGAGGGCTTGCGGCTGGGCTTGATGCCGCTGGGTGAGGTGATAGGAAGTGTGTTGCCGCGCAAGAGCGGTATTCCAGTGGTGCTACTGTTCTCCTTTCTGCTGGGTGTGGGAGCGACGTTTGCAGAACCTGCCATTGCCGTCTTGAAGGCCGCTGGTGCCGGGGTAAAGGCAACCGAAGCTCCTTTGCTATTTAGCTTACTAAATGAGTATTCCTCCCAGCTAGTCGCCTCGGTGGGGGTGGGTGTGGGTTTTGCTGTCATGTTAGGTGTCTTGAGGTTTTTCTACGCCTGGCCGCTTAAGAATCTGGCTATTCCTGCGGTACTCCTGTTGCTGGGGCTGTCGCTGTTTTTCAGCCAGATTCCGGTTCTAAATGATGTATTGGGGCTTGCATGGGATTGTGGAGCCGTCACAACGGGGCCTGTGACGGTACCGCTGGTTCTGGCGTTGGGGATTGGTGTTTGTCGGGTAGTAAGTAGCGGTTCTGGTAGTGGGGGTCATTCGGGATTTGGCATTGTGACCCTTGCTTCTCTTTTCCCTATCCTGGCAGTGCTGCTGCTGTCGCTCTTTCACTATGTGCAGGGCGATTACTATGGGGCTGGCAAGAACAACGCTCAGAAGATCGTCGTCTCTGCAACACCAGAGGCCACAACGGAAGTCCAAACGGCAACCGATCTATCTGTTGCTATCAGCGACACCGAGTTCGAGAGCTTCCTTCTTGGTGGGGCTTTGCCCGATGGTGTTGAATTTGATTTTGAACCCGGTGATGCCCAGCTGGTTGATGGTCGGATTGTGTTGGCGAATCCTCGCGTGGTGATTCGCAAGAATCATTCCCACGAGTACGAGATTATTAGCGAACACACCTGGGACGACAGTACTTCTTTGTCATCACAGTTTCAGCAGGCAAGCATAGAGGCAATACGCGCGATCATTCCCTTGTGTTTGTTCCTGTACGTTGTTTTGCGTTTGTTTCTTCATCAGCGATTAGAGCAAGCGGGTGATGTTGGATTTGGTGTCGGTTTTGCCGTTATCGGAATGTCTCTGTTTGGTATGGGCATTGCCCTTGGTCTAACTCCGCTTGGCGGGCAGTTAGGCAGTAACGTACCTGTGGCGTTTGCCGAAATTCTTCCGTGGGGATTAGAGCAACCTGTTGGACCTCTCTTTGATACCACTGAGCTTGGAAAGTTAGTGGCGATTGGCTTTGCTTTTTTCCTTGGCTATGGAGCCACCCTGGCTGAGCCTGCGCTTAATGCGCTTGGCGATACGGTAGATCGGATAACTGCAGGTGCGTTCAGGAAAAAGTTACTGATGCAAAGTGTCGCTATTGGGGTTGGATTGGGGATTGGTGCCGGGGTGATCAAAATGGCCTACAACCTGCCTCTTATCTGGTTGCTTGCGCCGGGTTACCTGCTGGTGCTGGTACTCACCTGGCGTGCGCCACACAGTTTTGTGAATTTCAGCTGGGACAGTGCCGGTGTGACCACCGGTCCAATTACAGTGCCATTGGTGCTGGCCATGGGGTTGGGTATTGGAAGTAACGTTCCAGGGGTGACGGATGGCTTTGGAATACTTGCGCTTGCCTCCGTGGGGCCCATTCTGACGGTCCTGACCATGGGTTTGTACACCCAGCGACAAGAGCGGCTCGTGCGTCAGGCAGAAGAAACAGCGGAGCAGATCGCTTTGGAGAACGATGCGCCAGGGTCCTCGGGCGTGGAGCAAACGGGAGTAGCGATCTAGTGTTCAAGACAACTCACAATTACTCTCTGGTCAATGCCGTGCTGCCAGCAGCTACCGCAAATCGAATTGTTGACTCAACGATAAGTCAGTCTGGTACCAGTGTGCTGATGTGGAAGGCGAGAGGCACGCAGCTCAATGACAGCTGGTATCAGCGCTGGTTACCGCCTATCAGTCCGGCGCGCTCAATGCTGCAATTACTGGTTCCCAACAATGAAGTCAGCCGGGTAGTGGCGAGGGTTATTGATGAGGGTAATTTGCATCGACAGGCGACAGGTGCAGTCTATAGCACCCCCTGCGAGCACGTTTATCTGGGTTCCCAATTCAGCGCCTGGCCTGTTGACGAGACTCAAACCTCTGATCCAGTTCATCAGGTGAATGAAAATCTCAGTGTGATTCACTGTGTGGTTGGTCGTCAGGACAGCGACCGAATAGCCAGAGCGGCCATTAACAGTGGCAGTCATGGTCCCATTGTCCACTATGCGGAAGGGCGGGGCCTGCGTGATCGTTTAGGCTGGTTGCGCATCACCAAGGAAGCTGAGAAAGATGTTCTGATGGTCATTGCCGACCAGCATGATGTCGACGATGTGTTTGATGCCATGGCCAAAGCCGGTCAGGTGCATCGCCCGGGTCGAGGTTTCATGTACCGGCTACCCATAAACAGCGGGTTGTTCAACTTGCCAAGTCGAGTCTCTCACCGTCACTACGATGCAAATATGCAGCAGATGATTCACGCGATTGATCATTTAGCAGGGCACAAGCACTGGCGGGACCAATCGGGTATTGAGGTGTTTGGAAACGCCAAATCGACGGGCACCGGAGCTGTTACTCAGGAACAGGAAGGCATGCGTGATCAGGCCTGTGTCTCCGGAATAATCAATCGCGATAATCTGCATGACCTGCAAGAGCTAATGCTGGATGCGGGCGCTCCAGGGCTTAATATCAATCACGCCAGGTTCATTGCCAATGGTCCGGCCAGTCAGACCAATGATGCGTCTGGTATGCGCGTTAACCATGAATACTCGCTACTGCGTTGCGTGACTGATCATGATGCGGCTGAACAAATTTGTGCATCCATTGACTCAAGCGCGGAAGACCGTGGTCTGAAGGACCTGTGTATGCTGGTTCAACAGGTGCCACGCGTAGCAACCTACGTGCCTGGACGCAAGGACTATCGTCGAGCCGGTTCTGGTGAGCAACCGGCTCCTGGGCTACTCGCTGCTGCTAACGCATCTGCGTCTTGATTGTCTTCATGATTTTTTCGCCATAGGGCGGTCTGAGACCCGCCAATTCGGCAACGTTTACCTTGGTTTGAGTAAACACAGACTTGGCGTGACTAAATGTTTTGAAGCCATCGATACCGTGGTAGCTGCCCATACCTGAGGGGCCGACGCCGCCAAAGGGAAGGTCTTCCTGAGCGACATGCATAACCACGTCATTGACCGTGACACCGCCGGAAGTCGTATGATTAAGCACGTTGCTCTGTTCACTATCGTCTTCACCGAAGTAATACAGGCCCAGAGGTCGGGGGTGTTCGTTCACGTAGTCGATCGTTTCCTGAATGTCATCATAGCTCTTGACTGGCATAACAGGCCCGAAGATTTCATCCTGCATCACTTGCAGACTGTCGTCCGGGTTAACCACCAGGGTGGGGGGAATCTTGTGATGCGGTTGCTGGCGAAAGTCCTCACCAGCAGGGTTCACTTCAATAACCCGGGTGCCGCTTGATTTAGCCTCTTCGATATAACCTTGCAGACGCTCGTAGTGGCGCTGGTTAACTACTGAGGTGTAGTCGGGGTTGTCCAGCAGGGTTGGAAACATTTTTGCTACTGATTGCTCGGTGGCGCTGACAAAGTCTTCAACCCGGTCCTCGGGTACAAATACGTAGTCTGGTGCGAGGCAAATTTGTCCTGCATTTAGCATCTTGCCGGCCATGATCGCATCTGCAGTTTTTTGCAGATTGCTGGAACGGCCAATGACAACCGGAGATTTTCCGCCGAGTTCCAGAGTGACCGGTACGAGATTGTCTGCTGCTGCACGCATAACGTGTTTGGCCACAGACGTTGCTCCGGTAAACAGCAAATGATCAAACGCAAGTGAGGTAAAGTCTGCGCCAGTTTGCGGGCCGCCGGTGAGCACGGCGATTTCCGTCTGGTCAAAGGCCTCACCGATGAGCTCTGCCATGACCTCGCTTGTAGCGGGTGTGAATTCCGAAGGCTTGATCATGCAGCGGTTCCCGGCTGCAAGAATTCCCGCCAGCGGAGTGAACGTAAGATTAACCGGGAAGTTCCACGGACTGATAACACCAACCACACCAAGGGGTTGGTAATCGATGCGTGCCTTTGCCCCAAGCAGGTTCAATGGGAAAGGGCCTGCCTTGCGCTTCTCTGATTTCATCCAGCCTTTCAGGTGTTTTTGAGCATGGCGAAGTGGGCCAATAGAGGCTGCGACATCGGTAAACAGCGATTGTTGTTCGCTGCGATGCCCAAAGTCGGCGCACATCGCCTCGACCAGCTTGTCGCCGTTGTTGATAAGCAGATTGGCCGCGCGCTCCAGGCGATCGTTGCGGGTTGCGGCGCTGACCAGTCCTTCAGCCAGATAAGCCTGTTTTTGCCGATCCAATAGGTCCTGCATCTGAGCGACGGGCGTGTCCGCGAGAGGGTCTTTGGACAATGAAGAGGGGGTAGATTCAGCCATATCGGTCTCCTGTGGTAGGCCCCATTTTAGCGGATTTTGACGCCGGGCGTAGAAGGACCTGGGGTGGGGGCCGAGCATCCATTGGATCCGGCCAGACACCCCTATAGATCGGTATATCTCTCAGGAGTCGAACTTGTACGGCTCTAGAGTTTCCAGCGCGTGGGACCGCAGTTTTCCGGCTCTTTTGCCGCCGTAGTAGCTCAGCGAACCCGGTTCGGCTTTGCCGTAACCGGTAAAGTTACCGATACAGTCTCTAAGGGGCGCGGAGGCGGTGTCCACTTCGGCGCAATGCTTTGCAAATTGCAATTCATCGCCTTCGTTAACGTCCACCACCTTGTGCCCCAGATCGCGCATGCGCTTTAGCAGATCAACCACATACTCGCTGTGCTCTTCGATGGCGTCGGTGAAATTGAAACTGCCCCCGGTACCCTGTGGTCCCGCAATGATGAACAGGTTGGGGTAGCCGTGGGTGTGTAAACCTACAAAGGTTCGAGTGCCACCGTTTTGCCACTTTTCGGCAATGGTGGTGCCATCCGGAACCTTGAAGCGTCCCATGGATTCCCGAGACATGAAGTCGAAACCGGTGGCGTACACAATGACGTCGAAGTCATATTGAACGTCTGCGTGTTTCACGCCGGTTTCGTTGATCTCCTGGACGCCTAGTGGCGCGGTATCAACCAGCGAAACATGCTGCAAATTAAAGGTAGGCAGGTATTCATCGTGAAATGTGGGTCGCTTGCAGCCGTAGGGATAGTAGGGTTTCATCGCGCGTGCTGTTTCCGGATCATCGATTATGGCGTCAATACGATCGCGAATTTGTTCCATGATTCGATAGCTGGTTTCCAGCTCGCGTTGAATGAGCTCTTCACGACTTAAGCGCTTGCCGTCGCCAAACAATCGTCGTTTGGGTTTTTCTACCCGGCCAGCGAGGAAGTCATCGTTTGCCTGCAGAGCCCTGCGGCCAATTAGTTTTGCAAAACGCTCCCGGCGTGCACGGGCCCAACCCGGTGTTTTTTTCCATTCCTCAATTTCTTGCTGGGTGGTTGCTCGTTGATCGCGCACGTCGATGGTGGACGGTGTGCGTTGAAACACGGTCAGAGAATCTGCAACCTTTGCAATCTCAGGAATGGCCTGCACCGCAGTTGCTCCCGTGCCAATCACGGCAACTCGTTTCCCGGCCAGATCGACGTCGTAATTCCAGCGTGCAGTATGGAATGACTCACCCTTGAAGTCTTCCATGCCGCTGATTCGCGCAAGCCTGGGGGTGGTAAGCGTGCCGTTGGCGAGCATGACAAAGCGAGCACGCATTGCATCGCCACGATTCGTTCTCACGGTCCAGCGTTGGTCTTCTTCATTCCACTGTGAGTCGGTAACTTCAGTATGGAAGAGGCAGTGATCATAGAAACCAAACTTCTCTGCCATCTTTTGGCAATACTCGAAGATCTCGAACCCTGAGGCGAATTTCATGGTTGGGAAGTAGCCCATCTCATCGAGCAGTGGCAGATAAGAGTAAGACTCAACGTCGCAGGCGATGCCGGGATATCTATTCCAGTACCAGGTACCGCCAACATCGCCGCCTTTTTCGCAGAACCGGACGTCGGTAAAGCCGGCCTCTTTCAGACGATACCAAAGTAGCAAGCCGGCAAATCCGGCGCCTACAATAAGTATCTCGCATTCGTCGGTCAGTGCTTCCCTTTCTACAGGGGCCGCGCTGTAGTGGTCGTTGAGGTAGTGCGCGAACTGTCCTTCCATTTTCATGTAGTTGTCCGTGTCACGCCGAGAGTCATTGAACTGACGCACTCGGGCTTTTTCGGTGTCGTCGTAGGCGGCATCAGGTCTGTAGGCGGGCATCGTTATGAAGCGTTCGTCCTTGATCACATCATAGCCGCGGCCTGCAATACGCTCCGATGCGATCTCCGCCCGTGTATTGAAGCGCTTCAAGCCGGTTTCCGGATCAATACGGATGGCTGGGCTCGGCGTTAAAGGCATCGGACATTCCTCTGGAGTGGCGTTATATTGTGTATGCGGTGTTAACTATATCGCGATGCGGATTCTAAGGAGAGGGCGGGTATGCGGATCAAAGGTGTTGCAGGGTACTACCTCGCCTTTTGGTTGTGCTCAGCGGGTGCGATAGCCGCAGAAGGAGGTTACTCGGCCGAGGAGTACCCCACACGCGTGCTGTGGGGAGATACCCACCTGCACACAACAAATTCTCTGGATGCTCGAACCATGGGCGTTCAGCTTGATCCGGAAGGGGCTTATCGATTCGCCCGTGGCGAAACGGTTACAACGTCGCTTGGACATAGCGCCCGCTTGGCACGGCCGCTGGATTTTCTTGTGGTGGCTGACCATTCCGACGCGATGGGTGTGGTCGATCAGCTATTAAGTGGTAATCCGCGGCTGCTTAAGAATGCAGAATTGCGGGGCATGCGCGAGAAGTTCCTGTCAGGCGGCGATAGTCGAACCGAAGCGCTGAGAGTGATTGTTTCTGTGTTGATTGATCCTGACTACACCGGCCCCTTGCTGGATGAGGCCGTGATGGCCTCTGTTTGGGAGAACTATGTGGAAACTGCTGATCGCTTTAATCAGCCCGGGCAGTTCACTGCCATGATTGGCTATGAGTGGACGCCAACCCAGGGAGGCGACAAGCTGCATCGTAATGTGCTGTATCGAGATGATGCCGACGTTGCCCGAAAAATGATGCCTTTCACTGCTAACAAGAGTACCAATCCTCAGGATCTCTGGCGTTGGATGCAGCGTTTCGAGGACGCGACTGGAGGACAGGTTCTGGCCCTGGCGCACAACGGCAACCTTTCCAACGGTCAGATGTTTCCAGTGGAACAGAATCCAAACACCGCTGCGGCGATAGATGCGGACTACGTACGCACGCGCGCTCGTTGGGAACCTCTGTTTGAAGTCACTCAAATCAAGGGTGACAGCGAGGCGCACCCCTTCTTGTCGCCAAACGACGAGTTCGCTGATTTTGAAACCTGGGATCGTGGCAACGCGAGCATGGCGACTGCGAAGACTCAGGATATGTTGCAATACGAATACGCTCGTGAGGCATTAAAGAACGGACTGAAGCTCAAGCAGAAGCTCGGTACCAACCCCTATCAGTTTGGCATGGTGGGGTCCACGGATAGCCACAACGGCCTTTCGGCGGCTGACGAAAACTATTTCTTTGGCAAGTTTCCGAAAGAAGAAATCACACCCGGACGCATGAACACTTACATGGTCAATACGGGCGTCAAGAACAACTGGCAGGTGGGCGAAATGAGCGCATCGGGTTATGCAGCGGTTTGGGCCAGTGAGAATACCCGCGCATCCATTTGGGATGCGATGCAACGACGTGAGGTTTACGCTACAACTGGCCCGCGTATGACGGTTCGCTTCTTTGGCGGCTGGGACTTCTCGGCACATGATGCGAGTTTCAACAAGCTTGCATCCCTGGGTTATGCGCGAGGTGTGCCTATGGGTTCGGTGCTCAATACGCCTGTGACGGGCGTGAAATCAGCTCCAACGTTTTTGCTCGGTGCGCTGAAAGATCCCTTGAGCGGTCATTTGGATCGGCTGCAGATTATTAAGGGCTGGACCGACGCTAAAGGGATGACCCATGAAAAAATATTTGATGTTTCCTGGAGTGACGCTGCAACGCGGCAACCAGACAAGTCAGGTCGCGTTCCGGCTGTAGGCAATACTGTCGATGTTGCAAATGCGAGTTGGGACAATTCTATTGGTGCGGCGGAGCTGGTGGGTTTTTGGCAAGATCCCGAGTTTGATGCCAGCCAGCCGGCGGTGTACTACGCGCGGGTCATAGAAATTCCAACGCCACGCTGGACAACCTTTGACACAAAATATCTGGGGGACAAGCCGATGGCTGAGTTGCAGGGCAAGATACCGACAACCATTCAGGAGCGGGCCTATACCTCACCGATCTGGTACACACCAGATTCCCGGTACCGACCCTAAGCCCCAGACTAAGCCCCAGACATCAAGTCGGCCATTGAGCGTACCGGGTTGGTGCCGTCCCAATCGGTTGCCGCTTTGGTAATCAGGCCAAACAGGCCAACAATGCCCTCGTTCCTCTCGATTAGCTCCAGCATAGAGCCGTTTTCTGCCGAGGTGTCGAAGTAGCAAATGTTCGATGGCGCGAGATCCATCGCAACCACGTAGCCTTTGGCTTCCAGCTTGGCTCTGTCGCTTTTGTAATCATCAGACCAGATGCCGATATGATGAAACCCGGAAACGTCTGGTGCGATCAGGTCGTGATAAACATTCGCCTCAGTGGAGTTCACTTCAATCAGCTCGATCTGGCCTTCTTTGCCCTGGGCCCAGGCAACCCGCATCTGCAAGTTGCCAGGACCGCCCCGGTAACGAAAGCCGGGCATGGTCTTGCTATCCACCTCATTGATAAAAAATGGACCGACACCCAGCACGCCGGACCAGTATTCGATGGCTTTTTCCAGGTCAGGTACATGCCAGGCGTATTGGAAAGGATGACCGGGTACGGTGAGTTTCACGAGTTAAATCTCCAGTAGGTGGGAGGAGCTGAGGTACGATTATGATGCCGTGTGCAGCACGAAGAGGGAATAGAGGAGTTCGGTGATGGGCAAGCCAGATAATACAAGGGTCATGCTGGTTGTTGGCGCGAGCGGAATAGTCGGGCGAGGGGCGCTTGACTACTTTCATGGCCTTGCAGGATGGCGCGCTATTGGCCTGTCACGACGCAGACCGGATCTTGCCGGGGTCGAACATGTTTCCCTTGATCTGCAAGACGCTTCTGCCTGTGAGCGAGTCGCTGGAACTTTGGCAGAGGTGACCCATGTGATTTACGCGGCACTCTTTGAGAAACCTGGTTTGCTTGAGGGCTGGACGGAAGATGATCAGATGCAAACCAATCTCAGGATGCTGCAGAACCTGATGGTGCCCTTGCAGCGCACGGCCAAAAAGTTGCAGCACGTAAGCTTGCTGCAAGGCACCAAGGCATACGGGGCCCATGTGGGGCCCATGAGTGTACCTGGGAAGGAGCGTGCTCCCAGAGTGGAACACCCAAATTTCTATTGGTTGCAAGAAGACTGGTTGAAGGCCGAGCGGGCAAATGCAAGCTGGTGCCTGACGATCTGGCGACCGCCGTTGATCGTTGGTCATGCCTTTGGCGCACCCATGAATGTGCTCGCTGCCATTGGTATTTATGGCGCGCTTACAGCGGCGTCTGCGGATGCAAAACAGTATGGTCTGGGGTGGCCTGGTGGTGTCTGTGGGCCGATTGATGCGGTCGACGTCGACCTGCTGGCGCGGGCTTTCGGCTGGGCTGTGGCTGCAGAGGAACCTGCTTTGCCTGAGGGAGACCAAGCAATGCCACAGTGTCTTGCCGCAGCAGATCAGACATTCAATGTGACAAACGGCGACGTATTGGTAATGAGTGAGATCTGGAGGAGTGTTGCTGCGTGCTTTGGCCTGCACCAGGGAGAAGCGACGCCACAATTACTGCAGCAGAGTTTGCCACGGCAATCTGCGTCCTGGGATCAGATTGTCAGTGAACACAGTCTGGCGGCACCAGGTCTTATGGATTTTGTTGGAGACTCGTTAATCTATGCTGATATGTTTTTCAATGCCGGGCGAGCAGATCCCATGCCAAGCCCCTTGCTGAGTAGCATAAAGCTTCGTCAAGCCGGGTTTGTGGACTGCATGGATAGCGAGGATATGTTTGTTGGCTGGATCAAGCGCCTTCAAACCATGCAAGTACTGCCTCCGAGCATTTTAACGGATTAGGATTCTTCAGATGTTTCTGATCTAGCGGCTTCACAGGCAGAACCTGCGTTGAGCGCGCGTTTTGCCAATCCTTCAGCAACTACTGATGCGCCCCCGGTTGAGATTGCCGCGCCGATAGCCAGTCCGCTCTTGAGTAATCCGCCAGCACTCACGGCAGGACGGGGAGACGACAGCGTGCCCCCCAGTTTCATAAACTTGACGGCGCTGCCGATGTTAATGCCCACTCCAGACTTTGCGTCTGGAGTGATACCCAGGCTGATCGTTTCGTCGTTTAGATTGATATTGCCGTCGCCGATGATTTCCATCTTTGAGGTTTCCATCACCAGCTGTCTTTTTGTGCTGAGTTTGCCGTCTTCTGCGGTGAAGCGAACCAGTGCACAGGAGAGCTGGGTTGTCGGGTCTTCCTTGGCAAAAGGATTCAGTTTGTTCAGGGTTTCCATCACCAGATCAGACCCAACCAGTTCAATGAAATCGTTCATCAGTACTGCTTCTTCAATCATTAGCAAAATTTCGCCGTCAAGAGAGCTGGCCAGTTCCGATTGAGAGTTACCCAGTGCTGATAAATTAATGTTTGCCTCGACCTTGCCTCCGGACAACTCCTCGGTGGGTACCAGCCCAAAGGCCTCCAGCGAAACACCGGACATTTCAAATCCTGCGGTTAACTGGATCGGCGCGAGACCTTCTTCGCCAGGCTGCAGGTCGATATTGGCACGGCCGCTGAAACCGCCATCACCGAGGTTTGCGGAAAGCGGATCAAGTGTCAGTCGACCATTGTTGTTCTGCAGGGTAATTTTCAGGTCAGTAAATTCAGCGTCTTGCAAAGCCAGTTTGTCCGCTACAAGTTTTGCATCGATCTCGGCGCTGGTAAGCCACGACCAGTCTATGGGGGTGGCGCTGAATAGCAGTTCATTAGCGGTTTCAGTAGCCGCTGTTTCTTCGCCAGCTGTTTTATCATCTACCGTGGTGCGGCCAAGAGCTTCGGGTTCGATCTCTGGCGTTTCGCTGATCAATGGAAAGTAAAGGTGCGATGAACCCAGATCCGCGATCAATCGCCAGGGGGCGGCCGTGGAGACTGAGGCATTGCCACTCAGGGCGTTTCTGGGCGTTTCCAATTTCATATTGGCCAGGCTGATTTCGCTATCTACCATCCTGATGTCGCTGGTGAAGCTTGCCGGGAACAGTTGATCGGCGGTGAAAGGGGCGTGGTCCATACCGGCAGGCAGTCCGGTGCTCGAGAGGTCAATATGCCCGTCCAGATCGCCGGTGGCGTTTGCAACAGCAAGTTGCCACTCAACACGGACCTGATCCAGCGCGCCATCGCCGGTGACCGAGATACGTTCTGTGCCGAGGCTGACTTGCGCATTGAGTGTCGCGGGGAGATCGGTGATTGCGCTGGCGGAGTGTGAGACAAGAGTGCTGAGGTCGCTCAACTGTAAGGTGTCTCCAGCTTTAGATATTTCTACTAAGCCTTTGATATTTATAATATTGATTAAGACTTCATTTGAGTTCAATCGAGCTGTGCCATCGGTAACGGTCAGGCGGGTAGCGTCCTGTTGTTGCAGTGAACCCTGTATCTGCAGATCAACGGTCAGAGCGTCTGCGGGCGCTACATCTCCCGTGGCTGGAACACCATTGACGTTGAAACTAAAGGGCATTGATCCCGATGGCTGATGGCCGACAGTCCCGGTCAGGGTGTAACTCTCTCCTGCCTGGGTAAGCGTTGCTTCGATATGGGTATCGGTGCTTTTGCGCTCTGCCAGCAGTGTTGCCCTGAGCGCCGAGTCGCCCAAGATTTCCAGCTCGCTTATGCCAAGCTGACTAAAAGACAGTAGCGGCGCCAGGTCTGGAATAGCCAGGTTCAAAGGGGTATCTGTGGGTGTCCCAGACTGTGAGGGCTGTGAGCTGACGTCGAGGGTGATCTTGTCAGCGGTCAGTGACCAGAAAGCGGCGCTGGACCACCAGGCCGTGACGTCCATGTTTGCCGCGAGTGAGGTCAAAGCGATGTTCTGATCCGGCTGTTGTACTGTTGCCTGTGATACCTCCAGCTTGGGAGGGAAATAGCCTAGCTGTATTGTCTCAGCGTCGATGTGAGTATCTTCCAGTAACGAGTTTGCTGCCCAAACTGCTGCATCAGGACGAAATCTCACTACAACCAGTGTGATAATCAAAAGTACCAATGCGGTTAGAACCATCCAGCCTGTGTAGCTTATTAGTTTTTTCACGTCGGCCTTTTTTGTGTTCTCAAAGGGATGTCAGACCTCGCCAGGTAGCGAGATGATTTGGGTTCCCTGATTGTAGTGGAGTGCAGTGCAGCCAGGTACCTATTTCCGCAGCAGAGCCCGGCATACTGGGTGTAGACTCAATGGGCCTGGATTCGAAAGAGAGCATCAGGAATATGACCAAGGTTCCAGTGGAATTTGATCCTGCCCATATTAAAGCCCGATCTGCCCCGGCTCAGCAGATCTACCATGAGCAGAATTTTTCGAAAGAGCCTATGAAATCGGTGCTTGAGAATAACCCTGAAATCTACTTTGTTCCTCCCAAACGCAGTAGTGAGTGGGGGCAATGGACCTTCAGACCCGGGGCGTACTACGACACCACCATTGGCTCTGAGCACCCGGAATGGAAGTCCAAAGGTCTTCCGCAAGCAACAAAAGATATTGATCGCTTGCGCCGTGATTTGCTGCGTTGGGGCTACTGCAAGATCGACAGCGCCCTCTCAAGCGAGCAGGTTGAGCTTATGCGAAACCGGGTTATTGCGCAGGCTGAAGGAGAGAAGCGCGCGGGGATAGCGCAAAAAACGCCCAGCGGACAGAATGTCAATTGCTGCGTAAACAAGGGGCGCTGCTTCGAAGGATTGATAGAGCAGGATCCGCGGGTAGTTCAGGCTGGGCCTTTGCTGGAGCAGCTTGTCTGTGAGGCGCTTGGTCCGGATTGGATATGCACTTCCCTGATCGCGGCCATCTCACTGAAGGGTGGAGTACCCCAGGCGCTGCATCAGGATCAAAACAACGCATTGGATTCTTCAAGTCCGATGTCTATTAACGTACTTACTGCAGTTACAGACATTGACGCTGAAAATGGTGGCACCCTGGTTATTCCCGGCAGTCACACAACGCTGGCTGATGCCGTGCGAACCAATACCCCGGTTGGCAAGTTGCCGCCTGCTATCAATCTGGATGCTCGTGCTGGCACCATGGTCATTACGGATGGTCGATTGCTGCACGGCACCGGCATTAACCATACTGATCAACCCCGCATCGTAATGCTCAACGGGATGCAAAAGCCCTTCCTGCGTCAGCAGGAAAACTGGATGTTATCTGTCAGACCTGAGGTACTTGGCAGAGCAAGCCCCAAGTTGCTGCATCGTATGGGTTTTCAGGCAACAACGGCTGCGCAAACCAATGAAGGTCATGGCTTTGGTGCACGTGGGCTCATTGATGAGCCCGCGGGTTCGCTTGTGGACTTTCGTCTGGCTGCTGACGAGGGCCGCTATCTAAGGGTCGGCGAGCTTGGCCCTGACTCGACATCTGCTGATCTAAACGCGGCTTTTACCTTGCGTGATGTTGTTGCCCGGGCGCGTGCGGGCGGTAGGAGCGCACCGGTAGGTATTGGAGCTGCGGGGCTTGAAGGCTAGATTCACAGAGGTTGAGCGATGACAGTCAGCGGCGGCGGTGCAAAAAAAGTTCTATACACTCTGGCAACAGCTAGCCGCATTGGATTGCTGGATTCTGCAAAAGCGTTGAGTGCCAAAAACACCTGCAAAGCCTGTGGTCTGGGGATGGGTGGTCAGATGGGCGGAATGACGAACGAGCGCGGCGAGTATCCGTCCGTTTGCAATAAGAGTATCCAGGCGCAATCCACTGATATTCAACCCGCTATTCCTACGGAGGTATTTCAACACTCTCTGGCAGAGCTTTCTGAACTCTCGGCTTTTGAGCTCGAACATCTAGGTCGATTAGGCCAGCCGCTGCTTAAGGGCCCGGATGCTTCAAAGTTTGAGGAGGTATCCTGGCCGGAAGCCCTTGCTCGATGCGCGGACCGACTCAAGACAACAGCCCCAGAGAGGTCTTTCTTTTACAGTTCGGGACGCTCCTCAAATGAAGCGGGCTTCCTGCTGCAACTGTTGGCCCGGCTTTATGGCACAAACAATGTGACCAACTGTTCTTACTATTGTCATCAGGCGACAAGCGAAGCACTGGACTCAACGATTGGTACCGGCACGTCAACAGTAGAGCTTAGCGACCTTGAAGGATGTGACCTGTTTTTTCTTATTGGTGCTAATCCTGCATCTAACCATCCTCGTTTGCTGCATAAACTGATTGAGCTGCGTCGCCGGGGCGGTGCTGTTGTAGTTATCAATCCATTGCGCGAAAACGGCCTTGTGCGTTTTGCCGCGCCTAAGATGTTGAGCTCAATGATAAAAGGCGGTGACGAGATCGCCTCAGAATATTTGCAACCGAGGATCGGTAGCGATATTGCCCTGTTTACCGCGCTGGCCAAATCCATCAACGAGCGAGGTGGTACCGCGACTGAGTTTGTCGCAGCGCACACCACAGGCTATGAGGCTTTTTTAAGCCACCTCAAGGAACAGCGTTGGGAAGATCTGATTGCGGCTTGTGGTGTTAGTCGTGAAAAAATTGATGCTGTGGCGGCGCTTTACTGTGGTTCGAAACGTACGATTTTTGCCTGGGGCATGGGCATGACCCATCACCTGCATGGGGTGCAGAACATTGAGTGGATCAGTAACCTGGCGCTGATGCGGGGCATGGTCGGACAGAGGGGTGCAGGGCTTCTGCCCTTACGAGGTCACAGCAACGTTCAGGGTATTGGCACAATTGGCGTGAAGCCCGTTTTGCCTGAGGAAGTTTTCCAGCGAATGGAGCAGGAATTTTCGATTAGCTTACCAACGAAGCCTGGGCTGCACACGCTGGCCTCCCTCAACGCGGCCCATGCGGGCACCGTTGATGTTGCGCTGATTGTTGGAGGTAATCTGTTTGAAGCCACGCCAGATACGGCCTGGAGTGCTGCGGCCCTCGATCGAGTTGCCACCAAGATCTTTCTGACCACCACCTTGAATCGCGGCCATGTCCAGGGCCTCGGATCGGGGGAATGCATCGTGCTGCCGGTATGTGCCCGAGACGAAGAACCAGAAGCGACCACTCAGGAGTCCATGTTCAACTACGTGCGACTCAGTGATGGCGGTATAAAGCGCATCGCCAACGTCCGCTCAGAGAGTTCAATCCTTGCGGATATTGGATGCCAACTGTTTCCGGATGGACCGGTTGACTTCGCTGAGTTTCGAGGACATCGGGCAATCCGCGAGGCGATCAGTCGGGTTATACCCGGCATGGAGGAGCTGGCAGACATAGACGTGGCGAGGCGCGAGTTTCATGTGCGGGGGCGGCTTATGCACGAGCGCCAATTTTCGACTCAAGATGGCAAAGCCAGATTTGTCGCAAGCTCAACACCAGGGATAATCAAGCCCAGTGCTGCAAACGAAGATGCTGCCCGGCCTTTTCTACTGACAACTGTTCGTAGCGAAGGGCAGTTTAACTCCATTATCTATGAAGAAACGGACAGCTATCGGGGTGTCGCTGAGCGCTGGAGTGTATTGATGAATGCTCAGGATGCACTCGAACTTGGGACTCAACAGGGGGAGCGGGTCAATCTGGTGTCTAACAACGGTGTTATGTCCGGGGTTAGAGTGCACCTGTTTGATCTTCCTCGGGGATGTATCGCCGCCTATTACCCGGAGGCCAATGTTCTCACTGGGCGAGAAGCGGATCCGCGCAGCCATACGCCCGCGTTCAAGTCGGTTGAGGTAACAATAGAAGTGATTCGCTAAGACTTTAGTTATTTCCCAGATCAAATTGAACAGGTAGGCTTAGCACCATGAAGTACGTTCTCCTTGTCTCCCGTTTTTTGGCCAGTTGTTTGTCCTGTGTGATTTTTGCGGCAGTGTCAGCGTTTTGCGCTCTGTTGCCCGCGCATGCTGAAGACTTCCAGGCCTGGAATGCTGTCGCCCTGACATCTCCTGCCGCAAAAGACAGTAAGCTCATGTTGTGGTTCGACGGTCATGCGCGATTCGCTGATGATGCCGGGCGGCTGGGAGTCTCAATCATTCGACCTGGTCTTGGTTATCGAGTAAGTGATCGCGCCACGCTATGGCTTGGGTACGCCCGGGTGACTCTGCATCCAGGACCGGACATCGATGAGGATCGAATCTGGCAGCAAGCTACGTTCCCCCTGGGTAACTTTTTAGGCGGCTCATTGTCAGGCCGAACTCGGCTCGAACAACGATTTCGTGATGAAGACAACGACACCGGGGTCAGGCTTCGGCAGTTTTTTCGTTGGTCAAGACAGTTGGGTGAGTCGCAGTATTCAGCGGTTGTTTGGGACGAACTGTTTTTGGGGCTAAATCAGGCAGACTGGGGGCAGCGAGATGGCTTTGATCAAAACCGCGCCTTTTTGGGCCTCGCCTGGCAACCGTCACCCAAAATCCGGGCTGAGGCGGGGTACTTGCACAATCGGATTGGTCGCGGTGGTCCCGATCAAACCAACCATGCGCTAGCCTTGACCTTGTTTGTCCGCGGGCTTTAACTCTAGCAAGGCCGACCTGTGCTCTAGCGCCGTCAAGATCTGTGCATGCCGGTCTCTGTTCAGATTGTATTGGGCGTAGAACATACAGGCGATTAAGGCTGAGATGCCCATAACCGGTCCGGCCATAATCCCCAGACGCGTTAGTACTTCTGAGTCCAGCTCTCCGGGTACGGCTTCAAAGGGCATGCGTACAAAGAGATCGAGTGTGAGGCCTGCAACAAAATGGCCAAACGAAAAAGACGCTTTGGCAAAGAACGCGCGTGCTGAATAGAACAGGCCTTCTTCTCGTAATCCCGTTGTCAGCTCGTTCTCATCAATGATGTCACCAATCATGGAGTAGATGACAACACTGCCGATGCCAATGCAAAACAGGAATCCTGTGGCATTGAGTAACAGCAGGGGTAGCAGTGCAGGGTCGCCGTTTTCTGGCATTAGGCCAAGCAAACGCAGATTGACAACAAGCTGAGCGAAGATGATTGTGCCGCCCAAAGCACCCAGCAATACCGGCTTTCGGTCGAAGGTTTTCATCAGTCGGGGAGCCACGATCGCACCTACGATCGCCGAGGGTGCACCAACCACAGCAAACCATCGAATCTGATCTGGCTGCAGTTGCCAGAAATAGGTTTGAATGAAGACGTTTAGCGTTTCATAGATACCGCTGGTGATCATGAAGAAGAAATAGCCAATCAGCAGCAGTAAATAGTTTTTGTTTTGTAAAGTGCGTAGCAGAGTCTTCAGGAAAAATGTCAGTGTGAAATCTGGTTGCTGTTGGTGACGTTGGGGTAGCGTACGAGCGACCCCCGCGGTACCGGCGGCACAGCTCCATATAGCAATTAGAATGATGGCGCAGACGCAAAGCACCAGCGGCACATAAGCGGCTGGATCGAGCTGACCGGGCACCATTGCGCCATCGCTTGCACGCAGACGTTCGCCCTGGAAAAAACTCCAGACAAAGAACCCAAAGCCGGTGCCTGCAAGGTAGGTGAAGATGGAATTGGCGCTGAATAGCTGTGAGCGTTCATGCTGATTTGTTGAAAGCTCGCCACCAAGAGCGAGGTGCGGCACATTAAACAGCGTCACAAAGCCCCGTGAGAGAATTGTCCAGATAGCGAGCCAGGCAAACAACAACCAGGTGTTGTCTGTGATAGCTTGTGGTGGATTGAAGATTGCGAAGAGTGCGATGCACAAGGGTAGTGGGGCGATCCAAAGAAAGGGATGCCTGCGACCCAGCCGCGAGCGATGTCGGTCAGACATCAAACCCACTACCGGGTCTGTGACGGCGTCTGCGATCAGCGCCAACATGATTGCAACGCCAATTAGAGTGTTCGATAGCCCGATCGCCTGGTTGTAGTAGATGGTAATAAAGGTATTGAACATGCCAATGTAGGCGGCCTCTCCCACGGCACCCACACCAAAAGACAGCTTAACTCGAAAGCTAAGCCGCTCACCGCCTGCTGTACTTGCCAATCTACTCTCCCCACTACCTCCCTGGTTCTTCCAGAGAATTAAGCTCTGTACTATCTTACGCGATGGCCTGCCACAATGGAGTTTTTCTGCTTGAGTCGAAAATCACTTATGGCCGACGAAAGACCATTTACCACCGCACCAGCCACTGCTGGCGAACTCATTGATGGCGCCAAGGATGCCTATTTTGAGGTGGATGGTGTTGTTCTTCATTACGTCGAGGTTGGTGAAGGTCCGCTGATAATCTTTTACCACGGTTTTCCTCTGTTCTGGTTTTCCTTTCATCATCAGATGAGCGCTCTGAAGGGGCATTTCCGCTGTGTTGCTGTGGACGGTCCTGGAATCAATCTGTCCTCCAAACCACAGAGCCTGGAGCCGTTCAAGCTTGAACAGCTTGCTGCGCAGCTTGATGGCTTGGCGCGGTATCTTGTCGGCGATGAACGCTTCTTTCTGGTAGGCCATGATTGGGGTGGAGCACTTGGGTGGTCTTATGCTCAGGCCTATCCGCACCGGTTACACCGCCTGGTTGTAATCAATGCGCCGCCAACCAACCAACTGCTTGAGCTCTTACTCAACGATGAAGAGCAACAAAAGCGCTCCAGTTACATGTACAGCATGCGAGATGGCGAGACACACCGGCTCATCACTGAAAATGGTGCTCAGCTAATGTGGAAAAATGCCTATGCGAAATTCAGGGAACTTGATCACTATACAGATCTCCATGACAGCGTATTTCAACATGGGCTTGCCCAGCCCGGTGCCATTGATGGCGGGATAAACTGGTATCGCGCGAACATTCCCTTCATCGATGTCATCGCTGAGCAGCATTTTTGGCCCCATCGACATGCGACCACCAGTACTCAAAGTTTGCTGATATGGGGAGAAGCGGATGACACCTTTGTGTCCCGCTTTATTGAAGCGCTGCCGCGCTACGCGAGCAACCTTAGCGTCTGTCGGTTGCCAGAGGTAGGGCATACGCCGATGCTGGAAGTGCCCTCCAGAGTTACTGAGATACTGCTTGATTTTCTGCGGATTGAAACTGCTCAATGAGCCTGAATTTCTGCACTTTGGTCGATGACATGGGCCATTCGGTGACAAAACGAACGTAGCGGGGCACCTTGAAGGAAGCTATCTTTCCCTTGCACCAGGTGATGAGCTCGGTCTCAGATAGAGAGGCCCCGGGTTTGAGTTCAATATAGGCTGCGGCAACTTCCAGTAAGTGTTCATCAGGAACACCGATGACCTGGGCAAGTTTTACGCAGGGGTGTGCGGCCAGAAACGACTCTATCTCTATGGCGGCAACGTTCTCGCCACCTACTTTCAGCATATCCTTGAGACGGCCGTGGAAGGAGATGCGGTTGTCCTTGTCTACCGAGCACAGGTCGCCCGTATACAGCCAGCCGTCCTTAAGTGCCTCGGCGTTTTTCTCCGGGGATTTGTAATAGCCGCTGAAGACGCTGTAACCACTGATGCACATTTCGCCACGCTCCCCTGGCGGAAGAATTTGATCTGTATCGGGGTCGACAATCTTTACCTCTATTCCTTCAAACGGTTGTCCACAGGTTGATAGCCTGGTTTCGAAGTCTTCGTCTGGATGATTGAACGAGATAACTCCGCAAGCCTCGGTCAGGCCATAGGCGCCAGTCTGTACTGCCTGTGGAAAGGCGCTTTGAAAAGTACGTAGTAGCTCGAGCGGTGCCACATTATTGATTCGCTTGAGGCTTGTGAGGTTGCGCTTGGAAAAGGAAGGATGATTGATCAGTTCATTGGTGAGGGTTGGAAATGACGGAAAGGCGATGCTGACCTGTTCTTGCTCCATCATGTCCAGGGCAATGCCCGCGTCAAAATGGTTCATGGACAGCAAGGCAGCGCCGGCATCGAGACATGCAGCCAGCGGTAATATGGATGACATATGGAACATGGGCAGGGGAGACCAGAAGCGATCTTTGTGATTCATAAAGAATCTCTGTCGATTCATCGCGCGGCCGTTCGCAACCAGTGCGGCATGACTAATTGGACAACCCTTGGGATGAGCGGTGGTGCCGGAGGTATACATCATGATGCATGGCGCTGCTGAGCTATGTGTTGAGAGCTCTGATTCGATGTCACTTAGTTCTGTTACCGACGCGGTGTTGTCATCCGCGCTGAGTTGCTCGCCTTGGAGCATTCCCGGCGAAGCCGTTTTACCCATCAGAACAATGGCTCTTAGCAGTGGAGCATCTGGCAGACTAAGGTGCGCAGGATTCTCAGATGCGGCCAGGGTTGGATAGGTCTCGTGTAGGAGCTCGGCAAAATCGACGTATTCACTGGCCAGGTCGTTTGTGATCAGTACTTTCAGATCAGCGTTTGCGATGACATAGCCCAGCTCTGCAGCCTTGTTTCGGGCATTGATGGGTACGGCACAAGCACCCAGGAAAATAATGCCAAACAACAGTTCGATGTACTCAGGACAGTTAGGCATTAACAAGCCAATGTGATCTCCGGCCTGTATCCCCAGGCGCTTTAGGCCCAGCGCCCGCTTATAACTGCGGGTGACCAGATCTTGATAGCTTAAGTTTGAGTCAGGAAAGATAAGGACGGGCTCGTCCGGGAAGCGCTGGGCAGTTTGTATCAACAGTTTGCCAAGATTGGCGGATGAGAGACCGGCTTTGGAGAGATTACTGGAGTCAGGCATAGGTCCTTGCGTCTGCGGGGGCTTGCGGGATCAAGTATCCCGCAAGCCTGCGATGTAAGAAAGCCGCCTGGCTAAGGGGACGATCAACGCATACGCTGAGCCCACTTATCAGCGACATTTTTCGCGGCATCACGTCCACCCAGTCCAAACGCCAGGGCGCCGGCGACGGCAATGCTGCCAAGGGTGAGGCCAAAGGCCAGATTTACGATGTTATCTGCCAGTCCCATTGCCCGTAAGCCCATGGCTATAACCAGCCCAATGATGGCAAATCGCGCGATGTTTGCGAACCCGGCGTTGCCAGACTCACTAAGCTTGGTGTACGCCAACTGGCTTAGGAAGTTGCCGATCAAGAGGATGATACCCCCCATCAAGATACCACCACCAAATTCCAGAACGCGCGCAAAAATGGTAGAGATGATGTCGATACCCAGTGTCTCTATGGCCGCTGTGCTGGCGGTTAACAGAGAGAAGAACATCACGCCATTGCCGACCAGCTTGGTTGCGGTGAAGTCTTGGGTGAAAAGTTGACCGGCACCGATTTTCTCCGGGAAGGCATTGAAATTCATGCCGTCCAGAAGTCCGGTGAGCATGTAGACAACAAACTTTGCCACGAAGTAAGCGACCAGTACGATGATTGCAGCGCCGACGATGTTAGGTACGGCAGCCATGAGTTTCTGGATCATCGCGGATGCTGGTTCTGAGATTGCTGGAATATTGAGGACGCCCAGTGCGGCCACAACGATCGGTAGTAACACGCCCCCGAAAACAAATGCGCTACCAAACTTTGAGACCTTTATGTCGGCATTGCCAGTTTTTTCAGCGATTTGATCATCTACCTTACCGAGCCCTACACCAACCAGTTCGGATACGATTTTTGCAATAATCCAGCCTGCATAGCCGATAACACCAGCGCCAATGATGTTGGGGATGGCTGAGAGAAATTTGTTAGCTAATTCCTTTAGGGGGTCAAGTACATCGGTGAGTCCAAAATGCTGTAAAACGGCCATTAACACAAAGATTGTGAGTATGGCTTTGACCAATCCGGCAATCGGATCCACAAAGCTGGTTACGCTACCGTCTGCATTTGTGCGCGACAGAAAACTGGCGCCGCCTATAACCTTGCGAAAAATCGCGGTCAAAAAACGTACGATAATTAGACCAATGATGAGAATGGCCAGGCCAAGTAAGGCATGAACCAACCCGGCGGGTACGGCCCCGCCGAAAAAGCTGTTTAACGAATCTGACAAACCTTGCATAGCGTTACCTTTTTCCTAGTACCTAAGTAGGGAGTAGTACCAGTCCCTCTCGTCCGACGCTATTTTCGAGACACGGCTTTTACCGGGAATATACATTTGGCTGTCGATTCGATTGGGCGCGAGTGATTGTTTGCGGAAATTTACAGTTCGGTCGCGGAAGTTAGCAGCCGTCCTGATAAGTTCGAAGTAGTGATCAAACCAGAAGGGGTTTCAGCGATGGCGGAATCTATTGCAGGCGTATCAGAGGCCGAGCTCAATGAGCGTATCGATGTTGGAATAGCCTTTCTTGTGCTTCTTTTTATGGTTGGATTGGGCGCCTATTTGATGACCATGGGGGATTCGGAATCTACCTTCTTGCAAGCTGATACCGGTGCTCAGGTGACTGGCGCGACAGCTGGTTCGGTTCTTGAGCGGCGTGGGTCAACGACAGAGATACTCAGTACAGACAATCTGGATCGTCAAGATCGCCTGGATAGGTTAGAAGCTAGAGAACCCACCGTTGCAGTGGACACCCCACAGCTGATTGCCCCGGAAATTGACAGCCAGGTAACGCAGCCAGCAACCGTGGTGTCAGAGATTGTTCAAACCCCAGCGCCAGTCTTACCAGAGCCAGTCTTAGAAGAGCCTGTTGTACAAGAAATCCCTGTGCAAGAACCTGTTGTGCAAGTACCTGTTGCG
>CAZWMD010000013.1:54683-65306 GCA_964634815.1 uncultured Pseudomonadales bacterium | reverse complement strand
GCCTGTTGTACAAGAAATCCCTGTGCAAGAACCTGTTGTGCAAGTACCTGTTGCGTCAGAACCCATCGAGCCAGAACCCATTGCACCAGAACCTGTAATCCAGGAATCTGTAGCCCAGGAGCCGGCGTTAACCGCTGAAGAGTCCGCGGTGCTTAGCCTGGCAACAGAAAACGTTTCTTTTGTTACTGGTAGTGCCGTTTTAACCGAGGAGTCCAAGACCATACTCGATCAAATTCTGGTTCTGTTGGGTCAGAGAAAGGATGCCCGTCTGAGTGTTGTTGGCCACACGGATTCTATGGGAGACGCTGATGACAACGTTGCGCTTTCTTTTGCCCGGGCAGAGGCTTGCCGTGATTATCTGCTGGCGCGTGGTGCGACAGTAGGGCAGGTCGACAGTGCGGGAATGGGCGAGCGACAACCGATCGCCGATAATTCTACGGCTGCTGGTCGCAAGGCCAACCGCCGTGTTGAGTTTCGACTGCTTCGCAGCGGCCGTTGAAGCTGGTCTGGATGGGTTGCGTCGTCAAAAAACCGCTATGCGGCCTTTTCCGCTTCAACCTGTTTGATGCTCGGATGTTCTGCCATTAGTTTGATCACTGCTTCTATCTCGGGGTGATTTTCAAGCAGATCGATGCCGTAAATCGCTTGGGCCATCCCTTTTGCCATACCAAAGCAGTAGAAGGTGTAGAAATCGGCCAGTGTTAGCGTGTCACCTGCCGTATAGGGGTTGCCCACAAAAATACGTTCAATGGCAGCCAACCCTTTTGTGAGATCTGCGCGAGTACTTGATTTGGTTTCTTCGCTGACTGGCTGATTGAAGAGTACCTCTGGGAGCAGTCGTCTCGACACCAGCTCAATGTCGAGTTTTATATGGCAAACCAGCTCCATAACTTTGCCGGCGCTCAGTGGTTCTGCGGGTAACAAGGCCGGTGTCGGCGAAAGCGCTTCAAGATAGTGAGCGATAGCCACTGACTCGGACAGATGAATCCCATTGACCTCAATTGCCGGCATCTTGCCCATTGGAGAGCGTGCGAGAAATTCCTCCTTTTGGCTAGGCGGTGTTTTCACCTCTTCAAAATCCAGAGATTTTTCGATAAGAAGTGCCTTGGTGAGGCTGTAGTAGTTGCTCATACGCAACCCATATAGTTTGATCATCGGTCTCTCCTTCTGGTCTTTTTCAGAATTCTAGAGCGCCAAAAATGAAACTGAAACATAAGATTGTCGTAGTAACGGGTTCCGCAAAAGGTATAGGTCGTGGCGTTGCCCGGGTGCTGGGACGAGAGGGTGCCTCTGTTGCTGGTCTGGACATTGATGGCGTAGCAAACGGAGACACTCAACAAGAGATTGAATCGCTTGGTGCGAACTTCCTGGCTCTGGATTGTGATGTGGGCGATAAACTGTCAGTTAAGCGGTCGATAGATGCAGTGATAGATCGTTTTGGCCGCATAGACGTCGTAGTCAACAATGCAGGCTACTGGGACAATTCTGCTCTCACTCAGGGAGACTATGAGTCTCAGACAACGGCATTTGATCGAGCGATGGGGGCGTCAGCGATGGGCAGCTATTACGTTACCCGTGCCTGTGTCGATCACATGAGCGAAGGCGGCAATATTCTCGGCATGATCACCGACCACATAAAACCCGGTTACCTGATAACCGGATCGGCAGCTATTGGTTACGATTGTGCGAAGTTTGCGATGTGGCGACAGATCGAAACCTGGGCGCTCGAGCTAGCGCCTCGCGGCATTCGGGTTAACGGACTTTGCTTTGGTGCAGTGGACACGCCCATGTTGAGAAGTGTGACCACGGCACTCGCTGGCACAGCAATGCATGCCGATGATATTGGACAGGCGGTGTTGAACATTTTGATGCATCCCATTGATGGGCCCACCGGACAATCCTGGCTGGTGGCGAAAAGCCATGAGTCACGAGACAAAGGCCTGCAAGAGATTGCAGAGCTTGCGCCTAAGTCAGTGTGACCGGCAGCGACCAGGCCACCATCGGCTCGTAGATCGCCAAAGCGCTTGGGCTTTTTAACTCACCACAGGGTTGAATGACTGGAAAATGTTGCAGTAGCTGTTGGGTTGCAGTGACGGTTGCATCCCGAGTCAGCGCGAACAACGATCGGGGACGATCCTCTGGTACCGCGGGGTGCTTTGAGGGTAGACCTAGACCAAAAGCGATTCCTGTTGCGAGACCATCTGCTCGAAACTGTCCTCGTGCTTCGCGATGGCACAGGTCTGCACGTACCGCGTAGAAGGTGTCAGGGTCGTCGAATACTCTGGGGTCTCGATTCGCGGCCTCGGCGGATAAACGCATCAGAGCACCTTCAGGCAAAAGGCGACCGAAACGCTCCACCTCATGTTTTGCATAGGCGTGGGCGTAGGGAACAGGTGGTGTGTACCGCATCGCTTCGAGTGCGGCGATCTTGATGTTTGTTTGCCCCTTTCGGATCTCAGATTGGATATCTGTATTTGTAAGCCAGGCGTGCGCCAAATTGCATATCCAGCCGTGCAGGGTGCGCGTTTCAAAGCCAAGCACTGTGGCCAGCAGAGACTGCGGACCCAGTCCTGGAATAGCCTCCCGCAGTCCGGGAGAGGTCTTGTCTGCGGGTGAGTTTGCTAACAGATCGAGAAGTTTTGAGCAGGCGATCTGTGCGCCTAAAGCAACCTCAGGTTGCCAGCTGTCTGCCCTTTGGATATGCCAGAGTAACTGCGCAAGCTCGTCTGTATGTTGCGCCTGAATACCTAGCGCTCTTCTTTGCAGTTCATTGCTCAGTGCCAGTGCATAGTCGATAGTCAGATCAATGGGGCGCTCTTTACCTAGCCCCGATAGCAGAGTGTCACAGATGTTCGGTAGCTGCTCATCGATGAGTTCGGCCCAAAGCTTGTGAGCTGCGACGCTGGCACTCAGGTCTTCTGCGTCTTTGAGTGAACAGGATTGAGCTCGATTGGGTAAGTGGAAATTGGCGCGATCAGAAAAAATGGAGGTGACCTGATCGTAGCGCGTTAACCAGTAAGCGTTTCCAGACCAGTCGCGGTAGCAAGGGTAATTCTCGCGCAGCAGCGCGAGGAGCGGGTAAGGATCTGTCAGTTGCCTGGCTGCCGTTAATTGGCCCGGACCTATTAGTTCGGTTGACTCTCCCAGCCCCTCGCGTTGGTAAACCTCATAGCTTCTATAACGTGCATCAGAATGGGTTGGGGATGGAACCCTGACCCCGTTGTTAGGTAGCTGTGCGTCAGTTGGTTGCATCAAACTCTAACCACAACGTTCGAATGCTTGAGATGCCGATTGGGCGTAGCTGATCTGTGATGGGGTCTTTGTCCATCGCGTTTTCAAGAATGCGGACTCCTGGCATGGCATTGAGTAATGCCCTGGAGCCTTCCACCGCCTCTTGGTGTGATATCCAGGCGCCGGGACAAAGGTGTGGGCCTACGCCAAATGCCATGTGGTTACAGCGTCCTTCCCTGGCGTAGCCGCTGCGCAAAATCTTGCCGCTATATAGGTCTTCTCTGAATATGTTAAATGAATCAGGATCGGCGAAGATGCGGTCATCGTGGTTTGCCGAGAAATCCACCATGTTGATTAACGACCCTGCAGGGATATCGACGCCGTGCAGGGTGATGGCATCGGTGTTGTGGCGGGGTTGACCACCAATGGGCGTTGAGTGACGCAATGTCTCATGAAACACCGCATCCCATAGCGAGTCATCGTGACAAACGGCGTCGAACTGTTCCAAGTGGGTAAGCAGCAAATACCACATGTGCATGATGGCGCCCCGAGTGGTTTCGCCGCCGCCACCTACCACCAGTGCAATATTTGAGGTGATTTCCTCTGTTGATAACAAATCTCCGTCCACGCGTGTTTCGCAGAGCTTGGTAATAATGTCTTTGCTTAGAACGTTGCCTTCTTCGTCGTGGAGGTAACTGGGGGTTTCGCGACGCAGCGCAACGAGCTCGGCAACGTACTCTTCGAGATGAGCGCGTGCCTCGACACCCTTGGCGTGTGTGGCCGAACCGCCGAGTCCAGACATCATGGAGTTGTACCAGTAGTAAAAATCTCCCTGTGCTTCTGGCGGAAAGCCAAGAACTTCGCAGACAACACGAATTGGAAATTCATTAGCGAAAACCTTGCCCAGTTCAATCCGGCGTTTGCCATCCACCACCTGCGATTGACTATGCCAGTCGTTGATCATGGTCTGCGCCAGGCGCCGGATCGAGGGAATGCGGTTGTTGAGAGATTTGCCGACCAGATGCTGACCGTACAGGTTGCGCCGGCGTCGGTGCTCCACCCCGGACAGTTCGAGCTGAGTATTGCCGAGTACGCCACTGGATGACCCTTTGGGAATGGTGTTGAAACCAGCGTCATCAAAATAACAGTGGGTGATGTCCTCGTAGCGCGTCACGTAGTAGCAGTTGTGCAACCTGTCGTGATAGACCGGGTAGTGATCACGCATGATCTGGTAATAAGGGTACGGGTTGCGAAAGAACTCTCTGGAATCAAAAATTCTGGGATCGATGAGCGGAGTTCCCGATGAGTCGCTGCCCATGTCGTGGGCCACTCCGATAGGCATAGGCGGGAAGCGCTGGTCGGGCGGCTGGCTATCTAGAAGCGCCCGATCACGCAGTCTGCTCAGGCTGTCTGTCATGCCTGCTAACCCTGATGTTGTCGATACCTGTTAACCATAACGCTCTGGCATTCCCGGGCCAACTCTTGTGCTGCCAGATTGGCCAGCTTGCATAGTGGTTTTGACCCTTTTGCTGTATCCGCCTAACCTGTTGGTTATGACTTATGTGATTACCAGTGCCTGCATAGATGTGATGGACCAGTCCTGTGTCGCAGTTTGCCCGGTAGATTGCATCATCACGGCAACTGAAGATCGAATGTGTTTTGTACATCCACTGGATTGCATTGATTGCGCAGCGTGCGAGTCGGCATGCCCCGTGGGTGCTATCTATTTGGATACACAGGTGCCGGTGGATGAGGCTGAATTTACAGCACTCAATGCACAATATTTCACGGCAGAAGAGGCGACCCGAGAGCGGGTGGCTGAGATTGCAGGGGACGGGCTCTAGCCGACCTCTGATCCGGTGGTGCATACCCTGCGAAATCTTTACACTGCGGCTGGAACCTAGCACGATGTGCTGGGTCCTAACGTGAACCTGTGGTGAATGTTTGGAGGGTCTATGCGGCTAAGTGCCTCAGGGGACCAGTTAGTAGTCCAACCAGTTAGCCTCAGGTTTTGGGGCGCCCTAAGATGAATTAACGGCTACGCCCATTTAACGGTAACACCCCTTGAGGGTGGCGCCGAATAACAGAACAACTCTCGGAGAGCTCAGATCATGTCCACCGACACTGTCCAAACATCAAACCGTGTGGCTGCAACAACCCATACCCAGTCTGCGGGGCAAACTGCCAAAGGAGCGGCGGTAGCATTGGCCGTTGCCAGCCTAGTGGGTTGTGCAGGCACTAGCGACACAGCTGCATCAAGCGCATCTTCTGCTGCGTCTTCTGCTGCATCCTCTGCGTCTTCTGCTGCTACAGCCGCTGTTAGCTCTGCAGGCAGTGCTGATTTGGCGCATTGCTATGGCGTCAATGTCTGTAAAGGCCACAACGATTGCAAAACCGCAAACAACGCCTGTGCGGGCCAGGGCGCCTGTAAGGGGCAGGGCGGCTTTGTTGTTGCTCCGGTTAAAGCCTGTGGCGATATTGGCGGTGAAGTCCGCGACAGCTGGCGTGGCAGCGCAGCCAGCGCCGATCTGGTGCACTGCTATGGCGTTAACATTTGCAAAGGCCACAACGATTGCAAAACCGCAAACAATGCCTGTGCCGGCCAGGGTGCGTGCAAAGGCCAGGGTGGTTTTGTTGCACTGAGTGCCAAGTCTTGTGGCGACGTCGGCGGTAAGGTTGGCGCATAAGTATCGGCGCTAACTTGCTGATATAGATAGAAATGAACCGGCATAGTGCCGATTACGTGGGGTTCGGGCTTGGCCTGCGCCCCACACATTTCCATGCTGCCCTTGACCAGGATCATGGCGTGGACTGGTTTGAGGTTATTTCGGAGAACTTCTTTGTCGCGGGCGGCAAACCTCGATATTTCCTCAGCGAGATACGAGAACGTTTTCCGGTGGCGTTACATGGCGTGTCGATGTCTATCGGTACACAGGACCCATTGGACTTTGATTATCTGCGTCAACTCAAGGCGCTGATTGCTGATGTTGATCCAATTGTTGTGTCGGATCATCTCTGCTGGACCTCTGCAGGAGGTATCAACAGTCATGACCTGTTGCCTCTGCCCTATACCGAAGAAGCCTTGGCGCACCTCACCGAACGGGTGGAGAGGGTGCAGGAATTCCTTGGTCGTCAGCTTGTCCTCGAGAATGTCTCGGCCTACATCGCGTTTAAACACTCCACACTTGAAGAGTGGGAATTTCTAAATGCTTTGGCAGAGAGATCGGGGTGTGGCCTGTTGCTGGACGTCAACAACATCTACGTTAATGAGCGCAATCTGGGGCACTCAGCGAAACACTTTCTTGACAATATTGCTGGCCAACATGTTCAACAGATTCATGTCGCGGGACATTCGGACTATGGCGACTATGTGATCGACACCCATGATGCGCCAGTACGGCCCGAGGTCTTCGAGCTGTTCCAGTACGCCTGGCAAGCCATTGGTCCTGTGAACAGCATGATTGAGCGGGATGACCATATTCCTGAGTTTGATGTGTTGCTTGATGAATTGAACCAGTTGCGTTCGAGAGTCGTGGAAAATGAGACCGCGGCAACTGGAATATCGGCCCGTTAAGTTGTGAGCCTCAGCGCCTTGCAACAACATATGATGGCTTACCTGCAAGACACTGCTGCAGGCAAGATGTCCCAGCACCTTGAGCCGCTCCAGCAACTCGTCCATTCGGATTCGCCGGCCGCTGGCTTACAAATTTATAGTCACGCCTACAGTTCCAGATTGATCGAAGTTCTGCAAAGCGATCATGAAAAGCTGCATCAGTTTCTAGGTTCAGAAGCGTTCACTGCATTGGCTGCAGCATACGTGATTGAGCATCCATCTCAGGTCCGCTCGCTGCGCTACTTTGGCGATCAGTTTCCTGAATTTTTGGGGCGTAGCGACCATCCCAAAGCCCGCCTTATTGGCGAACTCTGCAGTTTTGAGCGGCTCCTGATGACGGCGTACGATGCTCCGACTGCAAATCAGGTTGCGCATCAGGAGTTGGCCGAGCTACCACCGGAGCGCTGGCCATCACTCGTGCTGCAAGCGCATAGCAGTTTGCGGTTGTTTGAAGATACAACCGGAGCGGTGCCCACCTGGCAACGCTGTAACCAGGCAGCGAACACCGATGGACCGTCTCCGGAATTAGCTAACCGGGCACCAGAAAACGAAGATGCCCTATGGTTGGTCTGGCGTGATCGCGATCGGATATGCCAGTTTCGAAACCTTCATCCGGCTGAGCAGATTGCTCTCCGGTCGATGTTGGTTGATAACAATACGCTGGCTGCTACCGCTGAGTTACTCATGGAAACGCTGCCAGCAGAGCGACTTGCAACAGATATCAAGCAATGGCTTGACTGTTGGTTTGAGGATGGATTGGTTAGCTCTCTGGCTAGCGACTAGGCCGCCTTGGTTGAGTTCACCTGCACCCTGGTGGGCCGCCGGTTCCCACGTCCGTAAAGATTCACTTTGAGTTTGGAGATGGCGTGTACCAACGCGTTAGGTGCGTATTTGATGTCGCCCGTGAATTCGATGTCAGGAAAGCGTTGAAAGAGCTGTTCGTAGGCAACCCGAAGTTGCATCTGTGCGACACGCTGACCCAGGCATTTGTGTACGCCATAGCCGAACGCGAGGTGTTTCGATACGTTGTCTCTGGTGAGATCAAATTTATCAGGGTCAGGGAAAATTGACGGGTCTCGATTCGCAGCGCCATACCACATCACCACCTTTTCGTCCTTGGCGATACGCTGGCCGTTCAGTTCCGTATCTTCCAAAGCAGTGCGACGCATGTGTTTCACCGGTGAAACCATTCGCAGTGCTTCGTCTGACATCGCCGGTATGAGGCTTGGATCATTCAATACCATCGCGCGCTGATCTTTGAACTCGGTCATGAGCTTGATGGTGCCTGACAGCGAGTTGCGGGTGGTGTCATTGCCGGCAAAAATGATGAGTAACCAGGAACCGTCGAGGTATTCCTGAGGGAGAACTTCGTTGTCCAGTTGCGAGTGGGCAATAACGGTGAGCAAGTCTTCTCGTGGGTTCGCGCGGCGATCGGCCATCACACGTGCGCCATAGGCGAACATGTCTTCCACAACACGGTTGAAGCGAAACGGAAACATTGGCTCGCTGAAGAAAGTTCTTACGGGGTTTGAGAGGAACTGGCCCGCCATTTCCAGATAGTGCATCCATTCAACCACCTGCTGTCGATCCTCTTCGTCGACGCCCAGCATTTCGCACAGGGTGAACAGGGGCAACTGGTTTGAAAAAAGTGGTACAAAGTCAAGCTCTGGACCGTTGTCTTCCAGATCATCCAGTAGTGATTCGACCTTTTGACTGACGCTCTCTCGCAGCTTTGCGACGTAGGCAGGAATGAAAAAATCCTTTTGCTGGATCCGCATGTGCATGTGCTTTGGCTCATCCATGGAAATAAGGTTATCCATGGCAGCGCGGACAAGTATTTCTGGTTTCCAGTTTTTGCGTTCCGGAACGGCCATATTGATGCCGCCGCGTTCTGAGGAGTAGATTTCGGGGTGTTTTTCCACGGTCTTTATGTCTTCAAAGCGAGACACAGACCAGTAGGATGAGGCGCCCTTGGAAAACTTTGACCACATCACCGGCGATTGGCTGCGCATTTGTTCGTACAGCGGGTAGGGGTGACCATTGGTCCAGAAGGACGGGTTCGATAGCTCGAAATTTGTCTCCAACATAGGATAGGCAGCCTCGTAGCGGGGCGTCTTTATGCCGGTATCTATCTGGACGTTGTCGCTGATCAGGTTGGACATCGAGTATTCACTGCCATCAAATATTCAGATTGATTATAACAAGAGGTTTACCAGCGTAATACGGACTCGGCTGCCGGTCGTGCTCTGTAGGTCTCGTCCCATTTCCTCAGTAGAGGCCTGTTACCAAACACATCAGCTTCGACAAAACGCATGAACTGCAGCGACGCCTGCAGAGTGCAGTCTGCAATAGACACCTGTTCCCCCAGCAACAATGAACGACCGTCGCTCAAGGCGGATTCCAGATAGTTCAGTGGGTCTTGCATAGCTTGCTCCATTTGGGCCGCCTTTTTGTCGTCTTTTGGATAGCCCAGTGGAGAGTTCACCGCGTGGCCGTAGGTACCCATCGGGCCCGCCAGGCGCAAATCTATAACCCGTTCCATATCTCGCGCAGCAGCGGTTTCTTCCGGGGTGCCGTTATATAGCCTGCCATCGGGGAACCGGTCTTCCAGATACTCCATGATGGCCAGGGACTCGAGCACAAACTTGCCGTTGTCTAATTCCAGGGCAGGCACTGTCCCAAACGGGTTCCTCGCCAGATGTTCCGGTTCCTTGTGGCGGCCTTTCACGGTATTCACCACTATCTGTTCAATGTCCATTTGACAGCCCGCCTGTTCACGTTCAGCAATGTAGAGCATGACTTTTGTGGGATTGGGGGCCAGCGGCACCATATACAGTTTCATATTTCTAACCTCATCGATCCTGCAGTATCAACATTGGAATGTTCGCACCGGGCACATTGTTCAGATAGAGCCAATACATAACAAAAATAAACGTGCAGATGGTCCCCAGGTACCAGGCCAGAGAGACAGCAACGCCGTAGGGATTCATGGGGACAACGTCGCTATCGCGTTCGGTTCGGGCTGCGCCAATCAGATCGAGGGCGCCAATGATTGAGAAAAATGCCAACAGATACAGGCCCGTCCAGAACGCACAGCTGACACCAAAGGCAGCAAAGACAACAAGAAACACAGAGCCTTTGTTTTTGGAAAAAGACATTGCCGAGGCTTTAATCACGTGCCCACCGTCAAGCGGATAGATTGGCAGCAGATTAAATACGTTGATCAGAGCTGAGAAACTGGCCAAAGCGCCAAGCAGCGCCCAGTCAGTCATGGCATAGGCAAGCCAGGCCAGCAAGGTCATATAGAGCCCAAAGACCGGACCTTGCATGGAAATATAGGTTTCCTGCCAATAGGTGGTGGCCTTTTCGCCCACTGCAACGCCACCAACAAACGGGATCAGGTACATGCCTTTGGTTTTCATTCCAAAGCTTTTCATGGCGCGCAAATGACCGTATTCGTGAAACACCAATATAGCGATGAGCAATGCGCCAAGACGCCAATCTGTGAGTATCGAGAAGCTGGCGTAAGACGCCCCAAACAACGCAACCTTGACGATGCTTGCGCTTTTGAAGAGCTTTAACACCAGTCCGCCAAGAGACAGCCAGGGGATTGAGCCGTTGGCCGTAGTGGTTTGGTCAGGGCGTTGCCAGTTACTCTGGCCACTCGCAACAACCACATCAGCGTCCAGTAACTCGTATTTGATACTGGCTTTGCTGAAAAAGGTTTGCATGCGCAGGGTGACGATTCGCTGATCCTGCAGTTCTATGGTTTTTTCGGT
>CAZWMD010000013.1:20252-54583 GCA_964634815.1 uncultured Pseudomonadales bacterium | reverse complement strand
TTCAGTACCAAGCCTTTCTGTGCTTATAAGATTATTGTTTACATACAGTTCTTCAACGCCATCCAGGTCGGAGTGGACCTCAAGCAGATTGCCATCGTATTCCAGACTAAGCAGTTGGTATTTTGCGCGGCTCAAAGTCTGGTGTCGGGCTAGTGACGCATCGAAGTGCTACTGGCCGGATTAATCAGTCTTCCGCCTTTAACAACTTCGATACGCTGGTGATCTTGCAAGACCTTGATATTTGCAAGCGGGTCGCCATTTATGATCAGTGCATCACCGAGCTTGCCTTCTTCAAGGGTGCCGCGTCCGCCCGTCGGGTCTGCCGCAAGCCCACCATTTTTTGTGGCGCATCGCAGTGCTTCAGCCGGGCTCATGTCAAAGTAGTCAACGAAGAACTCCAGATCCTGTGCGTAGGTGCCATGTGGCGCTATGCTGATTCCGTAGTCGCCACCGACAACCAGTCTGATGTCAGCTTCTCTTAGTTTTTCGACACTCCGTTGTGTTGCTTCTATCTCAGCTTGATATCCCTGATCGATAACCGTCTGGCGATCAATACCAAGAGAGGCGCACTTTGCGAGGTAGTTTATCTCCCAGGCGATGGCGGGGCCGATAAAAACCTTATCTTTTACCTGGGCGAGCACGTCTATGGCTTCGTCATCGAGGAAGTTGGCGTGTCCGATTAGTTCAACGCCAGCGCGTACGGCTTGTTTGACTGCTGCGGCCGAGCGTGCGTGGCAGGCTACTCTCAAGTGCCGACGTTGAGCTTCATCAACAATCGCTGCCACTTCCTCGTCAGTAAAGGCAAGTTCGCCTGGAGGATTGGTTGGGTTGATGGCTTCGCCGTCGATGAATATTTTGACGATATCGACGCCAAGGCGTCGCTGTTGGCGCACGGCCTTACGCAGTTCCCAGGGGCCGTCTGCGATCTGGCTGAGCGCTCCTTCCGAATCTACGTTGCTGGCGGTTGCGCCGAGGTCCTGGCCCGCCGCCAACAATCTGGGGCCCTCTATCTGGCCGCTGTTGATCGCGTGTCGCAGGGCAACATCTATCGCATGGGTGGAGCCAAAGCTGACTGCACTGGTGAAGCCGCTGCGAAGCATCAGGCTTGCATTGTTTACCGCAGTAATGGTGGCGGCTTCGACGCTGCTTTCTCCTATGGCAAAGGGAGAAGCATCAGAAAATGAAAGATGGGCATGGGTTTCGGTCATGCCTGGCATGACAAATTTGCCCTGGGCATCAACGATGGTCAGGTCTGACTGGCGTTCGGTTGCTCGCCTGGCGATCGACGTTGGTAAACCTGTCATGGGGCCCGCGAAACGGATCAGACCGTCGCTGATCCACAGTGCGTGATCCGGCTCAGCGTGTGGCTCGCATCCTGAGAACAGGGCGGCGTTGGTGATTAGGAGATCTTTAGCCATTATTCGGCAAAAAATGCTGTTTTCTTTTCGCCATTTGGCCCATAGACAGGCTCACCGCGTTCAACCAGGTACGCCTGATTGACGCTCTCTTTGATGCCCGCATCCGCGAGCAATTCGACCATCTTGGCGTAATTTGGGTGGTCAAAGTGGGCAGCCAGGGTGTCGCTGTCATCCCAGAGTTCGTACACCTGTACCCGGGTAGCCACAGCAGGGTCGGGCGCAAAGCAGTAATCCTGGCAGCCTGCTTCTTCTACCCGGGTAGCCAGCTGCACATCTCGGGTTAGCTCAATCGCCCGGTCGCGATCAGCCTCGCTATGAAATTCCAACGCAGCAACAACAATTATCATGAATCTCTCCTGGTTATTTAGTTTGCAGCGGCAAGCGCCTGGGTCCAGCGCCGGTGTGAGGGCCCGCTGGGGCCGCGTTTTTCGCCAGCGTGTTCGGGATAAACGGAGGCGGTATAGAGATCTCCATGCTTATCCATAGCCAGCTGGTGTATGTAGATGGCGATGTCTGCCACCCGTTTTTCAACGTCGCCTTGCTCGTTAAGTACTACAAGGTCGCTCATCTTGTCGCTGGCGTAGATTTTGTCACCGTAGGTGGCAATGGACAGGGGTGTTATGTGAGTCCATTCATCGAGGTAGGTGCCATCGGAGGAGAGAATCTGGATGCGATGTGTGCACTCTGGCTCAACCCGGGTGCGCTGCTCATCGATCTGACCGGGTAGTGTCATGTAGTCGTGGAAGTTACCGCCGCACAGGTCTGCAACCAGCAGTCTGTTCTGGGAATCTATGGCAAGAGCATGGGGAGTGTTGAACTGCGCGGGGCCGCGTCCCCATTCGCCGACAGACTTTTTGAAGGTGCCGTCGGGCTCAAAAAACACCAGTCTCGAATTCCAGTAGCCGTCGGCAACCACAATGGTGCCATCTTGCTGTACTGCAACGGCAGTTGGGCCGTTGAAATGCTGTTCATCGCAACCCCATTGGCCAAAGGTTCCCAGTGTGAGTAAAAGCTCGCCGTTGGGGGTATATTTCTTGACGGTGTGACCATCCCGATCGGTGACCCAGAACATGCCGTCGTGTTCGATGTAGAGCGTGTGACCACCCAATGCAAAACCCGGTTCATCTGAAGGTCCCCACTTGCCCAGATAGTCGCCGTCGCGGCTGTACATCGAGATACTGCTTTTACCCATCTTGTCGCTCATCGCCAGCGGATGAGCGGCCCAGTGTTCGATATCACGGGTAAACAGATAGACGGTACCGGCGTTGTCCACAGCCACACCGGAACCCATCTCAAAGGTTAGCTCGGGGGGGTAGTGTGGCCAGTCCTTCACCAGAACATAGCCATCACGTTTGTCGGAGCTTGCGGTCCTGTTTTCTACATCATGAGTGCTGCACATCTCCTGATTGTAATCGATCGGACAGGGCGCCGGGGGCTGATTCCTCTTGCAGGTTTTTTTAGGTCCCCTGGGGTACAGATCCGCCCTGGATGTCTGACGCGTTGGACTGCCCCTTTACTTCGGTCACAGCCGCCTTGATGGCATCAAGGCGCTGCTCAAAACGGGTGTTTTTGGGAATGCAGTGATCAGACCCCAGACCTTCCAGTACGCCAGCGACTTCCTCGTTCAGACCTGCGACATAGACCGTCTTGCCCGCATGGCTTGCATCGCAAGCAATGGTTTCAACCGCTCGAGCTGCAGACACATCGATAAAGGTTAGTCGGGTGAAGTCGAGAACGATTGCATTGGTATGCTCTCGAACTTTCTCTCGTACCTGATGACCCAGGTCGGCCGCCGCACCAAAACTCAGTGGTCCGGTGAAATCAAACAGAGTGACCTTGTTTTTAGCGCTTGTAAGCAGCTCGATTTCCTCATCACTTGTGGTGGTGCTGTCGGCATCAACTACTTCAGCCAGTTGGGTGTCGGCCAGGCGCTTCACAAAGGCGAGGGCTGCCAGAACAACACCCACGGCAACGGCGGTGATCAGATCGACAAAGACAGTGAGTCCGAGAACCGTGGCCATGAGCACCAGATCCCAGCGAGGTCCTCGGTGCGCGCGCTTCAGATAGGCCACATCAACAATGTCATAACCAACCTTGACCAGAATTCCAGCGAGGACAGCATGGGGTATCTGTGATGCCAGTGGAGACAGGCTAAGTACGATCAACAGCAGAACTACGGCGTGCAGCATGCCAGCGATCTTGGTTGAACCACCGCTACGGATATTGACTACCGTACGCATGGTTGCGCCGGCACCAGGGATAGCACCAAACAGACCGGCAACCGTGTTACCGATGCCCTGACCAATCAGTTCTTTGTCTGAATCGTGGCGAGTCCGGGTCATGTTATCAGCCACCAGTGAGGTGAGCAGGCTGTCGATCGCACCGAGGATGGCGAGGATGAACGCGGCTTCAATCACAATGAAGAAGGTGCTGCGGCTGAATTCCGGAATAATGAATGACGGCAGCCCGGTGGGGATGTCACCGAGGATAGGTGAACCTTTCACAACCAGGCTCAATAGCGTACCGATAATGAGAGCGGCCAGTGCGCCTGGCAACCACTTACCCCATTTGGGGGGCCAGAAGAACACAATGGCAAGAGTGAGCAGACCGATGCCCAGTGCTGCAAAGTTTGGATCCATAACTGCTGACGGAATCGCTGTGAGCGCCGGGATTGTCCCGCCACCCTCAGGTTCGTGGCCGAACAGCCTGGCGAATTGCAGCGCGATGATGATGCAACCGATGCCGCTCATGAATCCGGAAATGACCGGGTAGGGTACCAACTTGATGTACTGTCCCAGCTTGGTGATGCCAAACAGGATTTGCAGCAAGCCGGCGAGTACGACGGCCCCAAACACGAGGGTGGGGTTACCGGAAAGTTCAGCGAAAACACCAGCAAAAACAACCACCATCGGGCCCGTAGGACCAGATACGTTGGTACCTGTACCGCCAAATAGCGAGGCAAAAAAGCCAACAAAAATGGCGCCCCACAGCCCGGCGATCGGACCTGCGCCAGAGGCCTCCCCGAAGGCAAGCGCCAACGGCAAGGCAACAATACCGGCGGTCACACCGCCGAATATGTCACCGCGAAGGTTAGAAGTGTCGAAAAATTTCATGCTGTGTTTCTCATTGAATTGGGTGAACCATCAAAGTGACATTGTCACATTGGGCCGCGTTAGGAGCAGGCTAGGCGCTGCAGTCACCAGTTGCTTGTTTGGCAACTTCAGCGGCGTAGCGATCAGCGACGGTCTCGAAGTCGTTTGTGTCCTCATTGTAGGCCTGCACATCGCCACTTTCGATATCGTAAACCCAGCCGTGGAGCTGCAGGTCGCCTTTGGCCAAACGCACAGCCACCGTTGGGTGGGTTCGCAGGTGCGCTAGCTGCAGGATGACGTTCTGTTCGAGAAGCATCTTCATTCTCGTAGCGTCGTCCGCGTCTTTGCCCAGCTCATTGACCACATCAACTGCAGCCTTGGAGTAACCCAGCCATTCTCTGACGTGGGGCAAGCTATCCAGGCCGGCCGGGTTCATCGCACCTTTCATCGCGCCACACTCTGTATGTCCACAGACCACGATGTGAGGCACGTTCAGGGCCGCGACCGCAAACTCGATGGATGCGGTCATACCGCCGGTATGGCCAGTATGTGGCGGCACAATGTTGCCGGCGTTTCGGCATAAGAACAGCTCGCCCGGACCGGTCTGGGTGATCATCGCCGTCTCGATTCTGGAATCTGAGCAGGTAATAAAGAGCGCTTCGGGCGATTGGCCCTGGCTCAGTTCTTTAAACAGTTCCTTCTTTGCCGGGAACACTTCGGACTGGAATTTAACAACTCCTGCGGCAAACTTTGGCATCTAGGTCTCCTTGATGAAAACGATTTAGTAAGAAAGGTTGAGAGGGATTCAGTTCAATTCAATTCAGTATTATTTTGTGCGACTTCCAACTGGGCAGCTATTTCATCCTGCAGACTGATCATTTGCGCCCTCGCCCTGGCCCCACATACGGCGTACGGTATTGAGTTTTGCCTTGGGGATGGTGGTTCCGCGACCCTCTACAAAATCCAGAGCATTGAGAATCCATTCTGCGATTTCAGGTTGTGGCAGAGAGTAAAAGTGGCGGCGTCCGTCCCGGCGTTCGCTCACCAGGCGATGCACTCTGAGTTGATTCAGATGCTGCGATACCCTTGGTCCGCTCAAACCAAGGCGTTCCGCCAGCCCATTGACGTCTATCTCACCCTGAGTGAGCTCCTCGATCAGTCGAATGCGATCAGGGTGGGCGATCACCTTGAATACTTCAGCAAGCTCTTTAGCAACAACAATTCTTGATGGCACGCTAGTAGGTCCGTTTTGTTCCCAGTATTCGGTTAACCGGCATTGGCTTCACGCTAGTTTCACACGCATGCATTTCTGCATGCATGCATACCTGCGATAATTTGCAGATATTACTTCGAACCCTGCGGGTTGCAAGATTTTTTTCTCAAATCTTGTACTAGTCTTCAAGAACAAGCGCTTTTGCAGTGCGTGTGGCGCACCAGCCCCTGATTTTCGCACCAAGGTGGTGCTGTTAGAGGGTTGGCCTGGTGTGCGCAGGGTCTCGGACCTGCACTTTATGCAGTTTTTCGGGTTGGTTTTTTCTTGGCCCGGAAATTGCTTTTCTCGGAGTGCCAGGGGTTCTCAGTGCGTCTGCAGCAGGATTGCTCTGCCACTGAGAATTATTAGCGACATTAAATCAGTACCTTTAAATCAGTTTTCTAAATCAGTACCGAAGAATATCGGAATCGGGGATCTCAATGAATTTCTTAAAAGTAACTTGTCTTGCAGCAGGAATTGCCACTCTCGGTAGCGCAGCGCTAGGCGCCTCGTCAGCCCACGCAAACGAGTGGACCGCGAATGTGAGTGCACAGAGTAACTACATTTGGCGCGGCCTTACCCAGAGCCAAAACGAAGCGGCAGTGTCTGGAGGCATAGATTTTGCGGCGGACAATGGCTTTTATATAGGCACCTGGGCGTCCAACGTAAGTTACGCGCCGGCGGATGACTTCTCTTACGAGCATGATATCTACGCTGGATACGGCGGTGAGGTTGGTGAGTTCTCCTATGACGTAGGCTACCTCTACTACAACTACGACGATGAGGCAGATTTTGACTTCGGTGAGATCTATGGCTCTGTAAGCGTGCAGGGCTTTACCCTTGGATTGAACTTGCTTGCTAACACGGAAGCCGACGAAGCGCCGGGTCAAGACTTTGGTTTCGGCGAGGCGATTTATGTCTACGCAGATTACGGCATCACAGTGGGTGCTGACGTTGATGTTGGCTTCCATGTGGGCTGGCATGACGGCGACTTTAACGAGGCGTTCAATGGCGTGCCCGGCAACTACTTTGATTTCAATGTCTCGATCGCAAAAGCTGGCTTTAGCTTCATGATCTCAACCACAGATCTTGATGATCCTGGTCCTGATGGTCTGGACAACGATGAAGTTAAGTTCACCGTTGGCTATACCTACGAGATTGGCCTGAGCAAGTAACTTAGAGAAGTGTAAGTTCGAACCCTGAAAGTTTGAGCTTGTAGAAAACGGCAGCGTAACGCTGCCGTTTTTTTTGCGCAGGGGATGTACTTCGCGCTGTTCACCGATTTGCTAGAAAGGCCATCCGCAGTGCACCATTGCAGCCCATTAAAGGGTTGAGCGAGATATGGCCGCACAAAATGCCGAATATTGGTCTGGACGACTGGCCTTCATTTTGGCGTCAGTGGGCGCTGCTGTTGGCCTCGGCAATATCTGGAAATTCCCCTATACCCTGGGTAGCAGCGGCGGCAGTGCCTTTGTTCTGATTTATATTTTGGCGATCGTTCTGATTGCAACTCCGATCATGCTTTCAGAAATGATCATTGGCCGCCGAGCTGGCAAGAGTGCGCCAGAAGCACTTAAGCTGCTTGCCAGTCAGCAAGGTCATAGCCCCAGATGGTCGCTGGTAGGCTGGATGGGGCTCTTTGCCCTGCTGCTGGTTCTTAGCTTCTACAGCGTGATTGCGGGCTGGAGTGGCGCCTATTTAGTGAAAACCCTTAGTGGGCAGCTTGCCGGATTGCAGCCCGAACAAACCGCTAAGCAGTTTGGCGCCTTTCTCCATTCACCCGGCAGTCTGACGTTTTGGCACGTATTGTTTACGGGCGCTACGATCATAGTGGTTGCCAAGGGTATAAAAACCGGCCTTGAGCGTGTGATTACCATAGTCATGCCCGCATTGTTTGTCATGCTCATCGGGCTGGTCATTTATAGTGCGTTGACTGCAAATTTTGCCCAGGCCTTGGAGTTTCTGTTCCGGCCAGATTTCAGCAAGCTTGATTCGAAGGTTGTATTAGCAGCTGTTGGTCAGGCGTTCTTCTCTGTGAATGTAGGGGTCGGCGCGGTTTTAACCTATTCCGCTTACCTGCCGAAAGACGTCAACCTGTTTCGTTCCGCGCTTACCATCTCTGCCGGCGATACGCTTGTGGCATTGCTTGCGGGATTGGTGATTTTTCCGCTGGTGTTTGCCTTTGATCTTGATCCAGGAGAAGGGCCTGGACTTGTGTTTGTTACCCTTGCTACCGCTTTTGGCCAGATGCCTGGTGGCTCCTTTGTTGGCGCCGCCTTTTTTCTGATGCTGCTTTTGGCGGCACTCACCTCATCGTTGTCCATGCTTGAGACCGCGACGGCTCGGGCGGTGGAGTTTGAGGGCGTGACTCGTGGTATGGCGGCCTGCGTGATTGGTGGTGTTGCGGCCGCGTTAGGCCTCATTACGGTGCTGTCGTTTTCCCACTGGGAAAACCTCTATTTGCTGGCTGGTTTTGACAGCTTCGCAACCAAAACGCCCTTTGATTTGATCGATTATCTGGTATCCAACGTTATGTTGCCGTTAGGCGGCGTGCTTTATGCCCTGTTTGCCGGCTGGTGGTTGTCGCGCGAGATGCAGGTTCAGGAATTGGGTGTTGGGGATGGTGGGTTGTTCAGGCTTTGGCTGGGGCTTGTGCGTGTGGTTGCCCCAGCCGCTGTGGCAATGGTCTTCTATTTCAATTTAACTTGAGTTGACTCTGACTTGAGGCGCCTACCAGCTTGCGGATTCACGCTGTACCAGATCGATAGCCTCCGCCAGCGAATCGGTTCGTTCGCGCCAGTCGTTACCACCTGTGCTGACTCGCAGGGTAGACACGCCAGCGTCGCGATACGCACGCAGGCGTTCACGTACCATTTCTTCGGTACCAATCAGGCTCGTTTTAAGCACCATCTCTTCAGGCACTGCCTGTATTGCCTGATCTTTCTTGCCGTTAACCCAAAGATTCTGCACCTCGATTGCCGCGTCTTCATAGCCCGCGCGTTTGAAGGCATCGTTGTAGAAATTGGTTTTCGCTGAACCCATGCCACCCAGGGTGAACGCCATGGCCGGTCGTCGGGCTTCGATCATCTGTTCGACGTTGTCGCCAATCTCAAAGCTGCCTCCGACCTGTATATCTATGTCGGAGAGCACCCTGCCAGACTTTTTTAGTCCCCGGTGCAGGGGTTCCAGGAACACATCAGCGTTCTCCGGAATGAAGGACGTTCCCAACCAGCCGTTGGCTAATTCGCCGGTCATTTCCATGGACTTGGGACCAAGGGTTGCCAGATAAATGGGTAGCTCGGGACGCGGGGGCTGTGACAGTTTGATGGGTTTTCCTTCGCCGCCCGGTCGAGGTAACAGGTAGTGTTTGCCTTCAAAACTCAAGCGCTCGCCAGACAAACCCTTGCGGATTATCTGTAGACACTCGCGCAGACGCCCGAGGGGGTGTGCAAAAGCTGCGCCGTGTAGACCTTCAACAACCTGGGGCCCCGATACTCCCAGGCCCAAGACAAACCGATCGTTAGAGACGGTTGATAAGGCTTGTGCAGTCATCGCGATCATTGACGGTACACGCGAGGAGATTTGCAGTATGCCGGTGCCAAGTTTGATATTTTTTGTTCGCGCGGCAACGTAGGCGAGGGGAACAATGGCGTCCATACCCCAGGCCTCTGCCGACCAAACGTAGTCGACCCCCATCTTGTCAGCCTCTACCGTATAGTCGACAAGCTGATCCCAGTCTTCACCGTTGTAGTAAGCGCTGCCAATGCCAATGCCTGTTTTCATGCGAGTCTCTCCGATGTTGAGGTAACCAGGGGTAGCCGATCTAGTCTGGCAGGCCAAGAACGTGCTTGGCAATGATGTTGCACTGTACTTCGTTGCTGCCGCCGGCAATAGACGCCGCCTTTGATTCGAGCCAGAGGCGCCCTTTACTTAAGGCTTCTTCTTCAAAATGCTCTCCCTCCCAACCCAGTCCCTGGGTACCGCGTAGCAGTAGTTGCAGTTCGAGTTGTTGCTGAACCATTGGCGCCCAACGAAGTTTGAATATTGAGGTCGCTGCCCCTGGTGTATTGGCTGCAGATTCTTCCACTGCCCGTTTCTGGGTCAAGGCGAAACAACGTTCTTCGAGGTTTTGGTTGATTATCTTGTTGCGAATCTCCGCATCATCAATCTTGCCATCCCTGGTTTCGCCAAGCGATTGCTTTGCCATAACAGCCAAGGGAGTAGCGGGACGCGTGCGATCCACACCGGTACCGAGTAGCTGATCCAAACCTGATCTTTCGTGCTGCAGCAGACGTTTGCCAACAGTCCAACCCTTATTTACCTCGCCAACCAGATTAGCCTTCTCTACTTCGACGTTGGTGAGAAACGTCTGACAGAAGTGTGAATTACCATCGATCAGTCTGATGGGGTGAGCATCTACACCAGCTGAGGTCATATCGATCAGAAGAAAACTGATGCCCTTTTGGCGAGTTGGTTTGTTCTGGGTGCTGGGATCTGTTCGCACCAGCGCAAACATCCAATCGGCGTGATGAGCGCCTGATGTCCAGATCTTGCTGCCATTGACCAGATAGTGGTCGCCTCGATCTTCCGCCCGTGTTGCCAGATTGGCAAGATCAGAGCCCGCACCCGGCTCGCTGTAACCCTGACACCAACGAGTTTCGCCGCGGATTATGGCGGGCAGATGTTTTTGCTTCTGCGCTTGCGTGCCGTATTCCAAAAGTGTTGGACCGATCATGGTCAGCCCCATTCCGAGTAACGGCGGACGGGCGCCAAGGTGCTTCATTTCATCGATCAGGATCTGGAACTGACTTTGATTCAAACCACCGCCGCCATATTCCGACGGCCAATGCGGAGCGGTCCATCCTCGACTCGCCATGGCCCGAAGCCACTGATAAGAAACAGGGTTGTTTGCTGTCTCGCGAGATCCACCGTGTATGGCCTCGTTTTGTGGCATTGGTGTCCGCATCTCTTGCGGGCAGTTGGCCGCGAGCCAGTCACGAGTCTCTAAACGAAATTGTCTATCAGTCTTTGTTTCACCTTTGGTCTCTTTGCGATCCACAGCCCGTTGTACTCCTGGCGACGTCGTTAGATTCGCGACCCGGTGATCTCTATCTCTGCATGTTGCCAGGCTTTATTGAAGCGTTGGGCAACCTCTGCGGCTTCTGGCGTCTTGCCCTGTGCCGTCAGCACATTTGCAAGTCCGCGCAGAGCCCAACCGTTTTCTGGCATGAGTCGCAGATCTTCAAGGTAGGTTGCTTCAGCACCCGCTAAATCGCCTGTGGCGATTTGTAGCTCGCCCAGGGAATGGCGCGCCGGGAAAAACCATTCGGGAGGTTCGGTGTAGGGGAGAGCGTCTTCCATTGTGACGGCTTGCGAGAGTGTTTTGATAGCGGCTGTTGTATCGCCCCGTGCGGCCTGGAGTTCACCGCTGAGTACTTTTTGTGCGATGGCTGTCAGTGCTGGAGCGCCTTCTCTGTTGAAGAAGTTCATAGCCTTTATGTCTGTGCTGTCTGCGATCGTTGCGAGTTTCTTCAGTTCTTTTTCGGCCTCGTCGAGCAGCCCCAAACCGACAAAGGCCTGGCCACGACCGTAATGCCATATTGCGTTGGCGTAGTGCAGGTCTTCGTCTGGTTTTGTGGTACCCAGAATTCCCTGCCAGTCGGAGAATCTGACCTTGGCAAACATAGGTTGCATGTAGAAGTGTTGCGCAACAGCCATTCCTGGTGCGCGCAAAAGCTCAGGCGTAAGGCGACCTGCGGTTCCTTCAGCCAGCTCGTAGGCTTTGGACTTCCAGCCTTCTATGGCCGCAGTCACCCATCCAAAGTGCCAGTTATGCGGGATATAGCCAGCCAGGTAGATTGGACTGTTAGATCGGCAGGCTGCAATGAATTCGTTATCGGCTACGGTGGCGCGCATATTGTTGAGTGTGGCGTCGTGATAGCGACCAACTCGCATGTAAATGTGTGCTGGCATGTGCACAAGATGCCCGGCGGTGGGCGCCAGATCTGCAAGCTTGTCTGCGTAAGGTTCAGCGAGCTCGGGCGTGTTGGACTGTTCCATGGCGTGGATGTACAGGTGAATCGCACCAATATGATCTGACTTGTCAGTCAGCGCCCATTCGAGGGTGTTCTTTATTTCTGCTGTCCAGGGTCGAGCCTTACCATCTTCATCCCAGAAGTCCCATGGGTGTTGATCCATTAGTGATTCGGCATAAAGCGCGACAATGTCGGTGTTGCCGGGGTAGGTCTTTGCAACCTTTTGCATGGCCTGCGCGTAGGCGTTGTCGAGTTCGCTGCGATCTTCCGGCTCTTCTGGCAGATAGCGTTTACTCAGTGCATCGATCAGATCTTTCTCCCAGGGCTGTGCATCTTTGGCCAGTCCCTTGGCGCGTTGGCTGAGCACAAAAGCGCGCCCGGCATTTGCCGCATCCATATTTGCATTCACATTGGGTCCCAGAACCAGTGCGCTACCCCAGTAGCACATAGCACAGTCGGGGTCGTAGACCGTGGCCTCAGTAAACGCAAAGTCCGCAGCCGCGTGGTTAAAGGCGTAGGCGAGAGCCAGTCCCTGATTGAAGTAGTTTCGGGCTGCGGTTGAATTGGTACTGATCGGAAGAGCAACATCGCCGAGCCCTTCGAAAAGAGGCTGGCGCCAGTTCGCAAGCGCGCTGGCATCGGCTGCTGCTGCCTGTCCGGTGTTGTCTCTGGTTGTATCGCTGCAACCTGTGACCAGGGTAACGCTGAGAGTGAGTGCAAGTAAAAGAGTACGGGTGCGTAAAGATGGTCCAGGTGTCGACATTTATGGGTTCCCGCAGTGCTGTCCGGATGCCGCGTCGGCCATTAGTAGCGACGCGAGCTAACAGTATTACCTTTGGGGTGGGCAAAAAAAAGCCCCGTCGACGGATCGACGGGGCTGGAAAACCTCTCAGCAGTTACATGCGCTGGGGAGGCAGGGGTTTGTCAGGCCGCACTCTTGAACTCAGGATAGGCTTCGATACCGCACTCCGCGATATCTGCACCACTGAATTCGTCCTCTTCAGACAGGCGGATTCCCATGACAGCTTTCAGAATGAACCAGACCACCAGGCTCACACCAAAGGTCCAGGCAAAGATGAGTCCGAGACCTGTGAGCTGGCCACCCAGGGTAGCGTCGGAGTTGGTGATCAACACGGCGAGTACCCCGTAGATGCCGCAGGTACCATGGACTGAGATGGCACCAACCGGATCGTCAAGCTTTAGCTTATCGAGCAACACAATGGATCCAACAACCAGCAGGCCGCCACCGATCCCGATAAACAGCGCGGTAAAGGCGGTTGGGCTGGCGGGGTCGGCTGTGATGGAAACCAGACCAGCCAAGGCGCCGTTCAAAGCCATGGTGAGATCTGCCTTGCCGAACAAGAGTTGTGAAAGCAGCAGCGCACCAACCAGGCCACCGCAGGCGGCGATATTGGTGTTAACAAAAACCTGAGCCACGTTGTTGGCGGAGTCGACGGCAGCAAGCTTGAGTTCTGATCCACCGTTGAAGCCAAACCAGCCGAACCAGAGTATGAACATACCAAGGGCAGCCAAAGGCATGTTGGCGCCAGGCATTGGATTGACCTCACCGTTGGGACCGTACTTACCCTTGCGTGGGCCCAGTACGAGCACGGCCGCGAGTGCTGCAGCTGCGCCACACATGTGCACAATGCCGGAACCCGCGTAATCGCTGTAGCCTGCTTCAGAAAGGAAACCGCCACCCCAGCTCCACATGCCTTGAATGGGATAGATAACTCCGGTCATGACAACGGCAAACCCAAGGAACGCCCAGAGTTTCATTCGCTCAGCGACGGCACCGGACACAATGGACATTGCCGTTGCGACAAACACTACCTGGAAGAAGTAGTCGGAGCGCGCGGAGTAGTAGGGGGCGTCATCGCCTCCTGCAGTTACCGCGTCTACGGCGTGGTCCGGTCCGCCCAGGCCAAACCCGAGGCTGGGTAGTAAAGAACCCGCTGTCACGTTGCCGTACATCAGGTCGTAGCCGACAACCAGATACATGATGCAGGCGATCGCAAAAAGAGCGACGTTCTTGGTAAGAATTTCTGTTGTGTTTTTTGTGCGTACAAGTCCTGCTTCGAGCATTGCAAAGCCCGGTGCCATGAACATCACCAACGCCCCCATTACCAGGAAGTAAAAGGTGTCTATGGCGTAGTTTGTTTGAATCAGATCAGCGTCCAATGTTTTTCTCTCTCTAGATCAATTTCGATTTTTTGGTGTTCGCAAGGAGTAGCGATCCCGGTGCTATATCGCCTCTGTACCGGTTTCACCGGTGCGAATACGGACGACTTCTTCGAGTGAAGTTACAAATATCTTTCCGTCACCCACTTTCTGTGTGCTTGCAGCGGCGACAATGGCTTCGATGGCGGCATCAACCAGTGAGTCATCAAGTGCGACCTCTATCTTCACTTTGGGCAGGAAGTCGACGGTGTATTCCGCGCCTCGATACAGCTCGGTGTGTCCCTTTTGTCGGCCGAAGCCTTTCACCTCGCTTACGGTCATTCCCGCCACGCCGATATCGGAGAGCGCAGCTCGAACCTCATCGAGCTTGAACGGTTTAATAATGGTCTGAATCATCTTCACTTGGCGTGTCCCCTCGGAGCGGTAGTTTTCCTTGACCCCAGATGGGGCTATCAGTGGGGACTGCGCTGCAGAGTTCGTGCCAACCGCATTGAGCAGGCCACAGCTAGCTGCTCACATGCCTGACCAGCGTTTCAATGTGGTGCTTTGTGGTGCACGAGGGGCGCACGGGCGATCAGTCTGCTCTAAAAGGGAGCAAAATCCGCCGCGGGGCCGGGTTCAGGCCCGCCCATTTAGGCTGGTTGGTGGTAGTCTTGGTGCGTAATTGGCTTTTCGCCAGTCCAATCCCAAAAACCGAGGAGCACAGCCATGCCATACGCCCCCGAAAGTCGTGCCTTTTATGATGCCGATAGTCACATCATGGAGCTGCCCAATTTTCTGAAGGACTACGCTGACCCTTCTCTGCGGGACGACATCTTCGCGGTGAGCTACAGCGCATCTCTGGTCAGCGATGAGGAAGTGGCTGAAATAATGGGTAATGGTGGCAAGCACACGGCGGAACACGTGGCTGCCCAAATCGCCCTGGGAGACGATCTGATCGCCAAATCCAAGGAAATTCAGGCCTTGGGTGCGTTTAACTCTGGTGACCGGGTGACCGCTCTGGATATGCTCGGTTTCAAGAAGCAGTTGGTATTCGCTACCCACAGTGTTGTTCAGCCTTTTCACCCCAGCTCAAAGACAGACCCAAAACTGCGCTATGGCGCCGCCCGGGCGCACAACAGGCACATGGCTGATTTCTGTTCCGTCGATAGTCGATTGATGGGTGTTGGTGTGGTGCCCCTCGATACTCCAGAGCTTGCCATCAAGGAGCTGGAGTTTGCGCTCGATAACAATATGGAAGCGATTTGGGTGCCGCATCGTGCGCCTATAGGTCACTCGCCAGGTCACGTCGATCTCGAGCCGTTCTGGGCGATGTTGGCCGAAACCGGGACCCCCTTTGTGCTGCACGTCGGTGGCTCACCGCTGCAGGCGCTCAAGTCCTGGAGTAATAATGGCAGAGCAGCGGTGAAGGACTGGATGGGCGGCGGCGAAAACGTCCGCACCAAGGACGCCGCTTTGATGCATCAGCCCCCTGAGACCTTTGTGTCGATGCTGGTATTGGACGGTGTTTTTGCCCGTCATCCAACGCTGCGCGGCGCGGCTGTTGAATTGGGTGCCGGTTGGGTGCCTGAAATGTTGCGACGCCTGGACTCCATTACCCGGATTTACAGTCGCGTTGATGAGTCGGTGCGTTTTGAGCGCACTCCATCAGAGCAACTGTCACAGCAGATGGGCTTCACGCCGTTTCCCCATGAGCCAGTGGGTGCACTCATTAAAGACTCCAATCCTGATTTATATTTGTTCTCAAGCGATTACCCGCATGTAGAAGGTGGTCGAGATCCTATCGCCAAGTTTGAGAAAGCGCTTGTTGATATCGACGAGTCCGCCAAAACCGGGTTTTACAGCGAGAATTTTCTGCGTTTGTTCCCTGAAGCTCGGGTTTAGGGCCTGGTTACTTTGTGTCGCAACAGATACGCAAATGCTAAATAACTTCGATGACTACCCGATACATCAGACGGCTGAACCTCTTGCCCATCCCGTAAGTGGTGATCGAAATGCCTACGATCGAACCTGGTTCAACGGATACTCCGACGACGGTAGCTACTACTTTGGAATTGGACTGGCGATCTATCCTTTGCGTGGCGTTCTCGACTGTGCGTTCAGTGTGGTGCGCAAGGATGGGCTGCAACATTGCTTTTACGGTTCACGACGTGCACCTCTAGAGCGCACAGATACGTCCTGCGGTCCCTTTCGTATTGAGATTGTTGAGCCCATGCGACGGGTAAGGGTTGTGCTTGCAGACAACGACTCGGGCCTTCGCTGTGATCTGCAATTCAGCGCTCGAACCGCACCCATTGAAGAGGCCCACCAAACCCTCTGGCGCGGCGCTCGCCGGGTGATGGACGCAACCCGCTTTGACCAGTTTGGCTTCTGGCAGGGCAGCATTGATACGCCTGAAGGCACCATCCAGGTAGAGCCATCGCAATGCCGGGGCACAAAAGATCGCTCCTGGGGTGTGCGTGCTGTCGGTGAACCGGAGACGGGCGGCGCGCCAGATGCGCCCGGTGGGATATTTTTTTTATGGGCGCCGTTGTTCTGGGAGGATCATGTCTCTCATGCCATTTTCTTCGATGGCAGCAGGGGCGAACCTCTGGTTCGAGAAGGTATAGAAGCGCCGTTATACGATGGACCCGATGCGCTGCCCGCTGCGGTGGATGCCGAGGACACCCGAATGGCCACAGCTCGTCATCGAGTGCGCTATGTCCCTGGTACTCGGCTTGCTGCCAGTGCTGAGATAGATCTTGAGCGTATCAACGGCGACAACCGGACGATCCAGTTAGAACCGATCCTCAAATTTCAGATGAAGGGGCTTGGCTACATGCACCCCGAGTGGCGACAAGGCGCCTGGCAGGGCGAGCTTGCGACCGGTCACGAAACCTTCGATCCGCGTCAGCTCGATCCACTGGCGCCTGAGAATCTGCATGTACAGCAGGTGGTGCGTGCAAGCGATGGGGCAAGGCAGGGCATTGGTGTGCTTGAACAAATCTGTATTGGCCCCTACGAACCTGCGGGCTTTAGCGATTTTCTGGACGGCGCTGATTAAGTTTCCATTCAGCCGATTTGTGGCACAAACTGCTGCACAAAAATAACGTCCTGCCGGATAAGGTCTGATCAAATGGCTGTTAAAATCGATAAATTGGCCGTGGTGCATGAAGGTGCTGAGCTAGGGGAAGACTGTACGATTGGCCCGTACTGCACCATTGCCAACAACGTTCGTATTGGTGACGGCACACGGCTGCGCGCTCACGCCTATGTGGATGAATACACCGAGATAGGCAGTGATTGTGATGTGTTCCCCTATGTCACCCTTGGTGTGCCGGCACAGGATCTAAAGCACATCGAAGGCGAGATCAGTCACACACAGATTGGCGACCGCACCATCGTGCGAGAATTTGTAAGTGTTCACGGCGGCACGCAGGAAGGATCAAAAACTACGGTTGGCAGTGATTGTGCGTTGCTTGCGCACTCTCATGTTGCCCACAATTGTCAGGTAGGCAATCACGTGGTCTTGAGTCATAGCGCGACGTTGGGCGGACACGTTGTGGTTGACGACTATGCAAACCTGGGTGGTCTTTCTGCCGTGCATCAGTTTTGTCATATCGGCCGTGCAGCAATGGTTGCTGGTATGAGCCGGGTTATTCAGGATGTTTTGCCCTTTACTATTGCAGAGGGGTTTCCGGCGCATATGCGCATAGTGAACAAGGTGGGCATGGAGCGGGCGGGGTACTTGGCTTCCGCTGTGGCTGATGTGCGAAAAACGTTTCGAATTTTGTTTCTGCGTGAGCTGCGGTTGGAAGATGCCGTATCTGAGTTGCGCGAAAAATTTGCAGATGCCCCCCATGTCGCTTTGATGATTGAGGCGATCAACGCCTCCCAACGCGGGCTTGCGCGTCCTGAGTCTGCGATGATCGAGTTAAACGTCAGCGAATAAGCCTGGTTGTCAGCCAGGCAGGCTAGTCGCCGCCGTGCATCCAGCGTTTTACGACGGGAGAGATCAGTAGCATGGCGAGCGCTATACCAATCGCGACATAGCCCACTTTGGTGTACACCTCAATGTATCCAGCCTTGGCTGCGGCAACGTTAGTGAGTTGGCCGCCGATGGTTTCAGCGCCGGTGTACTGTGCGATAACCCCTGCCAGGAAGTTGGATAAGCCACTGTACAAAAACCAGGCGCCCATAGTCATTCCGACTACGCGGACTGGTGCCATCTTGGTCACCGCTGACAGACCAACAGGGGATACCAACAGCTCACCGAGAGTGTGTATCCAGTAGATAAGAAATATGAAAATCACCGGAGTCAATCCGTTGATACCACTGCCTTTCATTCCGGCAACCAGGGCCAGAAATCCAAGTCCTGCCAGCAATACGCCGAAGGCAAACTTTACCGGAGTGGATGGATTTAGATTGCGTTTTGCCAGGGCAATCCAAAGCCAGGCGATGAAGGGAGCGAACAGGAAGATGAAGCCAGCATTAAGCGATTGGAACACGGGGGCCGGCACGCTCCAGCCAAACAGGCTTCTTTCCACCAATCGATCGGTAAACAGATTAAGCGATGAGCCCGCCTGTTCGAACAGTGCCCAAAATGGAATCTGGGCGAGTACAAAGTAAATGGCCGCAAACATTCTGTCGCGCTCAAGTGGCTCGCATTTTGTAAGGGCGTAGTAGATGAGCCAGACAAACATCAGGATGCCAAGTGGGGCGAGAATCGCGCCAAAGCCGTCCGGGTTCATCACAAAAAACATGGCTACTGCGATGATGACCAGACCTGAGAGATAGCAGGCGAATTCGATACTGATTAAACCAAAGAGCTTTTCTTTGAGTTTTTCTGGATTGGGTGGCTCTGCTTTGCCTTCAAGCCAGCTGTTATAACGCAGGAAGATCACGAGCCCGAGGATCATGCCAATCCCGGCCAGACCAAAACCGTATTTCCAGCCATGAACAATACCCAGATATCCACAGGATACAGAGGCGAGAAACGATCCAAGGTTGATACCCATATAAAATATGGTGAACCCGGAATCGCGCCGAGGATCGCCTTCGCCGTACAGCGCACCCACGATGGTCGAGATATTCGCCTTAAGAAACCCAACACCAGCGATGATGAGCGATAGGGACAGGTAAAGAATGTTCTTGTAGGTTTCTTCGGTAACGATGCGTCGCGTTGTGGTCTCAAGATCAATCTCGCTTGGCAGATTCATCTTCGCTCCGCTGGCGATAGCCAGTCGCGAGCCACCTTCAAGATAATTCACAGCGGAAGATGTGCCATCAGATGCCACTATGATTTGGTTGGCATCACCGCCACGACCATCCAGGGTCAACTCATATTCGGTGCCATTGATCGTGATGAGTTCTTTTGAACCCTCGCCCTCAAAGGCCATACCAAAGTGACCCAACACCAACAGACAGGCACCAAAAGTGACCGCTTTGCGGGATCCCAGATAGCGGTCTGCAAGCGTCCCCCCAATTATGGTCATGATGTATACGAGCGCCGTATAGGCGCCGTAGATCACGGCGGAGCGCTCATCGGAAAACAGGAAGTGCTGGGTCAGATAGATAATCAGCAAGCCGCGCATGCCGTAGTAGGAAAAACGCTCCCACATTTCGGTCAGGAACAGGATGAGAAGCCCCCGGGGGTGCCCCAGAATCGTTTTCTCATGTATTTGGGCAGGGGGGAGCGGGGTACTGTCGGCCATGGTAGGCAGTTCTCTTGATCTGCAATATCTCGGATGCAAGGTTAGCGGTTTGTAGGTTGGGTGTCGCGACGGGTAGAGTGGTCTCAGACATGAAAATAGCGGTATCAGGGGAAGAAGAATGAGTACAGCAAGCCACAGTGGCCAGCCAAAATTTGGTGTGCAGATGTTTCCAACGGACTATGCGATTCAACCGGTAGAGCTTGCCAGAGCCGTTGAAGAGCGGGGCCTGGACAGTCTGTTCTTTCCCGAGCACACGCATATACCAGCGTCGCGAGCCACGCCCTTCCCAGGTGGTGGCGATTTACCACGCCAGTATTGGCATACCCACGATCCCTTTGTCGCACTTGGCGCTTGTGCGGCAGTGACAGAGCGTATTCGCCTGGGAACAGGAATTTGCCTCGTTATCGAACGCGACCCGATTACACTGGCTAAAGAAGTTGCCTCGCTTGATCTGCTGTCCGAGGGGCGGTTCGTGCTAGGCATTGGGGCGGGCTGGAATCGAGAGGAAATGGAAAACCACGGTGCAGATTATGTGAACCGCTGGGCGGAGATGCGCGAGAAAGTGCTGGCCATGAAAGAAATCTGGAACAATGAAGAGGCGGAGTTTCATGGCGAGTATGTGAACTTTGACAAGCTGTGGTCTTACCCCAAGCCCGTTCAGGCCGGCGGACCGCCCATATGGATAGGTGCAAATTCGAAATGGGTTTTTGATCGCGTGGCGGAGTACGCCGACGGCTGGATGCCTATTGGCGGCATGGGCTCCGGAGCAATGGAGCAGCTGTCTGCGGCCTGCGAAAAACGGGGTCGACGCGCTGAAGACATAACGCTCGCCCTGTTTGGCGCACCAGACCAGGCGGAGGAGTTGGCGGGTCGTGTAGGCCAGGGGTTTAATGAACTGATTTTCAGTGTGCCATCGGCTGGCCGCGATAAAGTTCTGCCCTTGCTGGATAAGTACGCCCGGCTGGCCGAAGACCAACGCTCAGCCTGACAATTGGCCTGACCCTTGAGTAACAACAGGGCCCATTCTACGGGGTCAGGGCCTGCATCAGAGTCCGCAGCAGAGCCGGCCCAAAGTCCTCCCCGCGCCCTGTTGCTCGACAGGGGGTTCCTCACACTATGGGGTGTTGGTGGGCTGAACAGTACCGGGCGTTGGCTAGAGATGTTGGTCGTCGCCATATTTGTGCTGGATACCACTCACTCGCCGCTGCTTGTCGCGTCCATGCTCATGCTCCGTTTGTTGCCGATGGCCCTCTTTGGGGCCGTTGGTGGTGTGATTGCCCAGCGTTATCGGCGGCTGACGATTCTTCGTGTCGCGGTAACAACCATAGTGCTCTGTGCACTTTGGCTTGCCTGGCTCGCTGATGCGGGTTTGCTACAGGTCTGGCATGTAGGCGTTGGTGCATTTGTTTCCGGACTCGCCTGGTCCACCGATTTTCCGGTAAGACGGACGCTAATGAGTGATATCGCCGGGCCCGAGCGGGTTGGCCGGGCAATGAGTCTGGATATCCTTGTTGGCGCCGGCACCCGGACCCTTGGCCCGCTACTGGGAGGCTGGCTGTATTCCCGGATTGGTCTGCAAGGCGCGTTTGCGCTTGCCGCCGGGTTGTATTTTTTGAGTGGGTTGCTGCTGTTTTTGCGCAAGGAATTTTTGATAAATGCTCGGCGCGATGAAGTGATTGCAACTACAGATTCACTGCGCAAAAGCCTTATCGATGGCTTCAAAGCCTTATCAAGCAGCCGCTCCTTGCCTGGCATTATCGCCGTTACTGTAGTTTTTAATCTCTGGGGTTTTCCGTTTGTATCCATGGTGCCTGTGGTTGGCCGCGATGTTTTTGGTCTCGATCCGACAGGCGTTGGCTGGCTGGTTAGCGCAGAAGGGGCGGGTGCCCTGATTGGCGCCATAGCGTTATCAGTGTTTGCCAAGTCGCGTCAGTCCAGAATCATTTACGCTATTGGGACTGTGGCCTACTGCGCCTTTGCCTTTGGCTTTTCGCAGACCCAGTTTGTTTGGTTGTCCGCTGCCTGGCTTCTTGGGCTGGGATTTGCCAGTGCGGCCTTTGGGTCGATGCAAAGTGCGCTGATTTTGATGAACGCACCCCCGGGCAAAGAGCGGGCAATGATGGGGCTTTTGTCAGTAGCCATAGGCACTGCGCCCCTGGGGTTCCTCCATATCGGTCTGCTTGCTAACTGGTTGGGAGCACAGCTTGCGTGCACATTGGTTGCCCTTGAAGGACTTACCGCTATGGGCGTTGTGTTATGGAAGTGGCCGGCCTTGCTTCAGCCTCAGCCGTTGCGCACCTGAGACTCTATGATGCACGGCTCTGTGTTATTCAATTGGCGGGGGCTGGTAGACGCGCGGCAAGGGCGCGTCGCCAGTATAGGGCTCGACATTGACCAGACAGGTATGTGCACTGGGTCCCTGGGCAAGACTGGAGGTGCCGATATCTCGGGTCAGCACATTTGGATTACCCGCCAGTTCCAGCGGCTCACCCTGCGCATCAATCCAGGGATCAAACCAGGCCCCCGTGGGCAGCTCTACGACCTGGGGGTGAATGGCGTCTGAAAACTCAACACCAGCGAGACACGCGCCACGTGCGTTGAAAACCCGCACGGTTGTGCCTGCGGTAATGCCTTTGCGAGCAGCGGTTGTTGGGTGAATGCGCAACCGTTCACGTCCTGCTACCTTTTCTTTTTGGGCGTGCTGACTGTGATCAAACTGGCTGTGCAGCCGATGTTTGGGTTGATTGGATACCAGGTGCAATAAGTCTGGGTCGACGTTTGCAGCACCCAGGCGCTCGAAGGGTTCGAGCCAGGTAGGGTGTGATGGGCAGTCTTTGTAGTCAAAGCCCTGAATGACCCGGGAGCTTATCTGTATTTTACCCGACGGAGTTTGTAGCGGGTAAGTGATTGGGTCGCGCCGAAAATCTGCAAGCCAATCCTTGGTGCGTGGTTGGCTGGGTGTCTGAAAGATTCCTGCTTTCCAGAATTCCTCAAAGCCGGGTAAGGCAAACCCTTCGTTGCTGGCGGTTTTTGCGCTGCGTTCCCACATGTCGCGTAACCAGTCTCTGGGTGTTTTACCCTCGGTGAACAACGCCTCGACATCCATGGCAGCCGCCAGGCCAGAAAAGATGTCAAAGTCTGATCGCGAGTCAGCAAATGGCGGGATAGCGGCGCGCATGGCGTGGGCATAGGGATCATGGCTGGATGCACAGATATCTTCGCGTTCCGCTGGTGTTGTTGTGGGGAATACAATGTCAGCGTGCCTGGCCACAGGAGTCCACCAGGGTTCGTTGACAATAACTGTTGACGGCTTTTGCCAGGCCTCACGCAACCGATTGAGATCCTGATGGTGGTGGAATGGATTACCACCGGCCCAGTAGATCAGGTCGATGTCGGGATACAGTTCTTTGCTGCCGTTGTAGTCCAGGGGCTGTCCCGGGCTTAACAGCATGTCAGTGATCCGGGCGACGGGGATGGCTGATCCAGTAGGGTTGCGGCCTTTACTAAGGGTCGCCCAGTTAAAACGCCGCCAGTCGCTGCCGACAAACCCTTCGGCGGCGTAACCAAAACCGACACCGCATCCGGGCGCGCCTATCTGACCAAGCATTGCTGCCAGAGTAACCAGCATCCAATAAGGTTGTTCGCCGTGGTGAGCCCGTTGCAGTGCCCAGGCTGCATTCACAAAGGTACGGCTGGCCGCCATTTTTTTTGCCAGCGCCGCGATGACAGCCCCGTCTATGCCGCAGATCTCACCTGCCCAGCGAGGATCTTTGGCAATGCCGTCGGTATGACCCAAGAGGTAACGTTCGAAGGGTTCATAGCCCTCAGTATGCGTTTCAAGAAAAGCGCGATCGACCAGGTTTTCCGTTGCCAGGACCCAACTGATGCCTAACATCAAAGCGACATCGGTACCGGGTCGGGCTTGTATCCACTGGCTATTGGTGTCTGCCGGAACATCAGATTTGATCGGAGAGATCAGGACAAATTCAACACCACGCGCTGCTGCACGAGCGATGCTGGGGCCGGTTTGATGTTCCGTGATACCGCCGTAGGCGACCTGGGAGTTGCGTAGCGGCATGCCGCCAAAACTCACCACCAGCTCGCTGTGTTCGGCGATGTCCTTCAATGTGGTTTGGTGCAACTCCATGGTGTGCCATGGCGCAATAACATGCGGCAAAATAACCTGGGCGGCGGCCGTGCTGTAGGAGTTGCGAGCGCGGACGCATCCACCAATACGATTCATGAAGCGATGCAGCTGCGATTGCGCGTGATGAAAACGACCGGCGCTGGCCCAGCCATAGGATCCTGCAAAGATTCCGGTGTTACCCCGTTCTTCGATAACGCGCTTCAATTCTGATGCGGCGATCTCGAAGGCGGTGTCCCAGGGGACTTCGACAAAGGCTTCTTCGCCACGCCGGCTGGTGTTGCGGTTGTTAATGCTGCCGCTCAGCCAGCTGCGACGTATCGCCGGTCGTTGTACCCGCAGGGGGTGCTGTATGCCATCAACCAGAGCCTGGCCGAGAGCAGAAGGGTCCGGGTCGAGCTCAATGGGTTCTGCCGCTGTGATTTTTTGATCACGGACAGTCAAATCATAGACTCCCCATTGCGTGGCTGTTCGGTTTTTGGTGTTCACTTATCAGCCTTTTTTGCGGGTAATCGCAGCGCAAGAAGGCTAGCACTGTCACCCTGACCTAGAGCGATTGCAATGTACTGCACGTTGTCGATGGCATAGGTCATAGGCGTACCAGAGGGCGTGTCGGGTAACTCAACATCGCCAGATACCTGTCCGCTGCGCTTGTCTATTGCGGCAAGCCTTGGGCGTTGTTCATCAGTGAAGGCCATGAACAGTGCTGACTTGGTGAGTAACGGACCAGCGCCCCGGCCGCCGCCCAAGGGGCCAGGATCGCTCACGCCTTGAGCAATCAGTTGTTTCCGGGGTCCGTTGCCCAGTGGGATGGTCCAGGCTGTGTTGCCGGTGTTCATGTTGTATGCCGTGAGACTGCTATATGGGGGCTTGTTGATCGGTAACCCCGTGGGACCTCTTAGCCGATTTATACTGTTGCTACGGGAATACCTGAAGTTGCTGGTTTTGGGATCCGGCTGACTCAGTTTCACCACTATGGGTGAATTCACTGCAGGCAAATACAAATATCCACTGTCTGGATCAACGGCAGCGCCCCACCAGTTAGCACCTCCAGCCCAGCCTGGTAACTGCACAGTGCCCTGGGTAGAAGGCGGCGTGTACAGCGGCCCCAGTTTGAGCGGCGCGACAATTTTGAGCGCAGCCGCGCGCAGCTGTGGCGTGAAATCGATCAGTTGGTCTTTGCTGAAACCCTGGGGTACAAAGGGTTTGGGATGAGTGGGGAAGGGCTGGGTTGCGCTGGCCACTTCTCCGGGTACATCACTTGATGGTACTGCGCGTTCTTCGATGGGCCACACTGGTTTGCCAGTTAGGCGATCAAAGACAAACACAAAGCCCTGTTTTGTTAGCTGGGCCACAGCTTTGATGGCTTTGCCATCTACTTCTATGTCGATCAGATTTGGGGCTGCTGGCAGATCGTAGTCCCAAAGACCGTGATGCACTAACTGATAGTGCCAGACCCGCTTACCGGTATCAGCGTCGACACAAACCAGCGATTCAGCAAACAGGTTGTCTCCAAGCCGATGCCCTCCGTACCAATCGTTGGTAGGGCTCCCTATTGGCAGGTAAACGTAGCCGAGCTCAAGATCGGCGCTCGCGAGCGTCCACATATTGGTGTTGCCGCTGTATATCCAGGCCTCGTTTTTCCATGAGTCAGCGCCAAACTTGTTGGCCTGGGGGATCGTGTTGAACCGCCAGCGCTGGCTGCCGGTTTCGACATCAAACCCTCTTATGTGGCCCGGCGGCATTTCCTTGTGAGTGGGCCCATCCATGATCGAAGAACCAACAACTAGGGTGTTCTTGACCACTGTTGGCGCGGAAACAACCGAATAAAACTTGCGATTGAATTTGCGCCCCAACCCCTGGGTGAGATCGACAACTCCACCGATTCCAAACTCTGGGTCTGGTTTGCCGGTATCTGCATTGAGTGAGAACAGCCGGCCGTCATTGGTTGGCATAAATACTCGTCGTTTCTTGGCATCGCTCCAGTACGCCACCCCACGATGATTGAAGCCAAGATTTGTTGGCCTGCCACGCTGCCAGGTTTTTGTATCAAACAGCCAGAGCTGCTCGCCGGTTGCACCATCTATCGCCGCAACCTGATTTAGCGAGGTGCTGATAAACAACACACCGTTGATGGCGATAGGGGTTGACTTGAAGCCCCAGGGCGTGAGTTCCGGTGAATTCTTAACGAGCGCATTGTCTGCCGATTGCCAGCGCCACGCACTCACCAGGCTTTGAACGTTTTTGCCAGTGATTTGGCTTAGGTCTGAGTACTTGCTTGAGGCTGCATCAGCGCCGTAGGTTGGCCAATCCGTAGTCTCAGCCTGTAAACCCGGCAGATATGACAGCGCGAGGCAAATGGTGATTTGCGGGAATAGTCGCTTTAGGCGCTTCATCCTGGGTTTCTGGCCTGCACTGGTGGTGGGCGGAATCCGCAGTTTACTACAGGTTCGACTCTGGTCTGTGCTTCGCTAAACTGGGCGGCATGAATACATCTGCCTCCAATAACTGGTTCGATAAGCTCGATTTGCCACGCCGCGATGACTCTGCGCGCAGCTACCGTATTCTTGTTGTGGACCACGTTGGGCTGCAAAAGGGGGCTGGTGGCTTGCCTGACTGTTCTGCTTTTGTGGATCATATCCGTCGTCGGGGGGCGCAGTTTGTATGGCAAGCCCAGGGAGTAACCAGCGGCAGTGGAAACATCGTTTTTGAGTATCGTCCGGAACTGTATCTTGACGCAGAATTGATCCAGGTAGCGGCCCAGAGACGCTTTGACGGAGTGATTGCCGCAGCCACACGCATTCCACCTGCTGCCCTGTTTCCCGAAGGCGGCGTTCGGATCGGGGCAGGGACGGCCAACATGGCCAGCGAGAGCTTTACATCGGGTTGTGCGCCTTTAATGAACACTCCCGGGTTTAACTCCCGAGCAACCGCGCAGATGGTTTTTAAAGCCTTACTCCGGGTGAGTCCGGATCTGCCATTGGAAGATCTTCATCAACAGGTGGTGGACGGCCGTTTTGATACCGGGGTCAATCTTTCGCAGTTTCCAACCCGGAAGCTGGAAGGTCAGCGAATTGCCGTGCTGGGGTATGGCAACATTGGTCGCGAAGTCGCGCTGCTCGGCCAGGCGTTTGGGATGCGGGTGTCGGTGTACGCAAGGCCAGCATTGCAATCCTGGATTGAAGCCCAGGGTTTCGATTTCTGTTCTACGCCGCGTGATGCCGCCAACGGGGCGGATGTGCTTAGCGTACACCTTGGCCTTGGCCGCTCAACGGAGCAAGGCTTCAGTAACCTGGGAATAATCGATTCCAGGGTGTTACACACCTTGGCCCCGGGAGCGGTTCTGATAAATTTTGATCGCGGTGAGCTATTGAATGTGGCAGACCTGAGCGCTGCGCTCGATACCGGGAAGATCTCAAAAATTGCGATCGATGCAGACATTTTCCAGTCACCCGGTGGAGTAACCGGGCCTCTTGAGCCTTACCTGGCGCTTGAGTCCAATTACAAGGGTAGGGTTCTTTTATTGCCTCATGCCGCAGCGGATACAGATCATCCGTCTCGGGTAGCGGGTGCAATCCAGGCTGCAGATCAAATGCTTGCGGCTATTCGGTTTGGGTCGGTAATGAACCTGGTGGGGTCGCTGCCAGATGGGTATCACAACCTCGGTATTCACCGTCCGCCAGGCATAGGACGGGTTTCTGCTGAATCAGTTGCCAGCTTTGCAAGCAATCGCGCTCAACTTGCAAAGGCGCGGAACAATCTTGCCGTGCTGGACAAATGGCTAGTTGCGCTTGGCGAGGGGGACTGGGACAGTACCCAAGCTCAAACTCAGGACACGCAGGCTGCAGTGCTTGCACTAAACCAATTATGCACGGACGCTCGCAGCGCGGGTCTGGTTGGCCCGGGAGATAAGCTCTAGTGTCGATACTTTCGCAGCTTTGGTGGTCCGGTGTTCATGCCGCAGGAGGGGAGCAGGCAGTTCAGCGCGCGCTCCGCAATTCCGGATCGGTTGCAACTGAAGTACTTGCGGTAGGAAAGGCTGCGGCATCCATGTGCGCGGGGGCGTTGTCTGAACTTCCCGAAGGTACCCCTGCATTGGTTGTTACCAAGCGCGGTCATGCGGGCAATCTGTTGGCCAGGTTCCCCTGGGTTGAATTGATTGAGTCAGGTCATCCGATTCCTGATGTTCAGTCGCTTTTGGCGGGGCAAAGACTTTATGAGCGAGTACGTAACGCAAAAGAAGCATCGCGTTTGCTCATGCTGGTATCTGGTGGGGCGTCGGCACTGGTTGAGCGCCTGCCCCCTGGTCAGACCTTGTCTTATTGGCAACAAAAAACTGAGGCGCTAGTTGCCTCTGGTCAGCCCATCAAATTGATCAATGCCCAACGGGCCCGGTCTTCGCTGATAAAGTCTGGTCGACTTTTCAAAGGTTACGCGGGGGCATCAGTGCAAATCATGGCAATCTCTGATGTTCAAGGTGACTCTCTTTCCGTCATTGGATCAGGTTTGGCTGACGCAAAATATATTAACTGCCAGGTCAGCTCCGAGGTGGTAGCGAGTAACGCGATGGCACGCGCTGCCATTGTGGCTGCTGCACGCAATCAAGGTATTGAGGTGCAAGAGAATCGAGAGAGTCTTTATGAGGATGTTTATGCCGTTGCCAGGCAAATGGCAGTGGCGCTTCGCCTTGGACCACCGGGTTTGTATTTGTGGGGCGGAGAACCAACCATCGAACTGCCAGAAAACCCCGGCCGTGGCGGGCGCAATCAGAGTCTGTCACTGGCTCTAGCTCGTGAGCTTTCTGTACCTGTAGCTGATACTGTTCACCCTGCGGATGAACGGCCTGAGGTTGAGGTATTGGTAGCCGGTACCGATGGAACAGATGGTCCTACCTCTGCAGCAGGCGGCTGGTTGCGCAACGCAAGCGCGCACGATCCTCGAGCCCTGACAGCCGCGCTGAATAGTGCCAATGCCGGAAGTTATCTGGCGGGGAGAGATGAATTGTTTGTGACCGGCCCAACCGATACCAACGTCATGGATCTGGTTTTGTGCTTAAAACGTTAGTCGTCCCCAGTCCTGGTCTCACCCTGTTGTTTGCGCTTGGCCTGCTGGTCCTGACCGGTTGTGATTCAGAATCTGCTGTGGGTACTGTTGCGGCGTCGTCAGGAGTGCGTATTGGTTTTGGGTCCTGTGCGGATGATGATGCACCGAATCACAAAGTATGGGATGCCCTGGTTGCGAGTGATCCAGATGCGTTGCTCATGCTTGGCGATAACGTGTATGCGGATTCGGCTGAGTTTAAGGCCAATCCCAATGCTGAAACCATGCGAGCGGAGTATGCAAAACTTGCCGCAACTCCCGGTTTTGAACAGCTTCGTTCATCTCGCCCGGTTTACGCAACCTGGGATGATCATGATTTTGGCCTGAACGATGGCGGCGCAGACTTTGCTTTCAAGTCGCAAGCGGCAGAGATTTTTAAAGAATTTTGGGACTATCCCAAAGACGATCCAGCACTGACCCGAGCCGGAGTCTATGCAGAGCGGCGGATTAATCTGGGCAATGTAGATATCCAGGTGTTATTACTCGACACCAGAACATTTCGCGGGACCTTAGAGCCCGCGCCCAGAAACCTGTCCTGTTTGCTTAAGAACTATGTGCCCAATACAACGGACACCTTTTTGGGCGAGGCGCAGTGGTCCTGGCTCGCAGAAAGGCTGACAGCACCAGCAGATTTGCGGTTGCTGGTTTCCGGGCAGCAGGTTATTGCCAACGAGCATTGCTTCGAAAAGTGGGGCAACTTCCCTCATGAGCGGTTGCGATTGTTTCGTACGCTGCGCAATTCCGGAGCCAAAAACGTTTTGCTTCTAAGTGGTGACCGCCATCTTGGAGAAATCTCAAAACTGGCGGCGGATGAGCCTGACGGCGTGGGGTATGATCTGTTTGAGGTTACGTCGAGTCCCTTGAGTGCTCGGTCGGGATTCGGCTGGGGTGAAACCAATCGATTTCGTGTGAGCGAAGACAATCTTCGTGAGAGTCAGTTTGGACTGCTTGATATCACCACTACAAACATCTCTGACGTCAAGATGATACAGGTGGAAATGAAACTTCTTGATGCGCAGGGACAGGAACGGTTTGTTCAGATTGCAGAGTTTGCCGCAGAGGAGGGGGTGTGAGCGGTTTTTTGGATTAGCCGATTCAGGAGGCTTCGAATGTCTCTGGCAAAAGAATAGAGTACAGGAACCAGAAACAGGGTAACCAGAGTCGAAAAGGCCAGGCCCCAGCCCAATGCCAGAGACATTGGACTTACGATGGCATCATAGCCGCCAATCCCGTAGGCCGTGGGTAGCACGCCACCCAATGTGGTTAAGGTCGTCACAAGTATTGGCCGCAGTCTATTTGTAATTGCACTGATCATGACGTTATTAGTGTCTGCAGAAGTAGCGTCTGCGGGAGACAACTTTTTCTCATCTTCCGAGTCTTGAGACAATCTGTTCAGTTTTTCCTTGCCAGTCTCGCGATGAATGGCATCCAGCATGACGATGGATGCGTTGACAACTACCCCGGCGAGTCCGATAGCTCCCATGATGGCCGTCATCGAAAGGCTCATACCGTGCAGAAAGAAAGTCAGGATGACGCCAGCGATGGCAAAGGGCACTACGGTCATAACAAACAAAGCTTCTACGAGAGAACCGAGTAGTAGCCAGATCACTACGGATATACCGATTATCGCCATTAATCCAACCTGGCCAAGATCACCTGTTGCTTGCTCGGTACGAGCAGCCTCTCCACCAATTTCAATTTCCAGGTCGAGTCCTGCGTATCTCGGAAAGAGCTCGGTTTGCAAAAAAGCAGCAAACTCCAGGGCCGTGTGGCCGCTGTCTGGGGTGAAGCTGGCCCTGACGGTTGCCGTACGGTGACCATTGCGGTGGTAGAGCCTGCCAACTGAGGGAATTTCGATTGGGCTGACTACGTCTCTTAGCGACACCAACGCCCCATCGCTGGCCCGCACTGGAGTGGCGAGCAGGCCCTGCAAGTCGATCCGGGCGGCTGGGTCGAACTGTACGCGAAGCTCGGTGGTGTCTTGTATTCCACGATGTTCAGACGCCTCAATGCCATGAAAGGCGGCAGCCAGAGTTTGCGAGACGTCCGCAGCGTCGAGCTGCAGCATGGCCAGTTTTTCGTAGTTCAGATTGAGATCAATCTGTGGCGTTCCTGAACGTTCATCAACGTCGATCTCGGTCAGTCCCGGCAGACTTTTCAAATAGTCTGCAATTTCCACAGCGATACCCCGACGCAGTTCGTCGTCGTTGGACATTAGATGCAACGTGACGGGTTGATCTGTGGGTGGCCCGATGTACTCAGACTGAAACACCAGAGTAATATCATCCGGGATTATCAGACGCTGCTTCAGTCGCTGAATCCATTCGGCATTTGTATAGCGGCGGTCGAGCTCCTTCAGGATAACGGTGATCAAGGCTTCGTTTTCGGCCTGGCCCCTCTGGCGCTCTGCAGCTTCTGCATCCTGGTGGCCGATACGGCCCGTAATACCTCTTAACTCTTCGCCGGTGAGCTCGATAATCTGGTGTTCCAGGGAGGTAACCACTGCCTCAGTTTTCTCAAGCGGGGTTCCAATGGGCGCCGAAATCTTCAGGAATAATGTTCGGGCGTCGTCCTGGGGAAACAGTAGAAAAGACACGTTAGGTGCTATGACGCCGAGAATGGTGAACAGCACAGTGGCAAAGAACAATGCAACCAGAGCGCGGAATCTGAGTGCAATTTTTAGTGCCGATGCATAAGCGGCTTCCAGGCGGATCATAAAAGCCCGCTTGCCGGGAGCTGGACCAGCGCCTGTGTTGCCGGATTGCAAAGACATGTGCGCGGGTAGTATGCAAAACGACTCGAGGAGAGAAAAACTCAACACAATGACCACAACGGCAGGAATCTGCCAGACGATTTTCCCAGGGATACCGCCAAGAGCCAGCAGGGGTACAAACGCCAGTATGGTTGTGATTGCCGCGGCCAAAACGGGCCGGAACATTTCTGAAGCTCCGGCTATTGCCGCCTGATGTGGCAATAACCCGGAGTCTCGTTTGCTGACGATCCGCTCTGCCACCACAACAGCGTCATCGACGACCATGCCCAGCACGATGACAAAGCCGGTCAGCGACATAATGTTCAGGCTCATGCCCGTGTTGCCGAAAACCGCAAGCGAGCCCATGAACACAATAGGGATGCCCGCCAGAACCCAAAGTGCTGCCTGGGCTCTCATGAAAATAAACAACACAATCGCAACCAGGGTCATACCAAGGAGACCATTGGTTGCAATGACGTTCAATCGGTTGCGAGTGTAGAAGGAGCTGTCGTTAACGATGCTCCAGGTCACCCCTTTTGGTGGGGGGTTCTCACTGAGCACCAAACGTGCGTTATCAACCAACGTTATCGCGTCGGCACCTTTGCGTTTCTTAAGCACAAGAGAAACGCCAGGCTTGGTGTTGGTGTGGGCAATTAGAGTGAGGTCTTCGCGAGCAGACTCAATCCGCGCGATGTCACGAATTCTTAGCGTGCCACCGTCACGCTCACTACGCAGTACGGTTCGCCCCACGTGTTCCGGTTGTTCAAAGCGACTCCACAACACAATCTGTTTTCGGTCGCTGGCGGTTTCCAAAACCCCGCCGGTGGCGGATACATTGCGCCTTTCAATAGCGCGCACAACATCCAGCAGCGTTATGCCATGTTCCAGGGCTCGTGCGGGGTCAACCAGAATTCGTACTTCCGGATCAGGCAGACCAATGAGCACAACCTTGCTGATTTCGTTTATTGCCTCAAGTTTGCGCTCGAGCTTTTTAGCGTAGGGAATCAACAGGCTTGGTGGCCCGGCCAAAGCGACTTCTGCGATGGGCAGCTTGTCGGGTTCGAAGCGTACGAGGGTAGGGTCGTCCTCCATCTCGGCAGGAAAGTCTGTCACGCTATCAATGGCGTCTCGCAAGTCTTGCGTTGCTCGAGTGATTTGTTTATCGCCAAACTCGGTGTACAACTCGACGACGGTGAAGGAGGTATTGTCTGAGGCAACGCTGGTGAATACGTCTATGCCATCTACTTCTTCGATGGCTTCTTCCAGCGGAATTGTGAGCTTGGTTTCGACATCTCGCGCGCTGGCGCCGGGTAGCTGCGCGGTGATGTGCACTATGGGAGTACTTACTGAGGGAATGTAGTCTCGCGGGGTGTCTTTGATGAAAAACAACCCCAGCGCAATCATCGCCACAGTAAGCACGTTTACCAGCAAGTGCCGCTCTGCAAAGAACCGGATGAAAGCGATCACCTTATTCGATCACCCTATTCGATCAGCTCAACCGGTGCGCCGTCGCGTAGCGCGAACAGCCCATCGATCACCACCTGTTCACCGATAGCGACCCCATTGATAATCTGGGTGTGGTTTGCATCGCTACGCCCCAACGCAACCGGACGCAGTTCAGCACTACCTGCATTTAGCACATAGACGTACATTTCTCCGTCTTTGCGCAGCAGTGCACTGCGAGGGACACACAAGAATTCCTGGTCATTGGCCTGTGGGAGCTGCACCGTTGCCACCATGCCTTCCCGTAACCCCTGGGCTGCGTCCCCATCAACCCACAGCTCCATTGGAAAGGTGCCGTTGCCGTCTGCGATACGGCCAATCGACTTGATTGTCCCCTGGATGCCTGGGGTGCTGCCGGTACCCAGGGTTATCTTTGCCTGGGTTCCCGCTTGCACTGTGCTGGCTGCCGCGCCGGTTACGCCGGCAACAATACGCACTTTGCTGAAGTCGGCGATGGTTACAACCGGTGTTCCTGGCGTTAAGAAATCACCCGTCTGAACATGGACAAATTCTGCGGTGCCGGCAAAAGGCGCAGTGATCTTGCTGTCCTGTAGAATTCGGGCAGCTTCATCTTTTTGTGCCATGGCAGCCGCGGCGACGGAATGCGCACGATCAAGGTTAAACCTGAGATCGTCGAGAGTGTCCTGGCTTATCACGTTGCGCTGTATCAGAGTGCGACCGCGCAATAATTCATGTTCCGCCTGGGCGTAATCGACTTGCCTGGCCTGAGCTTCAGCCGTCGCGCGATCAAACGCAATTTTGCTGCGTTCGGAATCAAGCTCAATGAGTACCTGGCCAGCCGTAACTGCGGTGCCGGGTTCTACCAGCCGACGAATAACGCTGCCGCCGACTTCTGCAGCAACGACCGATTTGCGGAACGCCTGCACAACTCCGGTCGCCCCGGTGCTCGCCGCAAGGCTACGAGCTTCTACAGGGCTTGAACGTACTCTGATTCTGGAGATGAGCTGGGCCGGCTTTGAATCAGCACCCGTGAGCGACGGCGCCGGGTCGTCGATGGCCTGAGATTTTGCATTCGCCTGGAAATCACACCCCCCTGATATCAGTGATAGCAGAATAATCAGGCCGGGTGCGGCCCTAAAAGGGATCGATGCAGGAGCCGATGCAGGAGCCGATGCAGAGATCGATTTGACGTTCCGTTGT
>CAZWMD010000013.1:18176-20152 GCA_964634815.1 uncultured Pseudomonadales bacterium | reverse complement strand
CGATGCAGGAGCCGATGCAGGAGCCGATGCAGAGATCGATTTGACGTTCCGTTGTCTCATCTCTTTGCTTATGAAAACAATTCGATGGAGTTTACTCTGCATTTGCTGCCTCGACATGCCTGTTGATGGTAAACAGTTGCTTTTAAGCGCTCTAACGAGATTGGTGGATTCCACTAATTTCTGGCCAAGTCCACAGCTGCCGGTTTTGATCCTGGGCTGATGCTGTTCGGTTGACCAGTTCAAGTTTTACCACCGGGCCATCCTGTTTAAATAAAACCCATTTAAAACAATGCCTTATAGTCGCCCTAAGGATTTCCTCGATGGCAATCTGAGGCTGGCACGGAACTTGATATGTCTGGGTTGAGAGATTTCCAGGCTCACTCCATGAGTGGATATCGCAGTCCGGAAATCAGTAACTAAATTATGGAGGTCGGACATGGGCTCACGAATGATTAGGGATCGATCGAACGAGGGTAGCTGGTGGCTAATGGTGGGCTTGTTCACCCTCTGTGTGGTGGGCTGGAGTCTGGCTTTTTCACTCAAGGTGGGGGCAAGCTCAATTGATTCATCCAAAGCGTCTACCTCAGATGCCAATCAGATTTGGTCCACTGAACGGTTTACGAAAATCAAAATTTCAGGTGGCTACAAAGTGTCACTGGTTCAGGGAAGCGAGGAAAAGGTATCCGCGAACGGCAATGCTCGGGCATTGGCGCAACTCGAGGTGCTGGTCGATGATGGCGAGCTGATTGTTCGTAACAGGTCCCACAGCTGGTTCAGCGGCTCCGACACGGGCCTTGAGCTGAATATTGAATTCCGAAGTCTTGAGAAACTCACGGTGAATGGCTCTGCGGAACTCCGTTCAGTAGAGCTTCTGAGCAAGGACTTGATCCTGAATGTGGCGGGCAGCAGCGACATCAACTTGAAGGCATTGCGAAGCACTAGTCTGGACCTCAGGGTAGCCGGGTCAGCCGACGTTGAACTGGCCGGGGACGTGACTGAACAGGCCGTAAAGATCGCCGGTTCAGCGGATTACCATGCAGAAAAACTCAGCTCAAAACGCGTATCTATTGCCATCAGCGGTAGCGGCGATGCGCGGTTGATGGTGTCAGATGATCTGGATGCCAGGGTATGGGGCAGTGGTTCTGTGCAGTATCTCGGCAATCCGGAAGTGAATTCTTCGATTTATGGATCTGGAAATATTCGGCCGCTTTAGGCGCTGGGGCTGATCGGAGTTTTACAGTTGTTTTGCAGGATTCATCGCTGTTTGAATTTGAAACTGGGGAACAAACCGGATGGCATTTTTTAGCAAAAATATAAGCTTACGTACTCTTTGTTAACATAATGTTGGAATTTGCCTGTCCACCTGGAGTGGCAGATTCGGCAAATTCCCTGCTAAACTTGGCGCTAGCCCGTAACGGATGGCGGGCTGACTAGTAGAGTGGTCAGAAGTTGGTCAGAAATTGATCAGAACAAGCAGGATCCGTCTCCGGGCCTGTTAGTGTAGCGAGGGAAGCATGCTGTTTGGTTTAGGTAAGAACAAAGGAAAGACCGGGAGCGCCAAATCATCTGCGCGCGATGCGGTAGGTTCTGACGCTGTAAACATCAGTGAAGGTCGCCGAGCTAAGTCGGTCAAGCGACGCGCTGGAAGTTCACTTGCTGGCAAGATGACGGGCAGTGTGAACAAACTCTTCCACGGCGTAGCCGTTCGTTCCAGAGGCTCGTCCTGTTGCAACGCGGTTGATGCCCTTGGTGCGCAGCGCTTCCTTTCAGAAGAAGCGCCGTTGCTGCCGTTAGCAGGCTGCAGTAACCCGCAGCGGTGCCGTTGTGTGTATGTTCATTTTGATGAGCGTCGCGACAATCTGCGCCGAGAGACGGACGTGGGCCTGCCTGTGCGTGCCTATCCGCAAGAGAAGCGAGAAGGACATGGCCGTCGTATCACGGACGGTTAGGGCTCAAGAACCGCTCTTTCCATAACC
>CAZWMD010000013.1:4197-18076 GCA_964634815.1 uncultured Pseudomonadales bacterium | reverse complement strand
ACATGGCCGTCGTATCACGGACGGTTAGGGCTCAAGAACCGCTCTTTCCATAACCGCTCTTTCCATAACCGCTCTTTCCATAACCACATCCTCCACCTCCACCGCATGCGCGACATCTTGCGAGTCGAGGCCTAGTGCGTCACTCTTACGGATTGTGTTATCTGCGAGAGAGATATTATGTCTGTTACTGAACAGTCTGCTGGTGGTTCCAACGAAGTTGTTATTGTAGATGCCGCGCGTAGCGCCGTTGGCCGAAAGAATGGTGGCCTTGCAACAGTACACCCCACCGATATTCTGGGGCAGGTCTTCACTGGGTTGCTCAAGCGTAATTCCCTGGATTCAGCCGAAGTGGATCAAATCATTGGTGGCTGCATCAACAAGCTTGGCGCCCAGGGTATGAATGTCACTCGTACGGCATGGCTTGCTCATGGTGGAGCGCTTACCACTCCCTGTATAACCATTGATTCCCAGTGTGGTTCCTCCCAGGAAGCAGTGACGCTTGGTTCCCATGCGATTCTTTCCGGTACTGCTGATGTAGTTCTTGCCTGTGGTGTGGAAAGCATGTCAAAGCTGCCTATTGGGTCAGACGCGGTTGGCCTGCCGAAACATCTGGGAAAGCCGGTATCGCGCAGCTATTTTGAGCATCATGAATTTACCAGCCAGTTTGAAGGCGCGGAGCGGATGTGCGAAAAGTACCAGCTCACCCGCAAAGATACTGATGCCTTTGGACTACGTTCTCAGGAGCTTGCTGCTGCGGCGATCGCCGATGGTCGGTTTGATTCGCAGATTCTGCCTCTCGACGTCGCCGTTCTTGATGACGATGGGAAGCGTACAGGAGCGGTAGAGGTCTTTGAAAAAGATGAGGTACCCCGAGAAACCAGTCTGGAAAAGCTGGCTGAACTAAAGCCTGTCGCTCGTGAAGACGGTGCGCACACAGCGGGGACTTCTTCGCAGATTGCAGATGGCGCTGCGGCCGTGCTGTTGATGTCTGCGGCCAAAGCCAAGGCTCTTGGGCTAACTCCTTTAGCAAAAGTTGTGTCGACCGCTTTGGTGGGTTGCGACCCGGTATTGATGCTTGAAGGGCCTATTCCGGCAACAGAGAAAGTTCTGGAAATTGGTGGTATAAAAATCGATGACGTTGATGTTTTTGAAGTCAACGAGGCGTTTGCGTCGGTCGTTCTCTCCTGGGCAAAAACCGTTGGGGCGGACATGGCCAAAGTCAATCCAAACGGAGGTGCCATAGCGCTGGGTCATCCGCTGGGGGCTACTGGTTGTTTTCTGGTTACCAAGGCAGTCCATGAACTGCAACGAACCGGCGGAGACTACGGGGTTATAAGCATGTGTTGCGGCGGTGGTTTGGGCACAGGAACCCTAATACAGCGCGTCTAGGGCAAACCTCGAGCGCAATGTAAAAGGGAAGTAGGTTATGGCAGAAGCCCAGGAGCGAGTGAACCAGTTTATTGATGCGTTCAATCGTATGGATATCGATGGCGCCGCAGATATGCTGGCCGAGGATGTGGTCTATCACAACATTCCCATGGAGCCGATTCACGGACGTGAAGCGGCTCGAGCCTTTCTAAGTGGGATGTCGGGAATCACCGCGTTCGAGTGGGAAGTGTTTAACACAGCTGAAAATGGCAATACCGTGTTAAATGAACGCGAAGATCGGTTTTATGCAGGCAAAGAACTGGCCCTGGCGGTTCGCGTGATGGGTGTCTTCAAGGTGGTTGATGACAAAATCGTTGAATGGCGCGACTACTTCGATCTGGCGGAGTTGCAAGCTCAGCAGCAGGGCTAGCCGCGGATAACGGCAAACGGCGAGAGCTTAGCCCCCGGGCACGCGGGGCATTAGAAAGACCTCTGCACCTGCAGGGATCTCTGTTTGTTGCTGATCCCGATAGATCTGCCCGTTGATAGAAACCGCGATCCCTTCATCAATGTGGGGCTGCAGTTTTGGGTGTCGCTCAGCAAGCTTGCGCAGCAGCTCTTTGATAGTGGTGGCCTCAATATCCATTGAGGCCACCTCACCAACGGCGCTGCGCACAGCGCCGGTGAATTGCACCAACGGCATGCGTTAGATGCTTTTCATGTGTGCTAACGCCATGTTGTCGACTAGCCGGCAGATACCTGCTTTTCGCTGTCCGCCTGTGCCTTTAGCGCAGCACGGATGCGAGGTGGAGACATCGGCACATGATCCAGTCGTACTCCAACGGCGTTAGAAACAGCGCTACCAATGGCCGCTAGTGGCGGCACAATGGAGGTTTCGCCCACACCGCGAACTCCGTATGGGTGATCTGGATTGGGAATCTCCAGAATCTTGGTGTCGATAAACGGCAGGTCGGAGCACACCGGAATACGGTAGTCGAGGAAGCCTGGATTCTGCAATCGGCCATCCTCACCGTAGATGTATTCCTCGTTAAGTGCCCAACCGATACCCTGTGCAGCAGCACCCTGGAACTGACCTTCTACATATTGAGGATGAATGGCCTTACCCGCATCCTGTACAACGGTGTAGCGAATCACCCGGGTAGATCCTGTTTCGGGATCAACCTCGACATCGCAGATATGGCTCGCGAAGGAGACGCCCGCGTTGTCGGCAACGGTTTCGTTGTGTCCCGCGATGGGTCCACCGGTGCGCGGTGAGGCCGCCGCAATTTCTTTGAGGGTCAGTGGTGTCAGATTGGAGTGCATTACACCAACCGCGTGAGCGGCTCCGTCTTCCCACTTAACTTCTTCGACAGGGATTTCCCATTTCATCGCCGCGCGCTCGCGCAGTACATCGATCGCCTGGCGGGCTGCAAAGATGGTGGCCATGCCTGACGAGAAGGTACCGCGACTGCCTTCAGTTGTGTCGTTGTGGCCCAGAGAGTTGGTATCGCCGATGGTGCACTTCACCTGATCGTAAGGAATACCCAGTTCTTCGGCGGCAATGAGTGACATTGAGGCCCGAGAGCCACCTACGTCGACCGTGCCGATAGACAGATTAACCGTACCGTCGGTGCCGATATTCAGATCAGTACAGGTTTGACCGCCAAAGTTGAACCAGAAGCCACAGGCCATGCCGCGTCCCTGGTTGGGCCCCAGCGGTGCCTTCATGTGCGGGTGATCCTTAACCGCCTCAAGGGTTGGCAGGATGCCAATGGGTCCGTAGGTAGGTCCATAGTTGGCTTTGGTGCCTTCGCGGGCTGCGTTCAGTATGCGGAAATCCACCGGATCCATGCCAATCGCGTCTGCGACGAGATCCATGGTGCTCTCAACACCAAAGGCGGCCATCGGCGCGGAAGGGGCCCTGTAGGCCGCCACTTTTGGCCGATTGACGAGCACATCCCAGGCCACGGATTGAACCGCTGGCAGGTTGTAGCAGGCAAAGGATGTCATAGCGCCAAGCATTCCCCAGATGCCTGCAAAAGGACCACCCTGGTAGCGCAAGTCAGCAGTGGCTGCGGTGATTCGGCCATCGCGGGTTGCGCCAATCTTGATATCCATTGAGGTTGAAGCGGTGGGTCCGGATGCGCGGAACACCTCTTCGCGGCTCATAACCAGCTTGACCGGCAGATTGGCTTTGCGCGACAGTCCCAGAGCTACAGGTTCCATCCAGACGTGGGTTTTGCCGCCAAAACCACCGCCGATTTCTGAAGAAGTTACCTTCAGTTTTGCGATGTCCAAACCCAGAAGTGTCGAGCAAACTGTGCGGAAGCTGTAGTGGCCCTGGGTGGTTACCCAGAGTTCACCAGAGCCATCCGGTCCAACGCTTGCAAGGCAGGCGTGTGGCTCGATGTAACCCTGATGGGTCTGCTCAGTTTTGTAGCTCTTCTCAATGACCACGTCTGCCTTGGCAAACCCGTCTTCCACGTCGCCGTGACCAAATTGGTTTCTGGCGCAGATGTTTGAGGGTTTTTCGGGAGGCGGGTTCATGCCAGCAGTGATAACGCCAGGCTGTACTAGCGGCGCATTAGGCTTCATCGCCTCATCCACGTCAGTGACGTGAGGCAATATCTTGTAGTCAACCTTGATCAGTTTGAGTGCTTTGCGCGCCGTGTTCTCGTCGATGGCTGCAACAGCAGCAACCGCGTGGCCGTCATACAAGGCGCGATCGCGCGCCATGCAGTTCACTAAAATGTCGTAGTTGGGACCGGCTCCACCCACCAGATCGGGCAGATCCTTGCTGGTGAGCACGGCCTTAACGCCCTTTAGAGCCTCAGCCTTGCTGGTGTCGATACTTTTAATTTTGGCGTGGGCGTGGGGCGAACGCAGGATACGTCCAACAAGTTGGCCCGGTGCCGTGGCATCAGCGCCATAACGGGCACGGCCTGTAACCTTGTCGATACCGTCCGGACGCTCTGGGCGGCTCCCAACCACCTTGAATTCCTGATTCGTGAAGTTGGTGTTCGTGTTTGAGGTGTTGCTGTCACTCATAAATTTCTCCTACTTCTTGCTTTTGCTTTTGGCGGCTTTCTTGCGGGCTGCTTTGCGTGCGTCGGCAGCCTTGTTCTTTCTAACCTGTTTGGCCGCGTCGTCTACGGCTCTAACGATCTTGTCATAGCCCGTGCAGCGGCACAGATTGCCGGCAAGGGCGTAGCGAATTTCTTCTTCTGAAGGGTCATCGTTGCGATCCAACAGAGCCTTGGCAGCAACCAAAAAACCTGGCGTGCAGATGCCACACTGGAGTGCGGCGTGCTCAATGAACTTGCTTTGCAAGGGGTGAAGGTCGGCACCATCAGCCATGCCTTCAACGGTTTCAATCTTGCTGCCTTCAACCTCAGCGCCAAGCACCAGGCAAGAACAAACCAGACGATTGTCAACGGTGACGCTGCACGCCCCACAATCGCCGGTTCCACAGCCTTCTTTTGCGCCGATAAGTCCTAGCCTGTTGCGCAATACATCGAGTAGTGGCTCGTTGGCGGGACAAACAAATTCAACGGGATCACCGTTGACAGTAGTTGATACGTGTACGCCTGACATTACTTGCCTCCTGCGCGTTCATAAGCAATTTTTGCGGCCCGGCGAGCAAGTACTGCCGCAACCTCCGTGCGGAACTCAACGGTACCGCGTTTGTCATCAATCGGGTTACAGGCGGCTTCGCAAGCCGCGCTTAGTGCTGCTATTGCGTCGTCATCCAGCTTGGTGCCTACGATGGCTTTTGCTGCATCTTCGACAACAACCGCGGTGGGTGCGACTGCGCCCAGCACAACTTTGGCCTTCTTAATGACGTTCTTTGCACCGAGTTCTATGCAGACGCCGGCTGAGCACACAGCGATATCCATCTCGGTGCGCGGAATGAAGCGCAGGTAAGCGTCGCCAATCTTTGCACCGCCCTTGGGCAACGAGATTGACTCAATCACTTCACCTTTCTTTAGTGCTGTTTTGCCTGGTCCGGTAACGACCTTCTCAACGGCCAGTGTGCGACGGCCTTTGGGGCCAACAACAGCTGCCTTTGCACCAGCGGCGATCATTGCCGGTACGCTGTCTGCGGCTGGGGATGCATTACAAAGGTTGCCGACGACAGTGCAGCGGCCCTGAACCTGATCGGAACCAATGAGCTCTGCGGCCTCAACAACGCCGGGCCAGGCCTTTTTCAGCGCCTTGTTTTCGCCCAGAGCGGCACCGGATACAGCGGCACCAACGGTGAAGCCACTGGCGGTCTTGGCGATCTTGGTAGTCGCCGGAATGCGTTTTATGTCGACAACAAGGTCGGGTTCAACCATACCTGCTTTCATGCGGACCAGCAGATCTGTGCCGCCGGCAAGCACAAAGGCCTTGCCCTTGGCTTTAGCCAGGAGGCTTGCTGCTTCCTTGGTGGTGGTGGGTGCTTCGTATTTCATGAGTGGCTTGCCTCCCTATCGTCAAGCTCGCTGTTTTCGGCCGCTAGTACAGTCGAATTGTTGGGAATGATCGTAACCGCTAGATTGGACGAGTCCCAGCGGAGATTGGTCAAATCCTTCCTGAATGCAGAGAAATTTTTGGTTGTCGGGTCATTGTGTTTCTGTCGAGACTTTGAGTCACTGAGAATCTAGCCAAGAGCTGCTCGTACACGAGGCAATACCTTGGTTGCGATGTACTCAATTCTCTTGTTACCACTGTCGATGGACTCTCCCGGGAATTGAGCCCAGAAGTGTACATCTACGATCTGTGGGTAGTCGGACAGCATTTGAGTCAGCGCCTGGACTGCCATATCTGCATCCCAAAGCTCATAGAGCCCGTCTCTTATGGCGCTCTCGGAGTCAGGGAACAGTGGGACTTCGTCCGGCGGCCCGAAGGCCCCCCAGGACACGTACTCGTTGGTTTGATAAAGCACATGCGGCCCCACATTGGCGGCCTCTGCCTCGGGGTCTTCCGCGATAATGGCCCAGTTGCCAGCACAGACCCGGCCCGCATCCGCTGGCTTTCCCTGATCGATCAGGGCTTTGGCGTAAACGTCGTGGCCAATTCCCCCCGTGGATAGAAATCCGTCGCCGATCCGGGCCGCGCGATTAATCGCTGGTTCGGCCATACCGCCCATATAAATTTTTGGTGTTGTCCTGGCTGTTGGTGTTACCCGTAAGCCATCAACTTGATATCGCTTGCCCTCAAAGTGGATGGGCTCGCCGGTCCAGGCTGCCCGCATAAGCGCGACACCTTCTTCCATTAGGCTGGGCCGATTCTTCAGGCTGCGTCCAAAGTAGTTGAACTCCAGTTCTCGATAGCCCAGACCCACCCCCAGGTCGAAACGGCCGTCGGTCAGGATTGACAGCGTTGCGGCGTCCTCGGCGAGCCTTAACGGGTCGGCCAGGGGCAACAACATCAGGTTGGTGCCAATCCGCATCGCTTTGGTGCGCTCGCCTATAGCGGCTGCGACCACCAGGGGGGAGGGTGCGTATCCGTCATCACAGAAATGGTGCTCTGTGAGCCAGACCGAATTAAATCCGAGGTCTTCCGCCCACACCATTTGGTCAAGGCTTGCGCGATACAAGGCTTCAAATGTCATGCTGGAGGGGGGTGGATTGCGAAAGTCATACCACAGGCCAAAATTCACTGATCGGCTCATTGTGCATCCCCCGTTAACCCGCTCAAGAATGCGCTTAGCGCCTGTCGATACGCTTCTGGGTCTTCAATGAAGGGCGTGTGGCCACAGCCCGGCATATCGGCTTGTTGTCCGTTTGGACACAGATTGGCGGCGAAGGCGCCAATGGCGGGATCAACCACCCCGTCTTCACTGCCTGTGATGAATAGCCCGGGTACCCCCAGGTTTTGCAGAATTTCTCTTTGGTCGATGTGCGCCAGAGCGCCGAGCGATGCGTCTGCTGCGGGACTGGCCTGCATTGCGATGGCATGTGCCCAGTTTTTAATCGCCTGGCTCACAGGTTTAACAAAAGCCCCTTCGCTATAAAGAGCTTGCAAGAAATTCACGCGATCCGCGCGCAGAGCAGTGACGGTGCCAGCGACTTCATCTGCTGTGCCGCCATGTGGAAAATCTGGTGCCTGGGTGTAGCGGGGGGTTGCTCCGCAAGTGGAGATGAGGCCGCGCACAGCCTGACCCAGTTTTGGTGCAGCTTCCATAACCACTGCGCCGCCCAAAGACCAGCCATTCAGAACAACGTTGTTTAGCTCCAGAGCACTGACAAGGCTTACCAGGTCTGCTGCTAGGGCCTCAATCGAGACATCAACAAAGTCTTTGTCTGAGGCGCCACAGTTGCGTTGATCAAAACTCAGCACGGCATAACCTTCGTCGATTAGCCAGGCTGTTGTGTCATCCCATACTCTGGTGCTCATGCCCCAACCGTGAGCCAGCACAAGGGTTAGCCGGTCACCATCTCGGGTATGGTGTTCATAATGTACGTTACCAGAGCGCCCGGTGGCGGCGTCTTTGACTGTTAGATTCGGCATGCTTCCCCTCTAGCCCGATCACCCGGTTAACGTACACCGCGAGGTATCAGACTGCAATTTTTGGCACGTGTATCAACACCTTTTCGAGCATGTTATCCAGTGGTGTCAGGGTTAAGCCGAGTAGCTGACATGCGGGCTCGGGGTCGTAATTGTCGTCGTGATGCAAAATTTCCATCATGGGTACTGTCACTGGCGGAGACTTTGAGACTGTTTCAAGCAGTCGAGCCAATGCGATTGCCAGGGAGCGAGGCAAGCCAATCACGCGGGTTTGTCTGCCAAGCAACGCAGCGGCACGCTCGATAAGCTCCCGCTTGGTTACCGCTGCTGGTCCTGCGAGGGTTAGGCGCTGATTACAGTCCGCTGGCAGCGCCAAACCGGAAATCAGAGCCTTCACAACATCGCCGGCGTACAGCGGCTGGTCCCGCGCCGTGACGGCAAACACCAGGTTTATCCCGCGTTGGGCCTGGGCGTTCAAGGCTGCGGCGGCGTAGTCACCCTCGCCGAGCACCATGGGCACTTGCATGACCAGAGCAGGGATATCGCCAGCAAGCAGCAGGGTCTCTGCCCGGCCTTTAGAAGCCAGACACTCATTGGCCGAGTCTGGCTGCGAACCGACGATACTTAGGTATTGAATACGGCGCACCGCGCTCCCTTCCAGTGCAGTCAACAGCGCCCGGGTAGTGTCTTCGTGTGCCTGCTGATAGGTGCTCCAGGGAGACTCTTTCAGAATGCCTGCGAGGTGGATTGCCTGGCTGCAGGTCTGCGCTGCCTGGCGCAGCCCGCTGACATCTGTGTATTCCAGTTCAACAATAGAAATTCTATTTGCAACCTCCGTGGTCTGGGCATCGACAATGGTTTGCAATGCTGCTGCCGCGCTGGCTGAGCGAACGACTGCGATCACCGGTTGCATGGTGGCCAGTTCTGGTACCAGGCGTTGCCCGAGGTGGCCGTTGGCGCCCGTCACCAGCACAGCAGGGCGACTGTTTGCTGCCTGTGGCGGTGCTATCGAACTGTCTTCTGAACTTGTTGGGGCTTGATTGCTCAACGTACACTCCTGATATTGAGTCTGTTGTGCGCTTTGCACGCGCGACAGTTTACCCATTGCCGGGAATATCTGCGTTAGTGAAAGCAAATTTTGGATGGGCAAACGCGCTCACCGCAGTGCGTCTACTACTTGTTGGTCCTATGTGCTGGAGTGTGGTGGCCGGACACTTTGCACTGAGTGCGGTGATTTTTTGTTTAGCCGTTGCAACAGACCTGGCAGACGGCCGGGTTGCACGATCTCGTGGCGAAGTATCCAGGTTCGGCGGACTGTTTGATCACAGCGTGGATGCAACCTTTGTAGGGTTATCCCTTGCGGCGCTAGCTTTCCAGAATGTTTCGCCGGTTATCGAGGTGACAGCCTTTCTGCCGCCTCTGGTGCTTGCGTCGTTTTCACAATACGCACTGGACTCGCGAGTTCTTGCCGGTCGCCCATTGCGCGCGAGTTCGCTCGGTCGCTACAACGGTATCGGCTACTTTGTTGTGCTGGGTACAGCGGTTATTGGGGCTGCGATTTCCTTGCCAGCCGGCCTTTTACAACCAGCAGTAATGGGTATGGGCTGGCTGCTGGTGACTACGACGCTGGTGTCGATGGTTGATCGGCTTGTTGCGTACCGAACAACTCCTGATTCGCCTTAGGTAAAAACAGCACGCCCAACAGTGCATTAAACACGACAAAAAACGTGTGCATTACCAGACTAAAGGCGCCCACCTCTGGATAATTTGGGAACAGCACTGTCCACAGCAGCAAGGCGCCGGCGTGAAAAGGCAATGGCAGTGCGGCTGACAGGAAGATGACCGGCAAGAATGCGAGCATCTGACCGAAGTTCACAGGGACGTTAAATAGATCCAGTGCCAGCGTGTAGATCACCACAGCCATAATCAGGTTTGGTGCCTTAAACAGCAGAAGCAACAGATATTGCAGGGGCCTTGCTCGCTTAAATGCACTGAAAATCTGCTTTTCGCGCAGGGATGAGCCAGGTGCAATCGTGCCGCCAAAATACAGTAAGTGAATAGGAATATAGGCCAGGGCAATCGCAAATACCGTGGGCAGGATGACGTCGAGTGGTAACGCAGAGGAGGCTTCCTGCACCAGCTGATTGTAGAGCAAGACCCCTACGGCTGAGAAAAATAGCAGTTGATAGATTTCCACCAGCGCCATAAAGATCATGCTGGACAGGGCTTCCCAGCCCGGCACATTGTGGCGTTTTAGCAAGTAGAGCGACATGGCACCTTTGCCCACCTGTTCGTTCACCATCGACAGGATGTACGAACTGCCCCTTATTGGCAGAATGTCGGTGTACTTGATGGTGGACACGTTGAACCACCTCACTACTCGCCAGGTGGCGTGTGCATCCACCAGGAAGAAGAAGATGGAATAAGGAATCATCAGTCCAAGCCACTGCCACCACTGAACACCTGCAAAGAAATCAATGAGATAGTCCACAGGTCCCAAAGGAGTAGGCTCTGCACGCGCGCCAGCCTCCACAATCTTTGTGTACACCAGGTAAAAGCAGGCGAGTGCGAGTATCCAGGTCAGTGTTTTAAACGCCCCGGACTTAACAGAACTTGTAGCGGCTTTATCACTCATTAACGGGGCCTGTCGCAATCGGTTATCTGGTAGACAGCAGTGTACGCTTTTTACCTGTGCTTTTTATGTGAAGGGCGCGTTTGGAAGCCGGAGTATTTGTTAGACTCTGGGCATGAATTTCTCTATTAAATCAAATCGTTGCTTCATCAGCGCCGGGCTCACCACGGTGCCCGGGTTGGTATCTCTAATCCTGTTTCTGTTTGTTTTTCTGTTTATGTTTCCGGGCCAGGCTGATGCCAAGGACTATGTGGCAAGAAAGTCTGGTGATTGGATGGACCCTAAAACCTGGAAGCCTCGCGGCGTGCCAGGCGCTGGAGATCGTGTTCGGAGTATTGGGAGTCATGACGTCCGATTAGCCGGATCAGTGACACTGGGAGTAGAGCGGGCATCCGAGCAGATACCCTACGATGCGCTGATACTGGATGCATCGGGTTCCCTGACCATGGCCCCACAAGCCAGTCTTACCTTGCATGGGCACTTGTTGATGAGCGGCGAAGGGGCGCGACTGCAGGTAGAGGCGGGGGCCTCTGTATTGTTCGCACCAGCACAAAACCATGCGCTGCAACTCAAGCTGTTTGCCTCCGGACAACGTATTGAATTTGTAGGGGTGTCGGAAAGTCGTGGCGAGATAGGCCGGGCAGCAAACGCCAAAGGCCATTGGTTTGTGGCCTCTGAAGGTCACAGAGATTCTGTACTTTCAGGCTCCTACGGCCGTATCAGCGACGCGCTTGATCCGTCTGATAACAAGGGGTGGTCGATGTACCTGGCCGATCAACCGCAGCGTTCCAGTCTGGTAGCAAACAACATAGAGTTTGTTCGTTGTGGTCAGATCGGCGTGTTCGGGCTGGATGCAGGTGAATCTACCAGAGTAGATATCTTCGGCTGGACCTTTAAAGACTCTCCTGAGGCTGCGGCCGATCTGCCTGCTTTTTGGTTTGATGGTTATGGCGATATAGTGGTCGCTGCTCCCAATAACAAAACAACAAAACGAATCCGCAATCTGGTCAGCGATAAAGAAATATATGTGCGCTATGTTCAGGGCTACGTGCTGGAGAACTGGGTTTTAGGGGCGAACGGCAAGCCTGGGCACGTTCGAACTGGTAACAACGGCGGTAACGCCCTGGTCCAGCGGGATTTGTTTCAGGTGGTTAAGGATAGTGGCGGCGTAGGGCTGGTCGCTGACCTGACAGAGAATGTGTATATGTACGCCGAAGCGGATAACCCGCACGGCTTTGATACACGTCACTTGCGAGGAGATGCGACCCTCAGGAATTTCTGGTTTGAATCTCATTTTGCCAACCAGTCGGACACTGGCGATGCGGTGTTAACTAACGGTCCTCAGTCGTGGGGTGCCGAACATGGTGGTCCCGTAGTGACGCTCACGATTGAGCATTCTGCGAGCATAGGGGACACCAGTGCCGCTCCCACACACCCCGTATTCTTGACACTGAATAACGCTGAAGGCATGAATTTCAGGCTGCGCAACAACTTTATGCGGCAGCCGGTTCGATTCAATTCGGTAGCGCTGGATGAAAATGGTGAGACGCCCCCAGGTACGGGCAAAGAGTTCGCCAATAACCTTATCTACTCACCTGTTTCCGTAGAGGGATACGCCCTGGGTAGTGCCTCAGCCAAGGCGGTGGTCCACAGCTCGGCGTTTAGTGGCATCAAGAACAATCTCTATTTCAATTTGCGACCGCGCACTGGCGACTACCCTAAAGGACCGCTGGCCTTTGCAAGACCTGGACCGAGTGATGTCGATGCTTTGGTGAAAAACCCAAGGTTGCGCGATCCGATGCGAAATCTCGCGCAGTGGGATCTATTGCTTGGGGGGCCAGGAACGGCTGAGCATGCGGTAGCGGAACTACTGAAGATGAATGATGACGCGGGCTTTGATCCGGCCTATCGGGTAGGAGGGCTTATAGCTTTTGTTCGCTCAGGATTTGCGCCAACAAATCCTGAGCTGCTTGATGATTCCGGATACCCTGTTGTTGGGCCAGCTCTGGTTCCGGTGTCTGCGCGATAAGCTTTAACAGGGCAGCTAAGAGCCCAGTGCTCGCAACAGGCGGCGAATCTCGTCTTCGTAACTGCCTCTGATCTCGTCGTTGAACCCGACATGCGAACCGAGTAGCTCACCCGCATCGTTTAGCAGGTAGGTAGCGGGCAGTTTGCCCACCCAAAGCGCGCGACGAAGTTCTCCGCTGCGATCGTGTGCTACTTCAAACTGAGCCCCTTGCTTCACAGCGAAGGCTTCACCTTCTCGGGCCGCAGTACCTTGATTCACAGCCATGATTCGCAGGCCACTTTTGGCATAGCGATCATGCATTTCATTGAGCCATGCAAATGAAGGGCTTTCGGTTTCGGTAGCAACCGACCAGAAGACAACCATAGTCAGCTGGCCGGGATAGTTTTGGACGAGATCACTGATCGCCTTGGGAGAGGAGACCTCGGCTTTCGCATTTGAATCCGTGGCTACCACGCCGACCTCAGGCGTGCTGCTGGGAATGGCCACTTCTGCCACCGTTTCAATGGATGCAGTCTCTCCGGAACTCACAATTTTGCTTGTTGTGACTTCGGGGGGAGTGACTTTTTTGATGGCTACAGCCGTCTCGACAGGGGCAGTGTCAGCCTTGGCATTGGCTGTCTCAGCAGGTTTTTCTTCTGCGGCTGCCAAGGCAGCAGCTGCAGATACCGCTCCTACAACCGCGGTATCTACCCCCTGGATTTTCCCTGGGTCGTTAACGGGCTGGGTAACGGTGACTTCTATCTCAGTGGCAGAGGCCTCGGCATTGGTATCAGCCACCACTGCCTTGGGGGCAGCAGCTTCTGTTTGTGCCTCTTTCACTTTAGTGGATGTCGCTTCTTGTGATGTCGCTTCTTGTGATGCTGTTTCCAGGATTGAAGCGGTTTCTTGCGCAGCTGTTTCTTGCACAGTTATTTCTTCTGCAGTTGTTTCTGCGACTGACGCAGTATCTTCTGAGGCGTTTTCTGTTACATCAGCGATCAGGCCTTGGGTATCTGAGACACTGCTTTGGTCCTCCTCGACACTCTGAGGGAGCGCGGCGACAACACTCTGATTATCGGTGACGGCATCAGTGATATCCGTCACAACCTCCTCAGGCGTAGCTTCTGTTGCTTCTGCTGTTGCTTCGACAGTTGCTTCAGCTGTGGCCTCTACGTCTGCTACCTCGGCAATGGCGGTTGTGGTATCAGCGACTAGCGCGTTGGCATCATCTACTTCCGTGGCCAATTGCCCAGTGCTGGTCTCAACCACTTCAGCCACAGTCGACTCAGTCACTTCGGCTACGTCAGCGTCAACTACGACAGCCTCAACAACTTCAGCTTCAACAATTTCAGTTTCAATAACTTCAGCGACTTCAGTTT
>CAZWMD010000013.1:0-4097 GCA_964634815.1 uncultured Pseudomonadales bacterium | reverse complement strand
TCAACAATTTCAGTTTCAATAACTTCAGCGACTTCAGTTTCTGCCATTTCAGCCTTAACCACTTCAGCGTCAGCGACTACTTCAGCGTCAGCGACCAATTCAGCGTCAGCGACCAATTCAGAGTCTCCGACCACCTCAGCGTCAGCGACTACTTCAGTGTCCGCGGCCACCTCGGAGTCAGCGACTTCACTTTCCGCTTCCGCTATAGCGGCGTCTACCGATGTGGCGGGCTGCGTTTCTGCGGTTTGCGCATCAGCGGTGGCGGTACTTTCCTCGACAGGGTCTTCTGCAGGTGTGGCGTTGCCCTGAGTAGCAGCCTGAACGGCGGTCTTCTCAGGAGCTGGTGCACTGGGGGAACCAGGATCGATGGTTGCAAGACCGAGGAATGCGAGGGCAATTCCCAGGGTTCGTTTGGTATAGGTTGGCAGGTTATTGGGCCGAATTTTCGCCAAATCCATTGTGTTGTCCTTCTAAGATGGTCGCTCTACTTCAGCGTCCGAGACAGCGCTTAAACCCGAATCAAAACTATCTTCAAACCCTAAGGTATGAATGGTTGATGGAATTTAAATGTTGCGTCCCGGTTGCAACCCCGTCTGCTGCGCCGTGGAAGTCTTTATTGAGTAACTTCTTCGGAGCGCGGGGCGGGTTAATGTTACCGAAGATTGCACCTCTTTGGCGGGTCCAACCAACTAGATACTTTGTTTTTACGCTTGTTGTGTTGGCTGTGTTAAAACAGCGACCAAATTAATACAGAGCCCCATTTTGATGCACTCTTTTGTTACACGTTACCGCTTGTTAAGCCACCACGCGGAGTGTTTAGTATTCTTGATCGCCACTGCAATTTTCCTGTCTATGTCTGTCTCTCTGTTCGCCGCAGAGCGGGCGGATGCCTCTGCTGCCGATGACGCAGAAGCCACGACCAGTAAATCGGACAAGGATTGGCAAGTAGAGCGACCAGAATCAGTAACGCGCAGCATTGATATTGATGTCACCGAAGGCACCTGGATGAGTCTTGATGTCAGTCCGGATGGCAAATCAATAGCCTTCGATCTGTTGGGTGATATCTACGAGATTCCTATCGACGGTGGCGAGGCGCGAAGTCTGAGTGCCGGTATGGCTTGGGAGATGCAGCCGAGATACTCACCCGATGGAAGCGCCATCGCTTTCATAAGTGATCGTGAAGGGGGAGACAACATATGGCTGCAGCAACTGGCTGACAACAGTCGCCGGGCGATCACAAAAGAGAAATTTCGGCTTCTCAATAACCCGGCCTTTTCTCCAGACGGACGATTTATTGTTGGTCGAAAGCACTTCACGACCGGTCGGTCGCTTGGCACTGGAGAACTCTGGCTCTATCACGTTGCCGGAGGCAGTGGCATGCAGCTGTTGGGGCGACCCAATAAGCAACATCAAAAGGAACTCGGCGAACCTGTTTTTTCAGCGGACGGCCAGTCCATCTACTTCAGCAAGGACACAACACCTGGCAGCAGGTTTGCGTATGCCCAGGATTCGAATGGTCAGGTCTTTGAGATACTGGAGTTGGAACTGGCAACGGGGGAGGTGCGCTCACTGGTGTCTGGTGCCGGCGGTGCTGCTCGACCAACTCCGTCCCCGGATGGAAAACACCTGGCGTTTGTGAGACGACAAAACGGTCTTACGGGTTTGTGGCTCAAGTCTCTGCAAACGGGTTCAGAACAGGTGCTTGTTAAGAGTCTGGACCAGGATCTGCAAGAGGTATGGGCTGTTCATGGGGTTTATCCAAATATGGATTGGACCCCAGATAGTGATTCGATCGTTTATTGGGCTGGTGGTGGTATCAAGCGGGTCCAGGTCGCTACTGGTGAAGTCTCCCAGATCGACTTTCGTGTCAGCGATACAAGACGCATCGTGGATGTTGTTCGGCCCCAACAACAGGTTTTCAGTGAGCTGGTGAGTTCGCGGATGGCTCGCTCGCCGGTCATGTCTGCTGATGGCAAGCGGGTAGTCTTCGAAACTCTGGGGCGACTCTATGTGAAAAGCCTGCCAGACGGTAAACCCCAACGGCTAACAACCGACACTGTTCAACGGTTTGAGTTTCAGCCAAGTTTTTCCCCAGATTCCCGACAGGTTGTGTTCGCCACCTGGGATGACCAGGCGCTTGGTAGTGTTCGAACCGTGTCCGCCAGAGGCGGTCGCAGCAAGGAGATTAGCATTCAGCCAGGTCACTATGTTGAGCCAGCGTTTATGCCTGACGGCTCTTCTGTGCTGGTGCGCAATGGCGGAACCGATGCCTTGCGGGCTCAGCAATATGGCGAACGCGGGATTTATCTTCTGATTGACGGCAAACAACAGCTCATCTCTCGATCTGGCAGTCGTCCCCATGCGGTTGTCAGGCAGTCAGCAGATACCAGTGAAGCACGTATTTTCTTTTCACTACGAGATGGCGACAAAACGCTGCTGCGCAGCGTTGATATTCTTGGCGGCAATCCGCTGACTCACGCCGGGGCAAATTTTGTTACCGAGTTTGTGGTGGCGCCCTCTGGTCGTTGGCTCGCGTACCGAGAGAACTACAATATCTATGCGCAGCCCTATAGTGGCTTTGCTGTTAAGTCTGCAGGTGCAGAAGAGCTTTTGATGGTTAGCCGGCAATCGAAGGAGCTGCCGAACCACAGAGTTTCTGAAGTAGGCGGCAACTATCCTTCCTGGTCTGGGGACACCCTCAGCTATGGTTTGGGCACAGAGTTTCATTGGCTCAGTGGTGCGCAGCTGGATACAGTTCCTGCCGCGTCATCTGCGAAAGAAAATGAGAAGCCCGGAGCCGATGATCAGTCGAAGCCTATGGAGTTGGCACTTCAGTCCACTGATCTTGTGGTGTCCATGTCGGCTGATGCTCCAACATCACGCGTGCTGCTGGAGAATGCACGGGTCATTACCATGAAAGGTGATGAAGTTCTGGAAGGTGCCAGTGTTTTGATTGATGGCAACCGTATTGTCTCGGTCGGAGCAGCGCCATCCAACTTGCCAGCAGGTGTCACCCGAGTAGATCTTGCAGGTAAGACCATTGTGCCTGGCTTTATCGATGCGCACGCGCACATTACCCAGGGCAGGATGATTATTCCGGAGCAAAATTGGGAGAACTACGCAACCCTGGCGCTTGGGGTCACCACGGTGCACGATCCTTCAAACGATGCGACTTCGTTCTTTGCCGCGTCAGATCTGCAACGCACCGGACGCATCATAGCGCCGCGGCTATTTTCCACCGGTGACGTTGTTTATGGCGCCAAATCCAGAGGTTTTGCTGCAATCGATAATGCCACCGACGCACTTCACCATGTTCAGCGATTGAAATCTCAAGGGGCGGGATCAATCAAGAACTATAACCAGCCGCGTCGAGATCAACGACAGCAGGTTGTCGCGGCCTCCCAGGCAGAAAACATGCTTGTGGTGGCGGAAGGAGGCAGTCTCTTCCACATGGATCTCGCAATGGTTGCGGACGGTAACGCAACCATTGAACACAATCTGCCGCAATCCACGTTGTACGAGGATGTATTGCAGTTTTGGTCGCAAACTGAGGTTGCCTACACGCCCACTCTGGTTGTGACTTACGGAGGGCTTACTGCGGAGCATTACTGGTACCAGGAAACCGACGTCTGGAAGCACCCGCTGTTAAGTCGTTTTGTGCCGCCGGATGTTTTGCGTCCCAGATCCATTCGCCGTCAGAAGGCGCCACTCAGCGATTATCACCACATTCGCAGTGCAGCAACAGCAGCAGCGCTCGCCCGACGAGGCGTCATGGTGAGCATAGGTGCTCATGGCCAGCGGGAGGGCCTGGCCAGTCATTGGGAAATCTGGGGCTTTGCCCAGGGAGGTATGACCCCCATGGAGGCTTTGCGCACGGCGACGATTACGCCAGCCAAAGCGCTTGGTTTTGATCGGGAGATTGGTTCGATTGAAGTAGGCAAACTGGCAGATCTGGTGATCCTGGAACAAAACCCGCTGGAAGATATTTATCGTACCGACGAGGTTTATCAGGTGATGCAAAATGGTCGTCTGTTTGATGCAACCAGCATGAAGGAGCAGCACACCGGTAACTTCACTCCGCAGCCGTTTTATTTCCG
>CAZWMD010000012.1:78517-102595 GCA_964634815.1 uncultured Pseudomonadales bacterium | reverse complement strand
TATGGGTAGACCTGCAGCAAAGCCAAGCAGGGTGAGCCGCATGGCGCGAAGATTCAGATAAGCGTGCAAGTGAACTCCTCTCTTTGCATCAGAGAGGCTTACTTATTTCTGTTGATTCGCAGATGTGAAAAAATCTGCTAATCGCGGAAGTTATCGTATTGCAGGGGGATATCCAGGTCCGCCTCTTTCAGTAAAGCCATCACTTTCTGCAAGTCGTCGCGTTTTTTGCCAGTGACGCGCACCTGCTCGCCCTGAATTTGCGCCTGAACTTTAAGCTTGGACTCTTTGATACGTTTCACAATGCCGCGAGCGTTGTCTTTATCAACCCCCTGGCGCAACACAAACTTCTGGCGTTTTTGCTTACCTGCGCCTTCGACTTTTCCAGGATCCAGAGCCCGAGCATCCAACCCTCGACCAATCATCTTGCTGCGCAACATATCGAGCATTTGAACCAACTGAAACTCTTCGAAAGCGGCAAGCTCAATGGCGTCTGTAGTGTACTCAAAACTCGCATCCACTCCGCGAAAATCAAAGCGTTTCTCTAACTCTCGATTCGCCTGATCGACCGCATTACGCACTTCCTGTTCATCGAGTTCGGACACAACGTCAAAACTGGGCATGGGAAAACGTCCTCTATTTACGTCCTTTCGGCTACACATCTTACAGGCCCCACCGGTGGCCGTGCTAGTATCCTTTCCTGCGTAGAACGCACTACGCACAAAGCCACTCCCAATACACAGTGATGCCATGCAGTCTGAATTTAACCAAGCGAATACGCAGCCGCAGGTAGTAGATATGGTAAAAGCGAGAGAACAGCTCTCCATCATCATCATCGACGGCGCACGCTTCTCATCCACCATCATTGCAAAAATACTGAGCTCCAACGGATTTAAGGATGTACGTTTCACTAACAGTCCATTCCAGGCATTGAGGTCGCTGGAGAAACGTCCTGCTGAGGTTGTCATCGCCGATTGGAACTTACCATCGATGAACCCACTGGAACTAACGCGACGCATACGCTCAAGTGAACCCTCAAGTCGGCATCACACACATATCATTTTGCTCTTCGGCAAAGAGGACACAGCAGATCTGGAAGAGGCTCTGGCAGCAGGGGTAGATGATTTTCTGGAGAAGTCTCAAATCCGCAATCTGCTGACCCAAAAATTGCTCACCACGCTTGTGCTATCACGCCGTCAAAATCAGCTTCTACGCGAAAAGGCTGCCCTGAGCCAACAGGTTAATGACCTGCGCACGACCGACGTAATCGATACCGTCACCGGCCTGGGAAACCTGAAATTCACAATAGCGCGCATAAAAGAGCTGACGAGAGAAGTCGACGCAAGGGGCGGTGCTGCCTGTTTGTTACTGGTTGGAATAAGCAATCTTTCGGTTATTCGCGAACAATACGAACCGGAAACGCTTGATGAACTGGTGACGGGCTATGCGGCAAAGGTGCGCAATCTGGTTCGTCCCCTGGATGTGGTTACCCGACCAGAAGCAGGCATTCTTGCGGTAACGATGCGTCAACCTTCCCTGGCTGATTGCAGTTCACACAGCTTCAAGCGGGTATTCGACAATCTCTACATGCACTCGCTAAAAACCTCGGAGGGTTACATACCGATTGTAGTAGGAGTGAGCATCTGTGTTGCGGATGAAAGCACCGGCCTGCCCGACGCCAAGAGCTATCTTCGTGCAGCCTATGACGCACTAATGCGGTCTTTTGATACGGGCGTAATTACGCTAACCCACTACAAAAGCGAACACTCTGACAAACATCTCGCGCTGTGGTCTTAGCCTTTCTTGGACATTGGCCGACTGTCATCGAGTAATAAGTGCACAGCATCCTGTTCGACGGGTCGAGAAAACAAGAACCCCTGAGCTTCATCGCATTTCCAATCACTCAACTCGTTGAGTTGGGCCTGCTGCTCAACACCTTCAGCAACCACAGACAGCCCCAAATCGTGGCCCAGCCGGACTACAGAGCGGGCAATCTCCCGAGCTTTGTCGTTGTCTACAATGTTACGAATAAACGACTTATCAATCTTTAGCTTATCGAGCGGAAACTGCTGCAGGTAACGCAACGAGGTATTGCCTCTTCCAAAATCATCTACAGCGATCGATATTCCGCGTCGATGCACCTCTTCAAGAATAATACGAGTGTGCTCAAAGTCAGTGATCAGAGCTTCTTCTGTCACTTCGATCTCAAGTTTTTGTGGATCTAGCCCGCTACTTTGAAGCGCACTATCCAGCGTAGCCAGAAAACCAGGTGCCACCAGATGGACAGGCGATATGTTTACTGCGATTTGAATACCAGCACGTTCCCAGCTTGCGGCAAACTTACATGCCTCGTGCAGCACGTAATCGCCCAGCTCCGGCATTAACTGCAGGCGCTCAATCGCCGGTAAAAATTCTGCGGGAGACAACTCGCCCCGCTCTGGATGCAGCCATCGAATCAAGGCCTCAAAGCCCATTATCTCGCCGCTACCAATATTGATCTTGGGCTGATAAGCCACAAAGAACTCACGGCGCGCAAAAGCTTCGTGCAAGGCCGACTCTAGCTTACGCCGGCGCTTGGCCTCTTCGTCCATCGCCGCGGCAAAGGGTACAACCTGGCCCTTGCCGTTAACCTTGGCTTGATACATGGCAATGTCCGCCATCCGAATCAGATCTTCCTGGCCACGAGAATCTTCTGGAAAGAGGCTAATACCCACGCTTGCGCCAACAGCAACCACATGGCCATTAATCTCTACTGGTTCCCTAAGTTTCTCGATAATACGCAAACACCATTGCGCTGCGTTCTCGCGCCCGTCCGAACCATCAAAACCCTCAAGCACCGCGATGAATTCGTCACCACCTGTACGGTAAACCTCATCCTGGCTGCGCAAAATCCCACTTAGCCGTTCTGAGACTCGCTCCAGCAACTTATCTCCAACCATATGCCCGTAGGCATCATTGACCTCTTTGAACCCATCCAGATCAATACCAGCAACAACAATGTTCTGCTCGCCATGAGCAGCTGCAAACCGTTTTGATAGCGACGCCGTCAGGGCACGGCGATTCCCCAGACCAGTCAGATCATCATGATAGGCAAGATAGTGAGCTCGCTCCTCAGCAAGCTGCCGATCCGTCACATCGCTGGCGCCTCCGCGATAGCCCATAAGTATGCCGTTGTCGTCAAAATACGGCACTCCGCTGACTTCAAGCATACGAATGCCGGCAAGATCTTCGACTTCCAGCCGGGCCCGAAAGGAGAGCAACGGCTCGTGCCGGGCAATTCGTCGTCTGTTGTCTGCTTCGTCCTCTGTGGAGCAGTTGAAGAGCCCAAATAGATCCAGGGTGCCATTTGTGGGAATGGCATCAAGCAAGCCTTGTTGAGAACTGCTGGAAAACAGAACTAGTGCAAGATTTGCATTGGTTTCCCAAAGATAGTCTGTGGTGGTGTTGGCAAAATGCTGGAAGCGCCTGGCCTGTTGCGAAATGGTCGCGCGAGCCTGCTCGTTACGAGCAAGCAACGCATTCAAAGACTCCGCAACCTCACCGGCCTCATCGTAAATGTCCGAGTTCATCTGCAGACCATCAGAAAAAGTACCGGTACTGAGCTGCGTGTCTATTGCCCGCTTAAGTCGCTGGGTATCTATCGACACTCCGTGTTCCGTGTAGTTAAGGCCAAGATGCTCATCTTCAGCACTTACACGCAGTCGCATGAACTTAGCCAACGCCTTCAACCAGATCCAGGCAACGATGAAAGCAAAGCCTGAGACGATCACCAGCCCCAGTGTCTGAATGCCCAGCTGCATAAGCCAGGAACCACCAAGCAATTGATCTTTGGGTAGTAGTACGGCAACACTCAGCGTGCCAATCGCACCCGGTAGCCCGTGTACGGCCACAACATCAAGGGGATCATCCAGAGAGTATCTTGTTAGTAGCCAGTCAGAGGCAAAGGTGGCAACGGTCCCACCAACCACACCCAGCAGCGCCGCATGCCAGGTATCAGCAAACCCGGCACAGGCGGTAACGCATACCAGCCCACCAAGCAATCCATTGATCGTGCGGCGCGGGTTGAATATCTTTTTATCGAGCGCGTAACCAAAGGCCAATGCGGGTAGCGCACCAAAACAGGCGGCCGTTGCCGTGCTTAGCAGGGTTTGAGCAAACCGTGGATCACCCGGAGACAGACCACCAGCGTTAAAGCCAAACCAGCCAATAAGCAAAATCGTCAACCCCAGCATCGCAAGCACCGGGCTATGCCCCGGTATGGTACGAACCTTACCTTCTTCCGTGAACCGACCCAGGCGCGGTCCAAGCTGAAGAATCGCAGCGAGTGCTACACAGGCGGCCAGAACGTGCACAACGGTGCCGCCCGCAAAATCTACAAAGCCCATATCCGCCAAGGGTGAGGCCCTGTCTGGCACCAACAGATTTCCCCAACACAACCAAACAGCTAGCGGGTAGATAATGGCAACCACGGCGCAGGTCAGCCACGCGTAGGCCGCAAAACCCATGCGCTCAGCGACTGCACCAGCAATAATCGTCGCGGCGGCGCCACAAAACCCGAGCTGAAAGAGAAACGAAGTGATCGAAAAGCTTTCAGCAGACGCCCACATTGGCGATGGCAGGCCAAAACCAATGCTGTAACCAAAAACCAGAAACAAGATCCAGGAGATCACCAGATCTGTCACGTTTTTCTGGGCGACATTAACGCTGTTTTTAGCCCGCACACTCCCGGCTTCCAGCAGCAGGAATCCAGCCTGCATGGCGAGCACAAGGATTGTCGCGGCGAAGCGCCAGAGTTCTGTATATATGGGAGGCAGCTCAGTCATCGGTCGGGGTGATTTTATCCATGCGCCTTCGTCGAGGATCAGTCGACAAAGACAAAATCAAATTATGAGGGGGGCAGACTAATACCAGCCCGGCACGTCTGATGGGACCTAATCAGCAGCCTGATGCGGAGTTACATTCGCCAACCCCATAATGTGAACTGTGCAACAAGAATCACAGACTTCCGACCATAACTCGAAGACAGATTCAGCTCACAGGAGCGCGCGGCGCATATCTTCCAGAACGGCACAGAGTTGCGTCACAAAGCGGCCCGCCTCCGCGCCATTGATCGCGCGGTGATCGTAACTCAACGACAGCGGTAACATTTTTCGAGGCACAAAGGTCTCACCGTTCCACTGCGGCTTTGTTGCCAGTTTGGCAACACCCAGGATCGCTACTTCAGGGGCGTTCACTATGGGTGTGAAGCCAGTGCCCCCAATAGAACCCAGAGAAGAGATAGAGAACGTGCCGCCTTGCAAATCTTTTGGTGTGAGCTTTTTGTCCCGGGCCTTGGCAGCCAGCTCGTTAATCTCATCCGCGAGCTCCCAGATACCTTTCTTGTCCGCATCACGAACAACCGGCACCAGTAAGCCATCCGGGGTATCAACGGCAAAGCCGATATTGATGTAGCCCTTCATCAAGAGATTTTCAATAGCTGGGTCGAGTGACGCGTTGAATTTGGGAAACTCAACCAGCAGTTGCGCACATGCTTTCGCAATGAATGCCAGAGGAGTTATCTTCACACCCCGCCGCTCTCCTTCCGGCTTCAGAGCCTTCCGAAACTTCTCGAGCTCGGTGATATCAGCCTCGTCGTGCTGAGTGACGTGCACGACGTTGAGCCAGGAGCGATGCAGGTTTTCGGCACCGCGCTTCAAAATGCGCGACATGGGTACGCTAGTGACCTCGCCAAATTTGGAGAAATCAATCTCAGGCACTGCAGGAATACCCTGGCCTGCTGCTCCTCCAGGAGCTGCCCCACCACCACCGGCAAGCGCAGACTTCACAAACAGATTGACGTCGTCTTTGACGATTCGACCTCTGGCGCCAGTACCAGAGACCCGTTGCAAATCAACACCAAGCTCACGAGCCATACGACGAACCGCCGGGCCCGCATAAACCAGGCCAGATTTTGCAGGCGCTGCAGCAGGCTTTGGCGGGGGCGCAAGTCCGCTTGCGTCTCTGACCGATGCAGGTGCTGGTGACTGCGCGCTCGCATCTGCGGCGGGAGGTTCTACGTTTGGTGCTGAGGCTGCCGCAGGTGCCTGTGCTGATTCAGATGAGCTTGCGACACTGAGGACTGCAAGCAATGCATCTTCGCCAACCGAATCACCTTCACTCACAGCCAGTTGGTCAATCACTCCATCAGCAGGCGCCACAATATCCATGGAGGCCTTGTCTGATTCGACTACGAGAAGCATCTGCTCGGCGGTAACCGAATCACCAACGGCCGCACCTAACTCAATCACGACGACTTCGCCAGCATCCCCAATGTCGGGCAGCCGGACTTCAAGCGTACTCGACTCGGTAGATGGCGGAGTTGTTTCGACCGTCTCGGTCTGTTGTTCTACGGCTGCCGGTCCAGTGTCTGTCGATTCAGGAGCTTTCGACTGAGGGACTTGCGACTCAGCGCCTTGCGACTGGTTAGCAGCAGAAGTGTCGCCACCCGCCGTTGCGACAACAAACGCAACACTTTGACCGCTTGTGACTACATCACCCAGGGCAACGCTAAAACTCTCAATCACACCGTCTACGGTAGACTGAATTTCCATCGATGCCTTGTCTGACTCGATCACTATCAGCGCATCATCAACAGCGACGGTATCTCCGGGCTGCACACAAAATTCAATCACTTCAACGCCGTCAGCGTCGCCAATGTCGGGCACAACCACCGGTATCGCAGAATTACTCATAAGCTCCAGTCTTTCCTAGATTTTGATTCTCAGACCCTGATCTGTCTGAAGAACCTGTAAAGGGTTATCCAGATCAAGCCAACCGAGGGTTGGATTTCTCAGGGTTTATACCCAGTTCATCTCGGGCTTTTGCAACGTCGGACTTACTTAATACCTGGGCCTCAGCCAAGGCATCGATTGCTGCCAGCGCAACAAATGCGCGGTCTACCTCAAAGAAGTGACGTAGTTTGTCGCGCGTATCCGATCGGCCAAAACCATCCGTCCCCAAGACACGGTAGTCCGCAGCGACATGACTGCGAATCTGTTCTGCATAGGCTCGAATATAATCCGTTGCAGCCACTACCGGCACATCTCCCGGCAGGCAGGTCTGCACAAACGAGACCTGCGGGTCGGCAAGTGGATCAAGCAGATTTGCCCGGTCAACATCATGCATTTCGCGCGCAAGTTCATTAAAGCTGGTAACACTCCAGACTTCCGCAGAGACACCAAACTTGCTCTCCAGCAATTCAGCAGCAGCGAGCACTTCACGCAAAATAGTACCGCTACCCAGCAAGCGGACAACTTTCTTGGACTCATCCGCGGCCGCTTTCAAACGGTACATACCCTTTAAAATGCCGTCGGTAATCGATTCATCGATCTGCGGGTCATCGCCGTCAAAGCCCGGCAATGCCGGCTGCGCATAGGCTTCATTCATTACGGTGAGGTAATAAAAAATATTCTCAGAATTCTCGTACATGCGCTTAAGGCCTGCCTGCACGATGACTGCTAACTCGTAGGTATAGCAGGGATCATAGGCAATGCAATTAGGGATGGTTGCGGCCTGAATATGGCTATGCCCATCTTGATGCTGCAACCCTTCACCGTTTAACGTGGTGCGTCCTGCAGTGCCGCCAATAAGGAAGCCGCGTGCCTGAATATCTCCGGCAAGCCAGGCAAGATCACCAACCCGCTGAAAGCCAAACATCGAGTAATAAATATAAAAGGGCACCATGGTTTTGCCATGATTTGAATAACTTGTAGAAGCGGCAATCCACGCGGACATCGCACCCGCCTCGTTAATCCCTTCTTCAAGAACCTGGCCATCTTTTGCCTCACGGTACGCAGCAATCTCGCCAGAATCTTCAGGCTCGTAAAGCTGCCCTTTGGAGGAGTAGATACCCAACTGCCGGAACAGGCCTTCCATACCAAATGTTCGCGCCTCATCAGGCACAATAGGCACGATGCGTTCACCAATGTTCTTGTCTCGAAGCAACGTCGCGAGCATACGCACAAAGCCCATGGTGGTGGAGTTTGTGCGTTCGCCGGTACCCGCCAACTGCGTTTTGAAGGCTGATAAAGAGGGGGTTGTTAAGCGCTCATCTGTGACGATGCGCCGCGGTATAGAACCACCCAGGCGCTCCCGATTGCGTCGCAAGTAGGCAAGCTCAGGAGCGTCTTCCGGTGGCCGGTAATACGGCACTGACTCAAGTTCTTTGTCGCTGAGGGGCAGATTGAATCGATCTCTGAACTGTTTGAGCTCTTCGAGATCAAGCTTCTTCACCGAATGGGTGTCGTTTTCAGCCTCACCTGCATCACCAATGCCATAGCCCTTCACCGTTTTGGCAAGTATGACCGTCGGCGCTCCTTTGTGGTTAACGGCTTCGTGGTATGCCGCATAAACCTTAAAGGGGTCATGGCCACCGCGGTTGAGTCGCATGATGTCATCGTCACTCATGTTCTCAACCAGCTTTAAAAGCTCCGGGTGTTGCCCAAAAAAATGCTCCCGGGTGTACGCCCCGCCTTTGGCTTTGTAATTCTGAAACTCTCCGTCCACCACGGCGTCCATGCGTTCCTGCATTAGCCCGGAGGTATCGTTGGCAAACAGTGGATCCCACAGGCGCCCCCATACCACCTTGATGACATTCCAGCCGGCGCCTTTGAAGTAGCCTTCAAGTTCCTGAATGATTTTGCCGTTGCCTCGCACCGGCCCGTCAAGACGCTGCAGGTTGCAGTTCACTACAAAAATCAGATTATCGAGGCGTTCGCGACCGGCCAGAGACAGTGCGCCAAGAGATTCCGGTTCGTCACATTCGCCGTCCCCAAGAAACGCCCAGACCTTACGATCGCGCATTGGCGCTATGCCCCGGCTATCAAGGTATTTCATGACATTGGCTTGATAGATCGCCTGGATTGGCCCAAGACCCATCGACACCGTTGGAAATTGCCAGTAATCCGGCATGAGCCAGGGGTGGGGATAGGACGACAGCCCCTTGCCATCTACCTCACGTCGGAAGTTATCGAGGTCTTCTTCAGAAAGGCGACCTTCCAGGAAAGAGCGCGCATACACACCAGGCGAGGAATGCCCCTGGAAATAGATCAGATCACCTGGGCTATCTTCATCCGGGCCGCGAAAAAAATAGTTAAAGCCAACGTCATAAAGCGTTGCTGAACTGGCAAAGGAAGAGATGTGGCCGCCCAGGTCGCCCTCGCGCTGATTGGCCCGGGTCACCATGGCCAACGCATTCCAGCGAATCATCGCCCGGATGCGGCGTTCAACAAACAGATCCCCCGGCATAAACGCTTCTTTGTGCGAAGGGATCGTATTTCGGTAAGGCGTGGTGATCGTGTAGGGCAATCGTGCGCCGGTCTTTGCCATGCGGGCAGACAGGCGCTGCAAAAGGACGTTGGCGCGTTCGACACCACCTTCATCCAGCACGGCCTCGAGGGCATCAAGCCATTCCTGGGTTTCCTCGGGATTGGTGTCGTTAATCTCAGATATCGGCATTCAGCGGCTCCAAAACAAGGATCTGGATTGTAACGGATGCGGGCCACACCTGTATGTCATCTGAAGTGGCGTTCACAGATCGCGCAGCAGACGGGTCCAATCAAATGCCGGACCCGGATCCGTTTTCCGGCCCGGGGCGATTTCATTGTGGCCAACTAAGGTATCAACACCCAACCTGGAATAGCGACGGAATAACCAGGCAAGTGTACTGCGCAACCGGGCATACTGCTTTTTTGTATAGGGCCGCGTATCTGTACCCTCAAGCTCGATGCCAATCGCAAAATCATTGCAGTTGCTCCGTCCCCGCCAGCTGGAGTGTCCGGCATGCCAGGCTCGCTGGTTAAAAGGTACAAACTGGGTCGCCCCACCCTTACGATCAATAAACAGATGAGAAGACACTCGCAGCCCCTCAAGATCATTCAGCCGGGAATCTCTCGAGCAGTCGAGTTGATTGCAAAACAATGCCTCCACCATCCCCGTACCAAACTGTCCGGGGGGCAACGAAATATTGTGCACAACCACAAGCTCAATGACCGCCCATTCCGGCCGTCGATCGCAATTAGGGCTCAACGATTGTCGACATCTGGGCAGCCATCCCTGTTCCGATAGCGGGTGAGCAGCCTCTTGAGAGACTGGCGCGCCTAGTTTATTCACCATGTGGTGGGCCATATACTGCAGCGAAATGAGCTGGGTGGGGCTACCATAGACCTTTTTTAAAGCACTACAAACTGGGAGATTGGTCCGCGATGTCAGATTTACAACGCCGCCTGGAAACTGCTCGAGCAAGCAGTTGGCTGCGAAGCGCCATCGTTCGAGGCGTGGCAGATGCACTCGCTGAAGATCTTCGTGACGGCGACATCACTGCGGCGTTAGTGCCCGCGGAAGAACGCAGCAGAGCCCGGGTAATCACGCGTGAGACTGGCATTTTTTGTGGCCGAGACTGGGTAGACGAAACCTGTCGGCAGGTCGACCCCGACCTGGGAGTGACTTGGCAAGTACAGGACGGCGATCAGGTCGAACCAAATCAGGTGCTCTACTATCTCGAAGGTTCAGCACGCAGCATGCTTACCGCTGAGCGCACTGCGCTGAATTTTGTCCAACTCCTGTCGGGCACAGCAACGCTTGCGAACGCTTACGTGAAACTGGTGAGTCACACCAAAGCCCGCATTCTCGACACTCGCAAAACCATCCCGGGTCTACGACTCGCCCAGAAGTATGCGGTACTGGCCGGTGGTGGCCACAATCATCGTATTGGCCTGTTCGATGCCTTCCTCATAAAGGAAAACCACATCGCGGCAGCAGGATCGATCGCCGCCGCTGTGGCCACGGCCCATGCGCATCGCCCCGGCGCCCCTGTAGAAGTGGAGGTGGAAAACCTCAACGAACTCACCGAAGCACTTGCCGCCGGCGCCGATCGTGTGATGCTTGATGAATTCACGCTTGAGCAAACTCGGGAAGGTGTTGCCGTCGCCGGTGATGCCCTGGAGCTGGAAGCCTCCGGCGGCGTGAACTTTGAGACCATTGTCCCCATCGCTGAAACCGGGGTCGACTATATTTCTATTGGTGACATCACGAAGCGCATTAAGCCTATGGACCTGTCGATGCGTATCGTTGACTCGCTGGAAAACTAAACCTGTTAGAAGAACCTGACCGTGTCTCGATATTCAGCTTTTGCCATCCATCTGGGAATCAGCCTTCTCATATTTCTTGCACTAAGCGCAGTGATTGTGCTGCGCTGGTATCCCGATTATTTCTTCGAGCTTGACGGCGGCTGGGAAGGCCTGCGACTGATACTTGGGGTCGACCTGGTTCTTGGCCCCCTGCTCACGCTCATTGTATTCAACGCCGCAAAGCCTGAAATCAAAACCGACATGGCCATCATCGGCGCACTGCAGATCGCCTGTTTGGCCGCCGGTATGTACGTGGTGTGGTCTGAACGCCCCCTGGCGTTGGTGTATGTAGACGGGCATTTTTACAGCATGAGCGCTGATGCCTGGACCGAGGTAAATCAGCCGGTGCCTGATTTGAGCGGTTTCCCTGGCGACTGGCCAAAGCGAATCGCGGTAGAACTGCCGACTGACGTCAATGAGCTGTCGGAAATTCGCGGCTCGGCCTTCCTGGCCGGTACCTCTATGCGAGTGCAGAGCGACTTCTACGTACCAATGGCGCAAAGCGACGTGGTCTTAAGCGACGAATATCCGCTTGAGAAAATTCGCCAGCGGGATCAGGACTACGGCGAGCTTGTTGAATGGCAAAAGCGCCACCCTGGATCACTCGAGGACTACGCCTTCTTTCCGTTAGGTACCCGATACAAGTATCTGTTCGTCGGCTACCGCCGCGAGGGGCTTGAGTATGCGGGACTGCTATATACACCAGGACCGTTGTAACGGACAAAGAACCGCTACAACAGTCAAAAAGATGGTGCCGGAACGCAGAATCGAACTGCGGACCTACTGATTACGAATCAGTCGCTCTACCAACTGAGCTATCCCGGCTCTGAAGACTCGCAAGGAAGAACTATAGCTCCCCCGCCGGCCGCGCAGGATACCCAAAGTTTTTGGACTGCGCAGCCCTAACAGCGAGTCTTGTCGGGATACACCACGCACACCGACAATCCTTCGGTATCCGTTGCGGTCACGCTGTAGCCTGCTCCAGCAGCCGCTAGCGAATACTGGATACCGTCGTTGGTCTGGGGCTCCCAGCCAATGGCAGCGGTGATGGCTCCCAGGTTCGCACCGGTCGTTTGATAAGCGCCGTTCCGGAGTCGAAAGTCTTCCTGGAAAACCTCAATGGTGGCGATATTGTTAAGCAGTTTGGCTTCTCTTGAGGTCTGAATATAGCCTTGGTAGGCAGGCAGGCCGACGCTGGCCAGGAGCGCCAGAATAGCTACCGCAATCATCAGCTCAAGTAACGTAAAGCCGGAACGGCGGCGGATGCATTGCTGGTATGACATGGTTTTTTGGGGCGCGAAAGAATGGGTCATTGGAGCCACCTTAATATTAGATAATTGCCTGTGGGCGCGGGAAAACAGCCCGAAAACAAAAAAAGGACCCCGATGGGGCCCTTCTCTTGATCCGGCGGATCGATCTACTAGGTAAACCAATCCATCTTATCGAGTTGCCTGAGGACTAAGTCTGGCTCAGACCTCAGGGCAATGCCTCGATTTAGATATCGGTCCAGGCCAAAGCGCGAGTTTCCTGTGTAGGGAAATCTTCGTACTGAGGGCGCGTGAAGGTTACCGCGTAGTTACCTGCAGCGATCGTACCTGTAGCTTCGATACCCACAACACCAGTTACGTCGTTAGCCGTAGCAGCGTAAGGGAGACCGCCACCAGGAGCCGTTCCGCCCTGCTGGTTCAGTTGATCCAGCCAGTAGGTGCCACCAACCTTGGTGTCAGCTTCGCCAGCGTTCTGAAGAATCGTCATAGCCAGTTCAGACTGGATCTTGCGAAACTCGTTCTGAGCAAAGCGTGCGCCTTCCTCATAGTGAGAGTTCACTTTAGACATGTTGGCGTTCTTGATGTAGTCCTGATACGCAGGCAGAGCTACAGCAGCCAGAATACCAATGATCGCAACTACGATCATGAGTTCGATGAGGGTAAAACCCTTTTGCACGTTCTTAATCATTCGGAAATCTCCTTACCATTTTTGGTTTCAAGCGGGCTGTCCCCTGGCCGCTGCTCTAAGCGTTGGCGCATCAGTTGAACCCATCTGGCCAGTACACATGCACGGGTTATGCCAACGACCGATAGTTCCTTGTTCGTAAATTGTAGCAACGAATTATGTTGTTATATTTCAACAAGTTATAATTATTCAGGACCATTGTTTCAGCTTTCATCCGCCGGCGCTTGGCAACTAGACCCTGCCTGGCACAGCAAAAATCCGACGATTTCCGCGGCCATAGGGTCACAACCTGACCGGGGAGGTCACCCGGGCGTCAATAAACCGCAACAGCAACTGACAATCTGCGCGCAGATAACGGCATGACAAGCTCCGGAGCACAAAAAGTGTTCCTGGGCCACACCAAGACCATGCGCTGGGCATGATTGATCTCTGAGTCCCCTGCAACCGACATCAATTCGACATCTAAAAGAAAAATCGGGGTTTATTTCGTAAAACTGTGCGCTACTTAACCCCTAACGCCCTCAAGTTGAATAGACCCCTGCCAGAGGCGGCGGTAAGGTAGCTCCTGCCTTCTAAAACAAACGGAAGGAAGGCCCCATCGACGGGGTCGAACGAGAATGCGCGCAACGCCTTGCGCCATCCTCACAGTAGACGCACTTTTAGGCATATGGATCGGCATCAACATTATGGCCACTGAGATGGTACCGCTATCAGGTCTCGCTCGACGTCTTGTCGACGACGGTCTGTTGGAACTGGACGCTGCTTCAAAGGCAGCCACAGAAGCGCGCAAGGCTGGCATGCCCTTTGTCAGTTATGTTGTTCAAAATAACGTTGCCAATCCCCGCGATGTTGCGGTGTCCGCCAGTGAAGAATTTGGTGTGCCGCTCATTGATCTGGCCGCCTTTGATCCGGAAGCCATTCCCAGAGATCTCGTTAAAGAACGCCTGATCCGAACTCACAACGCACTGCCGCTGATTCGCCGCGGTGTGCGACTGTTTGTTGCCGTTTCTGATCCAACCAACCTCCAGGGGCTGGATGAGATCAAGTTTCAGAGCGGCACCAATACTGAACCTGTACTGGTAGAGGAAGACAAGCTTGCCAAACTCATAGACGCCCATCTGAATTCCGGAGAAGCGGAAGCGCTGGGCGATCTCGATGATGATGAGCTGGTCGATCTCGACATGGAATCCTTCGATGAAGGAGGCGGCGAAGAAGAAGACACCTCATCAACCGACGACACTCCCATCGTTCGCTTCGTTAACAAAATGCTGCTGGATGCCATCAAGACGGGTGCTTCAGATATTCACTTCGAGCCCTACGAAAAAAGCTATCGCGTGCGTTTTCGTACCGACGGTATCTTGCAAGAAATGACCTCTCCGCCTCAGAACCTGGGCACTCGGCTTGCCGCCCGGCTAAAGGTCATGTCTCAACTCGATATTTCCGAACGGCGCATCCCGCAAGATGGCCGGATCAAGATGAAGCTGTCGAAGACCAAAGCGATCGACTTTCGCGTCAACACGCTGCCGACGCTGTGGGGCGAGAAGATCGTGCTGCGGATTCTGGATCCATCCAGTGCCCAGATGGGCATCGACATGCTGGGTTTCGAACCACTACAGCGTGAATTGCTCGAATGGGCCCTACCCCAGCCACAAGGCATGATTCTGGTAACGGGACCAACGGGTTCCGGCAAGACAGTTACCCTTTATACCGGCCTGAACATGCTCAACACCGAAGAGCGCAACATCGCAACGGCTGAAGATCCGGTAGAAATTAACCTCGAAGGCATCAACCAGGTCAACGTGAACCATAAGGTCGGCCTCGATTTTGCCTCCGCCCTGCGTTCGTTCCTGCGACAGGATCCCGATATCGTCATGGTTGGTGAGATTCGAGATCTGGAAACTGCCGAGATCTCGATCAAGGCCGCGCAGACTGGCCACATGGTGCTCTCCACCCTGCACACCAACTCTGCAGCAGAGACGCTCACTCGACTGCGCAATATGGGCGTACCCGCGTTTAACCTGGCGACCTCCGTTACCCTGATTATCGCCCAACGCCTGGCACGCCGGCTCTGTACCAAATGTAAATTGGAAATTGATGTGCCTAATCCCGCATTAATAGAAGAAGGCTTTACAGAAGAAGACCTGAATCCCGGTTTTCAGGTGTTTGGACCCAACCCGGAAGGTTGTGATAGCTGTAGCAGCGGATACAAAGGCCGTGTCGGTATTTATGAAGTAGTTAAAATAACGCCGGAGCTATCTCGTATTATCATGGAGGACGGGAACAGCATGGATTTGGCTGAGCAAGCCGCCAAGCACGGGTTTAACGACCTGCGCCGCAGTTCGCTTGAGAAGGTCATGCAAGGGGTGACAAGCCTCGCAGAAGCAAATCGCGTCACCAGTGGTGGCCACTAGGGCATAAGCTATGGCAGAAAGTGCAACATTTGTTTGGGAAGGTACTGATAAGCAAGGTCGTAAGGCCAAAGGCGAAATATCAAGCCTGAACCCCGCTCTGGCAAAAGCCGAACTGCGCAAGCAGGGCATTGTCGCGAAAAAGGTAAAGAAGAAAGCCAACGGTATGTCGCTTGGTGGCGGTAAAGCCATCACACCTGGTGACATTGCGCTGTTCACGCGCCAGATGTCGACGATGATGCGTGCGGGTGTACCTCTGGTTCAGGCCTTCGAAATTGTCTCCGAAGGTGTCGACAAGCCGAAAATGGCTACGCTCATTAAAGAAGTGCGCAACGACGTGGCGGGCGGTAACTCGTTTGCCCAGTCGATCCGCAAACACCCTATCTATTTCGATGAGCTGTTCTGCAACCTCGTTGATGCCGGTGAGCAATCAGGTGCGCTCGAAACCATGCTTGATCGCATCGCCACCTACAAAGAAAAAACCGAGTCATTGAAGGCCAAAGTCAAAAAGGCCATGACTTATCCAATCGCGGTTCTGCTCGTTGCTGTTATCGTCTCCGGCATACTGCTGATTAAGGTAGTCCCCCAGTTTGAAGATGTATTTGCTGGCTTTGGTGCCGAACTGCCCGCATTTACCCAGATGGTTATTGGGCTCTCCGAGTTTGTTCAGGCCTGGTGGCTGGCAATGGTGATCGGCGCCATTGGCCTGTTCCTGCTTTTTAGAGCCATCCATCGCCGTTCCGAGGCATTACGCCGAGCCATCGACCGAATTGCTTTAAAAGCACCCGTTGCCGGTGACATTATCGAAAAGTCTGCCGTCGCTCGGTACGCGCGAACACTATCCACCACCTTTGCCGCCGGTGTACCTCTGGTTGACGCCCTGGGTAGCGTTGCCGGTTCAACCGGCAACTCGGTATATACCGACGCCGTAAACAAGGTGCGCGATGACGTATCAACGGGTCAGCAGCTGAATTTCTCAATGCGTTCCACCGGGGTATTCCCCAACATGGTGACGCAGATGGTGGCTATTGGCGAAGAATCTGGCGCCCTGGACGACATGCTGGACAAGTCTGCGACCTACTATGAAGAGCAGGTAGACAACGCCGTAGACAATCTGACGGCACTCATGGAACCCATGATCATGGCGGTTCTTGGCGTTCTTGTTGGTGGCTTGATCATCGCGATGTATCTACCCATCTTCCAGTTGGGATCAGTGGTTGGTGGCGATACGCACTAAGCGTACGCCTCCACAGCGGCGATAGCAGTCGTAAGCAAGGTGCAGACAATCCATGGAGCCTGAACACTGGGCTGAGTTTATCGCGGCAAATGCCTACCTGGCCTGGGGCTTCGGAATTTGGCTGGCGCTGTGCGTTGGCTCTTTTCTCAACGTTGTCATATTCCGTCTGCCCATCATGATGGACAGAGAATCTCGGGCGCTGGCCAAAGAGATTGCAGCAGAGCCCACCCCCGATACCAGTCCTTATACCGAAGGCGCTGACACTTTCAATCTGATGGTGCCCAGATCGCGCTGTCAAAACTGCGGTCATTCAATAACGGCTTTGCAGAACATTCCGGTCGTCAGCTGGCTACTCATGGGCGGCAAGTGCAGCGGCTGCAAAACCCCCATCTCGCCACGCTATCCGTTGGTTGAAGCGCTCACTGGTGTTCTGTCTGCTCTGATTCTCTGGCAATTCGGTTTTACCTGGTTGGGGTTCGCCTGTCTGATTGCCACCTGGATGCTCATTGGCATGGCGTTCATTGACGCCGACACCATGTTGCTGCCCGACCAACTCACCCTGCCGCTTCTGTGGCTAGGTCTGATCGTAAACAGCACAAGCCAAGGTATCACCTCACTCACATCAGCCGTGTGGGGCGCAGTAATTGGTTATCTGGTGTTGTGGAGTATCTATTGGCTATTCAAGCTCATCACCGGAAAAGAAGGGATGGGCTACGGCGACTTTAAGCTGCTCGCAGCTCTTGGTGCCTGGCTGGGCTGGCAAGCCTTGCCTGCAATAGTGCTCGTATCCTCCGTTGCCGGCGTTATCTATGCTGTCTTTGCCGGGCTCTTTCAAAAGGGCACCAGAGACAAACCCATGCCTTTTGGTCCATTCCTGGCCCTTGCCGGTTGGGTTTGCCTGCTACAGCGTGATAACTTGCTGACTCTTTACGGATTTCAATAAGGCAATGCGTGTCGAGCTCAAGCAGTCAACCCAGAACATTCAATAAACTCATCATTGGCCTCACCGGTGGCATTGGCAGCGGCAAAAGCGCTGTTAGCGAACGCTTCGCAGCGGCAGGTGTGAAGGTGGTTGATGCCGATTACGCCTCACGAGTTGTTGTGGAAAAAGGCCAGCCGGCTTTGCAACAGATTGCGCAACACTTTGGCGACGATATTTTACTCACTGACGGCACACTCAACCGGGCTCTGCTGCGCGAAAAAATTTTTGCCACAGAAAGCGAAAGAAAATGGCTCGAGTCGCTGCTACACCCGCTGATCAACGAGTACATTTTCACCGAACTGGCAAACGCAACCACAGCCTACGCCATTCTTGAGAACCCTCTGCTTTTCGAAACAGGCCAATCGGAGCGATGCGATAGAATTCTGGTGGTCGATGTCCCTGTCGAACTTCAGGTTGAACGAGTGATGGCGCGAGACAACAATCCAGAACAACAGGTTCGTGCCATCATCGATGCGCAGTTACCACGCGATGAGCGCCTAAGACGGGCCGATGATGTCATCGTCAACGATCAGGATCTTGCACACCTGGACGTTGAGACGAGCCGCCTGCACGCCCAATATCTGTCTATGGCCAAAGGCATATAGGACATAACTAATTAGGGAGTAGAGCTGGCAATGAGTTCTGAACCGGCACGCATCGTTATTTGCCCTCAGTGCAAAAAACGTATGCAGTACACCACTACAAACGCCCACCGACCGTTTTGCAGCGAGCGCTGCCGGCTTATCGATTTTGGCGCCTGGGTAAACGAGGAACATCGAGTGCCTGGTGATGCGCCAGGGGATGAAATAATGAGTGGCGATCTGCCACCTGAGCAATGATCTGACGCAGAATAACTCAAGAAATCAGGTGCGATACTCGGCATTAATTCGAACGTATTCGTAAGACAGATCGCTCGTCCAGACTGCATCCCGGGCGGCGCCTCGGCCAAGGTCGATGAGCACTTGATACTCTTCGAGCGCCATCACTTCGGCTGCGGCAGCTTCGACATAGTCATCAGCCACCAGGCCATCGCGCGCGATACAGACATCGTTTAGATGCAGGGAGACTTTTGATTGGTCAAAGTCAGTTAACCCCGCACGCCCTATTGCCATACAAAATCTGCCCCAATTGGGATCTCCGGCAAAAATCGCCGTCTTCACCAAAGGTGAATGAGCCACAGTGAATGCCACATCAGCACACTCTTTTTGTGTTCGGCCACCGCTGACCTCAACCGTAACAAACTTTGTGGCACCCTCACCGTCACGCACAATGGCTTGGGCCAGTTCGGTCGCCACCGAGGTTAACTCCGCACGCAGTTGGGCATAACCAGGCGCAGCAGATGAATCGATCGTGGCACCACCACTTTGGCCGGTACAGGCCACTACAAAGGAATCATTGGTGCTTGTGTCACCATCGACGCTCAATCGGTTAAAGCTGGCATCAGCAACTTCGCGCACCAGGGTTTGCAGACAAGTTTCAGAAACGGAGGCATCACAGGCCATAAAGGCGAGCATCGTTGCCATATCCGGGCGCATCATCCCGGCACCCTTGGCCATTCCGGTGACAGTCACGTTGGCCCCGTCCAGCTCGAATCGGCGGCTTGTCGCTTTAGCAACCGTGTCCGTCGTCATAATGGCTTTAGCCGCACCAAGCCATTGGTTTTCTGCCAGCGTTTGGGTACATCTGGCAAACCCCCTGGTCATTCGATCAACAGGCAGAAACTCTCCGATCACGCCGGTCGAAAAAGGCAGCACCTCTTTCTCGTTGATACCCAATAACTCAGCAACGCCTGCACAAAGGCGCTGAGCGTCTGCCAGGCCGCGCTCGCCCGTTGCGGCATTGGCATTACCACTGTTAACAATGAGCGCCCGCATTGCACCGGTTGTGCTTAATCGCGAGCGACAAAGCTGCACTGGAGGGGCTGCAAAACCGGATTGTGTGAACACACCGGCAAGGGTTGTACCGGCATCAAACACAACCACGGCGACGTCATCGCGCTGGGCCTGGGCCACGTTTGACTGATCCGGGTCTGCAGAAACTTTCACTGAGGCAGAAGCGCTGCCAAGCCGGACTCCAGGAACCGCAAACAACTCACCGGGTTCGGCGAGGTTGACCGCCATCAGGCAACCTTACCGTGGCACTGCTTGTACTTCTTACCCGATCCACAGGGACAGGGTTCGTTGCGCCCCACTTTTTCACCATCGCGTTTGAACGTCGCAGGCGTTGTCACATCAGGATTATTCCGGTCAGGTTGCGCCGGGGGAGCCCCTTCGAGTACTGGTGGTGCCGCAGCAGCCTCCGCTCGACTTGCCTCCATCTGTCTTTGAGCCGCAGCACGACGCTGTTCTTCGGCTCGCTGAACCTCTTCCGGAGTCTCAAGTTCTACGCGAGACAATAGCTTCACTACGTCTCGCTTCACGTTGTAGAGAAACTCCTGGAACAGCTCAAAGCTCTCACGTTTGTATTCCTGCTTGGGCTGCTTCTGCGCATAAGCTCGCAGATGAATACCCTGGCGTAGATGATCCATGGTGCTCAGATGTTCTTTCCAGCGTTGATCAAGCACCTGAAGCATTAGCTGCTTTTCAACCAAACGAATATCCACGCCTGCGCCGCGCCAGCGCTCGGCCTTCTTTTGATATTCATCGTTAAGCTGGTCGAGCGCGCGCTCACGCAACTTGTCTTCGTCAAGGTTGTCGTCAGTTTCAAGCCAACTGGCAATCGCTTGCTTTGAATTGAACTCGCTAACAAGTGCCGCTTCAAGACCAGGGACATCCCACTGTTCTTCAATGCTCATAGGAGGGATGTACTCGCTGAACACGTCGGCCAACATTTCGGCACGCAAGCCCTCAATGGTATCGGCTATGTCCTCCTCTTCCATGAGGTCACGACGCTGTTGATAGACAACCTGACGTTGGTCGTTAGCAACATCATCGTAATCCAACAAGTTCTTGCGCTGATCGAAGTTATGCCCTTCTACCTTGCGTTGCGACTTCTCGATGGCATTGCTCACCATCTTTGCTTCAATCGCTTCACCCTTTTCCATGCCCATCGATTGCATCAAGCCACGCATGCGGTCTGAGGCAAATATGCGCATAAGGTTGTCTTCGAGCGACAGATAAAATCGTGACGAACCAGCATCGCCTTGCCGGCCTGCCCTACCCCGCAACTGATTATCAATACGACGCGACTCGTGACGCTCAGTGCCAATGATATGTAGTCCACCAGCCTCTAAAACCGCATCATGACGTTTCTGCCATTCTTCTTTAATGCTTGCTATCTGGGCATCGGTCGGATTTTCCAACGCCTCTATTTCGGCCTCCCAGCTACCGCCCAGGACGATGTCGGTACCACGACCGGCCATGTTGGTTGCAATGGTCACCGCGCTCGGTCGTCCGGCCTGAGCAATAATCTCTGCTTCACGTTCGTGTTGTTTGGCGTTTAGCACATTGTGGTCAATGCCATGCTTCTTAAGCTCAGCAGACACCAATTCGGAAGACTCGATGGAGGCGGTACCTACGAGCACCGGCTGACCGTTGACTGTTCGCTCAACAATATCGTTGACGATGGCGTCGTATTTCTCTGGCGTGGTCAGAAAAACCAGATCGTTGGCATCATCTCTAACCATAGGCAGATGGGTTGGAATAACCACCACATCCAAACCATAGATCTGGCGAAACTCGAACGCTTCAGTATCCGCAGTGCCTGTCATGCCGGACAGGGTTTCGTACAGGCGGAAGTAGTTCTGGAAGGTGGTAGAGGCAAGCGTTTGGGTCTCGTTTTGAATCGCAACCCCCTCTTTGGCTTCAACCGCCTGATGCAAGCCCTCTGACCAGCGTCGCCCGGGCATTGCTCGACCGGTATGCTCATCAACAATAACTACATCGTTGCCTTGCACCATGTAATCGACATCACGCTTGAATATGACGTGCGCTTTTAAAGCCGCGTACACGTGGGTCAACAAAGACAGATTTGTCGTGCCGTAAAGACTGTCACCTTCCTCAAGCAGACCTGCCTTGGTGAGTTCGATTTCAACTTTCTCGTGACCTTGCTCCGTAAGATCAACCGAGCGATTTTTCTCATCAAGTACGTAATCGCCGATGGCATGATGCTCTTCGAGTTCCTCATCGGGCACATCCTGTCGCTTCAACAATCGCGGCAATTTGTTCACTGCCTGATAGAGATTTGTACTCTCTTCCGCTGGTCCGGAAATAATCAGCGGGGTGCGAGCCTCATCGATCAGAATGGAGTCAACTTCATCAACGATCGCAAAGTGTTGGCCCCGCTGAAAGCGTTCCTGGGCAGAGAACGCCATATTGTCGCGCAGATAATCAAAACCAAACTCATTGTTGGTGCCGTACGTGATGTCAGCAAGATACGCCCGTCGCTTGGACTCTGCATCCTGGCCAGACTGAATGATGCCAACCGACAATCCCAGGAAGTTATAAATCGGCTCCATCCATTCTGCATCACGGCGTGCGAGATAATCGTTGACCGTAACAACGTGAACGCCCTTGCCTGAAAGCGCATGCAGGTAGCATGGCAAGGTAGCCATCAGCGTCTTGCCCTCGCCGGTGCGCATCTCCGCAATCCGGCCTTCGTGTAGCGTGATACCACCTATAAGCTGGACGTCGAAGGGCCGCATTTCCCTCGTGCGAACGGACGCCTCGCGAGCAACGGCAAAGGCCTCGGGCAGAATGCTGTCAGACGACCCGCCGTCTGCAAGCCGGGCCTTGAACTCGTCCGTTTTGGCGCGCAATTCTTCGTCGGACAGGGCCTGGATCGCCGGCTCCAGCGCATTGATCTTTTTGACGATCCTGCGCATCCGCTTTAGCTCGCGGCCGTTTTTAGTTCCAAAAATCGCTTTCAGCAACGCAATGTCTCCGGTGATAGCGGCGCGAAGCGCGTGATTCTACCTGAAAAGGCAGGTCCAACTCACTATGAGAGAGATTCTGAGAGGCGCCGGCTGATCGGTACTCAGGCAGAGTACCTGAGATGACTTAACTACTGCGACCGAGGAAGGCAACCGGGTTTTCCGGCCGACCATTTTTCAGCACTTCAAAATGCACGTGAGGCCCTGTGGAACGGCCGGTGCTACCCATGAGGCCAATCTCTTCGCCTTTCTTGACGACATCGCCTACCTCAACCAGCAACTTCTTGTGATGACCGTAGCGCGTCACATAGCCGTCTCCGTGGTTGATTTCCACCAGCTCGCCATAGCCGCTTCGTGTCCCTGAGTAGGTTACGACACCACCAGCAACCGCAACGACAGAGGAGCCCTCCTCACCAGCAAAATCCACACCCGCGTGCCAACCGGGGCGACCGGTTATCGGGTCAACCCGCTTGCCATAGGGCGACGAGAGCCAGCCCCAGGTAATCGGTCGCGGTCGGGGTGATCGCTCGTCTGCAAGTTTGCGGGTAGCAAGTAAGCCATCCAGCACATCCAACTCTGTCTCTCGACTCTCGAGCTCTTGTGCCAGTGCATCTAACTGCGCTGCAAAGTCAGTATTAAGATCCCCCGCGGCTTCGAAAGGGGCAGCCTCAGGTCCACCAACAGCCGCTGGCTGGCTAAAGCTGAATTCACCATCAACCAGGCCTGCAACTTCAACCAGTCGTTCGCCAACGGCTTCCAGACGCATGAACCTGGCCTGCATGGACGCAAGACGCCGCCCGACAGCCAGAGAGTCGCTAGCGGCCTGAGCTCGAAGGGAGTCGAGCACACTTCGCTGCTCTTCGATCTCTGCACGCAAACGCAGGCTTTGCGCACTCTGAGCAGAGGCAAACCCATCAGGCCCGAGGCCAGATGTCTTTAACCAAAACAGATTGCCAATAACTCCGGCAACAAGCAGCATTCCGGTAAACGCTGCGAGCCAGAGCGGACATTGGAAGGACACGGGGCGAGCCCGCTCACGCAGAAAGATGACGATATTCACAGCTTGCAGCACTCACGGTCAGCCCACCGCAGACGCAACAACTCCAAGCAGATCTTGAAAGTGCCTCGACTGGACAGGTTCTTTTTGTCAGTGTGACGACCAATTCGCGCCACAGTCCCCAATTCGATTCTTTTTGTTGTTCTTGTTTTTGGTCTTGTTGTTCTTGTTGTTCTTTTAAGACTTCTTCTTATATTAGGTCTTGTCGCGCCAGAGTTAGCTACGCTAACCCCACATAACCCACCTACCACCGGGGTGTGAGACTCGCGACCCTGTATACTCAAGCCTAGACGACTTCTCGCAAAGTGGCTGAATCCAGAGTGGCTGATTCCAGAGTGACTGATTCCAGAGTGACTGATTCCAGAGTGACTGATTCCAAAGAAACCACCCCAGAGCATGACGCTACCAG
>CAZWMD010000012.1:39616-78417 GCA_964634815.1 uncultured Pseudomonadales bacterium | reverse complement strand
CTGATTCCAGAGTGACTGATTCCAAAGAAACCACCCCAGAGCATGACGCTACCAGAGTCCGCCCCTGGCACCGCAGGCCTGGGCAGAAGATAGATGATTTGTTGTTTAAACGCCACCAGCGCCACGCTCCTCTAAGCCGTTTGATCAACCAAAGTGAACAGCGCACCTCGCTCACTTTAGCCGTTCGATCCCTCTTGCCCGGTCCCTTGGCGGATGCGGTATCGGTTGCCAATTACCGTCCACCCGTCCTCGTTTTGCGCGTTGGTAACGCAAGCTTTGCCACCAGGCTCCGCTATCAGCTACCAAATTTGACTACTAAACTGCGGAATCTGGCGGACTTTCAGGACCTTCGCAAAATCAATCTGCGTGTCGTCCAGACAGCCGAACCCACAATCGTCGAACATCCACCTCGTTTTTTGCCTTCTGCCGCAGCTAAGTCACTACGGGATTTGGCAAAAACGCTGGAACTGGAACCGGATTATCTCCAGTTACAACAGAGTATTCTGAGACTGAGTAAACATACGTTAGAGGATGCAGCTACTCAGGATGAGGACAACCGCACAAGCCGGGACAACTAAGAAGCCAAGAACCCTAGATGATTCCTCGAGCCACCCTGGGCGCCAGAGACGCATCGGCAAAAGAAACAAACTCATAGGCGTCTGAATCAGCAAGCAGCATGCGCAATAACGCGTTGTTCGCTGCATGACCCGATTTATGCCCTGTAAAAGATCCAATGATGGGGCACCCCAACAGGTAGAGATCGCCCACCGCGTCCAGAATCTTGTGTTTGACAAACTCGTCATCGGAACGCAGGCCGCCCGAATTCACAATACCGGACTGGTCAACCACAACTGCGTTGTCGAGGCTGCCGCCCTGGGCAAGATTCATGCCTTGGAGTCGTTCAAGGTCATCGAGGAAACCAAAGGTTCGAGCCTGGCTCACCTCTGTATCAAAGGTGGAGCCGGCAAAATCAACTACCGCCTGACTCGCGTGGGAACGAAACACCGGATGATCGTAGATCAGGGTATAAGCGATACGAAATCCGTCATGGGGCTCAAGCTGGGCCGAGATATCCCCCTGGGTGTAGCGCACCTGTTTAAGAACCCGCAGAAAACGCCGTGGTTTGTTCTGCAGCCTCGCACCGGCACTTTTTAGCAAATCAAGAAAAGGTGCCGCGCTGCCATCCATAATAGGCAATTCAGCGGCGTCAACCTCTACCCGGGCGTTATCTATATCAAAGCCGGCAAACGCGGCCATCAGATGTTCTACGGTGCTAATGAGCACGTCTTGGTGGGCAAGTGTGGTCGACATTGAGGTGGCCACCACATTGGATGCAAGCGCCGGAACTTCGCAAGCCCCGGCCCCGGGCTGGGCTGCAAGGTCAACTCGAACAAAAACAATACCGCTGTCTGGCTCTGCCGGGCAGATGCATAGTCTAACGTCGCGGCCCGAGTGCAGACCTACGCCATTGGCGTAGACCTTGCGCTTCAGGGTTTTTTGCACAATTTTCTGCCCCATCTTCTGGGCAGCGCCTTGCTGTTTTGACAACGTCATGCCAACGAGTTCCTTGCTTGCTCTCGCTACACAGAGACAGTACTTCCAATTCCAAGTTTAGCGGGTCCATCCGCAATCGAAAGGTGAACTGGTTTACATCAACCGTCGACTAACCTCGAAGTGCGTCACAAGGCTCAACACTTCGAGGACAATCGCTGCAGATCATGCTAGCTAGTCATTTTGCCTACGCAAAAACGCGGGGACATCCAGATAAGCCATATCATCGTTTTCGAGCGACACAGACACACCAGGCTGACTTGCCGCCGCAGCGCCGGTCGCCGTTGTATTCTGATCAGCTCGAGGTGCTGCCGGATTGCGCATCACGGCAGGTCGATCAAGCGCAGTGTAATCCACTTGCTGGCGTGACAAGGCATCGGTCTGATTTGCCGTGTTGTCGACAACAACATTAGGCGCAACAGGAATACCGCCAAGTCCGGTCGCCACAACCGTCACCTTGAGATCGTCACCCAGATCGGGATCGATAACCGTGCCCACAACTACTGTGGCCATATCAGATGCAAAATTCTCAACAATGTCGCCGACATCCGAGAATTCACCGATTGAGAGCTCGGGGCCTGCAGTGACATTCACCAAAATGCCTCGCGCACCGTGCAAATCAATGTCTTCCAGAAGCGGACTGCGAACCGCAGCCTCAGCAGCATCCCGGGCACGATTTTCTCCACAGGCTGTGCCGGTACCCATCATCGCCATACCCATCTCACTCATAACGGTACGAACGTCAGCAAAGTCAACGTTAATCATACCGGGACGAATAATCAGGTCAGCGATACCCTGAACTGCACCAAGCAGCACATCGTTGGCCGCAGCAAAGGCTTCGAGCATCGAGGTGCGCTCGCCCAAGACAGCCAACAGCTTTTCATTGGGAATAGTGATTAGTGAATCTACATGCCGCCCGAGCTCATCAAGCCCTGCTTCTGCGATCCGATCTCTTTTCTCAAAAGAAAAAGGTCGAGTCACAACAGCGACTGTCAAAATATCAAGCTCGCGCGCAATCTCGGCAACCACCGGAGCAGCGCCTGTACCAGTGCCTCCGCCCATGCCGGCGGTAATAAACACCATATCGGCACCAGAAAGAACTTCTGCAATTCGCTCGCGATCGTCCATTGCTGCTTGCCGGCCAATCGCCGGATTAGCACCCGCGCCAAGCCCTTTGGTAATCGCACCGCCGAGCTGCAGATTAGTTTTTGCATCCAGGTTCTTCAGAGCCTGTGCATCGGTATTGGCCGCAATGAAATCGACCCCGTCTACATGCTGATTGAGCATGTGCTGTACAGCGTTACCGCCGCCACCACCTACGCCAATCACTTTAATAACGGCACTCTGGGGAGCACTGTCTACGAGTTCAAACATGTCCATTCTCCTGCTTGTAAATCAGTCTTAGTTAAAAATTTTCGCTCAACCATTTCTTCAACCGCGAGACTATCGGCGCCTTCTTCGACGCTGACTTGTCACCGCTCTCCTCTCTCTCTTTGCCATACAACGTAAGCCCCACACAGGTTGCATAAATTGGATTACGCACTATGTCGTCATGGCCCTTTATGTTGTGGGGCATGCCCAGGCTGACCGGCATATGGAAGATTTCTTCCGCCAGCTCAACCACGCCTTCCATCTTTGATGACCCTCCAGTCAACACGATTCCAGCGGCGAGCAGATCTTCAAACCCGCTACGACGCAGTTCAGACTGAATAAGTCCAAACAGCTCGTCATAACGTGGTTCAACCACCTCAGCCAAAGCCTGGCGCGACAACTCTCTGGGAGGTTTGTCGCCCACACCCGGCACAAGAATTTTTTCGTCAGCCTGCGCAAGCTGTGTGAGCGCACAGGCGTATTTGATTTTTATTTGTTCAGCACTGGCTGTTGGCGTTCTTAGCGCCATCGCAATGTCATTGGTAACCTGGTCGCCGGCGATGGGAATAACCGCGGTATGGGCAATAGCACCATCAGTGAAAACGGCGATATCCGTAGTACCTCCACCAATGTCGACCATGCATACGCCCAGATCGCGCTCATCGTCGGTAAGCACCGCGTAACTGGACGCAAGCTGCTCCAGAATGATGTCGTTTGCAGACAGGCTGCAGCGTTCGATGCACTTTTCGATATTCTGCGCAGCGGTAACGGCACAGGTAACCAGATGAACCTTGGCCTCAAGCCGCACTCCGGACATGCCAAGAGGTTCTTTTACTCCTTCCTGGGAGTCGATGATGTAATCCTGCGGCAAGATATGAAGAATCTTCTGATCAGCAGGAATAGCTACGGCCTGTGCCGCATCTATGACTCGTTCAACATCTTGCGGAAAAACTTCGCCTTCGCTAATCCCCACAATGCCGTGCGAATTCAGAGAACGGATGTGACTGCCGGCGATACCGGCATACAGCGTATCAATCTGGCAACCCGCCATGAGTTCTGCTTCTTCTACAGCGCGCTGGATTGACTGCACCGTAGATTCAATATTAACGACAACACCTTTCTTAAGGCCGCGCGATGGATAGGCCCCAATACCAATGATCTCCAATACGCCATCCGCACCGGTTTCAGCCACCATCGCCACTACCTTGGAGGTTCCAATATCGAGCCCGACGACACGTTGCGGTTCCTGTTCGTTTGCCATTAGCGAACGGGCTCCTCTATTTCTGTCTCTAAAGTAGATGCACTAAATCGAACAGCAACGCCGTTGTGGTAGCGAGCATCAACAGAGGCTATCTGTTCGTTTTGCTGTTTGGCCTGTTGCAGAAGCTGCGATCGAACGGCCATGAATCTCTGCAAACGATGCGCCAGATCATCCCGACCAAGCGCAACAAACAAGGTCTGCTCTGTTGCTTGGGGTGCAACGCCTGGAACAGCCACGCCCGCGCTCCATTCACCCAGAACAGACTCATTCAACTCGACGAGGCGCAGCCCCTGAGAGACCAGGGTTCGATTCAAGATATGAAATACCTCCATCGCTTTTACAGAACTTGTTTCTTTGCAGTTCAACAAAGGCAAGTCCATGCCATTCTCAGAATTTGCTGCCGGCAACGTGATGACTTCACCATTGCTTGCAACGTAACCGCCTCCACCCCAACGAGCGACGACAGAATGCCGCATAAGACGAACGATCAACGTATCTGGCCAGCGTCTTCTGGCACTCACTCGTTCTGCCCAGGAGAGCCCAGAGACCGCAGCCTGAACTTGATCCAGTGACAGAGAATGTAGTCCTGGGACACCAGAGGACTTGATAGCTTCCGCAATTGCGCTCATCACGGCCTCGCGTTCGCCGCCAGACAATTCGCCTTCGATCTGAACTTTACGAATATTGCCATCAAGCGCTCGATCGGCCTGCCACAAAATCGCCCCAACAGAGCCCAGAACAACGACCAGAGCAATAACCCGACGACGCATCAATCGCCTGGCTTCCAACTGCGCCTGCGCCAGTTTTTTTGCAGAAGGTTTTCTAGCGGCCACGCGAATCTCCTGCAGAAGCTATCGCATGTTGTGATAACTGCTGAGAAATCTGGTTAACATTTCCCGCCCCCTGGACTAGCACCACATCTCCGGCTTGCACGATCGAAGGCAACATCTTCAGCGCTTCGGTTGGCGACTGGGCGAACTGCGGGTTTACTGCACCGCGACTTCTCACTCCCTGGCACAGCGCTTTGCCATCTGCACCGCTGATACGCTCCTCGCCTGCTGAATAAACCTCAAGCATCACCAGAACATCAGTCTCAGAAAGCACTCTGACAAAATCATCATAGAGATCGCGTGTACGCGTATAACGATGAGGCTGATAGGCCATCACCAATCTGCGCCCTGGCCAAACCTGGCGCGCTGTCGCAATCACGCTTTCCACTTCGGTTGGGTGGTGGCCATAGTCATCGACCAGGGTGACTTCCGCATCACCCAGTTGCACACGCTCCAACACCTGAAACCGGCGACCAACGCCGGTAAAGTTCTTAAGCCCCGACAGGATAGCGTCATCAGATACGCCTTCGATGGTCGCAACTGCAATAGCGGCGAGGGCGTTTTGCACGTTGTGTCTGCCTGGCACACTAAGTTGTACTGTCAATTCTTTGTGCGGAGCTGGACGTACTACCTGAAAAGTCCACCGGTACCCGTCCATGTGTATGTCTCGGGCAAGGAAATCTGGAGCTATCTTGGAGACATTTTCATCAATGCCATAAGTAACATTTGGTCGTGACAGTCGCGGCAAGATTTCACGCACATCAGCGTCATCTACACACAACACCGCTGTACCGTAAAACGGCAATCGATGTACAAACTCGACAAAAGTAGACTTCAATCGCTCATAGTCGTTGCCGTAAGTCGACATATGATCCTGGTCGATGTTGGTAATCACCGCCACCATGGGCTGTAAATGCAGAAAGGAAGCATCACTTTCATCTGCTTCTGCGATCATAAAGCGGCTATCGCCCAGCTCGGCGTTACTACCGGTTGCGTTGAGCAAACCCCCAATCACAAACGTTGGGTTCAATTCTGCAGCTCTGAAAATCGCCGTAGTAAGACTGGTTGTTGTTGTTTTGCCGTGAGTGCCTGCTACCGCGATTCCATGCCGATAGCGCATAAGCTCACCAAGCATCTCGGCACGCGGTACAACTGCCAGGCGACGGGCATGAGCTTCGACCAACTCCGGGTTATCACTTGCGATGGCAGAAGAGACAACAACCACATCACAACCGACTACATTTTGCGCGGAGTGCGCAAACTTCACGCTGACACCCTTGGATTGCAGGCGATCAGTACTATGGGATCGATTCATGTCTGAACCGCTCACCTCATACCCTTGATTGGCAAGTACTTCGGCAATTCCCGACATTCCAGCTCCGCCCACACCAATAAAGTGAATGCGACGAATTCGACCCATTTCAGGGATGTTGTGCATAAATGGATTTGGGCTAGCCACGTTTGCGCCTCCGCGGTGCCATGGACTGGGAAACTTCGATATCAGCCCGGGCCACCAAACCCAACAAGGCACAACACACTAGCAAGCTGTTTCCACCGTAACTGATGAACGGCAACGTAAGGCCTTTTGTAGGCAACAGACCGGTATTTACACCTGCGTTGAATAACACTTGCACACCCAAGAGCAAACCAACGCCGTAGCAGACATAGCCGGCAAACGGCAGACCGGCATTGAGCGCGCGGCGGCCACTGGCAAGTGCCCGATAGACAACAAGAAGGAGAAGCAAGAGCACAAATAAAACCCCAACAATGCCCAACTCTTCAGCGATCACGGCAAGAATAAAGTCGTTGTGAGCTTCTGGCAGATAGAACAACTTTTGAACGCCCTCACCGAGCCCAAGACCAAACCAGTCTCCGCGACCAAATCCTATGAGTGCTTGAGTAAGCTGATAACCACCATCAAATGCATGACTCCAGGGATCGCGATAAGCAACCAACCGAGCCATTCGATAGGGTTGAGCAACCACCAAAAGAGCTAGCACGGCCGCAGCAGCCAATACCAGGAGAAGGAAGTAGCCCAGTCGAGTTCCAGCAACAAACAGCATGCCAATTGTCATCGCCGCGAGTACAACGGTTGCCCCAAAGTCAGGCTGCATAAGTAGAAGCGCACCGAGGCTGGTAACCGCGAGTGCTGCCGGCAATAGCTTTACTACGTTGTTTTTGGGGCTATTTTCCAGGGCCTTTTTTCGAGCCGCCGATAACACGGGCAGCGGGCGCGACAAATAGCCCGCGAGATATAAAAGCAGTAGTGGCTTGGCAAACTCAGAAGCTTGTAGCGTAAAGCCTCCGAGTTTGATCCAGCGCTGGGCGCCATTGACGGTGTGACCGATGCCTGGCAGCAAAACGATCACACAGAGCACTAAAGCAACCAACAGGGCGACCCGATGGAGGTTTTCGAGCCAGGCGAGGGGAATCAGCGCCGCCATACAAAACGCCCCGACGCCTATAGCCAAATAGACACCATGAGTGAACAGGTTGCCTAGAGGGGCCTGGGCCTCACCCACCATGGTCGCACTGCCGATCATCACCCAACCAAAGGCGAGTAGCGTAAGCCACAGCAAGACAGTAATCGGGTCCAGACGCATGACAGCAGTCATGACAGCCCCTCCACCAACTCACAGAATCGTTCGCCGCGCTGGGTAAAGCTTGAAAACATGTCAAAACTTGCGCACGCCGGCGCAAGCAACACGGTATCACCCGCAACGGCGCTGTCGCTGGCTGCAGAGACTGCTGCTTCAAAGCTTCCGACCTGAAGGGTGTTGGTATGCTCTGCAAGTGCTTGCTCAATAAGCGGAGCGTCCTCACCAAACAGTATCGCAAGCTTTACACAGCTTGCGACATCACCAAGCGGCGTGAAGTCAGCGCCCTTCCCCTGGCCACCCGCCAGCAGCACAACCGTCGGCTTTCCAAGGTTTTGGTAGCCTGCAAGAGCGGCAGCACAGGCACCTACATTAGTCGCCTTCGAGTCGTTGATGTAGCGGACACCATCCAGCTCACGAACAAATTCGGCCCGATGTGCAAGGCCTGAAAAAGTAGATGCAGCAGCGACGTAAGACTCTGGAGAAGCATCAAATGACGGAATTCCGGCGATCTCAAGATCAGCAACTATTGCAAAAGCCGCAAGCAAATTTAGAAGGTTATGCTGCCCATGCAATGAAAAGTCAGATGCACGCGCAAACTCGACGCCGTTTCGGATAAACAGCTGCTGGCCTGATTGCTCAGACAAGCGCCACTGAGCATCTTCTGCGCGACCAAAAGTGACGTCCACGCTAGTCGCCGGATAGCCGGGCTGAGTCAACACATCATCTGCATTACTGACTCTTCGAGTAGCTGATTCAAAAATACGTCGCTTTATGGCCGCATAAGTTTTCAGGTCGCCATGCCGATCGAGATGATCTGGACTGAGATTTAGTACAGCAGCAGCGGCAAGATTCAGCGTTTTTGAATGTTCGATCTGAAAACTCGAAAGCTCCAATACATAAACCTGTGTTTTCTGATCGAGCAAATCCAGCGCCGGCTCACCCAGATTACCTCCTACCCGACTATGCACTCCAAGCTGATCGAGAATATGTCCCACCAAGGCCGTAACCGTGCTCTTGCCATTGGTTCCTGTAATTCCAATAACCGGAGCACGCGCTTGCTGCATAAAAAGATCGATATCACTCAAACGCTGCAATGACTCGCTACCTTCAAGCATCGGATCATTTGCAGCGACGCCAGGGCTTAGTACGACCCGTTCAACACCACGCCAGCGAGCAGGCAAGGCGGCGTCTTTGCCGACAAAAAACAGCGCACCCGGAAACGCAGCCTTGGCAGTTGCCAGGTTCGCTGGCGCCTGACGGTTATCAATAACCACCAAGGAGTCTGTTTCTTGCAAATGACGAAGACAGGACATTCCACTAAGGCCCAGACCCACAACAGCTGTTGTCACTGATTTCGCGCTCTTCGTCATCGCACTCGTCATCGCAGCTTCAACGTCGAGAGGCCAGCGAGAACAAGCACCAGCGTAATGATCCAGAACCTGACAATAACGCGCGGTTCAGGCCACCCCATCAATTCAAAATGATGGTGAATCGGCGCCATTTTGAAAATGCGCTTGCCGGTAAGCTTGAACGACGCTACCTGCAAAATAACTGAAACGACTTCGAGCACAAACAGGCCGCCCATGATGAACAGCACTATTTCGTGCCGCACCATAACTGCCACAACCCCCAATGCCGCTCCCAGGGCCAAAGCACCGATATCGCCCATAAATACCTGGGCTGGATAGGTGTTGAACCACAGGAAACCCAGACCGGCTCCCACCAGGGCTCCACAAAAAACAGCTAGCTCGCCAACGCCTGCGATATAGGGTATCTGCAAGTAACCAGAGAACTCGGTGTTACCAACCAGATAGGCGATCAGCCCAAGTGCTGCCCCAACCATCACGGTAGGCAGTATGGCAAGACCATCAAGACCATCGGTAATGTTAACGGCGTTGCTGGTGCCTACGATAGTGAAGTAGCAAAGGACGACATAGCCCAAACCCAAAGGTATGGCGATATCTTTAAAGAAGGGAACATAAAGCGTGGTCTCTTCCGGTGTCGTCGCCGTGGAGTAAAGATAGGCAGCCGCAACCAGAGCAATTATGGACTGCCAAAGATATTTCCATCTCGCTATCAGGCCACGCGAGTTTTTTCGCGACAACTTCAGGTAATCGTCATACCAACCAACGACGCCAAACAACAGAGTCACAAGTAAGGCAACCCAGACAAAATGATTGGTGAGTTCGCCCCACAGCAGAGTGGTGAAGAAAATCACAATGAGAATCAAACCCCCACCCATTGTTGGCGTTCCCGCCTTACTCAAGTGAGACTCCGGCCCATCTTCTCGCACGGTCTGACCGATCTGGTGATGAACCAATCGCTCAATAACCCTGGGGCCAATCATCAACGACAATACCAGCGCCGTCACTACACTCACCACGGTGCGAAAAGTAAGGTACTGGAAAACTGAAAAGCCGCTAACGTATTCTGCAAGATAGTCGGTGAGCCAAAGAAGCATCAGTGTTGCCCCCCCTGGCTTGCCCGCATCGCCAACAGCTCCTGGGCTACCTCGACATCACTAAAAGGAAGACGCTCTCCGCGAATCTCCTGGTAGTCTTCATGCCCTTTGCCCGCAATGATTACCACGTCATTGGCTTGAGCCTGACCTATTGCCAGTGCAATCGCCTTTGCTCGATCTGGCTCAATGAGCATCTGGTGAGGCGATTCAAGCCCGGCTTCAACGCCCTTGATTATGGAATCAGGCGCTTCAAAGCGAGGATTATCCGAAGTTAGCACGCCCACATCTGCAAACCGCTGAACTGCGCGCCCCATTGGTCCGCGCTTCCCTTTGTCGCGATCGCCACCACAGCCAAAAACGCAGATCAGCCTGCCTTCGCAATGAGCTCGCACGGCCAGGAGCATGCTCTCCAATGCATCTGGTGTGTGCGCATAATCAACAAACACTGAGATACTTCCAGCATCAGCAGAAAGCCCGGTTACTCGCTCCAATCGTCCCCGTGGGGCACTGACGGCAGGTACTGCCTGAATTACGCGCTGAAAGTCATATCCAAGAAGCGCAAGCGCCGCCACAGCCAGCGACAGGTTTGTCGAGTTGTAAGAACCGATCACTGGTGAACTTACTTCTGCATCACCCCAGGGCGAGACTAGTTTCCAGCTCAAGCCTTGCCGAGTACTTTTCAGTTGAGAAATCCTTAGCGTTGCAGCCTCACTCTTGGTGGTTTCTGCGCCTCCCAACAAAACTAGCTTCACAGGCTCTGCGCTATTGGCTGCCTGGTTCGCTGTCCGCTGCGACGCGAGTTCTTGGCCAAAACTGTCGTCTGCGTTAATAACAATCCCACGTAAACTTTCAAACTCAAACAGGCGCGCCTTAGCTGCACCGTATGCTTGCATACTGCCGTGATAATCCAGGTGATCGCGTGTTAGGTTAGTGAACAACGCAATATCTACATCAAGCGCATCACCACGATGTTGCTGCAACGCATGCGAACTCAGCTCGAGGGCCACAAGCTCACAACCTTCCGCTTTAAGCTGCGCCATCCGGGCCTGCAGAGAAATTGCATCAGCCGTCGTCAGGGTTGCAGGCAATAGCTCTCGCCCACTTTGCAGCCGCCCCCAACCCGTTGTTCCCAAAAACCCTGCACTAATGCCAAGCTCGGTTGCCAGAGCCGCTACAAAATGAGCTACCGACGTTTTGCCATTAGTGCCTGTGACCGCTACGCACTGAAAGTACTTACTCGGATGACCAAAGAACTCACCAGAAATCTGCGAAACACGGGATGACAAATCATCCAATACCACCAAGGGCACCGAACAACTTTCAACCTCACGCTGAGAAAGAACGGCCACTGCACCATTGGCAATCGCGGTATCAATGTGATCGTGGCCATCTGCCACAGAACCCTTCAGCGCAATAAACAGAGAGCCCTGTTTTGCATCTCGACTGTCAATCGCCAGCGATTCCACCTGCAACTCTGGCAGATCTTTGACATCTGGCACCAATGCTTTCAGCGCAATCACAGTGCGGCCGCCAATTGACTTGATTCAAGGGCTTCTCGCGGCGGGACGGAAAGTGCACGCAACGCTCTCTGTGCAACTCTCGAAAAGACCGGCGCAGCAACCGCACCACCGCCAAAGAGCCCCTGACTGGGCTCGTTAATAAGCACAACCATGACTATCTGCGGAGCATCCAGCGGCGCGATCCCAGCAAACCAGGCAACATGACGACTATCGTCGTAACCACTGGCTCCCACTTTGCGGGCAGTTCCCGTTTTGCCGCCTACTACAAATCCAGGCACGGCCGCCTTGGGGGCTGTACCCGTGGGCGCAACAACCGCGGAGAGCATATCCCGCACCTGGGCGGCTGCATCTTCATCAAACAAGCGGTGTGCAGGTGGTGGCGCGTTGCGTCGCAGCACGCTCAACGGATAAGTAACACCTGCATTCGCCAGTGCCATGTAGCCCTGCGCCAGCTGTACCGGAGTGAGCGAGAAGCCGTAGCCGTAGCCCAAAATAGCTCGCGACACGGCATCTCTGGTTCGGGCAAAGGGCAATCTGCCGGATGACTCTCCCGGCAGCCCAAGCCCCGTATCTACACCAAAACCTGCACGTGCAAAAGTTTCGTAGATGGCTTCGTCTGAAAGATTCTGCGACAGTTTCGCGATCGCAACCTGGCTCGACTTCTGCAATATCCGCTCAAAACTGAGTTCTCCGCGATCACTGGGGTCTTCAATCAGTTTCCGGCCAATCTGCAGGTATCCCGGCGAGGTATCTACTGTCGAATCACTGCGATACTTGCCTGACTCGATTGCTGCAATCAGCGTCAGCGGTTTAACGGTAGAACCCGGCTCGTAAATATCAGTGATTGCCCGGTTACGCATCTGGGCAAAGCTTGCGCCTCGCACATTTGGGTTGTATGCCGGCTGATTTACCATCGCCAACACTTCACCCGTACCTGGCTTAAGTATGACCAGTGAACCCGATTCAGCCTTGTGGGCCGCAACCGCTGCCTTGAGCTCACGGTAAGCAAAGTACTGCAACCTCAGATCCACACTAAGGTGCAGGTCTTGCCCAAGACGAGGCGGTTCCAGAAACTCGAGGTCCTTAATATTGTTGCCACGACGATCACGCAGAACACGCTTCTTGCCGGGGTAGCCGCTGAGAGATTCGTTGAACGCAAGCTCAACCCCCTCAATACCCTTGTCATCTATATCAGTCACACCCAACAGATGGGAGGTTATCTCGCCAGCTGGGTAATAGCGCTTGTACTCTCGCTCAAAGCCAATGCCAGGCAGATCGAGTTCAGCAACCTGCTCAGCAACGGCTGGAGCAACTCTGCGACTCAACCACAAAAATCCTTTGGTGCGATTAGCAAGTAGCGAATTGCCCAGCTTTTTCGCGTCCAAGCCCAAACTTTTCGCCAGGGCGTCGATTTGCTCTGGGGTATAGATCGCAAGTCGAGGATCGATCCAAACCGAAGTTACGGGGGTGCTAACAGCCAACGGCTCACCATGTCGATCGTAAATCACACCCCGATGAGCAGGCATCGCTTCTGTACGAACAGATCTGGCATCGCCCTGGGCGGTCAGGAATTCGCGTTCGTTTGTCCCCAAGACAACAACCTGGGCTGCAATCGCCACCGACGCGCCGGCGAACAACAACAACAGCAAGTAGTGACGCCATGCCGGAGGAGTAACCACCTTAGCTTTACGGCGACTCCCTGGTCGGGTTTGTGCAGAAGAAAACAAACCCACTAGCGCTGCCCTTCCGCTAATACTGTTCGATCCGTTGAGGTGCGGACAACGACACGAGTAATTTTCTCAGGGAAGCGCATATCGAGTTCTTCGGAAGCTATCTTCTCGGTACCGTTGTAGCTATTCATCGCACCACGCTCAATCAACAGCCTGGAACGTTGAGCAAGCAGATCGTCTTGAGCAACCTGATCTTGTTGCAATTCCGAGTACAGCGCGCGCATTCGCTGCGATTGGTAAGCCGACTGGGCACCCAATGCCACACAAAGCGCGAGCAAAAACATACCTACACGAAACCCTTTCCAGGGCGAAGTGGATTCCAAAGAATCTGCTCCGTTGATCGTTTCGGCCTTAATGCGCCTGGAGGGCTTGTTCTTCTTGAGTGACGCAACCTTATTGGCCGAAGAAGCCGCTTTTTGGCGCTTTTTCTTTGCCAATCGTTTTGCGCGAGCGTCCAGCTCATCAACAGCTTCGCTCATCGAAGACGCTCCGCGGTACGTAGAACGGCGCTTCGCGCGCGAGGGTTGGCAACAACCTCCGTGTCTCGGGCTTTTTGCAACTTGGACAACCGCGCTTTTGGTGGAGACTCTTGATGCGCTTGAATTGGCAGCCGGCGCGGCAAAGGATCAGGTTTGGCAAGCGCTTTGAAGGCTCGCTTAACTATACGATCTTCCAACGAGTGAAAGCTTATTACAGCAAGCTTACCGCCGGGACGCAGTAGCTCCCAACTGGCATCAAGAGCCTGATGCAATTCACCAAGCTCATCATTTATGAAAATTCGAATGGCCTGAAAGACCCTGGTGGCAGCATGCTTGTTCTTATCAGGTCGAGTTTGGGCAGATTCAACAACACTCGCAAGCTCGCTCGTCGAGGAAATCGGACGAGCACGCTCGATAGCTCCGGCAATTCGGTAGGCGTTTCGCTCTTCACCGTAGTCACGAAACACCCGGGCCATATCACTACGAGTTGCACTGTTAATCCAGTCGTGAGCAGTAATGCCCTGGGTCGTGTCCATTCGCATATCGAGCGGACCGTCGAGGCGAAAACTGAAACCACGCTCAGGTTGATCAATTTGCGGTGACGAAACACCCACATCAAACATAACGCCATCAACATCTTTAAAGTCTGCGTCTGCCGCTGCGTCTTGAATGCAGGCAAATCTTTTGTGTGCAACATGCACTCTCGAATCAAGCGCCTGTAATCGATGAGCCTCTTCTATCGCCTCTAGATCTCGATCAAGCACTAACAGCTGAGCTTCCGGTCCCAATTGCTCAAGCAGTGCGCGCGCATGCCCACCACGACCAAAGGTGGCATCTATGTACGAACCATCTGACTCGCCAAGCACGGCAGCCACCAACTCTTCTCGCATTACACTTACGTGGCCAGCCGATGCAGCAGAACCCTGAGCAGGAGGCACAGTTGATGAACTCAAATTGAGAACCCCGACAATTCATCAAGGCTATCCAGGGACTGCACAACGTCGCTGTCCAGCCAGTCAGTTCGACGATCGTTCCAATGTGATTCGTTCCAGATCTCGATCTTGTTTCCTTGGCCGAGCAGGATGAGTTTTTTGTCGAGCTCTGCGTATTCGCGCAACAATCGGGGCAACAGCACCCGACCCTGGGCATCAAGCTCAAGGTCAGTGGCATGACCAATCAATAATCGCTGTACGGTGCGAATTTCATCGCGCACATTGGCAAGCCCGGCCAGGGTGCTCTGAACTTTCTCCCATTCCAATAGCGGATAGAGCATCAGGCACTTTTCACGGATATCGATAGTGAGTACCAATTGACCAAAGCTCACCTGTTGCACGGTCTCGCGCAGGCGCGCAGGCAGGGCCATTCGGCTCTTCCCATCCAGGCTCACCTTATTTATGCCGCGAAACATGGCTTTGACCGGTGTCTCCAGGAGACTTTAGTGACGAAAAATGAATCTCAACCCTGTAACAGGATGAAAAACCGACCACTTTTCACACAAAATTCCTGATAAACCCACTAATCCCCACTATTTTCCAGACCGCGACCGTAGCCGCGTATAGAGGGTGAGTCAAGCCGTTACCTACTGATAACTAACGGAAATATAAGGGATTTTTATCATTTCCGCAGCCTATAAGTGGCCGCCGGGAGTATTTAACCAAACACTATGAAGTCGTTATAAACAGAAACTCGAATCCACATTAAGAAATAAGAAAATTGCCCAACAAGGAAGCCTAATTGTCACTTTTGAGAGGAAAATTTGGGGTTCGAATCACTTTTCCGCAATCTGGCGCCGAGATACAGGACGATCACGGGCCACAACCGCTCCAAACAACCGCCGCCAAAAGAGCAAGCAGTGGATGAAAAAGGAGTTGGCCGATAAGCCGGGTTCTGTCGGGGACAATCATTCATCTGGGACAGCTGTCGCCAGCTGCCTCATGCGACCTACCCGGATTCAGCGCGGACCACGCCAACGAATCCCTATTTGGTCTTGCTCCGGGTGGGGTTTACCTAGCCGGCGCCTGTTACCAGACCCCGCGGTGCGCTCTTACCGCACCCTTTCACCTTTACTGAGACATCGTTGAAACCAACGCATCTCAGCAGTCTACTCTCTGCTGCACTTTCCGTGGGCTCGCGCCCCCCAGGCGTTACCTGGCACCCTGTCCTGCGGAGCCCGGACTTTCCTCCAGCGAAACCGGTCTGGTTTCGCCAGCGATTGCCTAGCTAACTCCACTGGCGAGACTACTGGGCTTAACAGGGATGCGCTAGTCTGGTTTGCGATTTTGCAGCTGGGCATAGAGATCGGCCCGTCGCTCACCAGTAAGCTTTGCAGCCACTCTGGCAGCCTTTGCCGGAGGCAACTCTTCTGCCAGCGCAGACAGTAACTGCTGACTATCTACGGTTAGGCCTTCTGAAACAGCAGCTGGGCCTTGCACAACAATCACAAACTCACCGCGCAGAGCGTTAGTCTCAGAAAGTTTCTGCAAGATCTCCTGCGGCGACCCCAACAGTAATTGCTCGTGCAGCTTCGTGAGCTCACGGGCAACAAACAATTTGCGCGACCCAGCCTGTTCTGACAGCGCAAGCAGTGTTGCTTCGATGCGATGGGGCGCTTCAAACAAAACAATGGCACCCGGCAAGCTGAGCAATTCCCGGATACGTGTTTGACGCGGCCCCGATTTCGCTGGCAAGAACCCGGCAAATGTAAAAAGGTGCAACGGTAACGGACAGGCAGACAAGGCAGTGAGCACGGCACTGGGTCCCGGCAGCGGCACAACACGGATTCCTTTGGTGGCCCACACCTGCCGCAAAAACAGGTGTCCAGGGTCGGAAATTAGCGGTGTGCCTGCGTCGCTAACCAGCGCTACGTCCTCACCCTGCTGCAGCCGGGCGACGAGCGCGGGGGTCGCTGCCGCTTCGTTATGCTCATGCAGAGGCACAACGCTTACACCAGGGATATCCAGCAACTGCAGCAGTTTTCGGCATCGACGGGTGTCTTCTGCCGCAATAGTCGTCACCTCAGCCAGCGCACTACGCGCTCTCTCAGTGATATCCTGCAGGTTACCAATTGGCGTGGGCACAATGTAAAGCGTCCCCGAAGTCTTGGGTACCTGGGAGTTACGTTGAGAGTTACTTTGAGAGTTACTTTCAGAGTCGGTGTCAGAGCTAAAAGAGTCAGTCATCCCACAGCCATGCAGATTTCAGCCCCGTTAAGAGCCCTGTTAAAGATCAATCCAGATACCAAGTTAATGATAACGACGAAGCCAGTGATAACGACAATCAATACGAAAAGAAAAACCCCCAGAGGCAATACCTGGCGTAGTAGAGGGGTCGGGTCTCCAAAGATTGTGGCACTCGGCTGCGCTCTCTTGATGACTATATTGCTGAACGGTTGTGGTAGCGCCCCGTACACTCCCCCTGCGCAACCCACCACAGGTAACAGGGTAACCCAGGGCAGTGCTGATGCCCTGGTTGAGCTCGCAGGTGTCGCGGGCCCTGAAGAGAGCTCAGCGCTGTGGCTCGCTGCGGCAGACGCCCTGTACGCCGAGTCGAGACCGGCAGATGCCAGCAGCGCGCTCGACAAGCTCGACCCTGCACTTCTCAACGCCGAGCAAACGTTCGACTATGGCGCACTGGCCACACAACTGGCGATTGATCGCTTTGACGGTCCGGCAGCCCGGGCGTTCTATGCCAATCTGCTACCGCTCAACCCCGCCCAGGACCAGCGTTATATTGTGCTGGCCAAAGACCTTCAGGCCTTAAATGTCGATCCAATTTCCGCTGCCAGCGCTCTCATCAACAGCCCCCAACCTCGCAGCTCAAAAGCGATGCAGGAACGCGTCGACCAGATCTGGTCACTCGTATCACAAAGCGCTGCCAGTCAGGTTGCGCAACAGGCAAACAGCACAGCGGGTATCGAACGCAGTTGGTGGCAGCTCAAAGAAACCTTGCTTGGCGCCTTTACGCTGACCGACGCCAAAGAACGCCTGGGTCGTTGGCAATCTGCAAACGCCACACACCCTGCGCGCCAAACCGTACCCACGGCGCTGGCGGCGTTGCAAACCAACCGCGATGATTTCAAGCACATCGCCTTATTGATCCCACAGTCTGGCCCTCTCGCGGCAGCCGGGAAAGCCGTTCGTGACGGGTTCGTAGCCGCTCATCTGCACGCAGGCAGCAGCGATCGACAACTCACAGTGCTGGATACACACAGCGCCAGCCTGCCCGATCTGCTCGCACAGGCCAATGGTTTGGGTGCGGATTTACTGGTTGGACCGCTCGACAAGAATCGCGTGGTCGAACTTAACGCTGTCACAAACTCTGCAACAAATTCTGCAGCAGAGGGTCAACCCAGAATACCCACACTGCTGCTGAACTATCTGCCAGACGATGTGGTGGCGGATGACAACATTGTGCAGTTTGGTTTAGCCGTTGAAGACGAAGCACGGGCCATCGCACGACGTATCCAGGCAGAAAACCTGGAGCGCGTTGTGGTGCTCCACAACGAACAGGAATGGTCTCAGCGCGCCAAGGACGCACTGATAACAGAATTTGAATCCGCAAGGCTGCAACCCGAGGCCCTGTTGCGCGGCGCGCCAAGCAGTCAGGTTGTTGGCGTGGGGGCAACGCCGGATGTTAAACAAATCACAAGCGTTGTCGGAAACACCTTACTGGTAGATGCATCCAGCGCTCGACATCGACGCCTGGAAAATCTGCTCGGCGAGGAGCTTGAATTTGTACCCCGGGCAAGACAGGACATCGATGCAATTGTTGCGTTTTTAGACGGACCAGAGGCGCGCGCCCTGCGACCCGCTCTGAGATTTCACTTTTCCTCAAAAGTGCCTGTATACACCTCGTCTCAAGCCTTGAGGCGCATCGCCCAGCGAGATCTGCGCGACCTGCGCGGCTTCAACGTCAGTGAAATACCCTGGAAACTTTACCCCAGCGCCATCAAAGAAAGCGTAGAAAGTTCCTTTGGCGTGACCCAGGGAGGGCTGGTGCCGTTGTACGCCCTCGGCGTAGATGCCTATCGACTGGCCGACCGCCTGGATCTTCTGCTACGCACACCTCACCAGCGACTGCTTGGTGGCACCGGAGAGCTGTCCATCGAATTTGGTGGTCGCGTGCGCAGGGATTTGGCCTGGCAGTATGTTGGCAGCGAAGGTCTTACGCCCCTACCCATGGTTGTTCAGGAACGCCCTGTAGCGCCCGGACCCAGGTGAAACCGGGCTCTCCCAGTCAGCACCAGGGGGCTCAGCACGAAGAGGCCGCAGCAAATTTTCTGGAGCAACAGGGACTTTCGATTGTGGCGCGCAACTTTCATTGCAAAATGGGCGAACTCGATATTATAGCGGCTGGCAAAAACCTCCATTTTGTCGAAGTCCGCTATCGGGCCAGCAACCGTTACGGCAGCGCCGCGGCATCAGTTACCAAAGCTAAGCAGCGACGCATCCAGCGAAGCGCAGAATTTTTTCTGCAGCGTCATCCCCTGTTCAGGAACCATCGCGCACAGTTTGACGTTGTGGCCATTAGCGGGACAAACTACCCACCGAAAATGGACTGGATTGAATCGGCGTTTTAGGAGTATTCCCGCTTCCGGAGTAGACGTTCAATCGGATCACACAGGCAGTCCTGCGTAACCAAACGTACTGATAGCTTCACACACCGACAAGGAGTTCTAGATGCGCGAGACGATAAGTCTCCCCTTTTTGCTGGTTGCCATGCTCGCTCTACCGTTGAGCCTCATGAGCGGCTGCGCCAACACCAAAGGTCAAACAGAGTCCCGCACGCCGGGCAATTTTATCGATGATGAAGCCATTGAGACGCTTGTCATCCGACAGATTCGTAAATCAGACCCCGGCCTGAAGAAAGCCCATCTGTCAGCAGTGAGTTACAACGGCATTGTTCTCCTGCTTGGCCAGGTCGACAATGAACCTCTGAAACGCAAAGCACTGGAAGCCGCAACCAACATTCGCAAGGCCCGGACTATCCACAACGAGATAGAAATCAGCGGGCCGATTTCGCGTGTCGCTCGCTCAAACGATGCCTGGCTCACCTCCAAGGTGAAATCTCGACTGATTGCTCGCCGTGATATTCGAGGCAGCCGGATTAAGGTAGTTACCGAAAACAGCGTTGTCTATCTGATGGGCCTCTTAACGCGGGATCATGCACAAAAGGCGGTAGAGGTTGCGCAAAAGGTGTTCGGCGTGCAAAAAATTGTGAAGGTCTTCGAATATATCGACTAAACCTGATGCCCTTGCAGCGCGCTTTTGGCCCCGGCTACTTCACTACCTTTAAATGATTGGTCTTGGGCTCCTGTGAAGCACCTACTACTTCAGCAGACTCGTCGGTTTCGTCTGAAGACGCAACAGATGGGTCCGCGCCGATCTGGGCATACTCCGCACGCTGTTTGCGATCAGGATAATCAGAAGGCGCGAAGGTCATTCCTTCTTGAGTCTCTTTTGCATAGATCGCCAAAACCGCTGCCATAGGCACATTTATCCAGGTGTCTCGACCGGAAAAACGGGTATTGAAGCTGATCTGCTTATCCGAGATGTCAAAATTGGCAACGGCAGACCCAGAGGCATTGAGCACAATGCGGCCGCCGTTCACATGCTCCGCCGGTACCTCTACATCCTCAAGGGTTGCGTCTACGAGCAAGTAGGGCGTGCAGTTGTTGTCACAAATCCAGTCAAACAACGCCCGTAGCAGATAGGGGCGATTTGGTGTCATTCATGCATTTCCAGTTCGGCTTCCGTGAGGCTCGCCCGGAACGAATCACGCTCAAAAATGGATTGCATGTACTTGTGCATGCCTCTGGTTTGCTTTTCAGGCAATTTGATATCCATAGGCACAAGCCGCCACAAGATCGGTGCGACACAACAGTCCACCAAGGTAAATTCCTCACTCATGAAGAAAGGCTTCTCGTCGTAAATCGGTGCGATTGCCAATAGATCGTCGCGTAGTTCCTTACGCGCTTTGGTGACAGCAGCCTCTTTGGATTTGCTGTCCATCAACACATCTACCTTGGGGCTCCAGTCTTGCTCTATCCGGTGAACCAACAAACGGGATTGCGCTCGGGCAACGGGGTAAACAGGCAGCAGTGGCGGATGCGGAAACCGCTCATCAAGGTATTCCATAATGATGGTTGATTGGTATAGCACCAGATCACGATCGAACAGCGTAGGTAGCGTGTTGTATGGATTGAGCTCGATCAAATCTTCTGGCTTGTTCGCCGGATCGACATCTACAACGTCAACGCTGACGCCTTTCTCGGCCAGAACCATACGGACACGGTGGCTGTAATGATCGCTCGCATCCGAAAACAGAGTAATCGATGATCTTTTGGCTACAACGTTCATAACACCTCTTAAGAAACTTAAGCACCACACACGTCAAACAGTAGTTCAACAGCTCGATGCAATAATGCAAAAGCCCGCAACCATGCGGGCTTGTGCTAAAAGAGCGCGCCGCCTCTAAAGGCGAACGGCTATCCGCTCCCCATCAATGCTTGACGTCTTTCCAGTACTCGCGGTTAAGCAGGTACGCAAAGCCAAACATAATCAATAAAAACAACAGCACGTATACGCCTATGCGTTGACGCTCGAGTGCGTAGGGTTCGCCCACATAGGTCAGAAAATTAACCAGGTCGTAGATCGTTTGATCAAACTCTTCTGGACTCTGTTTACCGCTACCCTCTTCCAGGATCAGCTGGTCGCAATCTTCGGTAGTAATTGTCTTTCCTGGCACCAGTTCATCGCGGCGCTCTCCACCGTTCGGCGCAATCAGTGGCACCTGAGCGCAACCATTACGCACAATTCCCTGCAGATCGAGCATCACATGAGGCATACCAACGTTGGCGAAGACCTTGTTGTTGACTCCAAGAGGGCGTTGCTCGTCGAGGTAGAACGCCCGCAGATAGTTGTAAAGCCACTCACCGCCCCGGGTTCGGGCCACCATGGTCAAGTCTGGCGGCGGACCACCAAACCAGGCTTTGGCTTTCTCGGCAGGCATCGCAGTTTTTATGTGATCGCCAATTTTTTGTCCCGTGTGAATCAACAGCTCGCTCGCCAAATCTTCAGGAATCCCGAGATCCTGCGCGGTGCGCGCATAACGTTGAAACTTGAGCGAGTGGCACCCGACACAATAGTTAATGTAGGTGCTTGCACCACTTTGCAGCGATGGCTGGTTGTGCAAATCGGGTTCAAACGGATCCATTGGCCAGCTCGACTCTGTCGCCGCCCAAAGCGTCATAGGCAAAAGCATCATGAGCGCGAGCAAAGTTCTGCGCAGACCAATAAGCCCAGGCTTTTTTGTAGCTACCGCCATTCGTACCGCTCCCGTTGATCCTGCGCAATCCCGAGTTCGGGCTTGAAGGGGCTTGTTCACTAGCATTTTGTCGAAGAGCACCGGAATCATCGCATCGTCACCCGATCAGGCACATCACTGGTCTTTTCTACCCGCGTGTACCAGGGCATCAGCACAAAATACGAAAAGTACAGCATGGTGAAAAACTGCGCGGCTATAGTACGGCCAGTGGTTGAGGGGACATATCCCAGGTAGCCCAGAATAAAGAAGCTGCCAACCAGAACAGCAAGCATAATTTTTGAAGCTCGCCCCTTGTAGCGCATGGATTTCACCGGACTCTTGTCGAGCCAGGGCAATGCCATTGGCACAATGATCGCTCCAGCCATCACCACAAGCCCCCAGAACTTGGCATCAAGACCAAGTAACGGGAAGGTAGCGGCTCGAAGCATGGCGTAGAACGGCAAGTAATACCAAACGGGCACAATGTGCTCAGGCGTTTTAACCGGGTTTGCCTCTTCGAAGTTGGGCTTCTCCAGAAAGAACCCGCCCATCTCGGGAGCAAAAAACACGATGGCGCAAAACAAGAACAGGAACACCACCGTCGCCTGAATATCGTGCACCGTGTAGTAGGGGTGGAAGGCGATACCATCTTTGGGCACACCATTCTCGTCCTTGTTTTTCTTGATCTCGATCCCGTCCGGGTTATTCGAGCCCACATGGTGCAACGCAACGATGTGCAGAAATACCAGCGCAACCAAAACCAGCGGCAAGGCAATCACGTGCAACGCAAAGAACCGATTCAAGGTGATTTCAGAGATCAGGAAATCTCCCCGCACCCACTCCATCATGTCGGGCCCGATCACCGGGATCGCCCCAACCAGCGACACAATCACCTGTGCCGCCCAAAAGCTCATGTTGCCCCAGGGTAACAGGTAGCCAAAAAATCCTTCAGCCATGAGCACAACAAAGATTGCCATGCCAAACAGCCACAGCAGTTCGCGCGGCTTCTTGTAAGACCCGTAAGCCAGGGCCCGGAACATGTGCAGGTACACGACCACAAAGAACGCCGATGCACCTGTGGAATGGAGATACCTGAGCAACCAGCCATATTCGACATCACGCATGATGTACTCAACCGATGCAAACGCACCGTCACCGCTTGGCACATAGCTCATCGTGAGCCAGATGCCTGTCACAAGCTGATTAACAAGAACAACCGAGGCGAGGATGCCGAAGTAATACCAAAAGTTGAAATTTTTCGGCGCCCAGTACTTGCTGGCGTGATATTCGATGGTCTCGGTGAGCGGAAAGCGTTCATCCACCCAACCCATCATTTTTTCCATTGCACCTGGCTTTTGGGGTGCAACGTTTGGAGCGTCAGACATCAGGCGTTCTCCTCATCGACACCAATCACTATCTCGCTATCGCTAACATAGCTGTGCGGTGGAACTTCAAGGTTGGCTGGCGCGGGTACGGCCTTAACGACGCGACCGGCCAGGTCGAATTTGGAACCATGACAAGGGCAAAAGAAGCCGCCTTGCCAATTCGCATCAAAGGGCTCGGGCTGAACTTTGCCGTGGTACTTCGGCGAACAACCCAGATGTGTGCACAAACCAATATAGACACCGATCTCAGCTTTTCGCGACCGCGGAGTGTTCTGCGCGTAAGTTGGCTGCTGCGGTCGCTGTGAATCCGGGTCTGCCAGATTTTCCGTTTGGGACTCCAAACGCTCGATCGCGGCCTGGTCACGACGCAATACAAAAACCGGGTTACCACGCCATGTGGGTATGGGGCCGATCATGTTGTTCATTTCAATTTTTGAAATATCTATCCGAACTGGAGCACCGGCTGCGCGTGCTTTGGCGCTGGGTGCCCAGGAAGCCAGAAAAGGGACAGCAGCCCCAACCACACCAACGGCTCCCACAGCGGCCGTCGCGCCGATCAGAAAGTAGCGACGACTCTGATTAATTTCTCTGGGTTCACCAGAGCTATCACCTGTTCCATTACTGCTGCCATCACTGGCGCTGGACGATGCAACCGCATCTGGTGCGAGGGCGTCTTCGGCCACGTTTCACTGCTCCCGTTAGCTGTTTTACAGCTGTCTAATCTTCAGCTTAACCGTTGAATTAGCTGCAATTGTCGGATTCTCGCAACACTCAAATACCGCGTTGCACAAAACCGCAGAATATTACCATATAAGGATAGCCAAAACGCACTAAAGCGCCGGCTGGAAACACAAAAAGACAGAGAAAAAGCACTCGAAAATTTGGTGATTTATCGTCCAGTTGCACTGAATAATCTGGATCAAAACAGGTGCCAGGCACTTTCCCTGGAGTTGTCTCGAGGCGCAGCTTGCTGGTTCCGGTTTCAGAAACGGACGGCTAGTTTCGAGTAGCTGCAGCCCACCTCTGCAGAGCAATGTCTGCAGGGCTCATTGGCATAAATCCTTGAGTGATTTAACGCTTGGAGAACTGAGGTTTCTTGCGTGCTTTACGCAGACCAATCTTCTTCCGCTCAACCGCTCTGGCATCACGGGTTAACAACCCAGCCTGACGCATAGGGCCGCGCAGGGTCTCATCGTAGTCAACCAGTGCTCGGGCAATACCGTGGCGAATCGCACCCGCCTGGCCGGAGCCACCGCCACCGGAAACGGTGACTTTGATGTCGAACCGACCGTCTGCGCCAGCAACTTCCAGCGGCTGCCGCACAATCATCCGCGCGGTTTCGCGACCAAAATACTCATCGAGTGGACGCGAGTTAACACTAATCACGCCGCTACCAGGATTAACAAATACCCGTGCGGTAGACGTCTTTCGACGTCCTGTGCCGTAACTGGCTGCTTCAGCCATTATTGAACTCCAAAACCTTTGGTTGTTGGGCCTCATGCGGGTGCTCGGCACCGGCATAGACCTTTAATTTTCGATACATCTGCCGCCCAAGCGGATTTTTCGGCAGCATGCCTTTAACCGCTTTCTCGATGATGCGCTCGGGATGAGTCTCGCGCATCTTGCCAAGCGGTGTTTCCTTGATACCACCGGGATAACCCGTGTGTCGGTAATACAGCTTGTCGGTTTCTTTCTTGCCCGTCACCTTAATCTTGTCGGCATTGACCACAATAATGTAGTCGCCGGTATCAACATGAGGGGTGTACTCGGGCTTGTGCTTGCCGCGCAGACGACTGGCCACTTCGGTCGCAAGGCGACCCAAGGTGTGCTCTGCGGCGTCGATAACTACCCAGTCTCGACGGACGTCCTCGGCTCTAACACTAACGGTCTTCATGGTGTGATTCGCACGCTGAATAAAATTGATAACTTGGTTGAGTGGCAGCTGTATCGCAAAAATACGCTGAACCGCCCAATGAAAAGGGATGCGGATTCTAGCGACGCGGGCCGTCGAAGGCAATCAAAGTTCGTCGCTCGGCCGAATATTCCCCGGGCCAGCCCACGCGATTTGGTGATGCCCACCTAATTATGTTGTATTTTCAACTTAATTACGCTCGATGCTCCCGAGCGAGGTATTCGCGCGAACGCATTTCGAGCAACCGACTCTCCGTGCGCTCAAACTCAAAGGTCAAACGTTCACCCTGATAGAGCGCCGGCACGGGCTGCTCTGCCGAGACAATGAGCTTCACTCCCCGATCATAGAACTCATCTACCAGACTGATGAAACGCCGGGCCTGATCTTCAATCTTGGACGTGAAGCAGGGAACATCGCTTATCACGACGCTGTGGAACAACCGCGCAAGCTCAATGTAGTCGTTTTGGCTACGCGGGCCATCGCACAGCTGCGCAAAATCAAACCAGACAACCCCTTCCGCGCAGGCCCGAGTGTGCAGATCTCGCCCTTCAACACGCAGAACCGCATCGGCAGTCACCTGTTCGGTCGCGGCAATCCTCGCAAAGCTGGCCGCCAAACTCGCCTCAGCCGCTTCACCCAGCGGAACGTGATAAATCTCGGCCTGCTCCAACACTCTCAGACGATGATCTACACCGCCGTCGACATTGAGTATGTCGACATGCTTGTGCAACAGATCAATAGCAGGCAAAAAGCGGCGCCGCTGCAAACCGTTGTCGTATAGGTTTTTGGGCTCTACGTTAGAGGTTGCAACCAAAGCAACCGACCGATCGAACAACGCGGCCAATAACTCAGCCAGAATCATCGCATCGCCAATATCGGAAACAAAAAACTCATCGAAACACAGAACTGAACCTTGGCTCGCAAATTCATCTGCAACCAGCAACAGGGGGTTGGGCGCTCCGGAGTTGGCGTTAAGAGAGCGATGCACTTCCTGCATAAACCGGTGAAAGTGCATTCTGAGCGCTGTATTTGGTGGCAGAGATTCAACAAACAGATCCATCAGAAAGGTCTTGCCGCGACCTACGCCACCCCACATGTACAGTCCCTGCAAGACCGGCAAAGGTTCGTCCTGGCGAAACTTGCCAAGTATGCGCTGAAACAAACCCCCAGAATCAGAAGTCTCTGCATCGGAGCTCGCCCGCTCGAGTATGCGTTTGTAGAGGTCATCCAGGGCCGCAACCGCCAGCGCCTGACCTTCGTCGCGAGACAGCTCTCCGATCTCGAGAAGCTGTGCATAGCGTTCTGCAGGTGATCCTTCGCTCATAGCCTGCCTAGGCGTTGTGGTTGAAGTTAGCTATTCGCGCCCTTGCGGCACGAGCATGCGCTTCGAGGCCTTCGCCGTCTGCAAGTACGCTGGCAATGCGCGCCACCTCTTGCCCGCCTTGCTCCGACAAACGAATAACAGAGGAGCGTTTCTGAAAGTCATAGACTCCCAGCGGTGAGGCATAACGTGCTGTCCCAAAGGTTGGCAGCACATGACTGGGACCGGCGGCATAGTCACCCATAACTTCAGCCGACCCGGCGCCTATAAAGATAGCCCCCGCATTATTTACGCCTTCAAACACGGCTTCTTCACGCTCAGAAGCCACATTTATGGCCAGGTGCTCCGGCGCCACGCGATTAGAAATTGCCACCGCCTCAGACAGATCACGGGTCAGTATCAACGCTCCGCGGTTGTCCAGCGACTGACGAATCAAGTCAGCACGCTTCATGGTTGGCAGCAAGCGCTCAATCTCGCTCGCAACCGCGCCGAGAAGGGCCTCACTTGGGGTGAGCAGGATCGCCTGAGCGGCTGCGTCGTGCTCGGCCTGAGAAAACAGATCAAGCGCCAGCCACTCGGGGTTAGCCGCGTCATCCGCAATCAACAGAATTTCACTGGGGCCCGCAATCATGTCTATATCTACAGGACCAAAAACCTGCCGCTTGGCTTCGGCAACATAGGCTCCGCCCGGACCAACAATCTTGTCTACCCGTTCAATCGTTTGGGTACCATAAGCCAAAGCGGCAATCGCCTGGGCACCACCGATAGTGATGACTTCATCCACCCCGGCAATATGGGCGGCGGCAAGAACCAGAGGGTTACGAAGGGCATCCGGGGTGGGTACTACCATTACCACCTCCTGAACCCCCGCAACCCTTGCTGGAATCACGGTCATCAACACTGTTGATGGATAAGCCGCCTGTCCACCAGGCACATAAACACCGATACGCCGAAGCGCCGTTACTTTCTGGCCAAGCTCGTTGCCGAGCGAGTCCTCATAACTCCAGGAGGATTCTCCCTGGTGGTTGTGATAGTCGCGAACTCGCTGAGCAGCTGCTCCCAGAGCCTCGGCCTCTATCGCCGGCAAACCAACAAAGGCACTTTGTAATTCATCAGCACTGACGCGCAATGCCGCCATATTGGCCACATCATAGCGATCAAAGCGCCGGGTATAGTCTATAACAGCGGCGTCGCCGGTCTTTTGTACCTCAGCAATAACCGCAGACACCTGTTGGGCGAGATCACCCTCGTTGCTGGTATCCCAGGCAAGCAGATCGGCCAACTGCTCATCAAAGCCTGCATCAACCGAGCTAAGTCTACGCACGGCTAGGCTCCGCCTACTGCGTCGCGCAAACGATCGAGCAACGACTCAACTTCCGCATGCTTGGTTTTCATCGCTGCGCGATTGACGATCACTCGTGTTGATATTTCCCGAACCACATCGATCGCCACCAAACCGTTTGCGCGCAGGGTCGCTCCGGTTTCTACAATATCCACAATCAGATCCGCCAGACCAAGCTGAGGCGCAAGCTCGAGAGCCCCTGAAAGCTTGATAATATTTACCTGTTGTCCCTTCTCAGCGAAAAACGCCACCGCCGTCTTGGCAAACTTGGTGGCAACACGCACCGGACCAATTGGCGTCGCCGCACCTGGCGGACCTGCCGTCATCAGATTGCAGCGAGCAACGCCAAGATCCAATCGTTCAAAATACTCTGTGGCTGCTGTTTCCAGTAGCGTGTCCTTACCCACAATGCCTATGTCGGCAGCGCCATACTCCACAAAGGTTGGCACATCATCACCACGCATGATGACCAGTCGCGCCGTCCCGCACTTGCTGGGTACAACCAGTTTGCGCGTTACAGAAAGATCCTCTGCAGGCTCTATGCCCGCTGCCGCCAGGAGTGGTAAACACTTCCCGAGAATTCGGCTGCCCTTGTTAAGTGCAATAGTCAGCATGGTTAGAGCTCAAGGCCTGACGCGAGACACGCGCGCGCCGATTTGCGCAAGTTTTTCTTCAAGACGTTCGTAGCCACGATCGATGTGATATATCCGGTCCACCAGTGTTTCACCTTCCGCTGCCAGGCCAGCAATTACCAGACTGGATGAGGCTCGTAGGTCGGTCGCCATTATGGGCGCGCCATGGAGTTTTTCCACTCCGCGGACAATGGCTGTGGTGCTGCCCTCAAAATCAATCTGGGCGCCCAATCGGTTTATTTCCTGTACATGCATGAAACGATTCTCAAAGATCGTTTCAGTCACTCTGGAGGTACCCTCAGCAATCGCATTAAGAGCCAAAAACTGCGCCTGCATGTCGGTTGGAAAGCCGGGATGAGGAGAGGTACGAATGTCTACGGCCGCAGGTCGCTTGCCGCCCATGTCCAAACTGATCCAGTTATCACCTTCAACTACCGAGGCGCCCGTAGCGCGCAGCTTTGTACAGACCGCGTCAAGAGTATGAGGTTGAACATGAGTTGCCGTCACCCTGCCCCCCGTCGCGGCACCAGCGATGAGATAAGTGCCCGCTTCTACCCGATCGGGGATCACCGAGTGGGAGGCGCCATGCAGCTTGTCCACGCCTTCTATCACAATGGTCGCAGTTCCTGCGCCTTCGATCTTCGCACCCATGCTGACCAGACAGTTCGCGAGATCCACAACTTCCGGCTCTCGGGCTGCGTTCTCAAGAACGGTAGTGCCCTTGGCAAGCGTTGCGGCCATCAACAGGTTTTCGGTGCCAGTGTGAGTCACCATATCAAATAGTACAGTGGCGCCCTGCAGGCGACCGCCGAGTCGTGCAGGCAGCGCCGCGCGAACATAGCCCTCGCTCACTGTGATATCTGCACCAAGAGCGGCAAAGCCTTTCAGATGCTGGTCAACCGGTCGCGCTCCGATCGCACAGCCACCGGGTAAAGACACCTCAGCCTCGCCGAACTTGGCAAGCAAAGGGCCCATCACCAGAAAAGACGCACGCATGGTTTTTACAAGATCGTAGTGAGCGCACAGCTCTGTCACATCTGCCGCACAGGTTTCAACATTGCCTGCACCATCAGCGTCCAGCACAACACCGAGGTTTTGCAGTAATTTGCACATCGTGCTGACGTCATGAAGCATCGGCACATTACTGAAGTTCACCTTATCGTCGGTGAGCAACGCAGCTGCGAGTAAAGGCAATGCTGCATTCTTCGCACCACTGGTACGGACTTCACCAACCAGCGGTTGACCGCCCTGAATCAAGAGTTGCTGCATTGGTCTTCAGCTTCCCTCAACTTCTGATGGCGTAAACGCTTTGATGGTCACAGCATGAACACTGCCGTCAGCCAACAGGCCTTTGATGGGCGCATACACGGCCTGTTGCTTCTTCACCCGACTCATTCCTTCGAACAGATCGCTAACGATGAAAATCTCATAGCGGCCGCCCTCGCCTTGAACATCAAGCTCGCTGAAGGCGAGTTCAGCTTCGATGCACGATCTGATTTCCTCAATCACACAGTTCTCCTGAAAAAGCTAAAAAGCATAAGTGAAATATCGCAGCAACCACTGGCAGCCCAACCCGGGCACATTCCGCCAATTGCTTTAACCGCTACCCGAAAGCCTCAGGCTCGGTAACTTTGCGCGAAGCGCTGATATGTTCTTCAAACATGGAGGTGATGCCAGAGAATTCGATCACACCGCTGAAGTCTGAGCTCAGATTGCTCAAACACAATTCTTTGCTCTCTCGAGCAGCTGCCGCAAGCCATGCAAGCGCGACGGCCACGGCCACGGAGGTTGCCTCCACGTTTTGCATATCGAGACTCACCTTGGACGCCGAGCTCTCTGTAATGAACGCCTCACCCGCTGCTGTCATGGCATTTGCATTTGACAGCGTAACCGGCACGGCAATCTCACCCTGAGCATGTTGGTCATCACCAGGGACTGAAGAATTTGACCGAATTAGTAAGGACTCAGTCACGCTCAGGCGTCTTCACTGGCGCCTGTGGCATCAACTTCGCTAACGAGACCACCCCAGGCATCAATTACCTTGTCGAGATCACCTCCATACTGAGGATCTTTCACCGCACTACCGAACTGATTACGAAACGTTAGCCCCAGGTTGATGCCATTGATGATGATGTTCTTCATCTGCCAGTCGCCTGCCTTGTTCTTGCCCATCGTATAGCTTAGTGGGTAGACCGCGCCGCTGGCTGTTGTGATTTCCATATTCACGGTCGGCCGCCGAGGATCACGAGGCGCGCGGGTCGGATCAAGCACTTTGATTTCTTCATTGCTGAATTGCATCAAAGCGCTGGCATAGGTTTGCACCAAAGAACTCTTAAAGGTGCGCGCAAAGCGCTTACGTTGATCAACACTTGCCCGCTTGTAATGCGAAGCCATAACGAGCCGGGAAAACGACCGAAAATCAACCACCGGATCAAGCAGCGCTTGCACTTCTGCGTGATATTTTTCTGGCGTCTCATCTACGTAGCCACGTGCTTCGTCAATCAACGCGACCAGTTGTTTTGATGTCGCGCGTATCACTTCGTGCGGCGAATCACTTACAGGTTCGGCGGCAAAGGTTGCGCCAGACAGCAGACCAAACAGAGTCAATGTCAACGCTCTGAAGGCAAACCCTGCGCCAGCAACCAAATTCGCAACTGAGCGGAAAATATTGGGTGAAAATCTTAAATTCGAGTTCATTTTAGTTTCCTGTAGCGCAGACCACTATTTACCAAGTGAAGTTACAAAGTCGCCAATCAACTTTTCCAGCACCAGAGCCCCCTGGGTCTCGATGAGGAAATCTCCGCTGGCCAACATTTCTTCATCAGCGCCTGGTGTCAGCGCGATATACCGTCCGCCCATCACGCCCTCTGTGACGATTTGGGCACCCGTATCAAGAGATAAGGGCGCAATATCGTCACGCACCGCAATTCCGACAACAGCCTCGCCATATTCGGCATCAACCGAAATTCCGGTCACTCGCCCAACAGTCACTCCGGCGATTGTCACCTTCGCTCGCTCACGAAGACCGGACACGTCATCAAAGCGCGCTTGCAGCAGGTATCCTTCCGCACTCGCTTCCGCATTGATGCCACTCACCCGTACTGCCAGAAACACCAGCGCTATGATGCCCGCGAGCACAAATGCCCCCACGCTGATTTCAATTGTTCGCATTCGCATTGTTAGATCTCTGGAACTCCAGATGAATTTTCCAACCTGCCGCAGGCCAGAATTAGTTAAAGTCTCCAAACATTACGAGCGTTAGGACAAAGTCCAGCGCAAGAATGGCGATGGAGGAGTATACAACCGTTCTTGTGGTGGCTTCACCGATACCCTCAGCGGTCGGAATCGTATCGTACCCCTGAAATACCGCGATCCAGGTCACTACCACGGCAAAGATGAGGGCCTTAATCAAACCATTACCGATGTCCCGGCCTATCTGAACGCCGTCGCGCATGCCATACCAGAAACTACCTGCGTCGACCCCCAGCCAGTCCACGGCAACCACAGCACCCCCGCAGATCGCCACCACACAAAAAATCATTGTAAGCCAGGGTAAACAGAAGAATCCGGCCCATAGCCGGGGTGCAACAATCCGGTGTAACGGGTCAACACCCATCATTTCCATGCTCGACAGCTGCTCGGTTGTTTTCATCAATCCAATTTCGGCTGTAATCGCGGAGCCTGCCCGCCCCGCAAACAACAGAGCGGTGACAACCGGTCCCAGCTCACGCAGCACCGTTAGTGCAACGCCCAATCCTACCGTCGATTCGGCGCCAAAGCGCACAAGCTGCGTATAGAACTGAAGCGAGATCACCGCACCAATAGAGAATGCGGACAAACAAATAATGACCAGTGACAGAACACCCACGTTATAGAACTGTTTCAGTGCAAGGGGCACATCACCAGCGCGGGGCAGCCCCCACAGGGCCAAAACCCACAAGGTAGACGCACGCCCCAGAGTTTGCAGGCTCTCCAGCGCTTTCTGGCCGAGCAGACGTAAAAACCGGAACATCAGGGAGCGCCCAACAGGTCGTATTCAAGTTCATCTGCCGGGTAGTGAAACGGAACCGGCCCATCCGGCGAGCCGTGCATAAACTGCTGAATGCGCGCCGAACTGTGATTCTTGAGTACGTCTGGTGAGCCAAAGGCCACCACTTCGCCATCTGCGATCACATAAATTTTGTCTGCAATCGTTACGGTCTCGTGGATGTCATGAGAGACCAGCAGGCTGGTCATACCAAGCGCATCATTAAGGCCCTTAATGAGCGTTAGCAACACGCCCATCGCAATAGGATCCTGACCGGTGAAGGGTTCGTCATACATGATCAGGTTAGGGTCCAGCGCAATGGCCCGCGCCAGGGCGACACGGCGCGCCATACCACCAGAAAGCTGCGAGGGCAGCAAGTCCCGGGCACCACGCAAACCCACTGAATTGAGTTTCATCAGGACTATATTACGCACCAGGCGCTCGTCGAGATCAGTGTGGACACGCAGCGGAAACGCCACGTTCTCGTAGACATTGAGGTCAGTGAACAGCGCAGACGACTGGAACAACATGCCCATACTGCGTCTAAGCTCCAACAATTCGCGCCTGGACAAAGCGCATACATCCTGGCCGTCAACCATCACCTGGCCGTGGTCAGGTTTCACCTGGCCGCCAATGATCCGCAGTAAGGTGGTCTTGCCCGTGCCACTGGGCCCCATGATCGCGGTGATCTCGCCACGCGGGATATCAAGATTCAAACCATTGAAAATCACCCGCTCTCCACGAGCATAGAATAGGTCGCGAACTTCGATGAGGCTCGGCGGCTCTGGAGATGCCGGATTGGATGCCGGGATAGAATGAGGCTGTTGAGACAAAAGAAGGGCCTTTTTTTAGTCAGACAGGCAGTAGAAAAGCATACCACCTTGGCGTCACGGGGCGATGCGTCTAAAGTCCACCCCCGGTAACGCGTTCCAATCACCCCTAAGTAGACCCCTTAACCTCAATGTGGTTTCCCATTATTGCCCTGATCGCCGGTTTTACTGCACTTGTCTGGAGTGCAGACCGCTTTTTGTCGGGCGCAGCTGCGACTGCTGCCAACGCTGGCATGTCCAAAATGATGATTGGTCTGACAGTGGTGTCTCTGGGAACCTCTGCTCCGGAAATTCTGGTCGCCCTGGCAGCGGCACTTGAGGGCAACCCCCTGCTGGCAGTGGGCAACGCTGTAGGGTCAAATATTGCCAACATCGGTATGGTACTTGGTATCACCGCAATTATTGCCCCACTGCCGTTTTCCGGCACCACTTTACGCACTGAGTTGCCCTGGCTGTTTGGAGCAACCGGCCTTGCTCTTGCGCTGCTGTTCAATCAGCACCTGTCACGCATCGACGGAATAATGCTGCTCATCGGGCTCAGCTTCATCCTGTACGGTCTGCTGCGGCGACAAAACACCGATCCAGAGCAAATTAGTGACGCGATCAAGGAAGAACTCCAGGATTTGCCTGAGATGCCAATGAAGCCGGCCCTGTTCTGGCTCTTTACCGGACTGGTTGTTCTGCTGGCCAGCGCCAACCTGCTGGTTTGGGCTGCCACCGACATCGCTGAAAGTCTCGGTGTCAGTGAACTGATCATTGGTCTCACCATTGTCGCGGTTGGCACCAGCCTGCCAGAACTGGCCGCTACTGTTGGCTCGGCACTAAAGGGACATACCGACATCGCAGTGGGTAACGTGGTGGGGTCAAATATTCTGAATATTCTGGCGGTGCTCGCCGTACCTGCACTGGTCAGCCCAACAGACATCAGCGCAGCAGTATTCTGGCGCGATTGCGGCATGATGGTTGCGCTTACCTTGCTACTGGGTTTGTTCGCGTACGGAATGAACTCTCGCGCCATCATCACCCGATTTGAAGGTTCAGTACTTATCCTCGGCTGGATCGGCTACAACTACATGCTGTACCTGCAATCTGCGTCTGCTGTCTAACCGCAGATCTGAAAAACAGTGCAAGGACTTCGCCCATGCCCCAAGACACTGGCAATTCCTTAACCGGAGCGCTGTCACGCATCAGGCTGTTATGTCTCGATGTCGACGGGGTCCTCACCGATGGGCGTCTGCTGTACAGCTCAAACGGCGATGAGCTGAAAGCGTTTTATACCCAAGACGGCTCAGCCATCAAGCGGTTGCAGGCCAGTGGTGTCGTGATCGCTATCATCAGCGGGCGCACCTCGCCTATGGTCAAGCGCCGGTCTGCAGAACTCGGCATACAACACCTCTATGAGGGCTACGAAAACAAACTGCCAGCCCTGCAGGATCTGCAGAAAAAAACTGGTATCGCGCTTACCGATATGGCCCATATCGGTGATGACGTGCCTGATATCGCCTTGTTCGAGCAGGTAGGGCTAGGTCTGGCTGTCGCCGACGCCCATCCTGCGGTACGCGCTGCTGCCGACCATACCGCTGGCCTGCCCGGCGGCAAAGGCGCGGTTCGAGAATTGGCAGAACTCATCATGCAAGCACGCGCCAACGCATCCTCGTGAGGCCTGCACTCGCGCTCAGCTCAACGCCGGTTCCTGAAAGCGCTGGTACATCCAAGGCAAATTTCAGAGCAAATTTCTGGTGGATGATTGTTCTGATCAGCGTTCTTTTAGCCGCCGGCCTGCTCTGGCTGCGCGACCAAAATGAAGACCAGGCTTTGGGCCAAGACCTGCCTGAAGAGTTGCGCGACGAGCCTGATTTATACGTGAACGATGCAGTGATTCATCAGTTTCGAGCCAGCGGAGCCCGAAAATACATGCTGCAAGCCAGTGTTATAAAACACTTCAACAACTCCGAACTCACTCGCCTGGAACAACCGGATTTGTTGTTGGAGCCGACCACCAAAAACGAAACTGCCGGTGATAACCCGGCGTTTGACAGCAACAGGCCTGGCAGTACCCCGTGGCGCGCCACGTCCGACTTTGGCTACGTTCGGAAACGACCTGGGAGTGACGGTGTCATAGAAGAAGTGGTATTTCTTCGCCAGAACGTCGAGCTCAGCCAAACCCAGGAACCTCCACGATACTTGTCAATGAAAACCAGGGCGCTCTATCTGTATCCCGATCGTGAATACGTCGAAACAGACGAGAGTGTTACCATCGATACGCATACCGGACGAACCAAAGCCGAGACGCTGCGCGGCAACCTGCAAACTGGTGTTCTGCACCTCACCGGCGAAACAACTCAGGTACAAACAATTGTTCTACCTTTCCAATTCAAATAAGCCCCTGCAGAGGCTGCTGCTGGCCACGCTGACAGCCTTTGCAACGCCTGCCGTGTGGGCCCTCACAGACGATGCAGACCAGCCCATTCAGATTCGCTCCGATGAGCTGGTCTATGAGGAAAAGGCGTCCAGAGCCACCTACAAAGGCGATGTGCAGGTCAATCAGGGGTCACTGAAAATCAACGCTGAAATGGTCACCATCGAGTTTGAGGACGATAAGGTAGTGCGCCTGATCGCTAACGGCTCCCCCGCCTACTACAGCCAAAAACTCAAATCCGATCAGGAAAACATGCAGGCAGATGCGCGCAAGATCGTCTATCACACCCGCGACGAGAAGGTAGACCTTGAGGGCGATGCCCATCTCACCCAGGAGGGGAATGACTTTCGCGGTGAACTCATTGAATACGACATCCGTGCCGGTCGAGTTGATGCCGCGAGTACGGAGCCGGAACGCATTAAAATGACCCTGCAACCGAAGAGATCCTCCGATATTGTCCAACAATAATCTGAAAGACGTTCAGGAACGCCAGATCCTGAAGGCCAATAACCTGCAAAAGAGCTATGGCCAGCATCAGGCTGTGGCAGATCTGAGCCTGGCCGTCGGTAGCGGTGAAATCATTGGTCTGCTGGGCCCCAACGGCGCGGGCAAAACAACCTCGTTCTACATGATTGTCGGCCTGATTCGGGCTGACGCCGGGACCATCACTCTGGATGATCGGGATCTCACCGAACTGCCCATGCACGGTCGCGCCAGGGCGGGTATCGGCTACCTGCCCCAGGAAGCCAGCGTGTTCCGCAGACTCACGGTAGAACAAAACCTGCGGGCTATTTTGGAGCTGCAAAAGCACCTGTCTGGTGCGCAGAAGCGAGAACGCGAAGACCAGTTGCTTGACGAATTTGGCTTGACCCCAATTCGCACACAGCGCGGTGAACGCCTGTCCGGCGGTGAGCGTCGGCGCCTGGAAATCGCTCGGGCACTCGCCTCGGATCCGGGCTTCATGTTGCTGGATGAACCTTTTGCGGGCGTCGATCCGATATCTGTGGCCGATATTAAGTCACAAATACGCGATCTCTCCGGTCGCGGAATTGGCGTTCTGATAACCGATCACAATGTGCGCGATACCCTCGATATCTGTGACAGGGCCTACATCGTGGTGCAAGGGCAGATTATCGAAGCGGGAGATGCCAAGACAATCCTCCAGAATGAGACCGTACGCAATGTCTATCTGGGCGATCAATTCGAGCTTTAACCCACTACTGAAGCTAAACTGACTTCGACATGAAGCAGTCTTTGCAGTTAAAAATTGGTCAGTCATTGACCATGACACCCCAGCTCCAACAGGCAATCCGCCTGCTGCAGCTGTCGACCATGGAACTGCAACAGGAAATTCAGCAAACGCTGGAAAGCAACCCACTGCTCGAGCTTGAGGAAGAATTCGAAGAAAGCCCGGTTGACGCGGATGCCGAAACCACACTGGCCGAAGAATTGACTGACAGCCTGGATCTCACCGGCCTTGAAGACGCACCGAGTGCAGAAATGACCGGCGAACTGAACGAATTCGAAGACATCGCCGGTGTGACCGACTACGACGGGGATATCCCCGATGATATCCCGGTAGACAGCACCTGGGATGATCTGCCCGCTGCCAACACCTCACCTGGTGCCGGAGAATCCACAATCGATTTTGAGGCACGCAACAGTGCCGACACCACGCTAACAGACCACCTGCTGTGGCAGCTAAACCTGACTCCCATGTCCGATCGCGATCAGGTCATCGCGTTGGCAATCATCGACGCGATACATCCGGATGGGCTTCTGATGATGAGCCTGGAAGATATCTGTTCCGGCTTTGACCCCTTGCTCGATATTGAGCTCGACGAAGTCGAGGCGGTGCTTCACCGCCTTCAGCATTTTGATCCTCTGGGCGTTGCAGCCCGAGACCTGGCAGACTGTCTTGCGATCCAGTTACGCGCGCTTCCAGAAAACCTGGCATGGCGTAAAGAAGCATTGGCCCTTGTTACTGAGCATCTCGACATCCTGGGTGCCAAGGATTTCGCAAACCTGCGTCGCAAAACCCGCCTGGGAGATGCTGAGCTTTCCCAGGTCGTTAGTTTGATCCAATCGCTAAACCCAAGACCAGGCAGTAGCATTGGCGGTGGTGCGGCGGCCTACGTGGTGCCCGACGTGCAGGTTCGCAAGGTTGCCGGTGTTTGGCAGGTGACGCTTAACGGCGAGTCCATCCCCAAAGTACGCATCAACCAGACCTACGCCGGGATGATAAAACGAGCAGATTCAAGCTCAGATAATCAATATCTGCGCGACAACCTGCAAGAGGCCAGGTGGTTCCTGAAAAGCTTGCTGAGCAGGAACGATACGCTGCTTAAGGTCGCAACCCAGATCGTAGAACATCAAAGAGCCTTCCTGGACTACGGCGAAGAAGCGATGAAGCCACTCGTGCTGCACGACATCGCCGAGGCGGTGGAAATGCATGAATCTACAATCTCGCGAGTTACTACTAACAAATACATGCATACGCCGCGCGGGATTTTTGAACTAAAGTACTTTTTCTCTAGCCATGTGAGTACCGGCAGCGGCGGCGAAGTGTCAAGCACGGCAATTCGTGCGTTGATCAAAAAGCTCACTGCGGATGAAAATCCGAAAAAACCATTGAGTGATAGCAAGATCGCAGCAATACTCAACGATCAGAACATCAAGGTAGCGCGGCGCACAGTGGCCAAATATCGAGAATCTCTGGCAATTCCCCCCTCCAACGAGCGCAAGAGGCTCGTATAGAAGTGCGCATCTCACCGGCCACAGCAGATCTTCATCAGATTGATCGAAAGTGGTTGTTAGGTGGCCCAA
>CAZWMD010000012.1:6538-39516 GCA_964634815.1 uncultured Pseudomonadales bacterium | reverse complement strand
CCGGCCACAGCAGATCTTCATCAGATTGATCGAAAGTGGTTGTTAGGTGGCCCAAGCTCAGTCTTTGTCGGCAGCTCAACGCGCGCTGCTACAACCCGTCCCGATAAACCCGTCCCGATAAACCCGTTAAGGAGCATCTATGCAGCTAAACATCACTGGCCATCATATCGACGTCACGAGCTCACTGCGTAATTACGTTACGGAAAAGCTCAATCGAGTCGAGCGCCACGACGATCACATCACCAACGTCCACGTCGTTTTGTCTGTCGACAAACTCGTTCAAAAAGCAGAAGCCACTCTGCACACGACCGGCGCTGAGATTTTTGCTGACGCCGATTCAGAAAATCTCTACGCCGCCATCGACTCTCTGGCCCACAAACTGGACCGCCAGGTGGTGAAGCACAAAGAAAAACAGGCCAGTTTTAAACCAATGGATCGACATCAACCGCTACCAGAGGAATAATCCGCGTCCAAACGGGCTCACAAGCAGTACAGCGAATGTCACAACCGAGATCAATGGTCTCCTCCCCAAAATCCGGGAAAGAGACCGTGAACAACCTGAACTCCTCTTCCGAGGAGGCTCTGGCAAAGGAACTTCCGCTGTTGCGGCAACTGCTGAGTATCGATCGGACAAGAGCGCAGGTCTCAGCCAGTTCCCGCAAACGCGCCCTGGAGCACGGCAGCGAAATATTGGCCGGCAGCAACGATCTAAACGCCAGATCAGTGCTCGATGCCTTGCTTGCTCGTGAGCGCCTTGGCTCTACCGCGCTTGGCGACGGTGTTGCGATCCCGCATTGCCGTCTGGCGCAATGCGACGCCCCCGTGGGGGTGTTACTGACTCTGGCAGAACCGGTGGACTACAACGCACCCGACGATGGCCCCTTCAAGGGCTGCGTCGACATTCTGTTCATCCTGGTGGTACCGGAAAGCGCCAACGACGAACACTTGAAAATTCTGTCCCAACTCGCCTCGATATTGATCGAAGAGACAAACCGTGTTGCCTTGCGAGAAGCCCGAGATCACTCAACCTTGTTTGAGACGATGGTCGGGATCCCCAACAAAGTAACCGACACGTAGCGCAGATAGCCACAATTACAAGATAAAACTCATGAAACTCATCATCATCAGCGGACATTCAGGCTCTGGCAAAAGTACGGCACTGAATGCGCTGGAGGATGAGGGCTATAACTGCATAGATAACTTCCCGGTAGGACTGTTGCAGTCTCTGGTTCATAACGCGATGCGCAACACCATCCTCCCTACTGCGCACCTCGCAGTCTGCATAGATGCCCGCGCAACCGACCTCGAACGCTTCCCTGAGATTCTCTTGTCGCTGGATCGTATGGATCTCGACTGCCAGGTACTGTTCCTTGATGCCAGCAACACAACCCTGGTAAAGCGCTTTAGCGAAACTCGCCGAAGACATCCCCTTACCAATGTCTCTACTGATCTTCGACAAGCCATCGAAATCGAGCGCGAGATGCTTGAAGGCGTGTCTGATATGGCTGACCTGATCATCGACACTACACAGATGGACAGCCAGTCTTTGCGCGAGCTAATAAAGACGCGGATTGTCGAAAAACAAACCACAGGACTCGCTCTGCTGTTCAGAAGCTTTGGCTTTAAGTACGGCGTACCTGTTGATGCAGACTTTGTATTCGATATTCGCTGCCTTCCCAACCCACACTGGGTTGAGGAACTGCGGCCCCTTAACGGCATGGATGACCCGGTGCGTGATTATCTGTCGTTAAAAAAAGAAGTGGGAGCAATGTTCGAGGATATCCAGAAGTTTGTTGGTAACTGGCTGCCTCGTTTTGAAGAGTCAAACCGCGTTTACCTGACCATTGCTATCGGCTGCACTGGCGGCCAACATCGTTCCGTTTACATGGCCGAACGACTTGGCACCTTTTTCGCCAGGCAAATCCCTAATGTTCTGGTGCGCCATCGCGAACAGCCACAGCTTTACGCTACCTCTAACAGCACCCATTCCCATGGGGACACATCCGATAAAGCACAATCGGGGGGTAACTCCACGCCACGCGCACCTGCAGCAGCAGGCGAGCACGGTGAGACCTGAGGCGGCCTGCAACATGCCCACTCGCGATCTGGTCATTGTCAACGCTTTAGGGCTCCACGCACGGGCAGCAGCAAAGTTTGTTGAACGGGCACAAACCTTTGACGCAAATATTTCGCTGAGCATCGCCGCTAAGCAAACCTCTGGGGCACAGGATTCAAACCTTGAGCCTGATTGGGTTGATGGCAAATCTATTATGGGAGTCATGTTACTGGCAGCAAGCAAAGGCACCCAGATCCGACTGCGCGCCGAGGGCGACGACGCCGGAGCCGCGCTTGATGCGATCGACGAACTCATTGCAGATAAGTTCGGCGAGGGCAGCTAGCTAAGCGTAGAATTGCGATACATTAACGCAGAGCAACACATTAGGTGTTCGCCTGATCGGCGTAGTGCTCTAGAAACGGTGTAGACAGATGCAGTTCCAGGATCAACTCAGCGTTGTCATCCACGCGCTTGATGAAGGGTCGATCGATGACACAAAGTTGCTATTGCGATCAATGCGAGCCCCAGAGCTTGCGAACCTTCTCGAGTCTATGCCCCCAAAACCGCGTCGTCTGGCCTGGGAGCTGCTGGACGAGGAAATCGCTAACCAGATTTTGCAGCACCTGCATGAGGATGTACGCGGCGACTTTCTAAATTCCATGGACACAGAACAGCTGCTTCACGCCGCTGATGAACTGGATACCGACGATTTTGCAGACCTGCTTCAGCAACTGCCCGAAGCAATCAGCCAGCAATTATTGAGCGCCATGGACAGCGCCGACCGTGATCGGTTTGAAGCCGTACTGTCCTATCCGGAAGACAGCGCCGGCGGTTTGATGAACACCGATACTATTACGGTCCGTCCGCGCCATTCTCTAGAGCTGGTCCTGCGCTATCTCAGGCGTCTGCATGACCTGCCGCAGACCACTGACTCTCTGATTGTGGTCAACAGCCGCGACCAGCTGGTTGGTGTTTTACCCCTGACCAAGCTACTGACTTCTGACCCAACGGTTACCGTTAGGGAAGTCATGGACACTGAACTGGAGCCGATTCATGTCGACGCCGAGGATACAGATGTCGCCAAATCGTTCGCAGAGAACGACCTGGTCTCTGCCCCCGTAATCGATGACGAAGGCCGATTGCTGGGCCGGATCACGGTTGATGATGTTGTGGACGTGATCATCGAAGATGCTGACGAGGCAGTCCTGGCGCGGGCAGGCCTCGACACTGACGAAGACACCTTTGCGCCCATCTGGCGCTCCAGCCAACGACGGGCGGTCTGGTTGGGTATCAATCTCATCACTGCGTTTATGGCAGCAGCAGTGATCAATCTATTCGAAGAGACCATCGCAAAGGTCGTGGCACTCGCCGTACTCATGCCGATAGTGGCAAGCATGGGCGGCATCGCAGGTACTCAAACACTTACGCTCGTGATTAGAGGGCTCGCTCTTGAACAGATAGGTCGAGCCAATTTGATGTGGCTGCTAAACAGAGAATTACTGGTGGCCCTGCTTAACGGCCTGCTATGGGCAACCGTAGTGGCGATAGCTGCCGCCATAGCCTTTCAAGACCTGAGACTTGGACTGGTTATCGCCACCGCCGTAATCGCCAACATGCTTATCGCAGCGCTGGCAGGCGCACTACTGCCAGGAATACTCGAACGCGTAAATATCGATCCTGCTATCGCTGGTGGCGTCATTCTGACAACAATTACTGATGTGGCTGGATTCTTCTTGTTTCTGGGTTTAGCGACACTGGTATACGGTTAGCCTGCCGCAACCGTCATCTGCTCGATCAAGACGCTGCCACACCGGGTATTACCTCGCGTGTCTATATCGTCTCCAAATGCCACCACCTGGGTTAACATCTCTTGCAGCGTACTTGCGATCGTGACTTCCTCAACGGCATGCACGATTTCACCATTTTCTACCCAAAAACCCGCAGCGCCGCGCGAATAATCCCCGGTAAGCAGATTCACGCCCTGGCCCATCAGCTCGGTAATCAGTAAACCGGTGCCCATTTCCTTAAGCAAATCACCATAAGCCAGCGTACGTCCTTCAACATGCAGGTTATGGACACCCCCGGAGTTCGCTGTGGTGGCAAGACCGAGGCGCCGGGCAGAGTAGGTCCCCATCACATAGTTCTGCACCACCCCTTCCGCAATAAAAGATTGCCGGCGGGTTGCGACGCCATCACCATCAAAGCTTGCGCTGCCCATTGCTCGCGGCAAGAAAGGATCTTCATGCAATCGAATGTGCCCACTGGCAACCGTTTTCCCAATGCTATCCAGAAGGAACGAGGACTTACGATATTGCGCTCCGCCACTGATCGCCGACATCAGATTTCCAATTAACCCGGCAGTCAGATTAGGTGCGAGCACTACGGGATAACGACCGGTAGCAATAGGTCGGCTACCCAGTCGCGCCACCGTCCGCTCTGCCGCGGTGCGCCCAACCTCGGCGGCATCATCAAGGTCATTGGCATTGCGTGCCACGGTGTACCAATAATCGCGCTGCATACCGTCGTTGTCCTGGCCGATCACCATGGCACTCATGGATTGCCTGGAGCCGCTCGACGCCGCGGTAAATCCATGCGAATTGCCATAGGCACGTGAACCGACAAAGGCATTAACACTTGCCCCTTCAGAGAGCTTGATGCGTGGGTCGTGCTCCAAGGCTGCAGCCTCGCAAGCCAGCGCCATGGTTTGTGCATCAGAGACTTCCGGAATCCATGGGTGAAGCAGGTCGAGATCAGGGAAGTCTTGCGCCATCAGACCGGCATCAGCCAATCCGCTACAGGGATCTGGCTGAGTATACTTTGCAATATTGCAGGCAGCACGGACCGTTTCGACAATAGCCTCGTCCCGATCGTCCGCGGTGCTCGCACTGCCCTTGCAGATACCGTCGCTGGTGTGCCGATAGACCGTCACGCCAAAACCCCGCTCCTGGGTGTATTCAACCGTTTCAATATCACCCTGGCGGACATTAACCCCCAACCCACGGTCAGAGCTGGCAGACGCCTCGACGCTATCCGCCCCCTGTTTTTGCGCCTCCGCCACAATACGTTCGACCAACCCGGCAAGATGCGCTTCTGCAGCAGCCTTGTCGTAGTCTGTATTGCCAGAAGAAACAGCGGTGTTTGAAGAATCAGAGCGACGAACCATGGGGTGCAGTCCTATACAATTCGGGAATGGCCCGATCAAAATACAAAAAAAATGACCCAGAATTTGCCCAACCGCCAGGCGCTGAGGCTGATTCTGGAGCTGACTCTGGGGGGCCGGAAGAACAGCTGGTCAGCCGGTCAGCAAAAAAACGCGAATCAGATGCCCTGAAGGCGCTGGGCATGAAGCTCGCCGAGCTGAGTCCGCGAGCGCTTGGCGAACTGGATATCAGTGAAAAGCTATACAAGGCCATTACCCACTACCAGGGCATCACCAGTAACAGCGCCAAACGCCGCCAGCGAGGCTACATCGGCGGTTTGCTGCGGGAGGATCCGGAGGAAGCCAAAGCCATTGAGGAAAGGTATGTCGCCGCGACTCAACATGATGCCAACGCGAAACGAGTGCACCAAGAACTTGAGAACTGGCGCGAGCGGCTAATCGCAGAAGATTCTGCGCTAACCGAATTCCTGACGGAACAACGACAGTCTTCAGCCCAGGAATTGCGCGTCCTGATTCGCAGAGTGCGCAGTGCAAAAGACGAAGCCCAGAGGAAAAAAGCCACCAGAGCGCTATACCGAAAGCTAGCCAGCATCTTCTAGGCCTGGGTTCCGCCTACTGTTACCTCGTCTATTAGCAGGGTCGGCTGACCAACGCCCACCGGTACACTCTGGCCGTCCTTACCGCAGACACCAACGCCCGCATCGAGCGCCAGATCGTTGCCAACCATAGACACCCGGTTCATCACATCTGGGCCGTTACCAATCAAGGTCGCACCGCGTACGGGCACCGTCGCCTTGCCGTTTTCGATCAAGTAGGCCTCGGTTGACGAGAACACAAAACGGCCGGAAGTGATATCTACCTGACCACCACCAAAATTCACGGCATAGATTCCTGTCTTCACGCTTTCAAGAATTTCACCAGGATCGTGAGGACCGCCAAGCATGAAGGTATTGGTCATGCGTGGCATCGGCAGGTGAGCATAGGACTGACGACGGGCATTGCCGGTACTGGTTGTATTCATCAGCCCGGCATTCATTTTGTCTTGCAGGTAGCCCTTCAAGATACCGTTCTCGATCAGGGTGGTGCGCTGCGTCGGCGTGCCTTCATCGTCTGTCGTCAACGACCCTCGGCGATCAGCAAGGGTACCGTCATCAACCACGGTGCAGAGCTTGGACGCAACCTGCTCCCCAACGCGATTAGCATAGGCCGATGTGCCCTTGCGATTAAAGTCGCCTTCCAATCCGTGCCCCACGGCTTCGTGCAGCAATACGGCCGGCCAGCCCGGCCCCAGTACTACCGGCATGGGACCGGCGGGCGCATCTATGGCTTCAAGATTAACCAATGCCATACGCACGGCTTCCCGTGCATAGCCAAAACACCGGTCATCTTCCAACAGGAAGTCCAGCGGGTGCCTGCCCCCGCCACCAGAAGAACCGCGTTCTCTGCGGCCCTTGTCTTCTACGATCACCGAGACGTCGAGCCGTATCAAGGGTCGAATATCCCCCGCCAGAACGCCATCACTAGACAGAACCAGGGAGCTGTCGGCATTACACGACAGACGCACATTCACTTCTATAACTCGCGGATCAGTCCCGCGGGCAACGGCTTCAACCCGCCGCAACAGATCTACTTTGGCGGCCTCGTCGAGTCCGCCGATCGGGTCGATGGCAACAAATCGGTCCTGCGCCGACACCGAACTTGGCGCTCTTACATGGCCGTTTTGTCCCGCAGCAGCGATGCCTCGCGCCGCTCTGGCGGCCTGCAACAGCGCCGGCAACTCAATGCTGTCTGCATAAGCAAAGCCTGTTTTCTCGCCACTTACTGCCCGCACACCGACGCCTCGATCAACGGAAAAAGCACCGTCTTTCACCTTACCGTCATCCAGCGCCCAACTTTCAGATTTGGTGTGCTGAAAATACAACTCGCCCAAATCCAGGGAGTGAGCCATTAGCTCATCCATAGCAGTCCCGAGGTCAGCGTCTGTTAATCCACTGCCGGCAATCAGCTGCTCATGTGCCAGGGCTAGTTGCGATGCTCCCATCTGGGACACTCTCCTTATTGTATTGGTCTGCGTCTTGTTGCGTGCTTGTGTTGTGAGTGAAGTCCCCCACCGTTGCCGATTCTGCCGCAGACGGCGTGATGGAACCATCAACTTCCGATTCAGAATCTGAATCCAGGGTTTGCAACGTCTCCGGCGCTTCCTCGATCAGTTCTTCCAGAGGCGGTAGATCATCTGGAACTTCGATCTCATTGCCATCAGAATCGCCATCGTCCATGGATCGATCAAATACACTGACCAATTCCAGTTGCGGGTCATCCGCTGGGCCAGTCACCCTGTATTTGGCACTGGAAAGCTCTTTGATCGGCTTGCGCAGTATGCGCTCCCCTACAAGAACCCCAATACCTACTACCGGGTTCGCCAGGGCCAGATAGGCACCTAGCCAGGGCAAACTCTTGTTTACCGGCAGCGTCACCACCATTTCGTTGTCCAGCACTCCGGCGTTAAGGTCAATACTGCCGTTAACCTTGAAATCGCCGCCAGTACCTTCAACTCGCATTGGCTTGGTAAAGCGAATCAGGCCCTCGTCTAATCGAGTAGTAGCTTCCACTTTTTCAAAGCTGACGCCACGCCCAAAAACATCTTTGAAATTCAAACTCATGCGTTTTGCAATGGCGGTGAAATTCAGCAAGCTGAAGATCCGCAACGCGTTGTTACCACTGGTCACATCCAGGAACCGACCGGTTTTGATACCGGCAGCGATATCTCCTTGCAACTGCAATAGCTCAAAATTCAACGGCGACCCAGGCCAGGAGACAGACGCGTAGGTCAGCATCGATTCAGTTTCTATTGAGCGTGCATAGCCCCACTGTTCCAAGACATCTCCCATATCTTCGGCGGTTAACTTGGTGCTTATCGATGTACGATTTTCTATTCTGTCCCACTGAGCACCCTCTTCAGAAACCACCGTGATGCCTTTAAGCGACGCTTCGAGTGATGAGAAGGCGACACCCGCTGGAGTGGTGCGAATTTCAAAAGACCAGTTGCCATAGTCTTCGCCATCGATCACCAGGCTCTCTATCTGTACGTCCATGTCTTGCAAAGACGCCATCATCTCAGGTGTCAGCGGGTCAGGTTCGATAAGAGAATCTTTCGGCTCACCCGACTCCGCAAACAGGCTGGCCATGATCTCATCCTCATCGAGGTCATTGAGAGCATCCGTCGCACTGCCAGAATCCTGATCTGTGTAAATAAATCGTGCAAGATTCAGTTCAGTCATGCCCTCTTCGGGCGCAACCAGCTCACCCGCAGCGGTCTCTGATTCAAATCTAAGGGACAGCAAGGATTCATCGCTTTCCCCGGAAACAACAACGGAGGGAATCTCAAAATCGCCCAACAGAGCGCGTCTAATCTTGAGGTCAACAATCCGATAGGGAGGCAGGTCTACACCTTCTTCCGACCCGGCGGCCCATTCGGCAACATCCGCTGAGCTAAGGGCTCCGTCGATCAACACTGCCCCTCGGGAATTGTTCCACTGCGCGAAGCGCGCCGGTTCCTGAGTTGTTATCAATTGTCCAGAAGAATCAGAACCAGTGGTTGCATCCACAAGTCGCAGATGCCCACCAACAATACCCCCGGCTTCGATTCCTAGCTCTGCACTTAACATACCCTGATAAGACAAATTGGCTCTGGTCTGAGTGTTGCCGAACTCGACGCTAATTTCCGTTGGCGAAAGCTCAGCCGCCGCCTTTCCAAGCGGCGCGGGCAAGGTTACGGTTGTTCCAGCCAGATTGGTTTTCGCTGACAGCGTCGGGGCAGAATCACTATTTGTTTCCGTTGAATACACCGCATCAAAATCGAAAACTCCATCAACAATTTTCGAAGGCTCCATACTAAGTAGCGGCCACATGTCATCCGAGTGCATGGCGCCTTGCATCGAGAAATCGATTCGACGCGGGGCGAAGCGCGCGGGCTTACCAGGGGGCGCATCACCAATAGTTTGCGTGTCCATATCCAGAGTCATCGACCGGTTGAACAGGTTGCCGGCAATGTTCTTACCCGTCAGTTCGTAAGGATAGGTGTAGCGCAGCGGCCCCCGCAGTCCGGTGAATGTAAGACCGGCTTCGGGCAATCCAAACGTCGTGTCTTGCAACTGGCCGCTAATTTCTACGCTCACTCTGGGATCAAGCTCTCCAGAAGTCTCGGTTTCCAGAGGCAGGTCAAGATCAATGGCTAAACGCATTTGTCCTTCAGCCCACCAATCATCAGCCACAAAATCCATGGACGATTTCAACGGCGTGGAGCGTATGAATTCGAGACCGGCACTGGCGTCAAACACGGCGGTACCTGTCGCCTGCACGCTCGCCGTGCCGGAGGGCAATCGAATTTGCATATTTTCTAAAGCCATACCCGCAAGTGTGGCCTTGGCAAGGTCTGCGCTGATGCTGGAGTGAGCGACTCTAACCCGGCCCTCAGCATTGGTAATGCGAGGCCACTCGGGGTTGAAAACCATCGCTCCCTGGTGCATCTCCGCATCAATCAGGTAGCTGCGTCCCATCTGGCTTTCTTCTTCGCGCAGCGGCCCGTGCATCACAAATCGAGGGGCTTCAAGCTTCGCCTCAAGACCGCTTTCTGCCAGCCAGTCCAGAATATTCTGCGGCAACTTATAGGGTACATAAGGGGAAAGATCGGCAAACTCTCCCGCATCCGATTCAAGGGCCAGCGTTATGTGATTATTGGTCAGCGGCTTGGTTGAAACCAAAGAAAAGCTGCCGCTGGTTGTCGCGACCGAGTCCTTGAAACGCAGATTGCTGCCTTCCATGCCAAAGTAATCCTGGCCAAAGTACAGGAGTATTTCGCCACTCAAGGAATTGTAGAATTGCTCGTCCCGATAAAGTTGGGGAAAGCCAACCGTGGCTGTCGAATCAAGCATTCGCAATTGCAGGTAACCCGGCCCACCGGTAAAGCTACCAGCAAGATGATCTACTTTGGGAACACCACGAAAGTTGCGCATCGCTACTGAATCAAAATCTCCTCCAAACCCGAGCCCTGCCTCGCTCGACCAGCTCGCCAACAAACGAGTAAAGCGCCCGGTCATGCCAAGGCGCTTGATCCACAAAGCTGTTGGTATCTCAGGCGACAACATGTGCCCGACAATCGCGGTAATGTCATCCACTCGAACATCGGGAACTCTCAACATTAACCCCGATTGCTGGGACCAGTTGACCAGCGAATCGTTGACTTCAAGTTCACTCTCAGAGTTACCGAGCTGCATGGCTTGAATCGAAAATCGCGCCGCACTGCCATCATCTTCAGACCAGCCCTGGGCCAGCAAACTAAGGTTGACCGGTTTGCCTCCACGCAACTGGACATGAGAATCAAGAATGCGCAGCGGCCCGTTGAAACGCTCGTTGTGCAAGCGCATACGCGCATCCAACGTACCAAGCTTCAAATCTTCGACCCCAACAAGGGCTGCCGCGCTGTCGCGTAGATGGAAGCCACTGGCCTGGATCAAGCCACCACCGCTGCGAGGCCTAAACCACAGGGCGGATTCTTCGACATTGTACTGGGCCCGAAAATCACAGGCTGTACTCTCAAGCGAGCTGGCATCAGCGAGCCGGTTGGTCAGCGTTGTATCACAGTTGTCTTTGTGAGCGGCATCATGGGCACTCCCAGCCAAAGGACTCCCCGCAACATTGGCGATCCGGATATCCCCGCGATGGCGACCACCCAAATTGGTAATACCTGCATTCACCACCATTTCGCTCGCTGGCAACTCATGTCCCCGAAGCCTGACAAGCGCTCGCAGATCAAGTTGGTCGCTGTGCCAGAGCAGACTTTGCCAATCGAATGCCAGTTCTGTGGGCCGCCGACCTTCCAAACTCCATTCGCCCGCTTCATCCTGACTCAGGGTTAGTCTTACATCTGACACTGCCGCGTTACGCAGAATTACCCGGTTGCGCGCAAGACTTTCAAGAGTATCAATCTCCGCCCAGGAGGGACCAAAGCTTGCGCCAGGAGCCGAACCTGACGCTACCTTCAGCAGGGGATTGAAGAAGCGCCAATGACCAGAGATTTCGCTTAGTTTGATACCCTGGGGCGCCAGCAATTCATTAATACGCGGTTCCAGGCGATCGAGGTTGGCAAATAAAATACGCCCCCCCGCTTGGGTCAGTGCCGCCAAAACCAGCAAGACGGTCAGGATGAAAAATACCGGGCGCACCAAATAGGGAGCGACAGTCGCATCCCGGGCCTGCAGCTGCAGTTCCCCCGGGGCCGACGCAACAGGCCCTTGCTGTTCTGATGATTTATCGATCACAGAGCTCATTGCCTACACCATCATCGAGCTTGCGCCGGACGTTCGATCAATTCCCAGTGATCTACCGCTGCGTTTGCATCGCGCTGCAGTCGAACCGGCGCCGGTAGATCCTGGGTAATACTCGAAAGATGTTCAGCATCCTCACCAAGCAATCGATCTATGACCTGGTCCGTTGCGACAATAAGGTATTCCTGCACTGGTAGAGAGTCTGTTCGGTCGCGAAGCCTGTGAAGGGCACGCATTATTTCAAAGGCAACCACCTGAGGTCGCAGCGTTACTCCAAGACCCTGACAATCCGGGCAAGGCTCGCAAAGCTGGCGAGTTAAACTCTCACGAGTACGTTTGCGAGACAGTTCAACCAGGCCAAACTCGGACATGCGCGATAACCGCACTCGCGCCGAGTCCGTCTTACAACCGTCGCGCAACGCGTTGAACACCGCATCCTGATTTTGTTCAGACTCCATATCAATGAAATCAATCACGATCAGCCCGCCGAGATTGCGTAGTCGAAACTGTCGAGGTAATTCACGTGCTGCTTCCAAATTGGTTATATAAACCGTCTCCTCAAGAGAGTGCGACCCGGTAAAACCGCCCGTGTTCACGTCAATCGTCACCATAGCTTCGGTCTGTTCGACAACCAGATAACCCCCGGAGGGCAGACTCACCCTCGGTTTCAAGGCGGCTCGAATTTGCGCCTCGACACCACGACGCTCAAAAAGAGGTTGGCCTTCTTTTGCGCGTTTAATCGGGTACTGATAATCCGGCATCGTGGTCTGCGAAAACTGCACCACCGATTCGTAGGTATGCGCATCATCGATGCAGATCAAGCGTGTTTGTGGGCCCACAAGATCTCTTAAAACCCTGATGTGGTTGGGTAGATCAACAAACAGCGCATCTCCGGTTTTTGCCGCGGGTCGAACTGCCTCCAATTGCCGCCAGAGCGCCAGCAAGATCTGCAAGTCGTCCATGAATTCAACGGCAGTGGCGCCAATGGCCGCCGTTCGCACGATTAAACCATGATCCACCGGCAGACCCACTTGCCGAGCACAGTCGCCAGCTACTTCTCGTAAACGATCTCTTTCTGAATCATCGGTTATTCGCTGAGAGACTCCGATATGCGGACTATCTGGTGTAAGCACCAAAAATCTCGAGGGCAGCGCCAGATTAGTCGTTAGCCGTGCCCCTTTGTTGGAAATGGGATCCTTTAGCACCTGAACCGGCAATACCTGCCCTTCATGAACCAACTTGCGAATATCTCGCGCATCAACCATGGCACCATCGTTGGCCACCAGCGGTCGCTCAATATCTCGGGCGTGCAGGAAACCAGGCCGTGCAAGCCCCAACTCCACAAACGCAGCCTGCATGCCGGGTAGCACCCGCAGAACTTTGCCCAATGCCACGGTGCCAACATGGGAATCACTTCCGGTTGGCGTAATATGAAGCTCTTGCAGCTGTCCCTGAGCCATAATGGCAAGACGCACCTCAAAGGGGGTCGCAGAGATCAGCAACTGCTCGTCAGGTCGCGTCACAGCCACAGCGGTAGCCTCTTCCACAGCATCTGGGCGACCAAGATCACAAGAAGCCTCCGGGAGCTCCTGGCCAGTCGTCGACAGTTCATCTGTACGAGGTGGTTGCTGCATAGTTTTCTTAGTTACGAACTGTCTGAACGTCGGCCCGATAGCCACCCTCACTGTAACACCCGGCTCTGTTCGACAGTGCCCGGGGCTACGACAATTCGCCCCCAGGATCTGCCATATGTCCAAGACTAGCCAACAAGGCGAGGGTTTCCGTCTGGGGCAGCCCAATCACCCCCGTATAGCTTCCGTCAATTTTATTAACAAATTGCGCTGCGGCGCCCTGGATGCCATAACCACCCGCTTTGTCTGAAGGTTCACCTGTCGCCCAGTATGCACGGGCCTCCTGAAGGCTTACTGACCGAAACTGGACGTCAACGACAACGCAGGCTGCAGATTGTCGGACACCTTCGCGCAAACATACAGCGGTTGCTACCTGATGGGTACGGCCACTCAACAGACCAAGCATCCGCATAGCGTCCGCTTCGTCGCGAGGCTTACCAAGAATCTGCTCATCAACGAGCACGATAGTATCTGCCGCCAACACTGCCTGACCGGCAGAGTCGAGCGCCATGACACCAGCGCGTGCCTTTGCCGCCGCCATTCTGCGCACATAGGCAAGCGGTCGTTCGCCTGGCAGAGGCGTTTCATCAATGTTTGCAGGTCTGACCTCATGCACAAAACCCAGCTCCGAAAGCAGCTGCGTACGACGGGGCGATGCCGAGGCCAAAATCAGGGCTGATCGCGACCGGTTCATATCACTCGGCAACCCAGCTGAACCTTTTCCAGCGCCCAACGCAGCACCGGCCAGAGCAACGCACTGGTCAACGCAACCACAACAAAGCCAAACTGCAGATCACGCTCAACCAGCAATACAAGCCCCAGCATCCGCACTGCCTCCGCAAGCAACAGCAAGAAAAACAATATGATTGATTGCTGCACCGCGCTGAACATCCGCAGGCGCTCGTAGAGTGACCAGGTGATATAGGTAAGTACCGCAAGCACCGCACCATTCAGTCCCAACGGCTCTGCATACAGCACATCAACCAGAATACCCAAAAGCCATGCGGCAACCAGACCAAACCGATGGGGTACCGCCAGCACCCAGAAAAAAACCGTCATGGCGATCCAGCTTGGACGCAACCAGCCTAACCACTGCGGCCACCACTCGGGGAGATGCAACACGGCCAGAATCAGCGCAGCAACAAGCGACAAAACTATGGCCCACCCGCCGTTCGCTGGATTCACGGCACAGCCTCTGCAACATCAGAATTGAGTTCTTCAGCGGCAGAAAAAAGCACCAGAACATGACGGGAACGATCGAGCTGAGCAGTGGGTTGAACCTCGACCTGAGCAAAGGCTTCGCCCTGCCCCTGGGTAACCGCACTGACCACGCCTACTGGATAACCAGCCGGGAAGCGTCCGGCTAAACCAGAGCTAACCAGCACATCCCCCTCCCGAATATCAGCACTGTCCGGCACATAATCCAGACGCAACACGTCCAGTCTGCCGGTACCCGCAACAATGCCGCGCAAGTTATTTCGAACAACCTGGACAGGTAACGCATGGGACAAATCGCTCACCAGCATTACCCGCGATGAGGATCGTGCGGTCTCCACTATTTGTCCCACCATGCCGTACTCATCGATTACTGCCAGGTCATCACGAATGCCATCAGCGTGCCCCTTGTCGAGAACCAGTTGATGGCGATCTGTGCCGGGCAACACACCAATGACCTCGGCAACCAGAACTTCGCGCCCCAGGCGCTCCCGGGAGCCCAATAGCGCCCGCAACCGGGCGTTCTCTTCGCGCACGGTCAGGTATTGCTGGGACGCCTGGGAGAGTTCAAGCACACGCCGCTCCAGCAGAGCTGCGCGTTCCTGCAGCTGCTCGCGGGTCGAGAACGTCTCACCCACAAAGCGACTTGATTGCCAGGGCAACTCGGCCAGGAAATACACCGGACTTAAAAAAGTGGCAAGAGAGCTTCTCACCCCGGTGAGCCAGGGCTTCGACAATTCGACATACATTAAGGCCAACGAGGCAACAAGCAACGATGTCAAAAGGTAGCCGGCACCGGACTGTCTAAGAAATAACGCTTTCACCCGTAAAGTCTAACGCATGGCCCAGTCCTATGAACCCGCGAGATAAACCAGTGAGATAAACCAGTGGAGTCTGGGGGATTACTCTGTCGACAGCATGTCAGCGTTGCCCGCTGCGTCCATCATTTCCAACGCCTTACCACCACCCCGGGCAACACAGGTGAGCGGGTCTTCAGCGATAACTACGGGCAGGCCGGTCTCTTCGGCAAGCAGAACGTCAATATCGCGCAACAACGCCCCACCGCCCGTGAGCACCATGCCTGTCTCGGCAATGTCTGAGGCCAGTTCGGGTGGCGTTTGCTCCAGCGCACTTTTAACGGCCGCAACAATCATGGCGAGCGGTTCCTGCAGCGCCTCGAGAATTTCATTTGAGGTCAGGACAAAGCTGCGCGGCACGCCTTCTGCGAGATTGCGGCCTCTAACGTCGATTTCGCGGATGTCTTTTTGTGGGTAGGCCGCACCAATTTCCTGCTTGATGCGCTCAGCGGTCGCCTCACCAATCAACGCGCCTTCCGTACGTCGTACATAAGCCACAATAGACTCGTCGAACCGATCGCCACCGACACGCACCGTCTCGGAATACACCACGCCATTTAGTGAGATCACAGCAATCTCGGTGGTTCCCCCACCAATATCGACCACCATGGTGCCCACCGCTTCCTGAACCGGCAGACCGGCACCAATAGCAGCGGCCATCGGCTCTTCAATCAAACGTACATCGCGCGCTCCTGCTGACAGGGCGGATTCGCGGATAGCGCGGCGCTCCACTTCGGTCGATTTGCAGGGTACACAGACCAGCACCCGGGGGCTGGGATTGATAAAGGCATTCTCATGTACTTTTGCAATGAAGTACTTGAGCATTTTCTCAGTGACAAGAAAGTCGGCAATAACGCCGTCTTTCAGCGGTCGAATGGCGGTGATATTACCGGGCGTCCGGCCCAGCATCCGCTTCGCATCAAGCCCTACGGCCGCAACCACTTTCTGATTACCGGTTTGGCGAATGGCCACCACAGAGGGCTCATTGAGAACAATGCCTTCGTCACGCACATAGATGAGGGTATTTGCGGTGCCAAGATCAATCGAGAGATCCCGGGAAAAAAGACCGCGTATGTATTTGAACATGGAGTTTTTGAGTCGCGTGCGGGGGCGTGAATAAATCGGCGTCACTCTAGCAACGGCCACTTCCAGGGGCAACTTGAGTACCGGGTATTTAATAGCCGCTCCCACTCAATTGAATTAACCTGCACCTATGAGCGAAATAAATTTAGATAAACTCGCCGCCCTGGCCCAGTTGTCACTCTCAGCGGCTGAGCGCGACGCGGCCCTGGCTGACTTGCAGTCGATCATTCAAATGATCGACTCCTTTGCTGAGGCCGACGTCGGCGACACTCGACCAATGTCCCATCCACTGGACCTAACCACCCGCCTGAGGCCAGACGCTGCGACAGCTGAAATCGACCGCGAGGCCTATCAGGCGCTGGCCCCGGCCGCGGAAGGCGGCCACTACCTGGTTCCCCAGGTTCTGGACACCGAGTAACCATGACTTCACCAACGTTTACCGGCAACTCGCCGGATGATGTCGAAAGCGCGCTTTCCCGGGGCAGCCTCGCAGAGCTTGCCACCGGTCTTGCGGCCGGTAATTTCAGCTCCCGCGAACTCGTAGACGCCTGCCTCCAGCGGGCGGACCAGGCTGAAGAGCTAAACAGCTTTGTGACGCTGTGCAGTCAGGGCGTCCGTGACGCCGCAGACGCCATCGATCGCTCAAGGGAGACCAGCTCAGCCGCAAAGGCGCCTCTGCTGGGTCTGCCGCTGGCCCACAAAGATATCTTCTGCACCAAGGGTGTCCTCACCACCTGCGGCTCAAAAATGCTCAGCAATTTTGTCGCGCCCTACAACGCAACTATCGTCGAACGCCTGGAAGCCGCAGGCAGCCTGATGCTTGGCAAATGCAACATGGACGAATTTGCCATGGGGTCCAGCAACGAAAACTCTTTTTTTGGACCCGTGCGCAACCCCTGGGACACCAATCGTGTACCTGGGGGATCATCAGGCGGCTCGGCCGCCGCAGTGGCGGCGGGCATCGTTCCGGCGGCCACAGGCACGGACACGGGTGGTTCCATTCGTCAGCCGGCAGCATTTTGTGGTGTCACCGGCGTCAAACCCACTTACGGCCGCGTGTCTCGCTTTGGCATGGTGGCCTTTGCTTCCTCCCTGGATCAGGGGGGCGTATTCGCGCGCAGCGCCGACGATGCAGCTCGCGTGTTAGGTGTCATGGCTGGCTTTGATGAGCGCGACTCCACCTGCGCCCCGGACCCAGCCGATGACCTGCGATCCCTGACTCGCGACGGTATTCAATCTCCGCAGCAAAAACTAAAAATCGGTTTGCCTCGGGAGTACTTTGAAAACCTGACCGGCGAGCTTGCGAGCTTGCTCGACAACGCTCGTGGGGTGCTGGAAGCCCAGGGCCATGAGATCAAGGACGTTGACCTGCCCAATACTCAATTTGCCATCCCGGCCTACTACGTCATCTCCGGCGCTGAAGCCTCAACCAATCTATCTCGCTATGACGGTGTTCGATTTGGTCATCGCTGCGACAATCCAACAGATTTGCATGACCTCTACACTCGATCACGCAGTGAGGGACTGGGCGCGGAAGTACAGCGCCGGATACTCACCGGCACCTACGCGCTTTCTGTGGGCTATTTTGACGCCTACTACCTAAAGGCACAGAAACTCAGGCGTTTGATTCAGGATGATTTTCTTCGAACGTTCAATGATGTGGATCTGCTGCTTGCACCGGTGACACCTGGCCCTGCCTTCGAACTCGGTAATTTGATCGATGACCCTGTGCAGATGTATCAACAGGATATTTTCACGGTACCCGCAAGCCTGGCTGGCTTACCGGCAGCCAGCGTACCTTGTGGGCTGATCGATGGGATGCCAATGGGTATGCAGCTCATTGCACCACACTTTGAAGACGTGAAACTTCTGCAGCTTGCCCATCAGTTTCAGGAACTCACAGACTGGCACAGGATGCGTCCATGAGCGAAGCTGCCAACACCGAAGACTTACAGCGCTGGGGCAAATGGGAGCCGGTGATCGGCGTGGAAGTCCATGTACAGCTAGCTACCGCCAGCAAAATTTTTTCCACCAGCCGCAACAGGTATGGCGCGGAGCCCAACAGTCAGGCCAACCCGGTTGACCTCGGCATGCCCGGAGTGTTGCCGGTATTAAACGAAGGCGCGGTCCGAATGGCGATCACCTTCGGTCTGGCAATTGGCGCGCAAATCAACCGCCATTCGATCTTTGATCGCAAGAACTACTTTTATCCAGATCTGCCCAAGGGTTATCAGATAAGTCAGTTTGAAGACCCGATCGTTGGCGCAGGAAAGCTGAGCTTTCGTATGGAGAACGGCGAAACTCGAGAGATAAATATTACCCGGGCCCACCTGGAAGAAGACGCCGGCAAATCGATACACGACCTGTATTCCGGTGCTTCCGCAATCGATCTGAATCGGACCGGCACACCGCTACTTGAGGTTGTGTCTGAACCTGAACTGCGCTCTCCTGCCGAAGCTGCCCAGTACTTTAGAACCTTACACTCCCTGGTCACCAGCCTGAAAATATGCGACGGCAATCTGAACGAGGGGTCAATGCGCTGCGATGCCAATGTCTCGATTCGTCCCCGCGGTCAAACTGAGCTGGGCGAGCGCACCGAAATAAAGAACGTGAATTCCTTCCGATTTGTCGAACGCGCCATAGAATCAGAAATCGCTCGGCAGATCGACGTTCTGGAAAACGGCGGACACATCGAACGAGAAACTCGGCAATACGACCCGGAGCGCGACGAAACCCGGGCGATGCGCGGCAAGGAACTGTCCGATGACTATCGGTATTTTCCTGATCCGGATTTGTTGCCGCTTGATCTGGACGAAACCCTGATCGAAGAACTGCGCGCGGCGCTGCCCGAGCTGCCTGATGCAAAACGTGCGAGATTCATAACGCAGCTTGCGCTTTCAGAGTACGACGCAGAGGTGCTTACTCGAGATCCCGAAGTTGCTGCCTATTTCGAAACGGTGGCGCAAAGTGCTGATCCCAAGATCGCAGCCAACTGGGTCACCGGTGATGTTGCCGCTGGACTAAACAAAGCTGAAATCGACATCGCAGAGTGCCCGGTGTGTGCAAACACACTGGCTGCACTGCTCGAGCGCATCAGCGACGGCACGGTGTCCGGAAAAATTGCCAAGACCCTGTTTGATGCTCTTTGGGATGACCCACAGAAAGCAGACGCACCACAGCAGGCCCTGCAGCGCATTGATGCGCTCATCGAGGAGCGCGGTCTTAAGCAGGTAAGCGGCCGTGACGAGTTGCAGGCCCTCGTGGATAAGGTGATCGCGGATAACCCCGGACAGGTTGAGCAGTTCCGGGCTGGCAAAGAGAAGGTGCTGGGGTTCTTTGTAGGCCAGATCATGAAGGCAACTCAGGGCAAGGCGAACCCGCAACAACTCAACGAACTGTTACGCGAGACCCTGAAATCCTGAGACAGATCCATCATCGGTGAGTCAGCAGTGCCAAACGGAACGGCTATCGCTATGCGTAACAGCTATATGGTTAGAAACTATCCAAATTGAACCGCTGGCACGGCTGTGTAAACTGGCCCGCCCATATTTCAGGCGTTGCGAGCGAGAGCCATGACCCGAACCACCGACGTAGTCATTGTAGGCGCTGGCCCTTGCGGCCTCTTCCAGGTATTCGAACTCGGCTTACTAGGCCTCAAGAGCACCCTTATAGATACCCTGCCCACTCCAGGAGGGCAGTGTACGGAGCTCTACCCGGACAAGCCGATTTATGACATCCCGGCAATTCCTGTGTGTGATGCCCAGGAACTGGTAGAAAACCTGCGGGCCCAGATCGACCCCTTTGGCCCTGAATATCTGTTAGACCAGCAGGTTACCCACGTAGAGCGTATCAACGATCTGGAATTCCTGGTCAAAACGTCTGCGGGTACCGAACTCACGTGCAAGGCGGTAGTGATTGCCGGTGGTGTGGGCTCTTTTCAGCCAATGCCGCTGCGTATTGACGGCGTGGATACCTATTTGGATCAATCCCTGTTCTATCGAGTAAAAAACCCGGAACAGCACTATGGCAAAGACCTTGTGGTACTGGGTGGCGGCGACTCTGCATTCGATTGGGCTATTGAACTGGCAACCCATGCAAAATCGCTGAAGCTAATCCACCGAAGCGATAAGTTTCGTGCAGCACCTGCCTCGGTTGCCAAAATGCATGAACTGATCGACGCAGGGAAAATGAGTTTTCAGATCGGCAATGTCGCCGAGTTAACTGGTGACGCCGCCACCGGCCAGCTTTCAGCGATTCAGGTGAAGGACTCCGATAACAACATTGCACCGGTTGAACTCGATCAGTTACTGGTGTTCTTTGGCTTGTCGCCCAAGCTCGGGCCAATTGCCGAATGGGGCATGGAAATGGCCAAGAACCAAATCCCCACCGATACCGAGAAATTCGAAACCAGCGAACCCGGTATCTATGCAGTAGGCGATATCGCAACCTATCCCGGTAAAAAGAAGCTGATACTGTCCGGATTCCACGAAGGCGCTCTGGCTGCTTTTGCCATCAAAGCTCGAATTGAACCGGACAAGAAGGTGCACCTTCAGTACACCACCACCAGCCCCATCATGCATGAACGACTGGGTGTGAAAGAGTAAGCAGCCGTTTAGGCCGAGTTCCGCTTAAGGTTTGAATAACCAGGGCTCATAGGGCTATCCTCAGTGGTCTGACCACAGCCTAAGGATTGCCTTAATGAGCGCAGCGCCACTCCCTGCTATCCACTATCTGAAAATCCCGGAAGCGGGTGATCCATACCTGGAAGGTCACAAGTGCGGATCTTGCGGCGCCATGTTTCTTGGTGAGCGAACGGTGTGTTCCAAATGTGCAGCGCGCGACCAGATGCAGGCGGTTAAGCTCGCCGAGACCGGCACCCTGTACGCCTACTCCATTGTGCATCGCTCATTTCCTGGCATCGAGGTGCCTTACGTTTCTGCCATTGTTGATCTGGATGACGGCACCACCATCAAGGGCAATCTGATCAACGTAGAGCCCGATCCCGACAGCATTCCGTTTGGTATGTCTGTCGAAGTTGTCTTCGACGATGCACTCGGACGCAAGGACAAAGAAGGTAATTCTTACCTGGCTTACTTCTTTCAACCCAAATCCAGCTGAATCAGATACCAAACATTAAAGAGAGATAACCCATGACGGATGCATACGTAGTTGGAGTAGACATGATCAAGTTCGGTCGCTTTCCCGATCGAACGGTCCCACAAATCGGCGCCGAGGCAGCGCTTCTTGCACTGGATGATTGCGGTCTAACCATCAAAGACATGGAGGCTCTGTACTGCGGCAACCTCGGCCAGGCGTCCGGTATGGTAGGTCAGAGACTGTTACAGGAAATTGGCCAAACCGGCATCCCGGTGATCAATGTTGCAAACGCCTGTGCCACAGGTGCAACCGCGTTTCGCGAAGCCTGGGCAAGCGTGAAAGCCGGTCTGCACGACCTGGTTATCGCAGTGGGTGTAGAGCAGATGGGCAAGGGGCTGCTGGGCGGCGGGGGCGGCGCAAAGGGTATTCCCAAGGAAGGTCTGTTTGGCTCTGGCACCATGCCTGCTGTGTTCGCTGAAGCGGGTATGGAGCACGCCAGCAAATACGGCACTACTTTTGAACAGTTTGCAAAGGTATCGGTGAAGAACCACCACCATTCAACACTGAATCCAAAGGCGATGTATCAGATAGAAACACCGCTTGAAACCGTGATGAACGCAGAGATGATCTCCTACCCCAATACCAAGCTCATGTGCTCGGTAAACGTAGACGGCTCAGCGGCTGCAATTATCGCCTCCGAAGCAAAGGCGCGAGAACTTGGGCTGATGGATCGGGCGATCAAGGTTCGAGCCTCAGTACTCAGCTCTGACCCCTGGCAGGAAAGAGATCTGGTGATGCCAGATGTGAACAGTTGCACCCGCATAGCGGCGAAAAAAGCCTATGAAATGGCCGGTCTGGGTCCAGATGATATCGATCTGGTTGAGTTGCATGACTGCTTCGCCACCGCTGAGATCCTGCACTACGAAAACCTTGGGCTTTGTGAAGACGGTGGTGCCGGACGCTTGATCGATGACGGCGACGTTGAACTCGGCGGGCGCATCCCGGTGAACGTATCAGGCGGGCTACTCAGCAAGGGTCACCCACTGGGCGCAACCGGCATTGCCAACATCTACGAGGTATCTACCCATCTGCGAGGCGAAGCGGGCAAACGCCAGGTTGAGGGGGCACGCATTGGACTTACCCATGTAATCGGTCTGGGCAGTGCCTGCGCTATTCACGTTCTTGAGAAGGCCTCCTGACGCCGTCCTGAAAAAGAAGAAGTGATAGCGCCGTGCGTATTGGTGTAGTCAGCGATACCCACAACAACCTGAAGAACGTTCGCCGTATTGTTGAACTGTTCAACGCGGCGGATGTACAGCGGGTGATCCATACCGGGGATATTTCGCAAGCCAAAACTCTCGACGTGCTTGCAGGCTTGAGCGCGCCACTGCAGGGTGTCTTTGGCAACAACGACGAAGAGCGCGCAAGTCTCAGTGTGGCAATCAGTGCCCACAATATGGAGTTCGTAGATCCGCCTCTGGAGCTTAGATGGCACAACCGTTCAATTTTGGTAGTGCATGACCCGCTAGAACTCGAAGGCGTCCACACAGACCAGCAAGATTTGGTGCTGCACGGACACACTCACCGGCAAAGAATCGAGCGTCGGGAATATGGCAACAAAACCCAGCTCATTTTCAACCCCGGCGAGTGTGCGGGGCACATGAAGGGCTATAACGCCATTGGCATTGTGGATCTCGAAACCCTGGAGCCCGAGATCCTGAACTTCTAGGGCGAAAAACTTCTAAGACGCAAAGCGCCCCAGAAATTCACTAATTCGTTTGGCGTTCGCGCCAAGATCACTCTGACCAACTCTCGATACAGAGCGAACGTCCAGCAGACTGCCGGAACCATTGGGTCGAATGCGCACCACCAGATCGTCTTTAAATCCGAACCAAAAACTGGTGAAGGTCGCCTCCACCATCCGTCCCTGCGGATCAGCGGCAACAATTTCAAGCCCCATGTCTTCAAGAACACTTACTGCACGCTCCAGTGCCTCAGATCGTCCGAGAGTGGTTTCCATCGGTTTCAGATCAGGATAGGCCTCGCTCTGCAGAGGTCCCAGTTTGGTTGCGTCGTAATCAAGCGGGTTGGTGCCCTCACCCCGAAGCGCTGGAACGGCAGAAAATATAGGCGGGTCATTTATATCTGTCGAGATGTTGTGAATGCTGGGCACAGAGGTTGCGGCGAGGTACTGCGAACCAAACACACCCAACACAACGGCACTCAACAAAGCCCCAATCCCACACAGCGGTTTGTCCGCTGCATAGCCTTTGCTGCGCGCAACCATATAGCCCCAAAAACCGCCTATGAAGCCCACAGCAGCCAGTATTGCCGCACCAGCCATCATCAATAAGCCAATAGTGAATGGCCAGATGCCAAACTTGGTGCCCAGCGGCCCAAGCAACAACATAACAATAGCGATTACGGCACCGATCTGAATTGCGCGCGACCACCAGCGGGGTAAGGCGGGAACATTGCTTGCTTCAGTCATTTGGAAGACTCCCCTGAAAAAACTCCAGTGTACGCCACATGTGCAATCAGCACGAAGTGGCACCACCATCGATAACAAAATTCTGCCCCGTCGTGAAATTCCCGGCCCTCGAGCCCAGATACACAACAATACCCGCAATCTCCTCCGGCTCACCAATGCGTCGCAATGGGTCGTTCTCTGTGCGCTTTTTCAGCGTTTCAGGGTTCTCCCAAAGTGCCCGCGCGAAATCCGTACGTACCAGTCCTGGAGAAACCGCATTAACCCGCACGTTGTGCGGTCCATATTCCGCAGCCAGATTGCGAACTAACTGAACATCTGCTGCCTTGGAGATGGCATAAGCCCCCAAATCCACGCTCCCTCTCAGACCGCCAATGGAGGAGATAACCACAATGGCACCGTCACCACGCTCTACCATTCCCGGCAGCACCATATGGCACAGCCAGTGGTTCGACTGGATGTTGATGTTAAGCACCTTCTGGAAGGCTGAGTCCGGAATATCTTTAGAGGCGCCATAGAACGGGTTGACCGCCGCGTTGCAGACCAGTACATCGATAGGCCCCAGCTGCTCCAAAGTTTGGGTAACCAGCAACTCAAGCGCCGCCTTGTCACCAATATGGGCCGGAATGGCCACAGCCCCACCGGGTTTGCCTTCCAGTTCGGTATTGATAGCGGCCGCTACCCTGTCACAGACCTCAGCCTTCCGGGAGGAGATAACCACCTGAGCTCCGGCGCGAGCCATCTCTTGCGCAATAGCCAACCCAATGCCCTTACTCGAACCAGTAATAAGTACATTCTTGCCGGCCATATCAAACAATTGCGACGCCACTATTCTTCTCCCTCTACCTTGTACCAAGATCAGTCAGGAGCGAATGAGATCACAGCCTATTCTTTCGGTATAGTGCCCACCCTCAAAAACCTTTGGGACTCTCAGATATGCCTGCCAAGACCATGGATGAACTCGTCGCTCTGTGTAAGCGTCGGGGCTTTATCTTTCAAAACGCTGATATCTACGGCGGATTGCAGGGCGTTTACGACTATGGTCCGCTTGGTGCTGAGCTCAAGAACAACCTGAAGGCCGCCTGGTGGCGCGCCATGGTCTACGAGCGCGACGATGTCGAGGGGCTGGATGCCGCCATCCTTACAAATCCTCGAGTCCTCCAGTACTCAGGCCACGAAGACACCTTCAGCGATCCCCTGGTCGACTGTCGCGATTGCAAAGGTCGGTTCCGGGCAGATCACCTGGAGTCAGCAAAATGTCCAAACTGCGGATCGGAAAATCTGACAGACCCAAGACCGTTTAATCTGATGTTCAAAACCGCCATGGGTCCGGTAGACGATGGTTCTTCTTTTGCCTATCTGCGACCTGAAACGGCGCAATCCATATTTACCAACTTCAAGAACGTGGTCGATTCCACCGCCCGCAGACCACCCTTTGGCATCGCCCAGATCGGCAAGGCCTATCGCAACGAGATTACACCGCGTAACTTCATCTTCCGCGTCCGCGAGTTTGAGCAAATGGAGCTCGAATTCTTTGTCCCCCCGGGCACTGACGAACAGTGGCACAAGGAATGGGTCGAGGCACGCATCAACTGGTGGGTTGAGCAGGGTGTGAGTCGCGACAAGATCGAACTGTTAAACGTTACCGGCGATGATCTGGCCCACTACTCCAAAGCAACCGTCGATCTGATGTATCACTTCCCCCACGGCCTCGAAGAACTTGAGGGCATAGCAAACAGAACTGACTACGACCTGGGTTCACACACCAAGAATCAAGCAGACCTGAATCTTTCAGCGACGGTCAAACCCAACAACGATGCCAACTCACGCCTGGCTATCCAGGACACTGAGTCCAAAGAGTGGGTAGTGCCTTTTGTTATCGAACCTTCAGCCGGCGTGGACCGGGGCGTTCTCGCGGTTCTGAACGAAGCCTATCGGGTCGAAGAACTTGAGAAAGGCTCGCGAACGCTTCTGTCACTGCCTGCGCATCTGTCGCCTATCAAGGCGGCCGTGATTCCGCTTAAGCGAAATCACGAGGGCATCGTCGACAAGGCTCGGGCAGTGAAAAATGCGCTGCAAAAAGAAGGCCTGGGAAGGGTACTATTTGAGAACACCGGCAACATTGGCAAGGCTTACCGGCGTCATGACGAGGTGGGTACACCCCTGTGTATCACGGTAGATTTTCAAACCATCGAGGAAGACGACACCGTAACCGTGCGAGACCGTGACACCATGGCCCAGGAACGGGTAGCGGTGGCAGATTTACCAGCGCTATTACGTCAGCGTATCGCAGGCTAGACCACAGTTACTTGGCGGGCGTTCTGCCGTAGATGTCTTCAAAGCGCACAATATCGTCTTCACCAAGATAGCTGCCGACCTGGACTTCGATCATCTCGAGAGGCAGTTTGCCCGGGTTAGTGAGACGATGCTTGGCACCCAGCGGAATGTAGACGCTCTCGTTCTCGCTCAAGATCATCTCTTCTTCATCGCGCTGGACAATAGCGGTTCCGGTAACTACCACCCAGTGTTCGGCGCGATGATGATGCATTTGCAGTGACAGACTAGCGCCTGGCTTCACCCTGATGCGTTTCACCTGATAACGCTCAGCAAGCTCAATCGTTTCGTAACTGCCCCAGGGGCGATAGACTTCGGTGTGGGTTTCCGGTTCGGCACGATCCATGGCGCGCATGCGTTTCACCAGCTCCCCAACGTCTTTCGCACGTTCGCGCGAAGAAATCAGAACAGCGTCAGGTGTCTCAATGGCCACAACATTCTCAACGCCAACTGCGGCTATGAGCCGGGACTGGGAAAACAGCATCGAGTTTTTTGTGTCGTGAGTGAGGACATCACCTACGATCGCATTACCCTGCTGATCTTTGTCCATGATATCGCGCAGAGCTGACCAGGACCCAATATCGCTCCAGCCGATATCTACCGGTAGAACCAGCGCTTTATCGGTCTTTTCCATCACCGCATAATCAATAGAGACGTCCGGGGCATCAGCAAAGGTTGCCGAGGGCCGAAAGAAGTCCAGATCAGACTGTCCTTCGTCTACGGCCGCGCTGGCGGCTGAAAAAATCTCGGGCTCAAATCGCTTCAACTCGCTGAGGTAACTGTCAGCGCGAAATACAAACATGCCGCTATTCCAACCGTGGCGTCCACCCGCCAAAAAGCGCTCGGCAGTTTCCTGGTCGGGTTTCTCGTGAAACGCGGCGACTCGGCAAACCCTGCTCTCGGGCTCACTGTCAGACACAGAATCACCCACTTCGATGTAGCCAAATTGTGTGTTGGCAAACTCAGGCGTGATACCAAAAGTCAGCAAACCACCCTCGCCAACGGCGTCTACCGCGATAGATACGGCATCCTCTAGTGCATTGGTATCCCGGATAACATGATCAGACGATAGCACTACAAGAATCGCATCCGGATCGTTCTGCTGAGCCACCAAAGCTGCCAGTCCAATGGCTGGCGCCGTGTTGCGTGCCTGTGGCTCAAGAATAATGCTCTGCCATTCGACACCACACTCACGGCACTGCTCCGCAACCAGAAAACGCGTATCGTCTCCCGTGACTACTATTGGCCCGCTAGAGGTCACTCCTTGCAATCGAGTCAGGGTAGCCTGGAGTAACGAGAGCTCGCCCACCAGGGTATGAAACTGCTTGGGATAGAGCTTTCTCGACAGCGGCCATAGCCGTGTACCTGATCCACCTGCCAAAACAACCGGCACGATATTTGTCATTAAACTAGCCTTGATCCATCATTCGAAGAGCGCCCCTGTGCGTTTGGGCCGTGTTGTAAAGGGTATGCGGCATTGCTACAGTTCCTCTGGTTCGTCCCTCCGCAATCGTAAAGAAAATCAAACCCTGAGGTAAACCAAACTGTGCGCATACTTCATGTGTACCGGACCTACTTTCCGGATTCTCAGGGTGGTTTGGAAGAAGTAATTCGACAGATCTGCATTAATTCAGCAGATCATGGTGTCGAAAGCCGCGTCTTCACTCTTAGCAAGCAACACAACACCCCCGTTATTAACCGCGAGGAAGCGCAGGTTTTCCGGGCATCGCTCGATGCCGAGCTTGCCTCCTGCAGTATGTCACTTCGTGCCCTTGGCAAGTTCAAAGCACAGGTAGAGTGGGCAGATCTGATTCACTACCACTTTCCCTGGCCCTTTGCTGATTTCCTGCACTTCGCAACGCGAGTAGACAAGCCATCAGTAGTGACTTATCACTCTGATATCGTCCGCCAAAGGGCGCTCGGCGCACTCTACACACCGCTAATGAATCGCTTTCTTTCCTCAATGGATCGAATCATCTGCACATCACCCAACTACTTCGCCACAAGCAATACACTGAGCAAATTCAGTGACAAGGTTGACATCGTCCCAATCGGTTTGAACGAGTCCTCATATCCAACACTGGATCCAAGCATTGAAGAATCTGTCGAGGCTGCCTACGGATCTAATTACTTCCTGTTTGTGGGGGTACTTCGCTACTACAAAGGTTTGCACATTCTGTTGGACGCTATTCGCGGGGCTGACTTCAACGTTGTCATTGTTGGCTCAGGTCCAACCGAGACAGAGCTGAGGGATCAAGCGCGCTCAGCAAATCTCAAAAACGTTAACTTCGCAGGTTACGTTGATGAAAAAACCAAGGTTGCGCTCTTTAAGAAAGCAACGGGCGTTGTGTTCCCTTCCTACCTGCGTTCGGAAGCATTTGGCGTAACACTTCTGGAAGGCGCGATGTACGAAAGGCCGCTGATCTCAACAGAAGTCGGCTCGGGCACTTCCCACGTCAATATACAGGGCGAAACAGGCTATGTGGTCACTCCAGGGTCAGCCCAGGAGCTAAGAGAGGCCATGGACCGGCTGAACGATGCCCCGGATATTGCCCGCCTGTTCGGCAAACGAGCCCGTGAAAGATATGAGCGACTGTTCACTGGCGAACTAATGGGGGCACGGTATGCCCAGATCTATCGTCAAATACTGAACGTCAAAGGCGAAACATCTGGCGCAATTGGGCTGCCTCAGGTGCACCTGCCACCGCTCACCTTAAGTGCAACCTCAGCAACAGAACAGCGCACCAGCGGCGGCTCATGACGTGCGAGTCGCCGTCGACGCCCGTCCTCTGACGCAATCATTCAACGGCATTGGCCACTATTTGTTTCAGGTGCTGGACCACCTGCTAACTGCCCCCCGCGACCCGGATGTACAGTGGCTGTTATACAGCGATGCTCCTATCGAGCTCCCATCGCACTGGCAAAATACCACCGCGCGCACAGGGTCAATCAGCAGCAGGTTGATTGGAGTGGCTTTTGCCCAATTAACCTTTGGGCGCTGGGCACATAAAGACAATGCCAACGTCTATTGGTCACCTCGACACCAACTGCCCATTGGTCTGCCTGGCAACATTCCTGCCGTGGTAACGCTGCATGATCTGGTATTCAAGAACTACCCCGAAACGATGTCCCGGTTTGGGCGCTACTACGAGGCCTTATTCACGCCAGCTGCCCTGCGCAGAGCACACCGCATTATCACAACATCCAGAGCAGTTCGCTCGGAACTTATCGAAACCTACCCTGGCTGTGAAGCAAAGAGCCAGGCAATTGCACTGGGGAGTAATCTGACAGCTGGGGAATGCCAACAAGACAGTATTCCCAACCCCTACGCAGTGTTTATCGGCTCAATGGAACCACGGAAGAATCTGGTACGCCTGATAAAGGCATTCAAGCAATTAAACGACGAATCCGCCGAGCCGCTCTCGCTCGCAATCATCTCGGGCGGCGGTTGGAACAACGCTGGTACCCTGGAGCTGATCGAGCAGAACAAAGATATCCTGCACTATCATCATCAGGCCACAACCGAGCAAAAAGCCACGCTAGTGAACAACGCAGCCTTCCTGGCCTTGCCTTCGCTCTACGAGGGTTTTGGGTTGCCCATTGTTGAAGCCCAAAAAATGGGCATTCCAGTACTTACGAGCAATCGGGGGGCCATGCGGGAAGTCGCTGGCAATGGCGCTATCTATATCGATCCGGAAAGCACTTCAGACATAGTCCGGGGTCTGCGAATGATGTTCACTGATCATCAGTTGCGCGCAGATTTAGCAGAAAACGCAAAAATATCCGGAGCTCAATATTCCTGGCAAACCTGCGCCAACGAGACTCTTAAAACCCTACGACAGGCGAGTATTGCGAACCCCGGCGTGCCAACGTAGCCCCAGCGCCAACGCTATTGGCAGCCAAACTAAAAACCAGGTGTCGCTCACCTTATCGAGCAACTCATGCCCATCAAGCAAATAAGATGGTAGCGCTAACGCCAGGGTGCCAAGCGCAAGTTTGGCATCTGGATGGTTATAGTTAATCCATACCTCGCGCAAGGTCCGAAGCAACAACCAAAGAAACAGCAGCAAGCCGAAGAGCCCACCCTGGAAGAGTACCGACAAGTACAGATTGTGTGGATGGGCGAATCGGTATGGCCCCGCCACAACGTCATCATCTGTCAGTATGCCGAGGCCAAAGACTGGAGCGTCTTGCACCTGCTTAAATATCTCGCCCCAAATCAATGGCCGGTAACTGTCCCCACGAGGAAACAGATCGCTACTCAACCCCTCCAACTTGGAGGCTGCAAACAAGCCACCCAGTAAAACGCCACCAATCACCACAGACCAAAGAAGAAAGTGGCGTCGATTTTGTGCCAAGTGAGCCAACACCATAACCGACCCACCAAATACCAGCGAAACCCAGGCATTTCGAGAATCTGACAACGCCACAGCCAAGCACAGCGGTATCAGGCAGACTATGCCAAATGCGCTGGTTTCCCATCGACCGGATTGGAACATGCCATGAACCACAAACAAGGCCGTTGCACCAAACACCAGGGCAGCGACAACAGGAGTTTCCAACTGCCCCAGGCCATGCAAACGGCCATCCGCCGGGGGTTCTACCAGAAACCAGATAAGCGTAAGCAGAGCGACCAATGCACCACTGCCACCGAGAATCTGCCCGAGACCAGCCTGTACCTTGCCCCGTAATTGACACTCCGCAAGGGCAACAACAAAGGTGAAAGTGAGCATCGCTCTGACTAATTGTGACATCAGCCCTCGCCACTCAAATGGTGATGACCAAAATGAACTCAACGGCAGGTACACAAGCAAGGCGACTATCGGCCAGATCATCGGGGAGCGGAACACATCATTCCATTCAGCAACCCTCGCAAGCATGGCAAGACACAGCAGGTAGGTGACCATGCTAGCCGCACTCTGAGAGCTCAAGAGCAGCACGGCGACGAAGGTGGCTACCACCAGCGCTGAGTTAACCTGAATTCGATCAATAGACATGTTCACTAGAAGAACTACCCCAGCTGACAGCGCCGAACACTGCTCCAACGCTCTAAAAATTCCCACAAACGCAGTGCCATTAGGATAAAATTGCGCAACCTAACAGCCGTTTAATCGCAATTTTCGTGAAACCAACGCTCGATGACCAGCGCTAGCTCAGCATTGCGCCTAACGCTATCACTGGCCCGACGAGACCTGACAGCGCAGGGCGAGGGGTCCATCTTGGGGCCGGCTTGGCTGTTACTGCAACCTCTGCTGTTTTTTGGCCTGGTTTATGGGGTCTTCACCTATGGCTTGCGGGTAAGCAATGTCGCTGATGAACCCTTCGTCTTATGGTTCATGGTTGGCTACATCCCCTGGGTTTACTTCGCATCTTGCCTGACAGACATGACCTTAGTTGTTCGGAACTACAGTTACCTGTTACCCCACCCGAATATTGAACCGGCGTTCCTGCCGATGGTTAAACTTATTAGTCATAGCCTCGTTCATGCGGTTTTTCTGGCCGCCGTTGTTTTTTTCGCAGTCACACAAGGAGTGAATTTCACTCCTGCCATCGGTGGCGTGTTGGTCTATTTTTCGCTGATGGTTGCCCTGTTACTGGGTCTTGGCTGGATCATCGCCTCTATCAGTGTTTTCTCCAAAGACTTGAGTAATCTGGTGCTATTGATCAGTCAATTCGGGTTCTGGCTGACGCCGATTTTCTGGGACATCAGTCAGCTGCCAGAACGGGCAAGGTGGCTCGCACAACTCAACCCCATGTATCACATCGTCGCGGGCTACCGCCGAAGTTTTTTCAACTATGACTACGGTCAACCAGAGGTGCTAAACGACGGGTTGTTACTGGCTGCTATCATCGTACTTTTAGTCGCAGGCTTTAGCATTTTCAGGCGACTGCAGGCGCACTTCATAGAGGTGCTCAACTAATGACTCTGGCATTTGAGTTAGACAAGGTAAGTAAAGTATACAAAGTCTATAGCACACCCTCCGATCGACTCCGCGAAGCACTCAGTTTTCGCGGCAAGAAATTTCACAAAGAAGTTAGCGCGCTGTCTGATATCACCCTCAGCGTACCCAAGGGTGAAGTGTTAGGCATAGTGGGTCACAACGGTGCAGGAAAATCGACGCTACTAAAGATTGTGGCGGGACTGATTCCACCTAGCGGTGGGGCCGTGAAACGACACGGAGAGACTTCTACACTGCTTGATCTGGGTGCCGGTATGAATCTTGAGCACAGCGGTCGTGAGAATGCAGAATTTCTATCAAGACTGGACACAAGCAATACCAACCAGAGTGCGGAACGAACCCAGGCCATCGTAGAATTCGCAGACATTGGCGATATGATTGAACGCCCGATGAAATACTACTCAACGGGCATGCGTGCACGCGTCGCCTTTGCCGCTGCGACAAGCATAAGACCAGACTTGCTCATCGTCGATGAAGTTCTGGCTGTAGGTGACAGCCAGTTTCAGAGAAAGTGCTACGCACGCATGGAAGCACTAATGAGCGAAGGCTCTACCGTACTGTTCGTTAGTCACGACAACCAGACAATTGTAGAGTTTTGCAAGCGCGCTATTCTACTCGACCATGGCAAGCTGTTAGCAGATGGCGCACCTACGGCCGTTGTGAAAGACTATCTAAGAAATTTGGACAGCAAGAACCCCGCCATACCAACTACTGATCAATCCAAACAACCGTCCAAACAACAAATAGATCCAGACCTTGAGATCGCAAGCTTCA
>CAZWMD010000012.1:2454-6438 GCA_964634815.1 uncultured Pseudomonadales bacterium | reverse complement strand
CCTTGAGATCGCAAGCTTCAGCCAGGTCCGCAACGCAGAGATTGAACTGCACAGCATCACCATGAACACCTTGTCGAATGAACGACTGAATACGCTGAGCCCAGGCGATACTGTCGTCTTGCGGATCGAATATGACTGCAAAACACCTTATACAAAAGTTGTCTTTCCAATTTCGATAAAGACAAAAAAAGGTGTTGAGATAGCCGGCGTGCGCCATCCCATAGATCACGGCACTATCGATCTACCCTCAGGTCGCTCGACGGTTTTTTTCGAGTTTCGTTGCCCGCTTCTGCAAGGCGACTATTTTGTCAGTGCCGGTGTGACCCAGATAGAAGGAGAAACAAAAACGGTGCTCTTTCGCGGCGATGATTGTTTTGTATTCAAGGTGCTTCCCAATCCAGATCGCGTACATTGGGGCTTTATTGATATTGACGCTACCAGCCGCGTGGTATTCGAACACGAATCATGAGTCGATTCACAGCCGTCATCACGACCATCAACGTGCCCACTCTGCTCGCTGATCTGTCTGCAAACGCACAGGTCAACAATCGTGATCAGCAGGTGAGTGTAATCATCATTGCAGATCGAAAGACTCCCCCAGAGGCACAGCGGTATGTAGATAGCCTGTCTGAGGCAAAGATCCAGATCGAGTACTTTTCTCCAGAGCAGCAGGAGAAATGGCTACAGCAATATCCTGAGCTAGATTCAATCGTCCCCTACAACACCGATAATCGTCGAAACATCGGACACTTGATGGCTTACGAACGCGGTGACGAAATAACACTGACAATCGATGACGATAACTACCCTGCGGCGTCTGACTACTTCGGCGGATTCGACTCACTAGGCAAAACTGAACCCAGGAAACTGACTTCCAGCAGCTCTGGCTGGTACAACGTTTGCGAACTTCTAGACTGCAAACCCGATGTCAAATTTCATCCGCGCGGCTTCCCGGTTAGCAAACGATTCGTTGAAGAGAGCACCTCAACTCATATCGCAGCAAGTCGCCTGGTGGCTCAGGCTGGACTTTGGAATGGTGTACCAGATGTAGACGCGAGCACGCACGTCACTGTCGAACTCACTACAATGGGTGTGCCTGGACGCAACGTTGTTCTAAACAGACGCACCTGGTGCCCATTCAACACCCAGAACAGCGCCTACCTTACCGAAATAACCCCTGCCTTCTACTATGTGTCGATGGCAGAACCACTGAATGGCCAAAGCGTTGATCGATATGGCGACATCTGGGCCAGCTATATCGCAAGAACGGTAATCGATGCTGTCAGGAGCGAACAGGACATTCCAGATGTTATTGGCTTTGGAGATCCGCTCGCAAACCACATTCGCAACGCGCATGATTTTCTACACGATCTGCAATTAGAAAGTCCGGCCATGCGGCTGAATGAAACACTCTTGGAAATTTTGCTTGAAATTGAGTTAAGGGGCTCTACCAACTATCTGGACACCGCTGCTGAACTGGCGTCAGAGTTGCCAATAGCCATTGATAAAAAGCTTGCTCACAATCGAGCCGAGAGAGATTATCTGCTTCAGCTAGCGCACAAATTTTCAGTTTGGAACCTTGTGTGTCGCAGAGCGTATACTCCACAATGAATCAATTCGAGAATAAATCTCACCTGCGAATCTCAGAACTAAGCGTGGTCACGTGGGATTCAAGCTTCCGTGAATCTCTACATTGGTTCGATGCCATGCGCCAGCAAAGCGCTTCAATTGCTGTAGATTTCAACTGGGTTGACTACTACACACTTAGCGACGATGTGAGAAGACTTGCAGCCCTCGACAAGCGCTTCAAACTGCACACGCTGGATCGTCCAGGCGAAGACCAATGGCACCTGGGACACAGCGTGAATGCCGGCGTGGCAAATAGTCAGCATCAATGGCTGTTGCTGACCGATGGAGACATTTTCGTAAGCGCTGACTTTCTTGATCAAATTTCAAAACTTGACACTCATCCAAATGAAGTCACGTATTTTCGCCGGTATGATCAACCCGCCGATGAGCAGCACGCTCAATGCACCACAACAAAACCGTCAAAACCAGATTTGAATACTCTGCGCCAAAGCTGCGTCCTTGGTAACCCAACAAACTTCGGAGCTTGCGCGCTTTTGCACCGAGATATGTTTGACGCGGTTGGAGGCTACGAGGAGCATTTGGCTTTTGCTGGTCCGGGGATTGCGTCGATGGAGCTGAACACGCGGCTTCGCAATGCCGGCGCTGCAATTCGTTGGTCGACGATACCGACCTACCACCCATGGCACGCAAATACCGGATTGCCTAACGATGAAGCTGAGATCGAGCGGCTTTTCGATCTGAACCGAAGATTCTCCTGGTTACTCCCCTATGCGGGAATAGAGCAATCATGGATCACCCATTGCCGCAATATCGAACTGGATTTCAAGGCGTCAATAGATCGATGCAACGACTATCTGGCCGCGCTCCCTGAGGAATTGCAGCATGGCTAGTTCGCCCCAAACAACCTTTGTGATCGGTGTCCCTCGTTCAGGAACCACACTTCTGCGCGTGCTTCTCGATAGCCACTCCCAGATCGCTGCTGGACCGGAGTCTGGCTGGATCACTGGAGACTACACCGAAACATCTCTGAAAAGCCTCACCGAAATGCTGGGGGACGGTGAGCTCGGCCTGGTGAAGAACTTCCCCGGCACCTCCCAAAAACAAGTCATGAGGGCAACAGCCAAGCTTCTCAAGGATTTGTTCAAGCCTTATCTCGCAGTCAGAGGCAAACCTCTGCTGGTGTTAAAAACGCCTAATGACATCGCTCATTTAGGGTTTCTCAGAAAGTTAATGCCCGAAGCCCGATACATCCACATTCTGCGAGACGGCAGAGATGTCGCCTTATCCACAGTTGCCAAGAAAGGTACATTTTTTTCCGACTCTACCCTCGGTCATGATTTTGGTGATCTTACTTTTATCAACTCGCTCAACCGCTGGATGGTATGGGAGCAACAAGCGAGCAAAATTCTGAATCGTATACCCAAAAGGGTCTACCACTTGCGCTACGAAGCTCTGGCCACTAATCCAGAGAACGAACTGAAAGGAATATGTGAGTTTCTACAACAGCCATTTGAAGCTGCAATGCTAAATTTCTCGAACCAGCCCCATGAATACCCCGAATGGGAGGCCGGTTCTTCAGATGTTAAGAAAACTGAAACGATTCAAGCAACAAGCATTGCTCGCTGGAAACAGGAACTCAGTCCCATGGATGCCGCATCCATACCACCCTTACTTAATGACTATCTGGTCGAACGCGGCTACGAAGATACCTTTGCCACCTTAGATCCTGCACTTATCGCCATCGCCCAAGATACCCAAGTCTCGGAAACTGAAATCGAGCTACAGGGAAATATTTCATTACTACAGCAGGAACTGGATAACGAGAAAGACGCGCATGAATCCACACGGGCAGAAAGAGTAAACCGGGAAGATCTGGAGAGATTTTCTGCTGCGATCGAAAAACTGGAGGCAGAGCGAGAGAACAAGGCAGAACTTGAGCGCCAGAGATACAACCAACAACTGAAAGAACAGACTGATCGCCAGCAAGCTCAACTCCGGGATATCAGCACGGAGTTAAGCACTCTGCGAGGTGAACTGGCAGCCGCACTCTCTCTGTCGACGTCGTTGCAGAATGAGCTCCATCAGCACCAAAAAGACGCAGCAGACACTATGAGAATCAGAGACGTCGAATTAAGAGAAGCGCACAACAGCTTCTCTAATTTGCAGGCAGATCTTTCTCGCACCCAGCAAGAACTTGGCACTAGTCAGGCCCTGTTCAAAAAAGTCGAAGACGAGTTACATAACGCAAGATCTGCGAGAGATCTGGCGATAAAGCAACGCGACGAAGATCAAAAACATAAAGAAACTCTGAACTCCGCCATATCCACGCTGAAAGCTGAGACACAGCAACTTGTTAGTCAGAGCGACCGACTGAAGGAAGAAAGCGACCGACTG
>CAZWMD010000012.1:0-2354 GCA_964634815.1 uncultured Pseudomonadales bacterium | reverse complement strand
GAAGGAAGAAAGCGACCGACTGGGGGAAGAAAACGCACAGCTGAAACGCCGAATGATGCAGATCTCTACATCTACGCAGTCACTACAGCGCATCATTACAAAGCAAGAGCAGGAGACCTGGGAAAAGGAGCAGGTTATCCAGGGCATGCTCGGCAGTCGGACATGGAGAGTTGGCCGCTTAGCCTTAGGACCCCTGGCGTTATTGCGCAACAAAGTGAAACCACCTCCTGCCGAATCAGCAAGCGAACCCGGGAGCGCACTGACCTCTGCAGAATTGCGCGCACACGCCGAGGCAGAGGCCAAAAAAGCACTCGAAGCAAAAGAAGCACTAGAGGCAAAAGAAGCATTAGAGGAAAAAGAAGCAAGCCAAGCTAAGAGCGTTATCGAAGCTCAAAAAGCGCTCGAAGCTAAAAGAGCCAACGAAGCTGAAAAAGCTCACGAAGCCGATAAAGCACATGAAGCTGAAAAATCTACTGAGGCCAAAAAAGCTATTGAAGCCCAGAAAGCAATTGAGGCCCAAAAATCTATTGAAGCCCAGAAAGCAATTGAAGCCAGAGAAGCAGGAGCGGCACAGAACGCGCGCGATGCTGAACTGGCGACAAAGACCATCGTTGCCGCAGCCACAGGCACCTGCAAGCTCAACCTCGGAGGTCAAATTGAGGAGTATTTCGGCGCCCATCGGAGTGGTTGGGCTTTTGCCGTCCAGCATCTGGCCGAATTGCACGACACTGAAGCAATCTATCTCGACACCTTTATGGAAAGAACCTTCTGTTGGGAAGGAGGCAGGGGCGCCACTCTCACGCCCTGGCTCGGAATTATTCATGTTCCTCCAGGTGGACCAGATTGGTTTCTCAAAGACCAATCAAACCAGGCGTTGTTTGCATCCGACTACTGGAAAGCAAGCGAACCATTTTGCAAAGGGCTGTATTGCCTTTCAAACTATCATCGAAGAGAACTGCAGAAGCTGGTTGACTTGCCAATCGAAACACTAATTCACCCTACTGAAACCCCTGATGTTTTGTGGGACCCCAGTCGATATCTGAGTCAGAAAAGACCAAAGGTTGTTCAACTTGGCTGGTGGCTACGAGTACTCCATGCGATCTACGAACTACCTGAGGGTGATTACGAAAAAGTATTTCTGCGGCCGCGAAATGATGAGGCTTTCCTTGACGCACTTGCTACAGAGCAACAGCTCCACCTGGACCAGGGGCTATTTGAACGTTCGATGACTAATTCCGTTGCCGAACTAGAATTTCTCGCCAACGATCAATACGACCAACTTTTAAGTGAATCGGTAGTATTTATGCAACTGTATGATGCGAGCGCCAACAACGCTGTCATCGAATGCATCGTCCGCAACACCCCTCTGCTAATCAACCCACTAGACCCGGTAGTCGAGTATTTGGGTGCAGGCTACCCGTTGTATTTCACTACCTTAGAAGAAGCCTCAGAAAAACTGAATAACAAGGCACTTGTTGTGCACGCTCATGAGTATTTAAAACACCACCCAATCAAAAAGAAATTGACCGGTGAGTACTTCATGCATTCTTTAGAGACTTCAAAACTGCTGCGGAGCTCAGGCCAGTGAAATTTTCCATCATCACTCCTTGTCTAAACGCGAAAGACCACATTGAGGTCGCCATCAAGAGCGTGCTGGGACAAAGCTATCCGTATTTTGAACACATTATTGCGGATGGCGGCTCGACAGATGGAACCATCGATATCCTGAAAAGATATCCTCATCTGACATGGGTCTCTGAGCCAGACAGTGGCCAATCGAACGCGATGAACAAAGGATTTCAGATGGCCACGGGCGACATAATTGCCTATCTGAATGCGGATGACTATTTTCTGCCTGACGCCTTTTCAAGCGTGCTGGATCTGTTCAAGAGCGGCGCAGAATTTGTAGTAGGCGATGTGCTCGTCAAGATGGACGAGGGGTACTTTGTTAACTCGCCACGACTAAGGTTTCAGGAGATGATCCGACACTGGGAACCCAATGCCTTCCCCAACAATCCAGTCGGTTACTTTTATCACCGGAGTATCCAGGAAAGAGTGTCTTTCAACGAAGACAATCATCTGATGATGGATGTCGAATTCCTGCTGGAATCGAGCCTGTTGACCGATTTTGTCAAAGTGAACGAAGTGTTGGGCGTTTATCGAGCATTTGGTGACACCAAAACACTCCAGGTTCAGGTTGACCCTGACTACTGGACTCATAAGAGTTTTGCAGCTCTAGACCGATTCATAGAATACCTACCCGCTCAGGAACGACCGGGATTCATTACCGATCGTAAACAGGGCCTGGAACAACGACGACAGGAAGCTAAACGGCAGTTGAACGACGCCTAAGC
>CAZWMD010000011.1:34585-115066 GCA_964634815.1 uncultured Pseudomonadales bacterium | reverse complement strand
GTGCCTGCCGCGATGGTGGTACACGGCGCGGTACAGGCCACCGCCAATGGCTCACGGGCCTATTTCTTGCGCCAGCACATTCGCTGGTCTGTGTTACCGCGTTATCTGGTGGGCAGTGCCCTGGCCGTTGCTGCGTTCTGGTTATTGGCCTGGTTACCCCCGCCAGAATTTGTGCTGCTGCTTATCGGTCTCTTCCCCTGGCTCGCGCTGGGATTGCCCAAAAACAGTCCTGTGGTGATTACGCAACCGGCAAGTCAGCTGGTGTGCGGTTTTCTGGTAACCGGCGCGCAGCTTGTTGCGGGCGCCTCGGGACCCTTACTTGATCTCTTTTATCTAAACTCAGATTTTGATCGCCACGAGATTGTGGCGACCAAAGCGTTCACGCAAACGATCGGTCATCTTACCAAGCTTGCATACTATGGCGCGCTCTATGGTCTAGCGGCAGAAACCTCGCCTCTCATGTTAGGTGCAGCCTTGCTGTCATCCATCCTGGCCACCAGGGCCGGCACGCTGATTCTCGGTCGCGTCTCCAACGCCCATTTTCGCTCCGCCAGCCAATTCTTGATTCTGACCCTTGGCGCCCTGTGCATCCTGAACGCGCTACGCGTCTGGCTGTAAGCAGCGGAGTCAGGTGTTAACCGGCGGCCTCGCCAGTAGGGGTTGCTGGCTTCACAACAAACAGCAGATCACCAGGATTCACCTGCTGTCCTGCCGCCATATTGATTCGGGCAACCTCATAATCTTCCTGGCCGTACAGCTCTCCAAAATCAGCAAGCCGAAGCGGTGTGAAACTCTTCATGGCCTCAAGCTGGCAAAGAATTTTGTCGCGAGTGATGACTTCACCTTCTGTCACATACTCAGGCTCAGTGGGTGACGGGGTTATGTAGAAGATACCGGTGGCTGGCGCCAGCACCTTCAGCTCATCACTGTTTTCGATGCTAATCGTATCAACATCAATCGCGGTGCGATCGTTACCCGCCGCTGCCTCAATTTCTTCTGCCAGTTGCGCCTGATCGAGGCGCTCAAACAGTCCGGGCAAATAGGCGGTGTCATAGACACCGTCGCGGAACACCTGATCGGAAAGTATGCGGTACAACAACGGCAAGTTAGTACAAATACCCTTGATTTCAACGCGCCGCAGATAGGCCAACAACTTTTCGGTGGCTGCCTCTCTGGTTTCTGCATGCGCGATAACCTGCGCCACCATCGAGTCGTAGAAGGGCGACACCGCCTTGCCTGTGGCAATGGTTGCGATGACGTCGATGCCCTCTTCTTCCGGGAACAAACAGTGCTGCACTTCACCTGGATCGGGGCGGAATTGCAGATGCCCTTCGCCGTCCAGCACGACTTTCTCGGCATTGATACGCGCTTCGATCGCGTAGCCGTTGTCCTGTATATCCAGATCTGCAATGTCATGTCCCGACGCAATTCGGAACTGCTCAGCAACAATGTCGATACCAGACACCATCTCTGTCACCGGGTGCTCAACCTGCAGCCGGGTGTTCATTTCCATGAAATACACCGCATCATTGGCCAGATCATAGATGAACTCGACAGTACCAGCCCCAACATAACCCACCTCATCAGCAAGGGCCGCGGTGTGGGCCAGAACTGAGCGTTTGAGCAAGTCAGGTAGTGTCGTGGAATCAGATTCCTCGATAATTTTTTGCTTATCACGCTGGACGGAGCAATCTCGCAACCCTAGCACTTTGGTATTGCCATGCGTATCCCGCAGCAGCTGCACTTCAATGTGCCGCAGCGAGGTTACAAATTTCTCAAGGTACACATCGCCGTTGCCAAAGGCAGCGCGAGCTTCCATAACTACGCGATGGAATAAATCAGGAAAGCTGGGCGCGTTTTCGACAACCTGAATACCCTTGCCACCACCGCCGTGAACAGCCTTGATAAGCACCGGATAGCCAATCTCTTCAGCAACTTCTGCCGCCCGTTCAACGCTGGTCAGGATGCCGTGGCTACCTGGCACAACAGGTACCCCAAGGCGCAAGGAGGTATTAATGGCGTTGGACTTATTACCCATGGTATCCATGGATGACACCGGCGGCCCAATGAAACTAATACCGTGACTGCGAACCAGCTCGGCAAACTGGCTATTCTCAGATAAAAATCCGATACCTGGGTGCAGGCTGTCAACGCCCTGCTGGTCGGCCACGCGAATAACAGACAGTGCGTTCAGGTAGCTTTCATCAGGCGTGTTACCACCGATGCAAACCAGCGTGTCGCGCTCGGTGAGCATATCTACCGATACCGACTCCATGTCCGGGTCAGACTGCACCAGAACCACTTCAATGTTCTGGCGCTGTGCAATACGAATCAACTTGACCGCAGTACAGCCCCGGGCGTGAATCAGAGTGCGTTTAACGGGCCGAATAAGATCGCGTTCGCTAAACCGCGGTCGCCGAATATCCAGTGGCTCACGCTTTCGACTCAGCGTGCCCGCCATAACCCGGCTGACTACCTGGACTACGGTTTCGTCGGCTACAGGAACCTCTGCATCAATCTCGCGCAGCGACTCGTCAAGGTCATCGAAGAACGGATGCTTGACCAGGCCGGCCATCGATCCTTCAACCTCGGACAGATAGTTAGACAGCGTTGAGGTCGATGGCAAGTTTTGAGTGACCACAATCTGGCCAGCAAACGGCATGTTGGTGCCGGAGAAGTAGTAGGTTTGAGCCAGCGGATGGGTGACAAAACTCGCCTGCGCGCCCCCGGTGCAATCTCCAAAGCCAAACACAATAACGGGCAAATCGTGATCACGAACAAAGCGGGTGATGCGGTCGTTTACCGCCGCCATTGAGAACAACGCACCCGCACCTTCTTTGGTTTGCATGCCACCAGAAGAAACAAAGCAGATTACCGGCAGGTGTTGCTGGGCACACTCAACAAGCAGCGAACAGAATTTCTCCGCGCTCGCCATATCAAACGCACCGGCCTGAAACTGCACGTTCGAAACCACCACGCCCGCAGTAATCGTGCCACGGTCCTCGGTTTTGAACCTGCCCACCCCGGTAACAATACCGCAAGGTGGCAAGCCTTTATCGATGGCCGCCTCAATCGACAACCGGAACCCTGGAAAACTACGGGGGTCTGATGAAATCAGATCGTTATCACGCTCTTCAAAATCAGCAAAATACTCTTCGATAATGTCTTGATAGCGAATGGGGTGGCTGCGCTTATAGCCATTTAGCAGGTTTTGAATCAGCAGATCGCGATAGGCAATATCGAGCCGGTTCCAGAAATCTTTCTTCCGGCCAATGTTCCTCGGAGAGATGCGCGGATCATACTTTTTGCCATCCGGACGTTCCGATAGCAGATAAGACCCCAACAGATTCTCGAAATAGAAGGTCACCACCGTAAATAGCGTATCCGACAGCTCTGGAAAGGAGACTTTCTTCCATTCTTCGACCGCGCGGAAAAAGGCACTGGCCTTGGGTAAATTTGACGCCCGCAGGTACCAGTCAACAAACTGCAATTGCAGCTTGGTCTTTTCACCAGATTCTCCGCTTGCCGGAGTGCCCAACGAGCGCATCGCAGTGTCCAGTGAATCGCCAAGCAGGTTTGCCACCGTATCTTTATCTAGCGCCTGGGTGTCGCCTGCTTCCTTGGCAATCGTATCAAGCCGTTCGATGGTGCCATTGAACACACCGTCAAAAAGTAGCAAGTTCTCGCACTCGCGGACAAAGTCGTCGCGTAAATCATCTGCCAGCAGAATATCCAGCACCGTCGCTTCCGCGCTATCGTCCGCCCCCTCACCAACAAAGTCCGTGCGCGATTCAAACGCCTGCGGGAAGTAGGCATCGATAATTGCCCGGTTAACCGCGATTTCTGAGGCACCCTGGCTGCGCAGTTCGCGCACCGCTGAAGCACCACCCTCAGGAATCTTCAGTTCGGATTCCGGCAATGCACCACCAGTAAGCGCCAGATTGAGTTCGCTGGTGATCAGAGAGCGCAACACTGCTGGTGATCGCTCGCCAACACTATCGAGCAGCTTCTTACCTTCGTAACTGCTGCGCTCACGCACCACGCTGACCAACTCCGGGTGTGACTGCAAGTCCTCAACCAGTTGCTCAGCGTCAGCTAAATCATCAACGCGCAGCAATTGCCGGGTATCTTCATGACCCTGCAAGTATTCCTTGAGGTTTGAGAAGTTGCTCGCAGCCTCACCCTTCCAGCGGTTATACAGGAAGGTGCCAAAGGTCGAGAGCAGGTTGGCTCGCGCATCTTCATAGTTCTGCCGGGGCTCACCAAAGATGATCTGCGCAAAACGGCTGCGATCGTCGCCCATCGCCTGGCGCTTTTCGCGATAGTTTTTCCAACTCTTCGCCAGAGCGTCGTCGTAACGAATCTTGTCCGGGTCTTGCAGCCAGCGCAGGAACGTCTGACGGCGTTCCAGCTCCGCCCGTTCCACCAACTGCCCTTTGGGGAGTTCCTGTTCAGATAGCCGGCCATACTGGGCGGTAGTGGTCGCTTTAATGCGCTGACGGACCCGCAGATACCGCAGGTAGCGATAGGCAATGCCAAACACATTCAGGTATTCGGTGGGAGCTCGAGTCAGCCGCAACGCCGCGTTGTCCTGAAATCGCTTAAGGTCATCACTGGGCGACAGGTAGCGATTCAGACTGGATCGGTAGTGATCGAGTATGTAGGGATTTTCTGCAACAAAGTCTTTGGCGCGTTGTTCGGCGGACAATATGGCGTCGACTATCGCTATTCGCAGATTCTCTATCTGCTCATCCGAGTCGCCTGGCGCGTAATCAATGACCCCGTCGATATTGCCCTGTTCAAAGAGCTCCTGGGCCGACAAGCCAACGTATTTGGCACACTCCTGCCAGCTCAGGTTCATGCGTCGCGCAATACTGGCAAGGCTGACGGGCTGAATCGTCGAGAAGACACCATCGCGTACCGACAGGATCATATTGGACGCCGCAAGCGGAATGGCACCACCTGAGTACCCCAGTCCATAGATAATGCCAACGTTAGGAACCCCAACGTTGCTCATCTCAACAATCAGCCGGGAAATCGAATGCGCCTGATTGTTACGGTTTGCCACCTCATAAGGATCAGCCCCGGGCGTATCCATGAAACTCACAATGGGCAGATTACGGATTGACGAACGACCAATGAAATTGGCGGCTGCGCTGTGGTGTTCAGGCATCCAGCTGCCGTTGGCCACCGATCGATCCTGGGCCACAAAAGCCACCTGGCGCCAAACGCCTTCACCAAAATCTATTTCGATCACGGCGTCAAAGTAGGGACCGTCAGAATTCTCAGAGATGACCTTGCCGAGCTGGCGAATCGCCGTTGGGGCAGAAGAGCGTTTAGGGTCTTCGGCAGGCGCAACGACCGCCTCTATATATTCGTCGACCTCCAGGTCGGCCAAATATTGCCGGTAACGCAGAACTTCGGAAACCGACAGGACACCACGCAGAGGCGCTTCCGAGTCGGCGGCGGGGAACAATGAGAAGTCCTGCGCGAGGTTCTCTGCGATCAGATACAGGTGATCGCCTTCGGGACGCTGCTTGTCCACGTTTCTCCAAAAGAGCGGTGTAGAATTGCCGTACTCTATGCCATTTATCTGCCATATCGCAATCGCTATAAACACTTGATTGCGACCGTTTCGCCGCAGCACCAAGAGGAATACCCGCTATGGACCTGAGCCGCCTGAATATTTGCGTTTTGACGGTTTCTGACACCCGCACCCAGGCGGATGACACGTCAGGCGACTATCTGTGTGAGGCGCTACAGCAGGCCGGCCATGCGCTCTACGATCGCTCAATCGTAAAGGATGACAAATACGCCTTGCGCGCAGCGGTGTCCGCCTGGATCGCTGATTCCGAGGTTCAGGCCATTATTACGACCGGCGGCACCGGCTTTACGGGCCGTGACAGCACCCCGGAGTCCCTCGCCCCCCTGTTTGATAAGACCATAGAGGGGTTTGGAGAACTCTTTCGATCGCTGAGCTATGAAGAGATCGGCAGCTCGACGATCCAGTCGAGGGCCATCGGTGGCCTGGCCAATGGCACTCTGATCTTTGTGTTGCCCGGCTCAAGCGGGGCCTGCAAGACCGGTTGGGAGCGCATTTTGCGCAATCAGCTCGATGTCAGTTTTCGGCCCTGTAACTTCGCCGAGCTGATACCCCGGTTTGCCGAGCGCTAGTCTCCTCAGAAGAAGACCAGCTGCAAATCAGCTGTAGATCTGACGCAACAGCATTTCGGCAACGCACGCGGGCTTTTCCTGGCCATCTATCTGCACCGTGATCTGTTGCTTGAGCTGCAACGTGTTAGGCGCTTTCATTTCCACCCCTAATAGCGTGCGCTCGGCTCGAATCTTTGAATCTACGGGCACGGGAGAGGGAAATCGCACCTTATCCAGCCCATAGTTCACACCCATGATCATTCCCTCAAAGGCTGCAGGGTTCGCCGCAGGAACACTGCCACCGAGATGAACCACCAGCGATAAGGTCAGGAAGCCGTGCGCAATCGTCACCTTGTAAGGCGAAAGCTCCGCAGATTTCACCGGATCAATGTGGATGAACTGATGATCAAGGGTTGCGTCTGCAAACGCGTTGATACGATCCTGCTCAACGGTCATCCATTCGCCGGTGCCATCAGAATTGCCTATTTGGGACTGATAGATTTCCAGGGCTTTCTGTGCATTCTCTGACATGTTGAGTTACTCCGATTATTTAACGTTAAAGTTATTGCTGGGAAAAAACACCTCAGTTTACCCCAGCGGCGGTCTCAGGTGTTTTGCTGCATTTTTTGTCCTGCAGGTGAGTAGATACTTATTGCCGGCTTCCATAGAATTCCTTCCGCCTGGAAACAAAAGTCCTCGGACCAAGGTTAGCGTTCACTCCATCCCGGTAAAGCCACCATAGGATCATTCCATTGTCGAGACTCCCTGTCATTGTCGGTTACGGTGGGATCAACCCCGCCGGAAGAGTCAGCTTCCACCATGCGTACCGTCGCCTGGTCTTAGATGCGCTGGACGAGTCACGCAAGGATAGAACCTTTGCCAGCCTTGCGCAGGTGATGGGGCTCAGCAACGACAATCCTGAGGCCAGCAAAGACCCTGAGCTGCGCCAATACATGCTGGACCACACCTTGCTCCGGCGAATAGAGAGCTTTGATCCTCGCGCCATCCCCTGGCAGCGCGCCGCCAAGCTGCAAGCCGATGAACTCAAGTTTGTGATCACCCGGCGCCAATTGCCGGAACAGCTGCCGCCAAACTGGCAGGTCCGCGGCATCGACGATAAGAATATTGAAGTCACCGTTACCGAGAGCCTGAACGCCTTGCTTCCTGATTCCAGGGTTTCCAGGGTAATGAGCGCTGGTCAACTGCCTAGCGGGTTTGCCCCGGACAAGCTCTACCAATCGCGTAACCACCCGCGCGGCCTGCAACTCACTGTCTATGGCGCATCCGATGCGATCAACGCCACGGGTTTCACCATCGAGCAACTTAAAGGGGCTGTACGCCCGGACGAGATTGCGGTGTATTCAGGTTCAGCCATGGGCCAGATGGACGACAACAGCTATGGCGGCCTGATGCACGCGGAACTCATGGGGAAACGCGTCACGTCAAAACAGATCGCTCTGGGTCTGCCAGAAATGTGTACCGATTTCATCAATGCCTACGTCCTGGGCAGTGTTGGCGGCGCAGCAGGCATCATCGGCGCTTGTGCCACCTTCCTGTATAACCTGAAACAGGGTGCCGACGAGATTCGTGAGGGCAAGCGCCGCATCGTGATTGTCGGCAACGCAGAGGCCCCTATCCTGCCGAACGTCATTGAGGGCTATCGCACTATGGGTGCCCTGGCCGAAGATGAGGCCTTGATGGCGCTGGACGACAGCGATACGCCGGACCATCGGCGTGCCTGCCGTCCTTTTGCTGAGAACTGCGGGTTTACCCTGGCGGAGGCGTCTAACTATTTTGTACTTATGGACGACGAGCTTGCCATCGAGATGGGCGCTCAAATCCATGGCAGCGTGGCCGACGTCTTTGTCAACGCTGACGGTTACAAAAAGTCTATCCCGGGGCCGGGCATCGGCAACTACCTCACCATGGCTAAAGCCATGGCGTCAGTCCGCAGCATCCTTGGTGAAAAGGCCCTGCGCGAACGCACCTATGTGCAGGCGCATGGCACCGGCACCCCACAGAATCGGGTAACCGAATCCCACATTCTCAATGAGCTGGCAAAGACCTTTGGCATTCAGGGCTGGATTGTTGGCGCCGTGAAGGCCTATCTCGGCCACACCATCGCACCCGCTGGAGGTGATCAGTTGGCGGCCGCTCTGGGCGCCTGGAACGACGGCATTATTCCTGGCATCACCAGCATCGATGACATCGCCGAAGACGTGCACAAATCCAATCTGGATTTCCCGATTGCGCACCGCAAAATAAATCCAACCGACTACGACAGCGTGTTACTGAATTCCAAAGGCTTTGGCGGCAACAATGCCACCGGCGCCATACTGTCGCCCACGGTCACCGAGCGCATGCTCACTAAACGCCATGGCGCCAAGGTTATGGCCGCTCACCGGAGCCGCTGCGACTCGGTAACCGAGGTCGCATCCAACTACGACAATCTCATGATTGATGAGGGCGTCTCACCCATCTACCAGTTTGGCAAAGGTGTGATTCAGGGTGAGGAGCTTGAACTCACTCCCAATAGCATTCAGATTCCCGGGTTCCCTAATCAGGTGTCACTGGATATCGAAAACCCCTACACCGATATGGTTTGACGTAAACCTGATGGTGCAACTGACGGCCAACCAGATCCGTCGGTGCTCAGTGCTCGCGTGTTGCCGCAAACTCAACGTCTGGATAGCGTTCTTGCACCAGTGACAGATTTGCACGCGTCGGGGCGAGATAGGTTAAGTGACCACCGCCATCCAACGCCAAATGGTCTTCGTTTTTGCGACGGAATTCGGCCAGCATTTTCTCATCGTCACAAAACACCCAGCGGGCCGAGAACAGGCTGACTGGCTCGTAGAGACAATCGGCCCGGTATTCGTCCTGTAATCGAAACGCGACCAGATCAAACTGCAGCGATCCCACTGCCCCGACGATCAGCCGATTATTCGCAAGGGGTCGAAACACTTGGCTGGCCCCTTCTTCAGAAAGCTGAACAAGACCCTTCTCTAACTGTTTGCTTTTTAAAGGATCTTTTGGCCTGACCTGGCGAAACATCTCGGGCGCAAAATTGGGGATCCCAGAGAAACGAAATTTGCTGCCTTCGGTAAAGGTATCGCCGATTTGAATTGAGCCATGGTTATGCATGCCAATGATATCGCCGGGGTAGGCCGTCTGGACCTGGGAGCGATCACCCGCCATGAAGGTGACCGCATCAGATATCTTGATACTTTTGGCCTCTCGCACGTGATGCATTTTCATGCCGTGGGAGTAAGTGCCCGAGCAGACCCGCAGAAACGCGATGCGATCCCGATGCCGGGGATCCATGTTGGCCTGGATCTTAAAAACAAAACCAGAAAATTTGCTGTGGTCAGGCTCAATGATGCCTTCTGAGGTGGGGCGCGGGTTTGGTGCCGGCGCCTGCTCAACAAAGGCCTCAAGCATTTGCTGGATGCCAAAATTGCCAAGCGCTGTACCAAAGAACACGGGTGACAGTGTGGCGCCCAGAAAATCCTCCTGGTCATAGGTGTGGCTTGCACCACGAACCAGCTCTATTTCTTCCAGAAAGTGCTCGTAGTCCGTATCCAGATAGGCCTTTGCCGCCTCACTCTCGAGCCCCTCAATGATTGGGAAGTCGTGCAAATGGTGGCCGTGCCCTTGCTCGTAACACACTATTCGGTCGTTGTAGATATCGTACACACCGCGAAACTCACGCCCCATGCCAATAGGCCAGTTCATCGGCGCGCACTGGATCTGCAAAATATCTTCTATTTCATCGAGAACCTCGATGGGGTCTCTCACTTCCCTGTCCAGCTTGTTGATGAAAGTAAGAATAGGTGTATCACGCAGCCGACAGACTTCCATGAGCTTTACCGTGCGCTGCTCAACGCCTTTGGAGCCATCGATCACCATCAGGGCTGAGTCGACGGCGGTCAGCGTGCGATAGGTATCTTCCGAGAAATCCTCGTGACCCGGGGTATCCAGCAAGTTCACAATGCGTTTGTTGTAGGGGAACTGCATTACGGAGGTAGTCACTGAAATACCTCGCTGCTGCTCCATCGCCATCCAGTCGGAGGTGGCCATTCGATCCGCTTTGCGCCCCTTCACGGTACCGGCTAGCTTAATCGCGTTGCCATGCAGCAAGAGCTTTTCGGTGATTGTGGTTTTGCCCGCATCCGGGTGCGAGATGATGGCAAAGGTCCGGCGCAGCCGAATCTGTTCAGACAGTTCCAAGATGATCTCACCCAGTTTGTTCTTGCTCTGAAGGTTCTGTTTCGGATCCAGGGAATTGCAGCGCGAAGACTCGCGCATCTTCCCGACCGAGTGGCGCGGGATAGTAGTCCTTTCTGACGCCAATTTCTCGAAATCCCATCGATTGATACAGCGCGATGGCAATTCGATTGGAAGGCCGCACCTCCAGAAACAGCACCTGCGCCCCTTTCTCTTTGAGTGCGCCCAGCAAAAAATGCATGAACTGCCGACCAAACCCAAAACCCTGCTGATCGCGGGTCACACACAGATTCAGCAGATGCGCTTCGTTTACCGCAACACTAAGTACAGCATGGCCAATAACCAGGCCGGCCGGATTCCTGGCAACCCAGCAATCTTGCGGTCCGTTAATGCAGTCGCGAAATACACCCTCGGTCCAGGGGAAGGCGTAGGAACGCGTGTCGTTCTTGACCAGCTCCGGCAGATCAGCAAGCACCGCTGGCCGAAAACTCAGAGTGTGTTCAGCGTTTGCCACAAGGCCCTCTTGGCCGCCCCATTTCCCAACAGCAGATCCGGCCCGCCGATGGAAATCAGCCGCGCTGGCTCCAGATCGAGCTGCGCCCCAGTGAGCAGCTTGCCGATATCTGGTGTTGTATAAAGCACAAAGGCATTAGGCGTGTCCTTAAGCTGCCTGTTCAGAAAGCCGCGCAGAGCCCGCTCCGTTGATGCGTCCTTCCCAAGTGCAGCAGCCCCAAGTGCGGCAGCGCCCTCGGCAGGTGGCCAGTTAAACCGCAAGGCCTGCGCCTTAAAGCGCTCTTTAGCAGGCGCTGCCGGATCGATTCTGGTGGCGGCCAACAACACATCCTTGAGCAATCGCTGGGCCTGGGCGCTAAGACCCGTGGCATGGCTAATGAGCACCCCACCCGCTGAGGCAAGACACCACAGACTTACGGCGCTGGATGAGTGACTCGATACGTCTGACGGCACAGCCACAGTTTTTTCGGAAGCGCTCTCGGCAGTGCTCTCGATGCGTTGAGCCAGGCCAGTATCACGCCGGGTCGTCGGACTGGCAGACTCAGCCTGCGCCTCTTGCAGCAATGCCATCGCGGCGGCCGGGCCAGCGGGTGACGAGGCATCCCGGGATGACGTCGAACGGATATCCGGGTTATGCAGACTAATTTCGGCAGAAGCAGCGTCTGGTTCAGAGCGCTGCTGCCAAACCGTCACGTCAAGAGCCGCCAACAGCCGCGCCCGACGTTCGGCCACAGCAGCATCAGCGCCACCATTCCGGGCAAGCGGATCAGTTGAACTCGATGAAGCAGAAGCAGAATGGCGACTCATGGACAGATTGTACCTTCACCTCACCGCAGTTTCCCGATAAGGTCAAAGCCATGAAGTATCAAACAGATGACGTCCGCATTACGGGCATGGAAGAGGTGATTGCACCGGCTGAGCTCATCAACGAAATGCCAATCACTTCCAGTGCCTCCGAGCTCATATTCTCCACTCGACAGCAGATCAGTGACATTTTGGCCGGGAAGGATGATCGGCTACTGGTGATCATTGGGCCTTGCTCAATTCACGATCCCAAGGCAGCGCTAGAATACGCTGGCAAACTCAGCGAAGCCGCCAGGAACTACGAACAGGAGTTGCTGGTGGTCATGCGGGTGTATTTCGAAAAACCCCGCACGATCGTAGGCTGGAAAGGACTTATCAACGATCCAAACCTCAACAACTCGTACGATATTAACCTGGGGCTGCACAAAGCTCGGGGCGTTCTGAACGACATTGTTGAATTGGGCCTGGGCACAGGAACCGAATACCTGGATCCCATAACCCCTCAATATCTGGGCGATCTGGTGAGTTGGGGAGCCATTGGCGCGCGGACCACGGAAAGCCAGATTCACCGCCAACTTGCATCGGGTCTGTCTTGCCCGATCGGCTTCAAGAACTCAACCGATGGCTCTGTGCAAGTTGCAGCAGATGCCGTGGCTTCAGCCTCAAAAATGCATATCTTCCCTTCGGTTACCAAGGAAGGGCGATCGGCAATCTTCTCAACCTCAGGTAACGAAGACTGCCACGTTATTTTGCGTGGCGGTGGCGGCAACACCAATTACGACAGTGCCTCCATTCAAAACGCCGCAACCACCCTCAAAAACTCCGCTTTGCGCCAGAAGATCATGGTAGACATGAGCCACGCAAACAGCCAAAAACAGCATCAAAATCAACTTGGTGTGTGTACTGATCTTTGTGCACAACTCGCAGCAGGAGAAGATCGATTGTTTGGCGTCATGATTGAGAGCAATCTCGTTGCTGGCAATCAAAAGATTGGCGACGGCACCGGTCTCACCTACGGGCAGAGCATTACCGATGCCTGTATCAACTGGGACGACAGCGCCCGTGCTCTCGAGCAGCTTGCCGAGGCAACTGCTGCGCGAAAAACACTAAAACTCTGATCAGGCGCCTTCGGGCAGTCGAATATCTTCAACCATCGCCACCACCGACGCGGGTGGTGGCGCGGTTAGTCGGCTGACCAGAAATGCCACAGCGAAGTTAAGTAGCATTCCAACGCCACCGATCCCTTCCGGCGATATGCCAAACAGCCAGTTTTCAGCAATGTTCTCGGCCATTGGTTCAATGAATACCCCCTTGAAGTAGAGGATATAACCCATAGTGAAAAGCAAACCCGTCAGCATGCCGGCAATCGCTCCTTCCCTATTCATGCGGCGAGAAAACACCCCCATCAACATCACCGGAAAGAGGCTGGCCGCGGCCAACCCAAAGGCAAACGCCACCACCTGAGCGACAAACCCCGGAGGGTTGTATCCAAGATACCCGGCAAAGAGCACAGCGAGTGCTGCGCTGACCCGACCGGCAAAGAGCTCACGGCGATCCGAAATGTTCTTTGTCAGCATCCCCTTGAGAATATCGTGGGAAATAGCCGCTGAGATCACCAGCAGAAGCCCCGCAGCGGTCGACAATGCCGCCGCGACACCGCCAGCAGCAACCAGTGCAATCACCCAGTCAGGTAATGCTGCGATCTCTGGGTTGGCGAGCACAATAATGTCGTTGTCCACCTTAAGTTCGTTACCCGCCCAGCCGTTAGGTTGCGCGATGCGCTGCACAAAATCCGGGTTTGTGTCGTTGTAGTACTGCACTCGTCCGTCGCCGTTTTTATCCTCAAACTGCAGAAGTCCGGTCCGCTCCCAGGTTTTGAACCATTCTGGCCGCTCGGCATAGGACAGATTGCTTGCGGGCTCCCCTACCGGACCAGATTGCATTGTGGTGGTCAGGTTATAGCGAGCGAGCGCACCAACAGCCGGCGCTGTTGTGTACAAAAGCGCGATAAACAACAGCGCCCAGCCCGCAGAAATACGCGCATCCTTGACCGTTGGCACTGTGAAGAACCTCACCAAAACATGGGGCAAACCGGCAGTACCTACCATCAACGCAAGCGTGATAAAAAACACATCGATCGTCGACTTGGTGCCACTCGTATAGGCCGGAAAGCCAAGATCGGTAACCACCTGATCCAGCTTCGCAAGCAACGGCATTCCATCCCCCGTTACCGCGCTACCAAAGCTCAGCTGCGGAAAGGCAGTGCCTGTGACCTGCAAAGCGATAAACACCGCTGGCACCGTGTAGGCAAAAATCAATACGCAGTACTGCGCCACCTGGGTATAGGTGATTCCTTTCATACCGCCTAAAACCGCGTAAAAGAACACCACGCCCATACCGATCAGCAGACCGGTCAGGAGATCAACATCAAGGAATCGGGAAAATACAATCCCAACGCCTCGCATCTGACCCGCAACATAGGTAAACGAAATAAAAATAAGACAGATCACCGCGACCAGCCGGGCGGTCTGTGAGTAGTACCGATCACCCACAAACTCGGGCACGGTGAACTTGCCATATTTACGGAGATAAGGCGCAAGCAACAGGGCTAACAGGACATAGCCACCCGTCCAGCCCATGAGGTATACCGACCCGTCGTAACCCAGAAACGCAATGAGACCAGCCATCGACAAAAACGACGCCGCGCTCATCCAGTCTGCGGCAGTCGCCATACCATTGGCTACCGGATGCACGCCCTTGCCCGCAACGTAAAAATCACCGGTGCTGCCCGCGCGAGACCAGATCGCGATGCCTATGTAGAGCACAAACGACGCACCAACCGCGAGTTGGGTAAGGAGCTGTAAGGTCACGACTGTGATACCTCTACGTCAGAGGCGTCGGGAGCATCGCTGTCATCCGGATCATGACGCAAACGATCTTCAAGTTTTCCAACCCGGTAGGCATAAAACACGATCAACAGCAGAAAAGCATAGATCGCCCCCTGTTGAGCAAACCAGAAGCCAAGCGGCACATTACCTATCGAGTAGGCATTCAAGGCATCAGCAAAAAGGATGCCGCATCCAAAGGACACCATAAACCAGACCGCAAGGCAGCCCAGCAGAAGCCGCACATGGGCACGCCAAAACAGCGCTTTGGTTAGCTTGCCAGTCATCGTAGATCTCCCCCGAGTGAACGGCAGAGTTTACCAGCGCTTTAACCGCTGGGGCGCTTCACTTTGATACGCCGTTCCAGAAGCAGCAGCAGTCCGATCACCGAATAGATCACCACCTCAGTGAAATCATCGCGAGTTAACCAGAACAGGTGCACCAGTCCCGCCACAAGGCCAAGGTAAACCAGCCTGTGGAGCTGCCGCCAGCGACGACCCAGGCGACGCTGCCAACCGCGCGTAGAGGTGATGGCAAGCGGCAGCATGGCAACCCAGGCCACTAGCCCGGCAGTGATATAGGGGCGATCGAAAAAGTCCGCAAAAATCTCACTCCAGCGCGCTTCGACCAATAGAAATACATACCCCGCGAAGTGCGCTGACAGATAGGCAAAGGCAAACAGTCCAATCAATCGCCTGACACGAATAATTGCGGGCTTGCGCAGTCTCCGTGCCAGCGTGCTCACTACAAGACTGGCCAGCAAGATCCTTAAACCCCACTCACCAAGAAATCGAACAATAAACTCAATCGGGTCCGCACCCAGCGGACCAAGCCCGGGCACGGTGGCGCTATAAAGCGCCCAAACCTGGTAGCCAAGCCAGCTCGCGGGTGCAAGCAAAGCCAGCCAAAGTACGGATTTTGTGGCCAACATTGGTGATCAGAAGAACTTACGCAAATCCATACCCGCATACATTCCCGCAACCTGATCTGCATAGCCATTGAACGGCAAAGTCTCGATACGGTTACGGTTTAACAGGCTGCTCGGCAGGCGTCGCTCACTCGCCTGACTCCAGCGCGGGTGACTCACGGCAGGATTTACATTGGCAAAAAAACCATACTCGCTGGCCTGCAGAATGTTCCAGCTGTTGCGTGGCATTTTTTCAGTGAATTCGATTTTCACAATCGATTTGATGCTCTTAAAGCCATACTTCCAGGGGACAACAAGACGCAGCGGTGCACCGTTCTGCTTGGGCATTGGTTTACCGTACATACCGGTACCCAGCAGCGCGAGCTCATTCATGGCTTCATCTATTCGCAGACCTTCAACATAAGGGTATTGAATGCTGCCAAACAGACTATCCTGACCGCGCATTTCTTCGGGTCGATACAGCGTTGTGAATTTCACAAATTTTGCTTTGCTGGTGGGCTCGAATTTCTTCAATACAGATGCAAGCGATACGCCGCGCCATGGAATCACCATCGACCAGGCCTCGACGCAACGCAATCGATAGATTCGGTCTTCTTCGTCGATGCCCTTCAAGACATCCTCAAGATCAAAGCTGCCTGTCTTGGCAGCCTCGCCGGCAATTTCTACCGTCCATGGGCTAGTTGTCAGGTTGTGAGCGTGCTTTGCAGGATCTTCCTTGGAACTGCCAAACTCATAAAAATTGTTGTACTGGGTCGCATACACCTCTGGGGTAACCGCCTCATCCAGCTCCGATTTCTGGGTCTCCCAGATGGAACCTTCAGCAGTCACGTCTGTATCTTTGTCAGTCCCTGGATTGGCTTCAGAATTCTGGCTACAGCCTAAGGTGGCGGCGGTTAGCCCGACACCCGCAATTCCCGTTGAGGTCTTGCGCATCCAGTGTCGACGATTTAGATAAACCGACTCCGGGGTTATCTCATAGCTTTTGGGCTCGTTCACGGAAGCGGGATTGCGACGTAGTTTCATGGTTACTTAGCTCTTGGTGTCCGGGGTATCTGTAGTGGTTTTCAAACTGTCGGCTTTCTTGCTTTTCGTGCCGCGGGCCAGGCGCACACCTGACGCCAGAGGCCCGGACAGCGCATAGACACTAAACAAGACAAGCAACACGCGCGGTGGTTCCGCAACAATGATCGCAAATACAACGACAACCGCCACCAGTGTGAGGAACTGCACACGGCGATTGAAATCGATTGCCTTGGGCGAGAAGTACCTTATGGGAGATACCATCAACAGCCCCACAGTCACCGTGACAGCAGCGATGGCGTAGCGCACCACCAGATCATTGCGCGCCTCAGGGTAGGTCTCAACCAGCACCCAAACCAGGCTGGCAAGGATTACCGCAGCAGCAGGGCTTGCCAGGCCAGTAAAGGATTTCAGATCGCTTTCGGTGTTAAACCGGGCCAGGCGCAAGGCAGCGCAGGCCATGTAAATAAAGGTCGCAATCCAGCCAAGACGACCGAGATCAGACAGTGAATAGGAGAACACCAGCAACGCTGGTGCGACCCCAAAGGCCGCCATATCTGACAGACTGTCAAACTGCGCCCCAAATTCCGACTCGGTTCCTGTATATCGAGCGATTCGACCATCTGCCGTATCCAAAAACAGCGCCACCATTACTGCCATGCCGGCAGCAATATAATGGCCGTTCATACTCGCAACCATCGCATAGAAGCCCGCAAACAGGGCCGCACTCGTAATGAGATTGGGCAACAGATAAATGCCCTTGCGCGGCTTGGCGGCCGCATTGCTGTCGGCGTCGATCAGACCATCGCTCAGACCATCTTCGATGAGGTGGACACTGGGTTTTGACGCCCGATCCTTATCTTTATCTGAATGTGCAGTCATTGCCAATCTCCTGCTCGCTAGAGCGACGCCGGGTCACAGCGCTGTTAGTTCACATCTTTGTCAACCAGACGATTTTCCTGAATCCAGGGCATCATACTGCGAAGCCGTTCGCCGACTTCCTCAATGCCGTGTTCAGAAGTCAGGCGGCGGCGCGCCTTGATGTGTGGATTTCCAGCCTGATTCTCTGTGATGAATTCACGGACAAAGTTGCCTTCCTGGATTTCCGTCAGTATGCGCTTCATTTCCTTTTTGGTTTCTTCGGTGACGATCCGCGGGCCACGAGTCAGCCCACCATACTCCGCCGTATTGGACACGGAGTACCACATGTTCGCCACGCCTCCCTCATAGAATAGATCAACAATCAGTTTGAGCTCGTGGAGGCACTCGAAATATGCCATCTCGGGGGCATAGCCAGCCTCGACCAATGTCTCAAAACCCGCTTGCACCAGAGAGGCCGCACCACCACAGAGCACAGCTTGCTCGCCAAACAGATCCGTTTCGGTCTCTTCACGAAAGTTGGTCTCAATAATCCCGGCGCGGCCACCACCGTTGGCAGAGGCATAAGACAATGCCTTGGCCTTGGCCATACCAGACTTGTCCGCCGCAACCGCGATGAGGCTGGGCACCCCACCCCCCTCGGTATAGGTGGAGCGCACGGTGTGACCAGGGCCTTTGGGCGCGATCATCACAACATCCATGTCGTCCCGCGGAATAATCAGCTCAAAATGAATGTTGAGTCCATGGGCAAAGGCAAGGGTTGTACCCTGTTTGGCGTTGGGGGCGATCTCTGCATCAAATAGTGCCTGCTGCCCCTCATCCGGCGTCAGAATCATAATCAGATCAGCATCTTTCACCGCCTCGGCGACGGGCTTAACAGTGAAGCCCGCATTTTCTGCCTTGCGTGCTGATCCAGACCCGTCGCGTAATCCAATCGTCACCTGGCTAACGCCACTATCACGCAGATTGTTCGCGTGGGCATGACCTTGCGAGCCATACCCCACAATCACAACGTTCATGTTTTGGATAATGGAGAGATCGGCGTCTTTGTCGTAATAAACCTGCATGGTATTCCTTTGTTCAGCGGTACTAGACCGTGAGTATTTTGTCGCCGCGACTGAGGCCAGTGGCGCCGGAGCGCACAACTTCAAGCACGGTAGTTTTTCCAATGGCGCGAATAAACGCATCCAGTTTGGCCTTGGGGCCGGTTACCTGCACCGTGTAGGCATTGGCAGTAACATCGATGATCTGACCACGGAACACATCCGCAGTACGTTTGACCTCTTCGCGCAAAGCCCCTTCGGCTCGCACTTTGATCAACATGATCTCTCGCTCCACATGGTCTGTGTCGGTGAGATCAACCACCTTCACCACTTCAATCAGCTTGTTTAGCTGTTTGGTGATTTGTTCAATTTTTTGATCATCGCCTTCGGTTGTCATGGTAAGCCGCGAAAGCGTCGCGTCTTCCGTCGGAGCCACCGTTAGCGAGGCAATGTTGTAGTTGCGTTGCGCGAATAAACCAATAATTCGCGACAAGGCACCAGGTTCGTTTTCAAGCAGTACAGCAAGGATACGTCTCATTGCGCACTCTCCTGCTCAAGGTCTTGATCGCGGGACAAGACCATATCGTTCATGGCCCCACCCTTGATTGCCATTGGATAAACATGTTCGTTAGGGTCAACAACCACATCAAGAAATACGAGCCGCTGAGCGTTCTTGGCAGAGAACACTTCCTCCATGGCATCCGGCAAGTCAGCCGGTTCGCTAATTCTTAAACCGACGTGCCCAAATGACTCCGCAAGCGCGACAAAATCCGGTAACGAGTTTGCATAGGTGCTTGATGAGTGGCGGCCACCGTATTGCATGTCCTGCCACTGTTTCACCATTCCCAGAGCGGAATTATTCAGATTGATGATCTTGATCGGTAAACCATATTGCTTGCAGGTGCTCATCTCCTGCATGTTCATCATGAAACTGCCTTCGCCCGTTACACAGGCAACAACCGCATCGCGGTGCGCCACCTGCACACCCATTGCAGAAGGCAGCCCAAAGCCCATGGTTCCCAGACCGCCCGAATTGATCCAGCGCCTGGGTTGATTGAAATGATAGTACTGCGCAGCAAACATCTGGTGCTGGCCCACGTCGCTTGAAACAAAAGCATCACCCTTGGTGGTGGCATACAGCGCCTGAATAACCTGCTGTGGACGAATCATGCGAACGCTATCGAGCGGCATGTTGTGATCAAGGCCACCCTCTGCACGCCACTGATCGATCTTCTGCCACCAGGCGCCATGGGCTTGTGTGTCGAGCACATCAGGGGCTTTCTCAAGCTCTTGCTCCAAGGTCTCGAGCATCATTTGCAGCGCCGGCCCCACAGGACTAACAATGGGCACATCAGCGGGAATAATCTTCGAGATAGACGCCGGATCAACATCCAGATGCACAATGGTGGCGTCAGGCGAAAACTTTTCGGGATTATTTGTTACCCGGTCATCAAAGCGCGCACCCAGAGCGAATATGCAGTCCGCCTCATGCATTGCCATGTTGGCCTCAAAAGTGCCGTGCATACCGAGCATGCCCAGAAACTGTCGATCGGGTGCCGGAAAGGCTCCAAGCCCCATTAACGTGTTGGTGACCGGGTAATTCAATCGCCGGGCAAGCGCCACCAGCAGGTCGCTTGCGTCGCCCTGAATCACTCCACCACCGGCATAAATAACGGGTCGCCGCGCGGCAAGTAACGCCGTCACCGCTTTGCGAATCTGGCCACTGTGGCCGCGCTGAGAGGGTGTATAGGAACGCATCCGAACAGACTCGGGATAGCTGTACGGAAAGGACTCGGCCGGATCCACCGTGTCTTTCGGGACATCAATGACAACCGGGCCGGGCCGACCGGTATGCGCTATGTAAAACGCTTTTTTTACGATCTGCGGAATGTCTTCGGCGCGACGCACGATAAAACTGTGTTTCACGATGGGTCGCGACACCCCCACCATGTCCGTTTCCTGAAACGCATCGGTGCCAATCAGCGAACTCGCAACCTGGCCCGAGATCACCACCATGGGTATCGAGTCCATGTAAGCGGTTGCGATACCGGTCACCGCGTTAGTGGCCCCGGGTCCGGATGTCACCAGCACCACTCCGGCGCGGCCTGTCGCACGGGCGTAACCGTCAGCCATGTGGGTGGCGGCTTGCTCGTGACGGACCAGCATGTGTTCGACGCTCTGTTGCCGAAAAATCGCATCGTAAATATGCAGCGCTGCCCCGCCGGGATAGCCAAACACCACATCAACCCCTTCGTCTTGAAGGGATCGAATGAGCATTTCTCCGCCGGACAGCATCTCGGTCATTAGTTGCACCGCTATAGGTTGCACCCGGAATCCCAGGGGATTCCGGGCGAAATTAGGAAGGTTTGGTTAAGGGACTGGCCTTCTGGAACCAATCCTCAGAAAAAAACAGCCGGGTATTCTTGGGCTTAGGCTAAACCATGTCAATTTTGAGGCATACGGCACAAAAGCCCCCCAAGTGCTGTGTGGTAATCTTAGGCTACCGTGTACCGAATTGTGGCGCGAAAAAATGACACTCTATCTATCAAATTCTCGACCCAGACCTGGCGCTGCCATTGCCGTCAATTTAAGTGCTTTTCATCGCCTGCTTGCAGGCTTTCTGCTGATGGCGGCGTTAGGGTTGGCCTGCTCAGTGCCCGCAAGCGCTGATGTGTATCGCTGGGTGGACGACGATGGCACCGTAAATTACGGCGAGCGCGAACCCAGAGGCCGTGACTTCACGGTCATTAGTCGCAGCCCGGAAACCACCAAGAAGCCCTCAGCCACCGCTCCCTACAGTGCTAAGCCTTATAATGGCAGCCAACCCGTGATGCTCGAAAGCGGCGTGGCGACACCGACCTCAGTCGCCGCTCAGAGCGACAACAGCAATCTTTCCGATCACCAAAAAGCCATGCTGGAAAAACTCCAGGCTGACGAAGCTCGCCGCCAGGACAACATTGCGGAGCTTCGCAAAAGCAACTGTGCTACCTCTAAAAGAGTCTTGTCACAGATGCAAAGCCGGGGTCGAATCCGCGTCCGCAACGACGCTGGCGAAGAAACCGCGTTAAGTGACGATGATCGCAATGAGCGGATTCGCCAGGCCCAGGAAAGCATCGCCGTAAACTGCGATTCGTTCTCTTAAGGCAGCTAAGGCAGCCAGATCACACTGGCCTGCCGGCCTGTTAACGGCTTTTCGCCTGTGACGGCGGCTTCGCGGGTTTCGCGTCGCCAGGAATACAGGCGCGGATCGGTGAAGGTGCACCAGTGACCGCCGCTGATTTTGCCTACCCCCAGGCGAATGAGGTTGATCCGCGCTGCGAGCGCAAGGTCGACCTGGTATTTGTCGACCACCACATCCCCCTGGGTATCGATACGCCGTGAAATAACGGCCTGACCGCCCAGTGTCCGATTCAGCCCCTGGTTGTCCAGCGCTTCAACCACCTCAGGGCCAACCTCAAACGCCTGTTTGCCAATGGCGGGTCCAATAAAGGCCTGCAGCTGCGAAGCAGTGACAGGCAGCGCTTCGACCAGCTTATTCAGAATACCTGCGCACAGCCCACGCCAGCCGGCGTGAGCGGCCGCAACCAGTGTTCCCCGGGTATCCGTCAACATGACCGGCAAACAGTCTGCGGTGAGGATACCCAGGCCAATCCTGGGATGCATAGTGAACATCGCATCTGCACTTGGCTCGTTGTGATCCTTGGAAGGAGCATCAGCTGTCACTTCAATAACTCGAACACCGTGTATCTGATCCAGCCATTGAATTCTCTTAAGCTTATATTTATCAGTGAGTTGCATTCTATTCTGAAGAACATTTTCAGAATTATCCTCAACGTGCAACGCCAGGTTATTGGTTGCAAACGGAGCCTTGCTGTGGCCGCCAAATCGATCGGTACACAGCACCCGGGCAGCAGCCAGCCAGCCCTCCCCGCCGTCCGGCAAGGCGGTGTCAGCTGGCCCCGCTACCGGGCTAGAACTGCCCGCGCTGCCGTCCTGATTCACTCGGCGTCACCTCGAGCACGCAACAACTCCAAAAGCTCGGCCATATCCGGCGGCAATGGCGCCTCATAGTGCTGCTCGTCGCCGCTGTGCGGATGAGTGAATCCAAGCTGCCAGGCATGCAGTGCCTGCCGGGGAAACCGCTGGAGCCTTTGCACCAGGGATTCATCTGCCCGGGTTGGCAGGCGTCGTTTGGCGCCATAGCGAATATCGCCGACCAATGGATAGCCGCGATACGCGAGATGAACTCGGATTTGGTGAGTTCGGCCTGTAGCGAGACGTGCTCTGACCAGCGCGTGGGCCGCAAAGCGTTCAACCACGCGGATATGCGTGAGGGCGTACTTACCGTTATCGACAACCGCCTGTCGGGTCCGGTGCCGGGGATCCCGGCCGATGGGCGCTTCCACATCAAAACCTCCCGTTGGCACCCCTTCCACAATCGCCAGATACTCTCGAGACACAGCCCGCGCAGCGATGGCCTGGGTCAGACTCAGAGCCGCGCTGCCGGACCGGGCAACCACCATCAACCCACTGGTGTCTTTATCGAGCCGATGGACCACACCCGCCCGGGGTAACAACCTGGGGTCCTCCCCCAACACCGGCGCTGGCGCGACTTCCGCACTGAAGCGGTGCAACAGGCCATTCACCAGGGTGCCATCGGTCTGACCCGCTCCCGGATGTACGACAAGACCTGCCGGCTTATTGATGACAGCAATACTGTCATCCGCGTACAACAGCTCAAATTCCACGGGCTGCGGCGCCTGCCAATCCGGCAAAACTCGAGGCGTACCCCTTAACTGCAGCCGCTCTCCGCCATTTAGCTTACGCTTGGCCGGCGCCAACTCACCGTTAACCCGCAACTCCCCTGCGCGAATCCAGCGGGTAAGCTCCGCTCGCGAATATTGGCCGAACATCTGCGCCGCAATGCGGTCCAATCGGGAACCGGCAAGCTCATCCGGCACGATGGCGCTGTGTTCTATCTCAGACAAGGCGTCCGGCACTGAGCTGGAGCCTGAGTTAGGGCCTGACTCAGGTACTGTAGTTGGGGTTTCTGAGGTCAAACAACCGCTCCAAACTGGGCCGCGTTAAAGTATCTATGATAGAGGTCAGATTAGCCGGGTGGTAACATTGACGGCAGTTGAACGCGATATTTATGCAAGTGATCATACAAACTATGGAAAACAAGCTTGAGCAACCGTCCCCCAAGCGGGATCACAGCGCCTCATCCAGCGCCCTGTTGTCGACGCTATTGTGCAGTGTTCTTGCGCTCAGTTTGCTAAGCGGTTGCGCCGGTCGCAACAAGTCTGGTGGCGCTGATGGCGCCGAACTGGAAGGTCTGCAAAGTACCGAGAGTATTGTTTACAACAATGCCCAACGCTCCTTGCGCGCAAGCAACTACACCAACGCCATTAGCCACCTTGAAACACTTGAGGCCCGGTTTCCTTTTGGCCGCTATGCAGAGCAAGCGCAGCTCGAACTGATTTTCGCGCGCTATATGTCCTTTGACTTGTCAGCGGCGCAATCTGCAGCACGGCGTTTTATTCGTCTGCACCCCCAACACGAAGATGTTGATTACGCCTACTACATGAATGGCCTTGCGGCCTACAAGAGAAATGACGGCTTTCTCAACCGACTTAACAGCAGCGACATTTCGAAGCGCGATGTATCCGGCGCACGCGAAGCCTTTAACGTTTTCAACGATATGCTGAAGCGTTTTCCCGACAGCGACTATGCCGCCGACGCCCGCCAGAGAATGCTCTATCTGCGCGAAATCCTGGCCCAAAGCGAGGTCAATGTTGCGTCCTACTACATGACTCGAAAAGCCTATGTCGCCGCCGCCAACCGCGCTCGATATGTTGTAGAGAATTTCCCATCCTGCGAAGCCGTTGCCGATGCACTCGCCATTGGTATCGAATCCAGCTATCAACTGGGATTAACCGATACCGCAAACGATATGGCCCGAGTGCTGAGGCTGAACTTCCCTGAATATGACGCCTTCGATGACGACGGCAATCTGCTGTTTGCAAAGACCGTAACAAACAGTGAACGCTCCTGGGTAAATCTGGTAACCCTGGGATTGCTGGACCGCCCCACTATCCCGCCGCCCCTAAAGATCGATAACACCGTAACCGCATTAAGAGATACCGGGACTGCCGGAAACTAGGTGGCCCAACCCCATGCGGATCTGCTGCGGGAAATAAGCAGCAAACGCGATCGGCAAACCGTCGGCCTGTTGCGCATCTTTGCGCTCTATCGATTTGTCGTATCCGGAACTCTGGTATTGCTTTTTCGCCAGGGCGGCGAGCTAACTCGCCTCGGGCAAGACAACCCAGAGCTGTTTTCAATAGCAGCCCTCTCTTACGCCGTTGTAAATCTGCTCATCCTGGTTGCTGTCAACTTCCTGCCACGACCGATACTCAATCGCAGCCTGGTGGTAACCGCAGTTGTTGCCATGGACTGCCTGATTATCAGCTGGCTAACCTACCTTAGTGGCGGTGTAGACAGCGGCCTCGCTCCCCTTCTGCTTGTCACCATCGCTGCGGGCGCCATCCTCACAGCCTCCAGGGTCAGCATTTTTCTCGCCGCTCTGGCTTCGCTTGCGCTGCTCTCCGAAGAAATCTATATGGCCATCGGTCATCAAAGAGCCTATGACGGCGTGTTTCAGGCCGGCGTGTTTGGCGTTCTGTTCTTCACCGTTGCCCAGGCTATCCATTCAATTTCAGCGCGTCTGCGCGATACCGAAATGCAAGCACTCATCCAGGCGGCCGAGCTTGCCGATCTGGAGCGGGTTAATCGCCGAATTATTCGACGCATGCGAACTGGAATAATTCTTGTGGACGGCGACAACTCCGTGAGAATGGGCAACCAGTCCGCCTACGCGCTGCTTGGTCTCAGCGAAGGCGGCTCCCAGCATGTGACACAGACCGACAGTTCTGCACCGCCGCTGCCCTCGTTACCTGAAAAATTACACTCTCTGCTGCAAGCCTGGCGAGCTGATAACAATCATCGAGCCAGACCCTTTCAGGTGACAAGCGAAACCCCCGAGATCAAGGTGAATTTCTCTGCTGTGAGGTCCGGAGCGAGCGATGCCGACGTCATCGTCTTTATTGAAGACACCAGCGAAATCGCGCAACAGGCCCAGCAACTCAAACTCGCGGCGCTGGGTCGTTTATCTGCCAGCATCGCCCATGAGATTCGCAACCCGTTGGGCGCGATCGCTCACGCAGCCCAGCTACTCGACGAGTCCGAAAATGTGGATCACGGCGACCGGCGATTGATCGACATCATCAACAATCACAGCAAACGCATGAATCGTGTGATCGAGAACATTCTGGAGCTCTCGAGACGCAAAGCACCTGATCCCACGCGATTGAATCTGCGCTCAGTTCTGGAGGATTTTGTGGTGCAGTTCTGCGTGGCTGAACTGGAAACAGCAAACATCACGATCAACGTCACACCAGATGACACCTCAGTACGGATGGATCGTTCGCAGCTCCTGCAGGTCTTGACGAACCTGGGGCAAAACGGCCTGCGTTATAGTCTGGAAACCAGTGGCGAACTGTCATTGCGATTACAGGGCGGCATCGACCCAACAACCGACCGGCCGTTCTTGAACGTCATAGATGATGGTCCCGGGGTGGAAGATGAGCACCGGGCGACACTTTTTGAACCTTTTTTCACTACTGAGCACAACGGCACCGGCCTGGGGTTGTATATTGCGCGTGAGATGTGTGAAGCCAATCAAGCTCGCCTAAGCTATATCGACTTGCCAAATGCGGGCGCTTGCTTTCGAATTACCTTTGCACACCCTGATCGCATTACCGTCTGAGTACTGGACTACCCATGACCGAAAAGACTGCACTCATCGTAGATGATGAGCCCGACATTCGAGAGCTGCTGGAAATTACACTCGGTCGTATGGGCCTGGTAACCGTAGCCGCTCCAGATGTGACAACTGCCAAGGCAAAACTTGCTGAGCAGCAATTTGATCTCTGCCTTACAGACATGAACCTGCCCGACGGCAGCGGTCTCGAACTGGTAGAGCTTATCGGCGAATCTCACCCCCACCTTCCCGTGGCGGTGATTACTGCGTTTGGTTCAATGGAAACCGCGATATCTGCTCTGAAATACGGCGCTTTCGACTTCCTCCAAAAACCCATCGACATCGCCCAATTGCGTGGCCTGATTGACTCTGCCCTAAAGCTCGAAGAAGCCACCAGCCTGGCGTCTGGCGCAACTCGCATGATTGGCGATTCGCCCGTTATGCAGACCCTGCGAGGCCAGATAAACAAGCTTGCGCGCAGTCAGGCCCCAATCTATATCAGCGGGGAATCAGGCTCTGGTAAGGAGGTTGCAGCGCGACTCATTCACGAACAAGGTCCCCGCGCCGCTGGCCCCTTTATTCCAGTGAACTGTGGCGCCATTCCTTCTGAATTGATGGAAAGCGAATTCTTCGGTCACAAGAAAGGAAGCTTCACCGGAGCGGTGGCAGATAAACAGGGGTTATTCGAAGCGGCCACCGGCGGCACTCTGTTCCTCGATGAAGTGGCAGACTTGCCTCTCTCCATGCAGGTAAAGCTACTGCGCGCTATACAAGAAAAAGCCGTCAGACCGGTAGGCGCACAACAAGAAATCGACATCAATGTTCGCATTTTGTCAGCGACTCACAAAGACTTGTCTATCGAAGTCGATTGCGGACACTTTCGTCAGGATCTGTACTACCGACTCAACGTCATTAACCTCGATATGCCTCCGCTACGAGAACGTGGAGACGATATTGTGGCGCTCGCAGACCTGGTGTTGAATCGGCTCTCCAAAGACTACGACGCCAGCAAACCCAAATTGAGTCAGGCCGCCTTACAGGCTCTATCCAACTACGACTTTCCAGGTAACGTTCGAGAACTTGAGAATCTCCTGGAGCGGGCTTTCACTCTCTGTGAAGACAACCAGATCACACCACAAGATCTCAATCTTTCCGCTGCAACTCAAAGTGCGCCTGCAACCGAAGTTGAGGTCCAAAGCAGTCAACCCGAAGGCGCTGCACTGTCTGCCCCGGTGACCGGTCTGGCAGCTAACGAGTCTCTTGAAGATTACCTGGAAAAGGTGGAGCGGACGCTCATCACCCAAGCCCTGGAAAATAATCGCTGGAACAAAACAGCCGCCGCAAAAGACCTGGGCATCACCTTTCGCGCCCTGCGCTATCGGCTGAAAAAACTCGAAATGGAATAGAGTCTTGTGCCGAGCTAAAAACCTACTTTGGACTAGGCGTTAAGCGCTAACTCACTAAAACCCCCAACCAGCACAATCGTTCCGGTCTTCGCAACACTTAGACCCTGATGCACCAGGAACGGTTTAGAGAACGGATAAGAGAACGGATTCTGCTCCGGTGTAACGCCTCCGGACTTACATTGATCGAGCTGCTAGTCACCCTGGGAATAGCATCGATCGTCACAACACTGGCGTTGCCGTCAATGATAAATCTGGTTAGGGACAACCGATCTACGTCAGCCATCAACTCAATGATCGGCCAGGTTCAATACCTGCGCAGTACGGCTATTACCGCCCGAAGAACCGTCACCCTATGCCCCGGACGCCCACCACATTGTGGCAAACGAGACAGCTGGCACACCGGTAGCTTTGTGTTCATTGATTACAACAAAAACGGCCAGCGGGATTCTGCGGATCAAATTCTCAAAGCTTTTGGTCCGGCTGCCAGGCCAGGTGAATTTACCTGGCGCTCGTTTCGAAACCGTAAGTCGCTATCAATAAACGGCACTGGGCTGACAAACTGGCAGAACGGCAGTTTCAGATACTGCCCTAGCAATGGCGACGAACGGTTTGCACACCAAGCCATACTCAATGCCCAGGCGCGCGTGAGATACGCGCGCGATCGAGACGGTGACGGCATCCGGGAAGATGCCCAGGGCCGCCCGATAAGCTGTAGATAGCCTATAGCTGCGAGCTGGCAGCTGCGGCCTAGAACTCTTCTAAAAGATAACTATCCGGCAACTGCTCGAGTTCAGAGATCACACTGGACTCATCACGACTCGCAATTTCAGCATCAAAGCCTTCGATCACTTCATAGACAAACCGGACCTTCATTCCGGGACGCAAAGCAGCAATTGAAGAACTGCTGCCGCGCACCTCTACATTGGCGTGAGGCACAACCTCGTAAAGAATCCCGGTAATCAAAACCTTGCTGTCACTAATAAGTACTTCCTGCACAACACCTTCGGCATCGATCAGTTTTCCTGCATCAGTAGCCAGGGCTGGCGTCGGAGCGAGCGCCAGAATCGACAGCACACACCCAGTAGCCAGATTAGCAAGCCTTCGAAATGGCGAGTGCTTTTCACCGCCCCAGCGCTTCATCAAGAAAATACCGTTATTCACCAAGAATCTCCCACCAGGACAGTCGCCCGGTTTTTCTATTGCCATCTTTGATGATCCGAATGATCTGTGGATCTTCACCGTGAGACTTGTTGATCACCAGGAAGTCCGTGTCACCATCACCCAGTAAGACCGACGGATCTACCAGCGATCCATCGCCACTGCCTGCGTCAAACAGGATTCCGGCGGCAAATTCTTCCCCGCCAACCGTGATCAGATCATTTTGATCAATTAGACCATCGTTGTCTGTATCAATAATCGGTCGACCCGGATCGCCACCAGTAAGTGCATCAATGAACCAGATCGCACCAGGAGGAGCCCGGAAACAGCTGTTTGCATCCCGCGGGATAACTGTTGTGATAACCAGAGAATTACCTCTTCTAACGATCTGGCGTATCGCGCGCTCACCAGGATACTGCGGATTAGGCGGAGCCAGGCCGCCAGTATCGGTATTCGGATTACCCTGCAAGCTGGTGCTGGCACGAACAGGATCGAGGTCAATGAACCAACCATAGTTAGCATCAGCTGCTGTACCTGGAATAAGGTTCACCACATTTCGGCTCATGATGCGCAAGGTATCCAAACCATTCGAGTCATCAACAATGTTGGTGATTTCCTGCTCAACCAGAAGCGTTCCCTTGGCGTTGTTAGTTGCCGTTCTTGGAGCAATCTCAAAACGATCCCAGATTCCGTAGATGGACTGAATATCGGTCGAAAGCCCATCTTCCTCAGTGATGAAGCTACCCGTACCAAAGGTTACGATAAAGCCTTCCTGATTCGGCACTTTGGTAACAATAGGTGCTGTTGTGATCGGCTGTCGTGTCGCAGTAGTGCCATCGAGCGTTGCTGTGAACAGCAACACCGCTTGCCAATTGCTGGGGTTAGGATCACCTATCTCAAATCGATAGAGATTACCCTGCAAATCACCGGCATAAGCGGTATCACCTATTCCGTCGAGGTCGGTATCAATAATGGTAGGTTGTCCCAAACCATTGGGAATACCCGCCGTTGGATCCTGGTTAGCGGGATCTGACGGATTGGTCGCAATGGTTCCATTACCGGTGTTGATCTTAACAAAGTCACCGTTCTGCCACCCATTGACGCCATCGTCGATAAACAGCACAAACAGCTTGGCAATACCGGCGGTGGAGTTGTAGCCGTTACCAAAAACGGCTGCCCACTTCTTGCGATTCGCACTGGCCCCATCAACGTTAGTCATAATGATACGCGGCTCTGTGTAGGAGTAACCCAGATCTTTCACCGGGTCTCCGGCCAGATCGGTTATCGCACCAAAGGAACCGCCCAGTGGCACGCCATTGTCTTCTACCGGATAGGTATCATCCTCGTCCGTGAACTCCCAAAGTACAGAGTTCGCGCCGTTAGTCTCGCTGACAGCCATGGTATCTGGATCAGTAATATCCAGGGCAAAGTAGCCTTTACCGCCGCCACGCAAACCACCTACAAGAAGCGTACGCCAGGCCTGAACGCCGGTGCCGTTGGGTCGAATGAACGCATCGTCAACGGTCGGAGTCAGATCCACAAAGAACCTGTGACTGTAGACCAGCGAGGAAAGCTGATCGAGATCGTTGTTAAAACGCTGGCTGGAATCAATCAACTTGTTCGGAATAAAGGCAAACAGTTCGTTACCCGTACCGTTTTCGATAGGCGTGCGGTCCTCAAAACCCGCATCAAAGGCGTGCAGCATGCCATCGTTAGCACCGACATAAACCACCCGTCGTCGATTCTCATAGGTTTCAGCAAAATCAGAGTACAAGACATCCGTTGGGAATGGTGCCCGGTCTCGGCGAATGCCCTGCGGGGCGCCAACCGACACGGGAGCAGAGTTGACGATATCGCCAAGCACCGAGTTTCTGGCTCGGAATGGACCAGCAGGTTCCTCGCGTGATTGATCACCACGAAGGTAGTCAACCTCCAGCAAGGAAAGGATGCCCGTTTGATCTGAGTTCAGCGCATTAAATCGGAATGGTATGCCGTTTAGTGCCTGTCGATCGTAGGTAAAGATGTTACGTGTGTTTGGATCAACACCTTGCATCTGGTCCGCTGCAGACCAAACCAATGGCGCTGCAGGCGGCAGCCCTGTTATTGGATCCAGAAGCTCAAGAGCCTCCAGGTCACCGGTGTTAAACCGCAGGTTGAAGAAGCCCCGGTACTCTACCGTGCCTTCCCGCAAGCGTGTAGAACCGAATGCCACCGCACTTACAGATACGGAGCCGTCAGAGAATTCCTCAAACGCATCGCGGAATGCCTGACCAAGCAGCACAGGGTTGTTTGCCTGCAGGAACTGACCACGACCATTCAGCGCCGCGTGCAACATGTCATCCGTTTTTGCCTGATTGCTGATGAATGGGTTTGGCCAACTAAAGGGCTGAGTGAAATCAATAACCGGCAGGCCCGTGTCAGGATTAATGCCATTGTTTGGCAGATCACTAAGCTCAACACCACCGACCACACCAAACCCTACCGTGTAGGTTTTCATGTGCTGATGCATCAGCTCGTCGTCTTCCAGGAACGATCCCGGCGGCGCAAGGTTGGTATCACGAGCATTGGTCGGCACACCATCCGGAATTCCAGGGTGCAGATCTCGCTCGTAGTAATGCATGGCTATGTCAGCCAACGTGTCATTGATGTTGTCGCCAAAGACCCCACCATCAAACACCGTGTTTACGGCTGTGCCAGTCGCGTTGTTCGAGTCCGTGTTGGTAGTACCTGTATTGCTACCATTCCAGGTGCCATCAGAGAACAACAGAGTAAAGTTGTTCTGACACTGCCCCTCGGGCAACGGGAGTATCGGACAAGCCGGTGATCCCGGAGTCGTCGTACCTGTGCTGCCAAAAGAATCGCCCGCTCGACACTCGAAGTGACGTCCAGCACGATCAAGGGCACGTCGCAGCGGTGTACCACCACCAGAGCTGGTTTCGTACACCTGTTCCAACAGATCAGCTTTGTGGCCGGTCCGGAAACTTGAGTTCAATGACCGAATCGCCACCCGGTCATTCGAGTCGTTCAGTACGGCATAACCCATTCTCAGGTTCGCGGTATCAGCAAGTGCCCGGCCCAGAGCCGCCTTGGCAGTGAATTCCCGGCTACGATAATAGGTAAACCAGTTCGCGAAGTTCTGTAGCTCTTCCGTGTAGCTGCAAGTCAGCGGGTTACCGTCTGTCTCTGCACAATCGAGCCGCGATATACCGCCAGGGTAGGTTGCCGTTGGATCATCAATTGTGATCCTGGTTCTTGGGTCATCCCATTCCGGTCGCCCAGCTACAGTTGTGGTGTAGTAATAGGGGAAGTACACACTTGTGTTGGTGTAGGTCCGCCGTCCAGAACCAACGTTGTTAAACACCGGAACATTGCTTGAATTGAAGTTGTAGTTCAGCGTCAGATTCAGTGTCTGCGTGTTGTTAGAGAACGGATCCAGTGGCGCAGCAGTTGGTGGTGCGTCCTGAAAATCGTTGTTGTTGCGGTCAAGACCACGCCAAGGCAGATACTCGATCTCCGGATTGTAGTAGATCGTGCTGTATTGCGAATTCCGCAGACGCCAGACACCAAACTGATTGTGCTCCAGATCCTGACCAGGACCAGAAAGAGCATCAATAGTTTCCTGTGTCGGCGCTACTGGACGATTGAAAATGTTCGTCGGCAGAGCATAGATGTAGTAGTACCAGGTACCACGACCAGAGACACCAGGCGCTCGACCACCGGTGGCATTATCCAGGCGGAACACACCAGAACTTTGATTGGTCATCATGTCCCAGTCCATCGAACCGGAGTCATCCATAACAACCAGTACGTTCGCCTCGGTAGAGATAGCATCTTCCAGTGGAACGTCTGCAAGGTTCATATCAAATTCGACCTCACCTGCCGGTGGAGCGGCTGGTGGCGGCGGCGTAGGCGCAACATTTACCGTCACGGTCACTTCATTAGAAGCAATCGGCCCGGCATCGTTATAACGAATCGTGAAGGTAATCTGCCCCACAAAGGTAGGATCAGGTGTAAGCGTGAACGCTCCATCTGGGCTACGATTAAACGTCGGCGCAATAAGCGCATCAGGAATATTGTCGTAGGTAACGGTGAGATCATCACCATCGGCATCAAATCCCAGATCAACCAAACCACCTTCAGCGATAACATTGAGGGTATCGCCCTGGAAGATATCAAAGGTTGGCGCAATGGGCGCTTCAGGTGGTGTATTTATATTGGCTACAGTGATAGTTACCCGCGCTGTCGAGACATCGCCATCACCGTCCTGAATGGTGTAGTCAAAGAAGTCGACGCCGTTAAAGCCCTCTTTAGGGAAGTAGTGGATTCTGTTACCCACAATCTCAACCCGACCATTGGGCTCAAGCTGACCAATACCCAAACTGGTCAGAGTTTCGGTTGGGGTGGATTGAGTGGCATTGGGGAAGGTACCCGCTTCTCCCAGGTCAAGATCAACACCGGCTGAGATAATCACAGTAGCCGGATCACCCTCAATGTCATTCGCAAGTACATCAATGGCTTCAAAGGGCGCAGGATTTAAAGGATCACCCGATGCAGGCTGATCCAACGGAACACCTTCATCGGTACTCGCGACATCATCAAACGCAATCGCGATAACCAGCAGCACCTCAATATTCACAGGAACAGGAGGAGAAACCAGGCCACCCTGGTCAGTGGCACGCACCATTACCGTATGGGTTCCCACTGCGTTCAGTGCAGGTACTACTTCAAGGTTGCCGCCAACAACCGTAACGCTATTGAACAAAGGGCTGGTACCACCCGAGGCGATTTCAAACGTCAAGGCGTCGCCTTCGCGCGTTAAATCCACATCATCAAAATATGGCAGCAAAGCAATCGGTGTAGACGATGCGTCCTCTGGAATCTGTACAAGAGCCGGCTGAACGGCATTTGCAAAGGGAGCATCGTTCGTCGGGTCAATCTGCAATTCGAACGTGGTTATCGCAGTCTCACCCGCCTGGTCTGTCGCGGTAACAGTCACGGTACCAGTACCGTTAGCGTGCAATATCTGGTTAAAGGTGAGAGTCTCACCAGAAACCGTAAAGTCACCAAGACCTGCAACCGGCGACGCAGTATAGGTCAGCACGTCACCCGTAAACCCGATGTCGTCATCTCTGAACACCCCTGCCAGAGAAATCTCGGGTGCTGGAGTAGCGTCTTCAAACCGCACTTGCACAGGCAGTGGGTTATCGACAACTGGCGGATCATTCACGGCATTAACAGTTACCTGGAAGACCACCGTGACAGAGATGCCCGCCTGATCTGTTGCGGTGACAGTGATAAAGCCGATTCCTGACTCGTTGAGGGCAAGTGTGAAAGACACAAGCCCAGCCGGGTTGACAGTAACTGAGCCCGGCACAAACACCGTATCACCTGTGATACCACTTTCTGTATAAGTAAGCACATCACCAAATGGCAGATCCACGTCCTCAAACCACTGCGTTGAGTCGGCGGTCAATGTGCCGGCCGTATCCTCAGTGAATTCAACCGGTGTTGGATTAATAACCGTTGGTGCATCGTTAATCGGATTGACTTGCAAATCGATTTGAGTCACCTCGATCAAACCGGTTGGGTCCTCGGCCTCGATACCAATGGTCACGAGCGGCGCACTTTGGTTGAGCAAAGGTGTAAGGGATACAGTGTTTCCTGAAACAATCGCATCCACAACAGTCGCTTCGCTGTTACTGATCACCCTATAGGTTAAATTTTCACCATCGGGGTCTATGAAAACGGTATTCAGATCGAAGTCGATCGGTGCAGAATCTTCGTCTATTACCTGGGGTGGTACAGGCGCATCAACTCGGGGCGCATCAGGTATCTGAGTAACCTCAACCTGAAACGAGTCTTGAACACCAACTGTTCCACCGTCAATGGCTTCTACAACCACAGTCACGGTGCCCACTTGGTCTGGCAAGGTCGTGAACTCGACCACAGTTCCCGCAACAACGGCATCAATAATGCCTGCGGGTGATACAGATACCACTGAGTAACTCAGTTGGTCACCATCCACATCAGCAAAGGCATCGATCAAGCTCACGGTAGGCGGCGAGGTTGCATCTTCGCTAATCGAAACGTCTGCCAGCGGTATGTCGTTCACTGGTGCGTCGTTCACCGGCGCTATATCTACCGTCACAAACGTATCTTGGGTTGCCGTCGCAGAGCCATCACTGGCAGAGATTTGTATGGTTGCCGTGCCATTCTCATTGACGATCGGAGAAAAGCTGAGAATAGAACCAGAGATGGATGCGCCTACCCTGTCTTCTGGTGTGTTGTCCAGCAGGGTATAGATCAGAGACGGACTATCGGGATCGCTATAGAGCGTATCCAGGTCAAGCGTCGGTAGTGAGCCGGACTGATCTTCATCAAACGAAATTACAGGCGGCAAGGCAACCTGTACCGGCGGGTCATCCACAGGCTGAATATTAATTGTCAGCGTGTCGCTGATCGCTGGACCCGCGGCGTTGTCGGCGGTGACAACAACTGTCGCCTGGCCGTTCGCATTCAGGATGGCGTTAAAAGAGAGTACTGATCCAGATTGGGTCACTGTAACCAGTGACGCTGGATTCACGGTGAAAGTATATGTAAGGGGTTCGCCATCACCATCAGTGAAATGATCATCAAGATTGAGATCATCGATGGATGCCTGATCTTCCAGAATATCAAGGTTTCCAAGGGGCTGGACAACTTCCGGGGCATCAGGCTGCGAATTAATTGTCAGAGACAAGGTGGAGCTGACAGGCGCACCATCGCCCGTCGCCACAACCTCAACTGTACCCGATCCAAATACATGGGCGTTGGTTGTTAGCTGAAGTTGATCACCCGTCACCGAGGCATCAATTAATCCTGCTGGAGTCACAGCGATCGTATAGGTGAGAACACTATCGACATCTTCAAAGATAGTGGTCAGATCAATGGCTGGAATATTCGGCTCATCCTCATCAATCGTCAGTGACCCCAAGGCAGAGATCACCGTTGTTGGGTCGTCGACCGGGGTGACCTCAATAATCATGTCGTCACATTCCTGACGACTTGTAGGGTCTTGGGCGCAAATGGTGACAGAATTGGTACCAAAGCCGTTAGGTATCGGAGCTATATCTAAAGAGGTACCGCTTATTGATACATCCACCGCTCCAGGATTACTCTGGCTTGCAATAGTGAAAATCAGGGTTTCGTTATCGACATCTGCAAAATGATCAAGCAAGTTAATTGGGGGAGCACTCGTGAAATCTTCCGGGCCGGAAAGGTTGGGTAGCGGAAGGATTACATCTGGATCATCAGGTGTGCCAACAACCTCAAACTGCACAGTTACTGTCGTGGTTTCACCTAATAGATTGCTTGCAAAAAGAGTCGCTGTAGCAACCCCAAATGCGTCTTGCACGCCTGTATATGCCAGGACGCTATCGCGTGGACCGGTGCCTGTTACAGTTAGTATGCCAGAAGGCGAGAGCGCACCGATGGAAAAGAAGATCGGAGCGTTTGCAAACACTGGATCCTCAAACAGGGAATCCACACTAAAGTTGCCGGAATCATCTTCGTCGAAGGTAATCACCAGCGGATTGCTACCACTATATAAAGGCGGCGCCGCAAGCGCAGAGCTAGCGCCCAGCGCAAACACCGCTAAAAACAGCAAACGGTTTAAATTAATTTTCATGAGGCCGTACATCAGTGACTACTCCAGTGGGTTAGCGACGGATTGCGTATCAATTCGCAATCAGGCCAAAGCTGCTCTGCAAGAGCACCTCTGCCGTGTCGCTGCCACCCACTCCACGGGCGGTAACGCGAAAAATGTTGATTGTTTCATTTAGAACAGGGTAGCCCTGCCCCACTTCATACTGGTTGGCGGTTTGATCGATAGTTGCCAGAAACTCAATGAAATAACGAGGTTGAGAATCGACGTTGTCGACGTTAACGGGGACCTGTACCGAAGCGCCTCCCGACCAGATGCCTGAGGTCTCCCAGCGTGGCGCAACGCCAAAGGGAGCCGTGGTCCACAAACCACCCGCCCCACCATTTGAGAAAGCGGTCGCATCAGGCGTGTTTGCCTCTAGCCATTCTTCTGCCTGGCGCAGTGCCATCTCTGCGGCCTGGAAAGCAAGAACGCTGTCATGGGCATTACGAGCCATACGTTCTTCAAGACTCGTCGATTGAACGGACGAAACACCCACAATGGTTAGCACCAACAGAAGCACCAGCGAGATGAACAGGGCTATTCCTTTTTGTGCAAAGGAAAGGCCGCGCAGTCTGGCAAGCGCACCTGCTCGAGGGGTGAGTGTGTTGGTTAAAACGTTAGCCGATATGGTCATGCTGCAAATCCTCTCAGCTGTTTCGAACACTAATGGTTTGAGTAAAGGTGCGACTTATCGGTTCTGGAGAGTCGGACACTACGTCTACGGTGTTGGCTTCTATGGAGACACGGATGCTTCGGACGACGTTATTCCCGACGGCACCAAAGCTCACATAGCGATTGGCGCTCGACTCCGTATCGTTAGGGGTCGTATCTACACCAAACAACACCTGCAAATCGGATATGCCTTCAACTAACTCGACCGGCGCGTCGATGCCACTCTTGCGCCACAACGACGTAATTGCGTCACCGCGATTATTTTCATTGGCACTTTCAGCCACATAAAAAATGTCAGTATTTAGTTTGGCTACAACACTTCCCTGATTGTCGGTGCTGTTACCGTATGGAATGCCCTGCTCCGACAACGAAACACCGGCTCTGTTCTGGAAAGTTCCTGTGCCCGTGTTGCGAAATAGGGTTAAATCTCCGCCACCACCCACACCGGTGACCTGAAAAATCGCGGCCTGCTCACAATCACTGATCACTGCGTAATCACCGGCCGCAATATCAACATTGCCGGTATTCTCCACTACAGGGTCGTCATTGGGGCCAATCTGTTGGGTGATGCGAAAACCGGGCGCAATCTGATAACGCACAACCAGAATATCGCTGAGCGGTACCAGGGTAGATATATCTACACCATTACCTGGAACAATCGTCGTACCCGCGGTATTTCGAGGCAACGACGCTAGAGAAGGTGTCCAATCCCCCACCCCATTACCATTACCTGTGCCATCAAAGCCTTGCACAGGCGTTGTAAGATCCAGTTCGAATATCTGATTCCAGGGGGCATTAAGCGTGTTGTAGATTTTGTCGCTTTCAGGATCGCAGCCGTAAAAACCGCCGTTACGAACGGAACGAGAAACAAAATCGAGTGCATAGCGTGCGCTCTCTTGCAATCGAGACTGACCGGTAATGAGTTGATTTGTTCGATTGTTACCAACAAACAGCTGTACGATACCGGCTGTCACAACAAGTCCAAGTGCCAGGGCCAGCATCAATTCGATAAGAGAGAAGCCCTGTGCTCTCCTGATTTTGGCTGATTGATTATGTACTGCTTTATTGTTCATTTTTTCGTTGGCCTTGATCATTTGCCTGATCCCTGGTCGTGTTCCTAGCCTTGACTCTGTACTTCGATTTGCCGCTGACCAAAATTCGGGTCATCCCATTGCACAGTGATCGTGATTAACCCACTGCCATCAACCTGAATGCTGCCGTCACCGTTAGGCAGTCCCGGCTGATCATCTGGATCAGGTAACACACCCGATGCATGCAGGGCCGTGCAGGCTCCATCCTCAACGTAGCTACCCAGTGAACACTTCCAAACACGCTGATCAAACGAGACCATTTGGTTGGAGGTACAGTCCCCAGCATTGCAATCGCTGGATCCCGGCGGTCCACCGCCGATACCAACTCCGCCATAACTGTTACCTGCAGGCGTACCCACCGGGTTAGCCCGAATTCGATCGAGCATGTCATAGGCAAGCATGACGGCCTCACTGCGTAACAACGCACCACGGTTGTTTTGCAAACTGACCATTTGTAGCCCGGTAATACCAAGGACACCAATGCCCATCACCAGAACCGCAACAAGGAGCTCAATCATGGAGAAGCCGCCACTGCGGCGACGCAACAGCAAACCACGCCGACCTGAAGGCAAAGTAGACAGGCTGCGCGACGATGTAATTTTGAGTGATGAGTTACTGGTCATGATTAATCCGGACAATCCAGTTCTGATACGTTAAGTCTGCCGATGACGCTAATTTCGAGTTGACGGCCGGGATCTTCGAGGGTGTCTTCACTGCACAGATCGATTTGGCCTGTTGCGCCTAAAGTGAACAGACCGCGCGAATTGAAACTAAGAGTACTTACGGCATTTAGTGCGCCCTGACCATTCATTGTCGCCAGTCGAGCCTCATCAAACAGGCGCAGCGCATTTGAGCAATTGCCGGGATTACCAACCACCACGCAATAGCCTCCGCCCCACTCGTTGTCATTGTCTGTACTCATTGATTGCAAACTTACGGTGGCACCGCGGCGCGTAGACTCACTTCGGGCATAAGCAATCGCACCAGCGAAGCCATTCGCTGCCGCAGTGAGGCGCTGTTGAACAATGAAGCCGTTGAACGCGGGCAGCGCAATGCTTGCCAGTACGGCCGCAACGGCCATGGCAACAACCAACTCGATAACGGTAAAACCCTGGGCTCGTTTTGCGCCAGTCTTCTTTGCGCTTTTATTTGCGCTTTTATTCGCACTCTTTTTGGTAGCAAAAGAGCTAGCAGTGAGTGAGCGGTATTTTTGCACCTTCCGCCCATCGACTCGGGCGCTCAATGGCCCGCATGCAATTCGTTGGTCGTCCGGTCTCCGCTCTGTGAGGTATCGGTCCCCTGACACCTGCTGAGCCTGAATGTACATTTCTGTCTAATTTCCTGCTTTTCTTGGGTTGAACCCGTTGCAACAGATGCGCTTGGCATCAGGATGCGGCTACAGCCCAAGACTTTGGTTTTATCACGGCAGAAAGTTTAGAGAATGAATTCAGGCAATGATTGCGGCAGCCGACAAGCGGTTAGTAATCTCCGGATAAACGGTCAACGCAATAAATTTGCAAGAAATTTGTATCGTCAGTCACCCAAAAGGCTCGTATCCTGACAACAAAGAAGGCAGGTTAGCGGACAGATTTATCGTGAGGAAACGCTGGCTCAGATAGCTTTAGGCAATTAATTTTCCCAGCTGTCTTGCCAACCGCCACCCTGTCGGTCCCAACGTCGCTGACCGTTTGAACCAAACTCCAACGCGCCATCACCAGCCATAATTCCAGCGGTTGGTGTGGCTGTCAGCGTAAAGGAATCGCGCGACGAGACCACACTGATATCGTAGCGCTGATCAGAAAGCGTGTTGCATATATTGGCACCGAGACCACCAGCGCCATCATCTGCGCCAACATAGGTGAAGTTCTCGCTAGCAAAACGTTCCATGCCTTGAGCACAGAGCAAGAGGTCCGACTGCGCCTCGCCTCGATAGGTATTTCTGCTGTAGTCCGTATAGATAGGCACTGCTACCGCAGAAATAACCGCCAGAATGGCCAATGCGATCATTAGCTCAATAAGGGTGAAACCTTTGGACTGAACCGGAGGCTTCGCGGCTAGATGACCGCCAACACTAAATCTAGATTGCATAGTAGAGGGCATATCAGAGGACATAGTTGCGTCTCGCACACGGATCGAAAGTTGTGAGCATTATGCGAGGAAACGGAACACATCATGGCCAGATTCGGCTCAACGGTGGTAATTTGCCGATGAACCGTCAATCAGTCGATGTCTTGTTCTGCTGGTCGCACTTTTAATATCGATACATCAAACACCAGGTCTCGGCCGGCGAGAGGATGGTTAAAGTCTACTTCGACCGTTTCTTCCCACAACCGACAAACCACACCGGGAAGTTCACCATCCGGTGCGGCAAAAGACACAATCAGTCCCTCTTCCAGCGATTCGGCATCCGGGAATCGGTTACGCGGTAAACGCTGCACATTGCCGTCCAGACGCTCGCCAAAGGCTTCAGCTGCGGGAATTTTCAGCTGTTCTGCAGCACCGGCCATCAATCCAGTGAGTGCTGATTCAAACCCTGGGAGGAGATTGCCGTCACCAAATACAAAGGTGGCGGGTTTGCCGTTACGTGTCGAATCTACCTCATCGCCATCCGCCAGCAGAATCGAAAAGTGCAGGGTCACTTCCATTCCCTCACCAATTCGCAACGTTTCCGACGAACCAATTAAATCGGCCACACTAAGCTCCTCCTATTTCATCCGGCGTTTCCCGGCCCTCACGCCAGATCTGGGTAAACCACAGAACGGCACCCACAAAAATCGCAGAGTCCGCGACGTTAAATGCTGGAAAAGACCAGCTTCCCCAATAGAAGTAAAGAAAATCAGTAACGTAACCCAGCAGTGCCCGATCAATCATATTGCCAAGCGCCCCACCCAGAATAAGAGCAAAGGCCAGTGCCTGCAGTACCTGATTGCGCTGCAGCCGCTTCATTTCGAAAATCAGAAATATACTGAAGCCAATAGCCAGCAACACAAATATCCATCGTTGCCAGCCACCCGCATCATTCAAAAAAGAGAATGCGGCGCCTTCGTTGCGCCAGTGTACCCAGGAGAAAAACCCGGTAACCGGCACACGCTCCGCCAATTCGAGGTAGCTGACAATGAGATACTTGCTGAATTGATCCAGGGCAACAATTAGGGTTGCTAAGCCCAGCCATCCGAGGATGCGATACCCCATGGTGTCAGCAGCCTCAGGCTGCTCTGAAGAAGTGATACTAGTCAATGTGTTTTATCTGCCGCCTAAACCAGTCCTGAGAATGTTCCATGTCTGCATGAAGCTGGGCCTTAAGAGCATCAAGACCATCGAACTTTTGTTCATCCCGCAGTTTGTACTCAAAGGTTACCCTCAGTAGCCGACCATAGATATCTCCGGAAAACCCAAAGATGTGAACCTCCAGCAGAGGTTCCTTGCCTTCTACCGTTGGACGAACGCCAATGTTGGCCATGCCGGTATACGCTTTATCAAGGCCACTGACTCGCACAGCGTAAACACCTTCCAGCGCTGCCTTATAGCGTTGTAATCTGATGTTGGCGGTTGGCACACCGAGCTGGCGCCCGAGTTTACGCCCGTGAACCACCCGGCCCATTATGAAATAGGAATAGCCAAGCAACTCCTGGGCCAGTCCAAAATCTCCCTTCCCAAGCGCTTCACGTACCCGCGTGCTGCTCACTCGTTTTTCATCAAGCGCAAGTGTGTCCATCTCATTCACGCCAAACCCATGGTCCTCACCCTTGTCTTTTAATAGCTGGTAACTGCCAGCAGCGCCGGCGCCAAAACGAAAGTCATCTCCAACCAGCACAAACCGGATACCCAGCAGTCCGACCAGCAAATCATCTATGATCTGCTCGGCAGGAACTTTAGCAAGGGCTTCATTGAAGGGTATGCACAACACTCGATCGAGGCGAGTTTTTGCCAGCAAAGTAATTTTCTCGCGGAACCGCGTGAGTCGAGGCGGCAATTCGCCACGCTGAAAATACTCTCTGGGGAGCGGTTCAAACGTAATGAGCAAACTGGGAACGCCCAGCTCGGCAGACTTGGCGATCAGCCGCTTCAGCATCATCTGGTGGCCAAGATGCACGCCATCAAAATTACCAATGGTAGCCACGCACCCGCGATGCTCGGGACGAATATTGTGAAAACCGCGAATTATCTCCATAGCCTAACTATAACCGCTTCTTGCCAAGGAACGTGCCACACTCGCTATTAATCCAGGGTGTGACGCAAACTGGCGGGACGTAATCCTGACAGAAGCGCAACCCCAAAGTAGCTTGCCGCGCCAGCCACGCACAACAAAAGGAGTCTTAGCCACTTCTCAATCATCGACACCTCAAGCCAGAACTGATCTGCCGGCAAGAGCGCCCAGAGCACCAGCACCATCGCCACAACTCCCAGACAGGATTGCAACAACGTTTTCAACGTCTGCCTGCCTGGTTGGTAAACACCACGATGGATCAGCCCACGCAACAACAGGGCGCCATTGACTATCGCTGCCACACTGGTTGCCAACGCCAGGCCAACATGGCCCATCACTTTGTACAAACTCAGGTTCAAAACCACATTCAGTCCCACCGCCACAAAAGCGAAGTTAAGCGGGGTACGGGTATCTTTTTGTGCAAAGTATCCAGGTGCTGTCACTTTCACCAGTAACATGCCAAGCAGGCCAAGGGAAAAGCAACGCAAAGCAAGCGAACTCATCTGGGCGTCAGTGACACTCATCTCGCCATGCAAGAAAATGCCGCTGACCAGTGGCAACGCCAGGAAGTAAAGTGCAGCGGCTGCGGGCAATCCCAGAACAATTGCCATTCTCACACCCCAGTCAAGCGTAGCGGAGTAATCCTCATTTCGTTTCTGCGAATGAAGACGCGACAAGTTTGGCAACAACACTGTGCCAAGAGCGACGGCTACCAAACCAACAGGCAACTCCAACAATCGATCCGCGTAATATAGCCAGGAAATACTGCCAGTGATCAACGTAGACGCAAGCATGGTGTCGATCAGAATATTGATTTGGCTTGCGGAAGCCGCAATTATCGCTGGTACCAGCAAACGTCCAACCTGAGCCGCTCCGGGATCGCGAAAATCCACCCTGGGGCGCGCCAGCAACTCAAGGCGCCGCAACGCCGGGAACTGGAACAGCAGCTGCAACAGCCCTGCGGCAAACACGCCCCACGCAAGCCCAATGACTGGCGTCTCAAATAACGGAGTAACGGCAAGCGCTGCGGTTATGAGACATAAGTTGAGCAGTACCGGCGTGAAGGCCGGAATAGCAAACTGGCCCCGGGAATTCAGCACTGCGCCAGCAAAAGCGGTTAACGAAATGAACAACAGATAAGGAAAGGTGATCTTTACCAGTTCCGCAGTAAGCGCAAACTGGTCGCCCAGCGAGCTGAAGCCCGGCGCAAAAACTTGTACCAGAAGCGGCGCTCCCAGGACCCCAAGCAACGTGATCAGCAGCACGACAAAAGATAGATTTCCCGCCATGACCGCCACAAAGTAGCGGAGTCGATCATGGGGACCATCGATGTAGTCTGACAGCACTGGCACAAAGGCCTGGGCGAAAGCGCCCTCGGCGAACAGGCGACGAAAGAAGTTGGGGATACGAAAGGCAACAAAGAAGGCATCCGCCGCCGCCGTGGCGCCAAAAAAATGTGACAAGACCACGTCACGCACAAAACCGCTGATCCGAGACAGCAAGGTCATGGAGGAAACAATGGTGCCCTGGCGTACCAGGTTTGGCCGCGGCGTCTCGGGAGTGTTTTTCGGAGTTGACACGCTATTTACTCATCGGCATATTGTGCCGCTCTTTTTCCCCCACACCTAAGCGAGGAATATCGCGTGGCAAATAGCCCTCAGGCTCGCAAGCGCGCCCGTCAAAACGTAACCCGTCGGGCCCGCAATGCATCTCACCGTTCAATGTTTCGGACCTACCTGAAGAAGGTGGAAGCGGCGATCGACGGCGGCGACCAATCGGCGGCACGTGACGCGCTGACCCAGGCCGTCCCGGTAATTGACAGCATGGCCAGCAAAGGCGTCATCCACAAAAACAAGGCCGCCCGACACAAATCTCGTCTGAACTCGCGTATCAAGGCGCTCAGCGCCTAAGCTCCTGCAACGCACCTGTCAGCGAGCCAAAATCACTAGATTGTCCCGATGTATTAATTCGGGACTGACACTAAATCCAATCAAATCAGTGATTTCGGCGGCATTCCTAACGCTGTTACCCATAAGCTTCCGGCAGGCTGTTGAATCGTAGTTGGCAAGACCCTGGGCAAAGACCTCGCCGTCTTCGGTAGCACAGGCCACAAGATCTCCCCGGGAAAATTCTCCAGAACAGGCAACAACACCAATTGGCAGCAGGCTAACGCCCCGCTCGCGAAGCGCACTGGCAGCACCAGCATCCAACCTGAACTCCCCCTTCGGCCGCAATTGATCAGCAATCCAGCGCTTGCGCGCATCCATCGGTGCCAGGTCCGCACGTAAACGCGTTCCCAGGGAATCACCCGCGAGCAATCGCAGAATAACGTCCGGTTCTGTGCCCCGGGCTATTACCGTATCGCAGCCAGATCGAGCCGCGAGGCGAGCAGCCCCGACCTTGGATGTCATGCCCCCCTGACCGGTTGCTCCGGCGCCGCCCGCCATGGCATTGAGCCCCGGGTCATTGGCAAGGGCATCGGTCACCAACGGCGCATCGGCATGCTCAAGCGGGTTCTTTTCGTGCAAGCCATCCTGATCCGTGAGCAAAACAAGCATCCTGGCGTCCAGCAGATTAGTCACCATTGCAGCCAGGGCATCGTTGTCACCAAAGCGAATCTCATCGGTTGCTACCGAATCATTTTCGTTGACGATCGGAATAACGCCCATACCAAGAAGACTCATCAAGGTATCCCGGGCATTTAGGTAACGTTCGCGGTTGGCAATGTCGGCATGGGTCAGCAAAACCATCGCAGCAGTCAGGTTGTGTGCCGCAAACGCCGCGCTGTAGGCGTTGACGATCTCGAGCTGGCCAATAGCAGCAGTTGCCTGCAGTACATTCATATCGGCTGGCCGTTGTGGCATCCCCATACGCGCGATGCCAGCAGCAACCGCACCCGATGACACAACCACAATCTGTTCACCGTCAGCAACGGCCTGTGCAATCTGACGGCACCAGTCAGCAATGCCTGGATGGTTCGGCCCGGACGCCGTGCTCACCATGGCACTACCCAGCTTCACCACCACGGGTGCTCTGCCACCACTGCGAAGCACTTGCTGATCGGTCCTACTCATTGGTGTAAACAACTTCTACATCAAAGTTATCGTCTTCATCATCGTCACCCTGATCATCGTCAGCAGAACCGGGTGCTGGTTCGGGACCCAGCCCGGCGGGCATCGCAACACCCATCGACTGCGCCATCACATCCTGGCTAATTCGCTGCTGCAGATCGTTATCTGCAGCAAGCGCCGCTTCGTCTTCAGCCAACTGCTGTTTTAAATCAATGACCGCATCTTGCAGTCGATGCACCAACGCGTCGATCCCGGCGCCGGTCACCGCCGAAATAACCGATATTTCCCGCTCCGGAAACTCTTCAGCAAATTGCGCCTGCAGTGCATTCAGTTGCTCTTCATCGACCAGATCGATCTTGTTTAAAACAATGATAACCGGCCGTTCCCCAAAGGCTTCACTGTAGGCCAGCAGCTCGTTTTCGATAACGATCAGGTTATCCAGCGGGTGAGACTCATCAACCGGGGCAACATCGATCAGGTGCAGAAGCAACCGGGTTCGGGCTACGTGCCGAAGAAATCGAGTTCCCAGCCCTGCCCCTTCAGCCGCGCCCTCAATCAAACCAGGAATGTCCGCAACCACCAGGCTGCGGTCACTGTCTCCACCAACCACGCCGAGGCTTGGCACCAGGGTAGTGAACGGGTAATCGGCTATTTTGGGGCGCGACGCCGAAATTCGGCTAAGCAGGGTTGATTTGCCCGCATTAGGCAACCCCAGCAACCCAACATCTGCTATCAGCTTAAGCTGTAACCGAAGTTTGCGGGATTCGCCTGGTGTCCCAGGTGTCGTTTTGCGCGGGGCCCGGTTGGTGCTTGATTTAAATCGGGTATTACCGAGACCCCGATATCCACCCGCAGCGACTTTGAGGGTCTGACCAGCAGCCAACAGGTCACCCAGCACATCCCGCGTGTCTTCATCGATAACCGTGGTCCCAACCGGCACCTTGACGAAGAGATCAGCCGCCGCCGCACCGGTCATATTACGACCGCTGCCAGGCTGGCCATTCTTTGCGCGGTATCTGGGTTGGTATCGGAAATCCACCAGCGTGTTCAGAGCAGCGTCTGCAACCAGATAAACACTCCCACCATCGCCACCATCGCCGCCGTTGGGGCCACCTTTCGCCACATATTTCTCGCGCCGAAAACTCAGACAGCCCGCGCCGCCTTTGCCTGCCTCTACCGAAATACTTGCTTCGTCTATGAATTGCACAGAGATGTCTTACGTTGGTGTCTAATTTTATGGCGTAAACACAAAAAACCCCGCGCTAGGCGGGGTCTTTAGGCCGCGACAACAGCCGAATCAGGATTCTATTGCAGCTTCAACAGAAATATAAGACCGTTTTAGAGGACCTTTGACGGCAAATTTCACTTCGCCATCTGCTGTCGCAAATAACGTGTGATCCCGTCCCATCTCAACATTAGTTCCTGCGTGGAACTTGGTGCCGCGCTGGCGGACCAGAATATTGCCGGCGACAACGGCTTCACCGCCGTATTTTTTCACCCCAAGATATTTGGGATTCGAATCGCGTCCGTTACGGGTACTACCGCCTGCTTTCTTATGAGCCATCAGCCGTTCTCCTGCTGGGTAATCGGTTAGCCGAAATACAGTGTTTTAGGCACTGATTCCAGTGATTTTTACTTCAGTGAACCACTGACGGTGGCCCTGGCGCTTCAGATAGTCCTTGCGGCGCTTGAATTTAATGATCCGTACTTTTTTGTGGCGACCTTCAGACAGCACCTCGGCTGTGACCTTGCCACCAGACACATAAGGAGTGCCGACATTGACGTTATCGCCATCTGCCACCATAAGAACCTTGTCAAACACAACATTCTCACCGGGCGCTACACCCAGCTTCTCAAGCTTGAGCACTTCACCCTCGCCTACGCGGTGTTGTTTTCCGCCGCTTTCTATTACCGCAAACATGTCTAATCGCTCCTGCTGCGTGGCAACCTGTATTACAATGGGTGGCGTTCTCAAGGCCCTCTGGCCCCTCGCTGTCCCCGGATTTCGCCTCGGTCAGTGCCCGTCAGATACCCTGTGAGCTGCTGCCGAAAAAGGCGCGTAATTCTACGGGTTGATTTAGGCGAATACAACGTACACACGAGTTTAGACCGAAGTAGACCGGAAGGCCCATGCCACTGACCTCTGCCATATCCGATACGGCACCAAACAAACCGAAAAACGCTCCCCCCTTTGGCGGTGACGCCGCCAGCGAGTTAAGCACGGCGAGCGACACTGCCCAGGAACTGAACCGGCTCTTTGAGCTGGTGGCGAGCGACTTTGCCGCGGTCAATGAACTGATACCACGTCAACTGACATCAGACGTTGATCTGGTTGAATCCATTGGTCGCTACATTGTTGAGTCGGGTGGCAAGCGTCTGCGCCCACTCATCGTGCTGCTCGGGGCCCGGGCCTGCGGCATAAACAGCAATGACCATATTCGGCTCGCAGCAATTATCGAGTTTCTGCACACGGCCACCTTGCTGCATGACGATGTGGTTGACCGTTCCGGCCTGCGCCGGGGCAGAGCAACGGCTAACGCCCTGTGGGGCAATGCGCCAAGTGTTTTGGTCGGCGACTTTCTCTACTCCAGAGCTTTCCAGCTTATGGTGGAACTTGAGAACCTGGACGTGATGGCAATTCTTGCCGATGCCACAAACGTCATTGCTGAAGGGGAAGTTTTGCAACTCGCCAACATCGGCAACGCCGCGCTTTCTGAGGAAAACTATCGCGAGGTCATTCGCTGCAAAACCGCTATGCTGTTTCAGGCCGCGGCTCAATCCAGCGCCGTCCTCGGTCTGTCAGAGCTGACCGCAGAAGGCGATTCGAGCGCCGCTGAACACATTGAGCGGCTAAGAGATTATGGCCTGGAATTTGGCATGGCCTATCAGCTGGTGGATGACTGGCTCGATTACGCCGGTGACAGCAAGGTAATGGGAAAGAACGTGGGTGACGACCTGGCCGAGGGCAAGGCCACCCTGCCGCTCATCTACACCATGGCGAACGGCACAGCAGCAGACGCCGCTCTGGTGACAGGCGCTCTGGAAAGCAAATGCGCTGATCAGCTGGATGCGGTCTGCGCGGCTGTGAGTCGCAGCGGTGCGTTGGACTACACCCGCAAAAAAGCCCAGGCCGCAAGCAACCGGGCGATTGAGGCGCTGCTCGGCTTGCCCGCCAATCCCTATCGGGATGCACTGGAAGATCTGGCACGCGCTGCAGTGGCCCGACTGAGCTAAGACGCGTGCTGCTCACCCAATTGCTGCCGCTCCCCAAAAGGTTCGGCAGATTATTCAGGAACGAGTACAAAAAGGCCCAGACGTGCCTGCTGTGGTTGTTGATTGCACTGGGCTACAGCTGCACGGTTAACGCCAAGGGGCTGAGCCAGTTTGTTGATTGCCAAATAAAGAGCCTCGATGGCCCCGCGCAACGCAGCGCCGAGTGCGCGACATTCACCGTCGCTGAGAATCCTCTGGACCCTGAAGGTCGGCAAATCGATCTGTACGTTGCGCGCATTAAATCCCTAAGCCCTGCACCAGCCACAGATCCTCTGGTTCTTATTGCGGGCGGGCCTGGCGGTTCTTCGGTTGATATGTATCTGGGACTGGCACGGGCATTCGCCGGAGTACTCGACGAACGGGACATACTGTTACTCGATCAGCGCGGTACCGGGCGCTCACAGCCGCTCAGCTGCTCGCTGGAAATGATGAGCAGCATCGAGATCGAACCCACCCTGGAGGAGTCGCGCGCGGCTGCTGAGGAGTGCCTTACGCAGCTCGATGGCGATCCCAGGTTTTACACAACCAGCATTGCGGTTCAGGACCTTGAAGCCTTGCGGCTCGCGGCTGGGTATAGCCAGCTCAACCTATACGGGGTGTCATATGGAACTCGGGTAGCTCAGCATTACTTACGCCGCTATCCAAAGAGCACTCGAACCATAGTGATTGATGGTGTCGTACCCCCTACCCTCGCACTCGGTCCGGATATCGCGATCAACGCGCAGAACACCTTAAGCAGCATCTTCCAACGCTGCCAGCAACAACCAAACTGCGCAAAAGCCTTCCCAAAACTGGACGCAAGTTTCAAGCGCCTCGGTGAGACTCTAAAGAGCCAACCACCCCAGGTAAGTTATCCAGATCCGGTGACTGGTGAGTTTGATTCCATCACGCTGCACTACGGCACCATGGCTGTTGTTGCACGATTGCTGGCCTATGCCCCGGAAACCGCGGCAATCATTCCGCTCACGCTTGCCCAGGCCGCTGCCGGACACTACGAAAGCCTGACCAGTCAGGCCGTTGGCATTCTGAAGAATCTGTCTTCGACACTCAGTTACGGTATGCACAACTCCGTGATGTGCAGCGAAGACGCACCACATCACGACGACATCAACCTGCAGGCGCTTAAGAAAACCTATCTGGGTTCAGATCAGGTGGAGGCAATCCAGGCGATTTGTGATATCTGGCCCAGTGGTGTGGCTGATGCTGATCTGAAACTACCCCTGACCAGTGATGCGCCCGTGCTGTTGCTGTCCGGCCAGTACGACCCAATTACGCCGCCCGAGTACGCAGAGCAGGCCCAACAGGGCTTAAGCAATTCCCATCACTTTGTTGCACCAGGCCAGGGCCATGGCGTAATAGCTCGCGGCTGCATACCTCGGGTTTTCGCACACTTCATTGCCGAAGCCGACATTGCCTCAACGATTGAAACCGAAGATGGCTGCATAGACCGCCAACGCGCAATGCCGTTTTTTGTTAACTCAATGGGACCTGATCCCAAACCGTATCAGCCCGAGTCTTCCAGCGAGTTATCCGAATCATTAGCGGATGAACGTAAATGATTGAAGTTCGCGATCTGCACAAGCGCTTTGGCAAAGGCAAGAACCTCGTCACTGCCGTGCACAACGTCTCATTCGATGCTCCGGACGGCAAGATCACCGCCTTGCTGGGCCCCAACGGAGCCGGCAAATCCACCACTCTGCGCGTGCTCTACACTGTGATCAACCCAACCAGTGGTCAGGCGCTTATCGACGGTATTGATACAGCAACTGACCCACTCGGAGTACGCGAACGGCTGGGTGCACTTCCGCATAACGCCGGCATTTACGAACGTCTTACTGCTCGCGAAAACGTTGCCTACTTTGGACGACTCAACGGACTCGATGGCGAGCTGCTGGAAGAGCGAATCTCGGCGCTGGTTGAACAGCTCGACATGCAGAAATTTATCGACCGGCGAGCCCGAGGGTTTTCTCAGGGTCAAAAACTCAAAACAGCTCTGGCCCGGGCATTGATTCACGAACCCAAGAATGTCGTCCTGGATGAGCCGACAAATGGTCTTGATGTCATGGCGACAAGGGCATTGCGCGACATCATCAACTCTTTGAAGGACGCCGGTAAGTGTGTGTTGTTCTCAAGCCATATCATGCAGGAGGTTGCGAGCCTCTGTGACGATCTGGTGATCATTGCCGGCGGCCAGGTGCGCATCAGGGGGACGGCCGACGAGATTCGAGAACACACAAAGTGCGACGACCTTGAAGACGCTTTTGTCGCTGCACTCGGACTCACCGACGACGATGACAACATAGAGGCTGCCAATTACATTGTGCCCAATAGCACCCCAGAAAACGCTGCATCCAACTCAACTTCGCCACATGACAGGTAGAAGATAGATCGTGAACTGGAATCACGTTGCCACCATTTTCAAGAAAGAGACACTGGACAACCTGCGCGACAAGCGCACCCTGCTGTCTTCGTTTAGCTTGAGTGTACTCAGCCCGATCCTGTTCGTTGGCCTCATGGTGTTCATTCTCGATCAGGCCATTGGCAAAAGTGACAGCAAGCCCGAAGCACACATTGTTGGCGCGCAACACGCTCCGGCACTGGTCGAGTGGCTGGAAGCGCAGGGCACAAAATTCACTACAAGCGAGATCGACAATCCACAACAGGCCGTTATGGATGGCGACGTTGATCTGGTGCTGGTTATCCCTGACACCTACGCCGAGTCGTTTAACAACGGCGCCGGTTATGTACAGCTGGTGCACGACAGTTCGAAGTTTGGGGATGCATCGCGACATTACGCGCAGCTAAACGCGATGCTGCGTGGCTACAGCGGTTTGATCGGGCGTATGCGCCTGCAAGTTCGCGGCATCAGCACACAGATCATTGACCCAATTGATGTGCAAACTCTAGACACCGCATCACCGGCCGCTCGAGCCCTGTCGATCCTGGCAAGCTTCCCCTATCTGCTGGTACTGGTGATTTTCATGGGCGGGTTTTATCTCGCCATCGATACCACGGCCGGAGAACGGGATCACGGCTCTCTTGAACCCTTGCTAACGCAGCCCGTGGAACGCCCCGCGCTCGTTCTTGGCAAGCTCAGCGCAACCAGCGCCTTCAGTCTACTCGCGCTTTTGACCTTCCTTGTTATCTTTGCCCTAGCACTGCCGTTTGTGCCCTTTCATCGCATTGGCATGTCGCTGACCTTTGGTCCGCAAAAACTTCTAACCATCGTTGCCCTCTGCCTGCCACTCATATTGCTGGCTGCGGCCCTGCTTACGGTGGTCGCTGGCTTCGCAAAGAGCTTCAAGGAAGCTCAAACTTACCTGTCGGGGGTAATCTTTGTACCCACACTACCCCTAATCGTCACCGGCATTATGGGCGTCGATCCCACCACAGCGCTGATGTTCATCCCGAGCCTCAGTCAGTCATTGCTGGTGAGTGAAATTATCAGCGATGGGGTGATCAACCCGCTATGGCCACTGTTGAGCGCTATCAGCACATTGCTGGTCGCAACGGGCTTATACCTTTTTGCAAACAGGCTGTATCGCAGCGAGCGATTGCTTGTCTGACCTGAGTCTTTAATCCTCCCGGGGACCTCCAAAAGCACGAGTAGCAAACTGTCGAATCCCCTTCGAATCCCCTTCCAATCTCTGAGGGAATCTTGTGCAAGGTGAGTGGTCCAACTCGCACTTAGATACTCACACTTAAAGGATGATCCGGACATGACTTTGACGCCAAAGAACCGAGCGCCGTCTCGCTTACTCGCGATTGCCGCGCTAATCTTGTGCGCAAATAGCGCCCAGGCCAAAGGCTTGTTCGACACAGATCCTGCGGAAGGCGGTTTCTACGTCTCTGGCTTCATCGGCGCAGGCTTTGCAAATGATGCGGATTTCAGCGGCACGCAAGATCCGGCACCCGGCTCCCCTGGGCTCGCCGGTGCTGCCGCAAATGTGGAGGCTGAGTTTGATACCGCCGCCTATTTCGGCGGTGCAATCGGTTATCGATTACCGTACAAATTTCTAACCTATTTCCAACCTCGTCTGGAACTCGAGGTGAGCTACCTTGATTCAGATGTCGAAGGCGGCGCGTTCAATGACGGCGATCAAATCTTCGGTGGAAATCAAGAGCGACTTTTCATTCTTGGCAACAGCCTAACCGAGATTATTTGGTCGGAGAACCAGGCCATCATTCCTTACATCGGCGGCGGCATAGGCATCGGCATCATAGACAACAACATTAACTACTTCCCCAACAACGGCATCGCCACCGCCCCGACTTTTGCTGTACAAGGCAGGGATACCGCCCTCACTACCCACACGACGATTGGCGTTACAGTGCCTGTCAGTGAGCAATTTGAAGTGTATGGAGAAGGTCGATACCTGTTGACTCTCAATCTCGACGATGAGCGAACCTTTGTGGGCGACGGCGGCGAAACCTTCAACGCCAGTGTTGATGACGACCCTGACGCGTTCAGCGTAACTGTCGGACTGCGCTGGAGGTTCTGAGGTGAAGAGCCTGAAGTGAACAGCAGAAACAGGATTGGTCGGCGTGGAGAGATTCGAACTCCCGACCCTCTGACCCCGAGACAGATGCGCTACCAGACTGCGCTACACGCCGATCGGCCCATGTTAGCCCATCCCCTTGGGGCTCTACCAGCTTCCGGACAACACTGATTCCAAATCCTGGCGCAACGCATGCGCCTCCATATAATCCGGATCTACTTCGAGCGCTCTTTGCACCATCTTCAGCGCGTCGTCATAACGGCGCTGCGAGCGCAGCAGCAACGCCAGGTTCAGGAAGGCTTCGTCAATATCACTACCATTGATTTCAACCGCCGCGAGATAAGCCGCGCGGGCTTTTCGAGGCTTGCCCCGCTTTAATAATATCTCACCGTAGCTAACCCAATAGGCGCCTTCTTCGGGTGCTACCTCGATCGCCTCTTCGATACAGCGTTGCGCACGCTTTAGTTTGCCCTGTTCCTTATAAAGCACCGACGACCAATAGGAACACACCGCCTCGTTCTGGGAATCGCTCTCTGAGACAATCGCTTTACTGGCCTTCCGCAAAGCGCGCTGCGCGTCTTTGTAGAGCCCCAGGTCGATCAAGGTTGGCACCGAAATGAGCCAACCCCAGGCAGATTCAGGAAAGCGCTCACAGTACACTCGGGTAGCCTCCCTAAGTGACGCGACAGAACGTCCTTCCATCAAACCCAGAATTTGTTGCCGGGCATCTGCGACTTCTGGATCAACCTTTTCGTTTTCGTTTTCGTTCTCGTTCTCGTTCTCTTCCATGCTCTGGTCCATGCTCTCGTCCACGCCTTCAGTCATGCCGCTCAAGCCGTAATCACCTGGGCTTGTCGCGCCCCCACAATGACCGAGGCCTCGTACTGGGCGACTAACTCACCGGGCGCGACAGATAGGGTCCAGCCATCGTCCTGGGTGTCCACCCAGGCGCGACCTGTTGTGAAGAAAGGCTCAATCGTAAACACCTGACCCAGAGCCAGACGGCGCCCCTCACGGGGATTATCAAAGGGCACGTAGGAGGGTTCTTCGTGGATCGATCGGCCAACACCATGGCTTCCCAGATTACGCACTATCTGATAGCCCATACGATCGGCAACACGCGCCACCACCTCACCAATGGCATTCAGAGAACAACCGGCATAAATAACCGACACGGCGTCTTCTACGGCGCAGCGAACAGCACTACAGATCTGTTCCTGTGATGCTGTTCCCCGCGAATGCCCAGGCACACCCGGTACAACAAAGGACTCACCCATATCGGCGACATAGCCACGAAGCTTTGCCGACACGTCGATGTTAATCATATCCCCGGCACAAAGTACTCTGGGACCGGGAATACCATGAGCCGCCTCTTCATTCACACTGATGCAGGTTGCACCCGGAAAATCGTAGTACAGCATTGGAGCTGATTGAGCACCTGCTCTCTTAAACTCACGCTGTGCAATTTGGTCGAGTTCGGCGGTACTGATTCCAGGCCGAGTTGCCTCTTTCATCTGATTGAACACACGCCGAACCAGCCGACCTGCGGCCCGCAGACCTTGAAAATCACGTTCTGTCTTCGCAACCATCGCCTTGTCCGCCTGTTAGTTCTATGACCGCATGAGTTTGCATCCGTACACATGTTACTTTTTCGAAAGCCACCTAGCTACAATGGCTATCGCTACATGGAATCTGTCTACCCAACCCCGGAGCCAAAGATGACAACACCAAGCAACGATGCAAATACCGGATTTTTGGGTTGGGTAGAACGTACCGGCAATCGACTGCCAGATCCGGTGTTCCTGTTTCTCTATCTCATTGTGTTGCTGGTCGTGATTTCTCTCATTTGCTCCCTGCTCGGCGTATCCGCCTGGCACCCCACCAAACTCAACGCAGACGGCACGCCATTGCTTCTCACCTCGGTGAGTCTCTTGGCACCAGAAAATATCCAGCGACTATGGGTAGATATGCCCAAGACGTTCACACACTTTCATCCCCTGGGCTATGTACTGGTTGTCATGCTTGGAGCAGGTGTTGCCGAGCGCTCCGGACTGTTTGCAGCAGGCATACGCCAGGCTGTACGTCGGGCGCCAAGAGCACTGCTCACTCCCGTAGTTGCCCTGGTCGCTATGCTGTCAAATCACGCCGCAGACGCAGGGTACGTTGTGCTGATTCCATTAGCAGCGATCCTGTTTGCCTCTGCAGGCAGACACCCGCTTGCTGGTATCGCTGCTGCATTTGCAGGAGTTTCGGGTGGCTTCTCAGCCAACATTGCGCCGGGTCAGCTGGATGCCTTGCTGTTTGGTGTGACCGAAGCTGCCGTAGATGGTGCAGGCATAGACACCGCCTGGAGCATGAATATTGCCGGCAACTGGAGCTTTATCGTCGCACTGCTTTGTCTGTACTTGCCCATTATATGGTTCGTAACCGACAAGATTATCGAACCACGACTCGGCGTCTGGCAGCCATCAGGCGAGCACGCAAAAACCTACGGTCAAGATGCGGCAAATCAATCCACAGATGCAGCACTTACCGAACAACAACAGCAAGGATTGCGCTCGGCTGGTATCGCAATGCTGGTGGTGATCGGAGCATGGGCCTTTATGACGCTTGGTCCTGGTACTCCTCTGCTGCTGGATGGTCCAGGCACCGAGGATATGGCCTGGTACCAGAAAGCGAACCCTTTTTTCCGATCGCTGGTTGCCGCCTTCATGATTCTGTTTCTTGCTGCAGGCTGGGCTTACGGGCGCGCCGCAGGAACTATCAAAGATCAAAAAGCCCTGGTTGAAATGCTCAGCGAATCAATGAAAGACATGGGCTACTATCTTGTGCTCGCGTTCACCGCTGCGCATTTTGTGGCGATGTTTAACTGGTCGAACCTGGGTCTGATTTCCGCCGTCCACGGCGCTGACGCGATCAAGAACAGCGGCCTGCCACTCACGATCGTGCTCGGTTTAATCGTTCTGTTCGCCGCCCTGCTTAACTTGTTTGTGGGCTCCGCGAGTGCAAAATGGGCGCTGCTGGCACCCGTACTCGTACCCATGCTTATGCTGCTTGGGATTAGCCCGGAAGGTGCTACCGCCGCCTACCGGGTAGGAGATGGCGCAACCAACATCATTACACCGCTCATGGTGTACTTTCCGCTGATCTTGATTTTCGCCCAGCGCTGGCAGGCAGACTTTGGTCTGGGCAGCCTCACCGCAATGATGATCCCTTACTCGATTTTCATGCTGGTCAGCGGTGTCGCACTCATGATGCTGTGGATCTTTCTCGGTCTGGATCTCGGACCAGGGGCACCGGTAGACTTCAACATTCTTCCTACCGGCTAAGTCCTGCAGACTAGTGCGTTTTAGCTCGCGGATTCGTCCGCGGCAAACTGGGCATAGGCTGCGGCGGTCCCCTGAGCCATCTTATCGCCGTCAAACGGAATCGACAGCTCTGGCGTGAATTCAAGAACAATTCGCTCCGGCGTGTCGAGAAATTTCACAAACAATTCCGGTTTCAGGTTTTTGGTGAACTCATTGCCATCGTCTGTGCGGTTCGCCATGCCATTGGCTAGCAACCCGTAAAACCAACGCTTTGTGCTGTCATCGTCATGAATAACGGTATGCCCTTTGTAGGTCACCGTCTTGCCACCGCCCATATGGGTGCCTTTGCTGGTAAACACACAAGATGACCGACCATCACGAGCAATCGCCTTAATCCGAACGCGCTCGCGAGTTGCAGTCATCCAGATTTTGCCATCTACGGGAACATACGCCGTAATGACCCCGATAGGATGTCCCGCCTTGTTGGCCCAAATAAAAACACATTCACCAGCGCTGTTTATCAGCTCCTGTTCCCGTTCGGGATCAAGCCGGTATTGCTTCACATCATCGTAGTTGGTGGATTGCTCCATAGCCTTTGCTCTGTCTTTTGTACCAACAAAAGATCATAGCCTACTTGGGTGAAAATTAGCTCAAAGATGGCCGTAATTCAGGGAGATCAAACCAGAACTCACTACCTGCGCGAGGTTCGCTCTTCAGGTGAATGGCACTGTTATGCAGTTCAAGGATACGCTTGACGATTGCTAGCCCTAATCCTGTTGCTTCAGGCAGAGGTTCCGATGAATCAGAAACCGTACGATAGCGGTCAAAAATATCAACACTGTTCGTCTTGGAAATACCAACACCAGTGTCACGGACGCTCACATTTACCCGACCATCACCATGACTGACACTCACCACAACATCGCCCCCGCTGGGCGTATATCGAACGGCATTGCCTACCAGATTCTCAAACACGCGCTGCAACAGGCCAATATCCGCCATAACATAACAGGGCGCATCGGCTTCAAGTTCCAGACGCAGATTTTTCTGTTCCGCTGTCATCTGTAGCTCTTGAACCACATCTTGAGCCACCTCAGCCACCGAGCACTCTTCCATTTTGGTGAGATCGGTTCCCGCATCGAGTTTGGCAAGCTCAAACAGACTGGCCACCAGATCGCCTAACCGCTCACTACCCTTGAATGCTCGCTGCAGATAATCGTTACGCTCCTCATCAGAGAGTTTGTCACCCCGCAGCAACAAGGTCTCCAGATAGCCCTGAACCGTGGTGAGCGGTGTTCGCAAATCGTGGCTAACATTGCTCACCAGTTCCCGCCGCAACTGATCTGCAGAATCGAGTTCTTGATACTGGCTTACCAGTCTGCCGGCCATAGCTGCTAATTTTGTGCGCAAGGCTTGCACCTCTGCGAGGCTGTCAGAACCCGATTCACTCAGCTTTTGCAGGTCTGCCGCGTTACTGATATCAGTGCGCACTACAGTATCAGTGAGGCGCCGCAGTGGTGCGGCCGTGTAACGCAGAAAAAGCATTGCCAGCAACGCTATCATTGTAATAAGCGCAAGTAACGCAATAGCCGCAACCGGCCAAACATAGGAGCTGCGTAAGCGCTCAGTCATACTGCCAAACAGCTGGCCGCGCAGAACTACATAGACAAATCCAACGTGTTCGGAGTTTTGTTCTATACGAGCCGCGCTGAAAATTTTCTGTTCCTGAGAACGCGGATCATCACCCAATAATGGGTAACGATGATCTCCGCTTAGGAATTGCTGTACCGGATCGATGGCAACCGTTCCAGGCGCTACCGTTTCTTCAGGCAGGGCATGCCCAAGCACTGCCCCGTCGGGGTCCAGCACATAAACTTCTATATTGGGATTAATCACCATCGCGTCGTGAGCAAGTTCTTTCAGCTGTGACTTGTTCACAGCGCCATCGCGAAACAGCTCGAGATCGTCCACGATGTGAGGCGCTATTTCGCGTGACATGCGTTGGGTTGTCTCAAGCATATAGCGATCGAAGAACCAAACTCCCGCTCCCAGGGTTAATACAAAACCCAGCACAAGCGTCAGACAGGTCAAGATCGATAGTCGGCCAATAAGTCCCATCTTTTAGATCACCTCGCTGCTAACTTGCGGGGTAAAGCGGTAACCAACGCCCCAGACTGTAGAAATGAGCTCAGGCTTGCGAGGGTCTTTCTCAATTTTTGCCCGGAGTCGATTAATATGCGCGTTCACCGTGTGCTCGTACCCTTCGTGTCCATATCCCCATACATCATCAAGCAGCTGCGAGCGGCGAAACACTTGCTGTGGATGACGCGCAAAATGCATTAGCAGATCGAACTCTCTCGCAGTGAGGTCAACCGAGTCGCCGCGCACCTTAACCTGTCGCGTCCGCGGGTCGATATCAACCTCACCCAGTACCAGAGCAGGTATCTCTTGTTGTTCGCTGGAATTACTTGCCTGCAAATCGGCGCGCCGCAGATGGGCTCGGACGCGGGCCATCAACTCAATTACCGAAAAAGGTTTGGTAATATAGTCGTCAGCACCAATCTCCAGACCAAGCACTCGATCGAGCTCACCGGATTTCGCTGTCATCATAAGAATTGGCACGGTGTGCCCTTCAGCACGCAGCGTGCGGCACAAGTCCAGACCCGAAAGGCGTGGCAGGCGGAGATCGAGCAACAGCAGATCCCAGCGGCCTGACCGGGCCTCTTCAAGCCCGGCTTCACCATCCTGAGCAAAGCCAAGCTCAGCCACCTCATCTGCCAGATGCAGGCGCAACAGATCCGCGATATTGGGATCATCCTCTACGACCAGAACATTTTTGTCTTCAAGGCTCAGGGAACACCTCCGCTGGTTTTGCAGTCATGGGGTTTTTGGATATAGCGCCCATACGCACAGGTTGTTAATTCTGCCTTGAGATCTCATCGAGCTGTGTGATCTCACCCTGGTATTTGAGCTGGCCCGCCAAAAGGGGCCACTTATGCCCTGTTTGCACCACATAATGGGCAGCAAATCTCACAAAATTATCACAGAATGACAGCTGAACGTCGGTCGAACACGCTGGTCGAAACTCCGTATACCCCTGGAATGAAACAAGGAATCAACGGTATGAACAGCCTGTTTTTAAGCAAACTCACTCGTTCACCCAAGACGCTGAAAGCACTGGTTATCGGAGGACTGGTGGTTACTCTTCTCGGCACTCTAAAGGGTGTCGGCGCCACTGACACCGAAGCCAGCGCCACGCGCTTTGAAAGCGGCGAGAAAAAAGTCAGCCTCATAGAATTGTACACCTCAGAGGGTTGCAGCAGCTGCCCTCCCGCAGATCGATGGCTCACTAGCCTTAAGGAAGGCGAAGCGCTGTGGGAAAACGTTGTTCCGGTTGCCTTCCACGTTAGCTACTGGGACCGACTGGGATGGCCAGATCGCTTTGCCCAACGCAAATTTGACACCCGACAGCGCCAGGTTGCTCAACGCGCCAACTCAGGTGTGTATACCCCAGGCGTGTTTCGTGATGGCCAGGAATTCCGCAGCTGGCGGCGCAACACGGTACAGAGTATCGACGCTGCATTCACCGCAGCCAGCGAACGCAGCCCAGCGGCGGGCAATCTGCAATTAGAAGATATTGGCAATGATCGCTGGGCTTTAAGCTACCAGCCCGCTCCCGGCACCGCTGATCAGATTGATCAGGCCTTTGTTGCTGTTCTCGGCAACAACCTAAGCAACGCAATCCAAAGGGGCGAGAATGCAGGCAGGAAGCTCGACCACGACTTTGTTGTTTTGCACCTCGATGCTGCAAAACTGCAACGCACTGACAACAATAGCCTGCGCGCTGAGTTCAAACTTGATCCCAGAATCACTGCTCAGCCAGCCCTTGCTGCCTGGGTAGTTGACCACAACGGCACACCGGTTCAGGCGCTAGGCGGATTGCTTTAACAGCCTAGGTACTCTGGTTTTGCCGCCAGTTACCATGGAAACCGAAAGGTACGCGATGCGGCAGGTTGGCTAACGCCAACGGCCCATCGCTCAGGTTTTCCGCATCAAAGACCGCCAAATCACTGCGGTTCTCAGCCCCACGATAAAGCAGACTCACCAGGTATCCCTCGCCTTCGGCTGAGTCTTTTGACCTCGGCACAAATACAGGTTCCCCTGTGTAGTCCCCTTCCGGCAAATCAAAACGCCGGGCAGTTCCGTTCGAGAAATCTTGATGCACGATGGAGTTGAAGCCATCCCCACCGTTTCTGGTTGTGGACGCTGCGTAGTAGCCGTGTCGATAGTCTAAACCCGCAAAACGCTCATCCAGCCGGGGGAACTCGCCGGTTATGTCGTCTAGATAAGTCTGCTTCACGCCGTTGCTGTTAGCAGCCAGATCAATTTCCCATTCACACAGGCGCGCATTGGCTTTCTCACGATCTGGCTTGCTGCCATCAACATGGGGAAACAGGGGCGCCTCTTCAAACTGCATAACATGTGCACGCAATGTGGTGCCGTCAGAGAAGGCATTCATCGGGTGAAAGACAAAGCAGGGGTCTGTTTCAAACCAGCGCACATCACCGGCACCGCCACTTCGCGGCATAACACCAATGTGAGTCCCCTTGTCGGGCTCCCAGGCAAAGGGCGCTTCGCCTTTCATCGCCCGTTCAAGCGACCCAGTGAGTGGAAAGATCGGAAACACCACGTGTTCTTTGGTCACTATGAAATCATGGACCATTGCCGGATAAGGAGCCTCAATCATTTCAGAACGAGTCAGATTACCCTGCGCATCGACAACCTGATATGAAATTTGCGGCGTAAACGGCCCTGCTGCCATGTACCCAAAGAACAGCATTTCGCCGGTCTCTGGATCGATCTTCGGGTGCGCGGTCATCGGACCGGAAAATTTGCCATCAAAGCTGTGTGGACCAAGAGACTCAAGCGTCACCGGGTCAAGCGCAAAGGGTTCGTGACCTTCTTCCAAAGCCAACAACTTGCCGCCGTGAAACACAACATTGGTATTGGCAAGCCCATTGGTCTCAACTCCGTGGGTACGCTCGTCATTGGCCATTGGGTTCATGGGATTAAACAGCGCCTCACCGGCCTCGCGCTCCATCTCAAATTTTGTTGTCCGCACCCAGCGGTTGCGATAGCCAACCCGCCCCCCCGAAATGTTGAACAGGTGCAGCATTCCGTCGCCGCCAAACCAGTGATAGTCGCCGCGTGGGGTGAACTGGGGATCAGGCCCATTGCGGTAGTAGCTGATATCCAAATCCGCCGGCATTTCCCCCGTAATGATGACGTCGTTCAACTCGCATTCCATACGTAGGGGTGCGTAATTTCCCCGAAGCTGAGGGTGATCTGGATAAGGTTGGGTCATCGGTAACTGGCCTCGTTGTGATTTGTTCTGGTTAACGCTATTGGCTATCTACAGTCGAAGCTAATATACGCTAGAAACTCACTGGGAAAACCTGATCGGCGACGGTACAGCGAAGCGCGACAGAGTTCGCGGCAAGACTCCGGGGAAAAATGTACTTTTTGGGTATGTCTGATCCATCGTCCCCAGAACTAGAGGGCGCCCACACCAGTGAAGCTCAACGACTGAGAGAGCGGATCGAGCGCCTACAGCAAGAGCTCAAAAACAGGCAGGCCGAGCCAAGGCCGCTGCCCAGCTCGGTAATGCGGGCATATCACGCAATTATTGACAATTATTTTGCCGAACTCACTCAGCTAGAGCCAGAGGAACCGTCGAAATAACACCAAATCACTCCAGATTACTTCCATTCTTGATTAGCCAAGTTTCCATTGTTAAGGCGTACCTTTTGAACCTCAATTAACAGATCAAGAGTAATGTCGAGTGCAGTCTTCAACTCTCGCAGCAACCAGTTTCCGAACCCGAATGCCTATAAGCAAAAGTGACCAACTCAGCATTGCTGAAACAGGTCTACTGCTTGCGGCTTTCTCAACGCTGCTGTGCAGCATGATGCTGAGCATCATTATCCCCTGATCTGCTGATATCCTGGTCTTGCCCCGTTATCGCTGATACCGGGGCATTTTTTTGCCTAGCTTTTTTCTAGCTTTTTTCTAGCCCTAATCACTTGAAGCCAAGAGCTGCCTGGCTCACCTCGGCAAAACTTTCTCCAATGGTAGGGTGCGCATGAACCGTATCTGCCACGTCTTCCAATTGCGCGCCCATTTCCAAAGCCAGCGTGAAACTGTGCACCAGCTCAGCAACATGCTCACCGACGGCCTGAACACCCAGCAAAACGTGATCTGAACTATCGGCAATCACCTCTACAAACCCGGTTGGGTTTCCCAGTGTCAGTGATCGACCATTGGCAGCCAGCGGAAAACGCTTAACCAGCACTCCTCGTCCCGCGGCCTTTGCTTCATCTGCAGTTAACCCAACACTAAGAATCTCTGGTGCGGTGAAGCACACCGCGGGAATTGCAACGGGGGCAAATTCTCTGCGCCGCCCGGCAATCACTTCAGCCACTACCCTGCCCTGTGCAATCGCTCGATGCGCAAGCATGGGTTCACCTGTGACATCGCCAACTGCAAACACTCCTGACATCGAGGTTTCGCCACGGCGATCAACAGCGATAAACCCATCGGCCAGATCAAGCGCCAGATGCTCACGACCCCATCCTTCAAGATTCGCCTGCCGGCCCACAGCTACCAGCACTTTATCTGCGCGAATCAATTGCTCCTGCTCCTGTTTGTCCTGGTCGACTATCCGCAAATAACCATCGCCAAAGGACTGCGCCAATGACGCTGTATGGGTTTGTATATCATCCTGAGCAAGCGCCTTAAGCAGAGGAGCCACCAACGACTTTGGATAGGCCGGCAGCAGCCTGTCCTGGGCCTCGATAATTGACACCTTGACACCAAATCGAGCAAACGCCTGGCCAAGCTCAAGGCCGATATAACCTCCACCTACCACCGCCAGATGCTCTGGCAAGTCTGCAATAGCCAGTGCATCTGCGGCATAGAGAACAGAGTCGCTGGCGGGCAGAGAAGGTAAACTGACCTCCCGGGAACCAACCGCCAACACCACCTGTTGCGCTTGAACTTCCACTGGGTCAGCTCCGTTATCGGGAACGATCAACACTCGTTTGCCGTCGAGCATCTGTCCACGGCCGCGGATCGATTTAACTCCCGCGGTAGTTAACAATCCGTCTACACCCTGCGCCAAACTATCAACGACCTCAGCCTTCCAGCTCTGAGTCTGATGCCAGTCAAGTGTTACCTCTTTGCAGGCAATACCCATTTTTACCAGTGTCGATTGGGGGTCATTCGCTTCAGGATGAGAGGAACTGCGAACATTCGAGCGAAACACATCCGCTGCATGGATGAGCGCTTTGGAAGGTATACAACCGGCATGCAGACAGGTTCCACCTGCCCGGCCTGGCTCAACCAGCATGACATCAAGTCCGAGCTCAGCTAGTCGCAGCGCGCAGCTATAGCCTCCAGGGCCCGCACCCAAAACAAGAACCTGCACCCTGTCGGGAATGGAAGGCGTTTGACTACTAGTGCGTGAGGTGTCCGTCACCGCTGACTCTCCTTTCTGATCTGCGCGCTCCTATGAGTGAGCGTGTTAACCGGGAATGAAAATTGTGCTGGGAAATTCGATGTAGCTGCGAATGCGTTGAATAAATTCAGCAGCCTCAAAACCATCTACTACACGATGATCAAAGGATGAACTCAGATTCATTAACTTGCGGGGCACAACCCGTTCCTCAACAAAAACCGGCCGAGTTACTATTCGATTCACACCTACTATCGCCACTTCTGGGTAGTTGATCACCGGCGTGGTCACTATTCCACCGAGCGCACCAAGACTCGTGAGTGTAATGGTTGCTCCAGTAAGGTCGTCCCGCCGGATCTTGCCAGCGCGGGCAGCCTCGGCCAGCTCAGAAATTTTGCCAGCCAACGCCCATACATCCATTGTTTGCACGTTGTGAATCACCGGCACCATGAGTCCGCGATCGGTTTGTGCAGCAATGCCCAGGTGAACTCGACTATGGCGCCTGATTATTTGCGCATCATCATCGAAACGCGCGTTCATTTGCGGGAACTCTTCTAGCGCCCGGACAAGAGCAAGGACAACAAACGGAAGCAGGGTAAGCTTAGGTTGATCTGGTTTCCTGTTGTTATTCAATTGGGCGCGCAACTCTTCAAGCGTCGTCACATCCGTTTCTTCGACATAGCTAAAGTGAGGTATGCGTCGCTTGGCTTCCTGCATTTTTTGCGCAATCTGCCGCCGCATACCAACAACCTTGATTTCTTCAACCATGTCCTGCGGCAACGTTGAGCCTTGTGGCGCTGCCACGCTTGCCCCGGAGTCCAACTTGCCAGCCAGAAAACTATCGAGGTCGCTATGGGTCACTCGTCCCGCCGGGCCCGAACCGCGAACAAAGTGCAACGCCACACCGTGCTCGTAAGCACGCCGTCGAACAGCGGGAGAGGCTGTTACGCGTGGTGTGTCTGACTTCAAAACTTCAGCTGTTCCTTCCACAGGCGGCGGGATTGCTGCGGCTTGGTTGAGGTGCTGTTCGGGGTCCGGCTGTGGTTCTGGTTCAGGTTCTGGTTCAGGTTCTGGTTCTGAGATAGCTGCAGCCCCGCCCGCATCCAGCTCGATGCTAACGTAATCTGCGCCAACGGCCAGAATGTCTCCAACTTCTCCCCCCAGAGCACTCACTACCCCGGCCACTGGCGATGGAATATCAACGGCCGCCTTATCGGTCATCACCGCGCCGAGCAAATCATCTTCTGCCACCACATCGCCGACATTGACATGCCACTCAACGACCTCGGCTTCGGTGATTCCTTCGCCAACATCTGGCAGCTTTATAATATGTTCACTCATGAGCCGGTTCCGGTTTGAATATCAGAAGCATCAGCATCAAGTACGCGTCGCAGTGCTTTCTGCAATCGGTCCGGGCCCGGAAAATAATCCCATTCCTGGGCGTGGGGGTAAGGTGTGTCCCAACCGGTGACGCGCTCGATTGGCGCTTCCAGATGAAAGAAACAGGTTTCCTGAACCAGGGCAGACAATTCAGCGCCATAACCATTGGTAAAGGTGGCTTCGTGGGCAATGACACAACGTCCTGTTTTCTGTACAGAACGCTCGATGGTCGCAAGATCAAGAGGCACCAACGACCTCAGATCAATCACATCAGCGTTCAGCTTCATGGCTTCAACCGCCGCCAGAGCAACATGCACCAGCGTGCCATAAGCAAGAATCGTCACATCATCACCTTCCCGCAACAGCGACGCTTCCCCTAGATTCAATCGATAGTATTCATCTGGTACCGCACCTAGTGGGTGTTCTTTCCAGGATGTCAGTGCTCGATCGTGATATCCGTCAAAAGGCCCGTTGTAGAGTCGTTTGGGTTCAAAAAAGACAACGGGGTCCGGGTCTTCGATGGCTGCAATAAGCAAGCCCTTGGCGTCATAAGGGTTCGATGGCATCACTGTTTTCAGCCCAGCAACATGTGTGAACAGCGCCTCAGGCGATTGGCTATGAGTTTGCCCACCAAAAATACCGCCACCGCATGGCATTCGTATCACCATAGGCGCTGAAAAGTCGCCCGCAGATCGATGCCTGAGCCGGGCAGCTTCGGACACAATCTGGTCATAGCCGGGATAAACATAGTCAGCGAACTGAATTTCGGCGATGGGTCGTAATCCATAGGCGGCCATACCCACAGCAACACCTATGATGCCGCTTTCGTTAATCGGAGTATCAAATACCCGGGCTGCACCGTACTTTTCCTGCAACCCGTCGGTACAACGAAACACACCGCCGAAGTAACCCACGTCTTCGCCAAACACAACCACACGGTCATCTTTTGCCATGGCGGAATCGATCCCGTCACGGATCGCTTCAATCATTGTCAGGCGATGCGATTGAACTTGATCACTCATCGCTACACTCCTAATTTCTGACGCTGGCGCATTAGATGGTCTGGCATCTCTGCGTACACCCCTTCAAACATCTCCCGGGCACTGGGCTTGGGGCCATCATTCAACGTGCCGTAACTTTCAGCCTCGCGTACGGCCTCTTTCACCTCGGCCTGCATGGCCAACCAGGTCTGCTCATGCTGCTGTTCACTCCAACGGCCCTGCTTGATCAGATAGGTTTTCAAACGCTCAATGGGGTCACCCAATGGCCATGCCTGCGCTTCTGATCTGGGTCGGTATTTACCGGGGTCATCCGAGGTTGAATGGCCTGCAGCTCGATAGGTCACCCATTCGATCAGCGTGGGGCCAAGGTTAGCTCGAGCTCGTCGCTCCGCCCACTTTGAGGCTGCATGGACCGCCAGAAAATCGTTGCCATCAACACGCAGAGAAGCAATACCATAGCCATGCGCGCGTTCGGCGAAGGTCGCAGAGATTCCCCCGGCAACACCCTGAAAACTGGAAATCGCCCACTGGTTATTCACCACGTTGAGAATAACCGGCGGTCGATAAACTGACGCAAACACCAAGGCGCTGTGAAAATCAGACTCAGCAGTTGAACCTTCGCCAATCCAACCCGAAGCAATGCGATTATTACCATCGATAGCAGACGCCATAGCCCAGCCCACGGCCTGCACAAACTGGGTACCCAGGTTGCCGGAGATAGAGAAAAAGCCATAGTCCTTCGCCGAGTACATCACGGGTAACTGACGACCGCGGAGCTTATCGCGACTGTTAGAAAAGATCTGACAGATCATATCCAGCAGAGGGTAATCCTGAGCGATCAACAAACCTTGTTGTCGATAAGTTGGAAAACACATGTCTCCCGGTTCGAGTGCAAGCCTCTGACCACAAGCAACCGCCTCTTCCCCGGTGCACTGAATATAAAATGAGGTTTTTCCCTGACGCTGGCAAATCAACATGCGCTCGTCATAAGCGCGCACTTTAAGCATGGCCCTTAAACCTTGTACACAAAGCGAAAGAGGGGTGTCTTCCGCCCACTCCCCAACCGCGTTGTTGTCGTCATCCAGAACACGCAACAAGCCTGTAGCGTGCGGTTTGATATCCACGGCCATCACGTCAATAGGTGGTCGCGCCACAGTGCCGGCAGGTGGGACCTTGACGTAGGAAAAGTTGGGTTCGTCACCAGGACGAACCAGTGGTTCCGGGACGTGCAGACTCAAGGCATTTGCCCCCTTCAGTCGCTCACCCGTCGCACTCTTGCCCCAACGCTCCACGGCACTGCCATCGGGACGTTCTTGCCCTGCACCAGGTTCTGTACCCGCCTTGGTACCGGGCTCAGTGGGTTCCGTCACGCTACTCACCTCAGGGTTTAATCTAAATCAACAGTACAAGTGTGCCTAACTAGGGCCTCAAACGGGCACCAAATATCTCTCAATTCGGGACACCAAATGGCAGAAAGAACTACCCAATCCCTACCCCGTGGCTTTTTCGTGCGCGACGCCTCAATCTAAGTGCCTGGCTACCCAACAATTACCACTTTTATAGGAGTAACGGCCCAATGAAATACCTGCATACCATGGTTCGAGTCACCGACATTGAGGCCTCCAAAGCCTTCTATTGTGATGCCCTGGGCCTGGAAGAGATTCGTCGCATCGACGTTGAAGCTGGACGTTTCTCACTGGTGTTTCTCGCTGCACCGGGAGATTCTGAGGCTCAGGTTGAACTCACCCACAATTGGGACCCTGAGCCCCTCGAAGGCGGACGCAATTTCGGACACCTGGCTTATGCGGTGGACAACATCTACGAGCGCTGCCAACGACTGATGGATGCCGGCGTCACCATCAATCGACCTCCTCGTGACGGACACATGGCCTTCGTTCGGTCACCCGATGGCGTTTCGATAGAACTGTTGCAATCGGGCAAGGCTCTGGCACCTGCAGATCCCTGGCAGTCCATGCCCAATATTGGGGAGTGGTAGCTCCCACAGTGATAAGCTCCATGCTCAGGGACACAACCAAGAACACCAACAAAAACCAACATGATTTCCTAAGGGAGGAACTCCATGAAATTCTATAACTCCATTGGCCCCAACCCCCACGTCGTCCGGATGTTTGCCGCCGAGCGCGGCGTCGACTTACTAAAGGAGTGTGAGGTCGTCGACGTAGACATTATGGCTGGAGCGAATCGCGAAGCCGATTACGTCAGCAAAAACCCGGGTGGCCAATTGCCCTGCATTGAAACGGACACTGGGGAGAACATTGCAGAAATCACCGCAATCTGCGAGTACATCGACGAGAAGTTTCCGGGACCATCGCTCTTGGGCGACTCAGCGGAACAACGGGCGGCCAGCCGCATGTGGACGCGCCGCGTGGATCTTTACGTCTGCGAGCCTCTGGCGAATGGCTTCCGCTATTCCGAGGGTCGGCCACTTTTTGAGTCTCGTATGACGTTGCTACCGGAAGCTGCAGATGGCTTGAAGGGGCTTGCGCAGGAAAAAATCACCTGGCTCGACGGTTTGATGGAAGGTCAGCAGTTTGTTGGTGGTGACAACATCGGTCTGGCAGACGTACTGCTCTACTGCTTCATCGCCTTCGGAGAAACTGTCGGACAACCCCTGAACCAAGACAATAAAAATATTGTGGCCTGGTTTGAGCAAATGAAGGCCCGGCCCAGCGCCACCGCCTGATCCGCCCCTCAGCACCGGAATAGAGCGGGCTAGATGTGGCCCGCTTCACAAATCCTCTAAACTTCTGGTCTGACCAATCTAATCTGTGTTACCGTAGTGCCTGTTGTTACTTTTAGTAGCACTGTCTGGCTCCCACTGGCGGCCAGACTCTGCGACTAGCAGTTAGTAATTAGCAGATAGTAATTAGCAGATAACAGTTAAAAAAGAGGCCAGCAAAGGGCCGACTTGGCGCAGCAGTAAGGTCGCCTTTACACGCAAAGGTCGACTAAAAACGCAAAGGGTCGACTTCACACGTACTTGATTGACCCTAGATTACTGTGGCGGGCAGTCGTACGCATTAGTGCGGTTTGAACGAGTGTAAAATTCGGTCCACTTTTCCCTGTTATTCAAAGAGTTTCTACAGGTTTTTTTGGGGCACAGATCGGCGACCCGCCCTCTTGGGCAACCTCGCCGGCACTCACCCCGCTTACGTCAGCAGGACGCAACTCATGCGCAAGACCTACATCATCGCCGCACTCATCGCCGTAGCTATTGGCTTGTGGCTGGCCTCCGGTCAGATCGACAAGGGCGACCCCATTCGGCATGCAACCCTTGCCGAGATAAAAGACGAGGCACAGGCGGCTGACGAGGATCGGACCCCCACCAAGGTCCGAGCCCGCATTAGCCAGGCTCAGCCTTACACCGCATCTGTAACCATCCGTGGCAGAACCGAAAACAAGCGCAGCGTGGAAGTCCGGGCTGAAACCCAGGGACGAGTAGAAGCCCGTCCGGTCGAAAAAGGCAACCGGGTCAGTAAAGGTGATCTGTTGTGCCGTTTGGCAGTAGAAGACAGAAGCGCAGCCCTTAACGAAGCCCAGGAGGGTTTTAATCAGGCACGGATAGATTTTGATGGTGCACAACGACTGAAGCAAAAGGGTTTCCAGGCTGAGTCTGATATCGCTCGCACCCGGGCTCAGCTTGCATCCGCCAAAGCGGCTGTGGAACGCGCGAGACTTGCCATTGATCGCACTTACTTACGGGCGCCTTTTGACGGCATCATCGAAAACACCCAGGCTGAAATCGGCGACTACCTGCAGCCCGGAGCGACCTGCGCTACGGTTATCGATCTTGATCCAATGATGATGGTAGGGCGGGTTTCGGAACGAGACGTTGGGGCTCTTACTCTGGGCGGAACGGCCGAAGGCACCCTCGCTGACAATTCAAAGCTAACCGGCGAGATCACGTTCATCGGTCGCCAAAGCGATAGCAGCACACGAACCTATCCCATCGAAGTGGCCGTTCCCAATGCGGACTACAGCGTTCGCTCAGGCCTGACCGCGCAGATAAGCGTCCCCGTCGCCGACCTGAAAGCGCATCTGATTTCACCGGCTCTGCTGGCTCTCGATACCGCAGGTAATATCGGCTTGCGAACACTGTCACAGGACAACATTGTGGTTTGGAATGACATTGAGATCGTCAACGATTCAGGCTCTGGGGCCTGGGTAACCGGCTTGCCCGACGTTGCAAGAATCATCACAGTGGGCCAGGAGATGGTTGTTCCCGGGGAAGCGGTGGAGGCTATCTTTGAAGGCAGCCCAAATATGCCCGCATCGCGCCCGACCAGTGACCTGGATGGCGGCGATACTCCCAACGAGGCCGCCAATTCGGCTGAAGACAATGTACCCACCGAGCTTGGCCAAAACACCGTAGCTGCAACATGAATTCTTTGATCGATGCCGCGGTAACCCGTTATCGCACCACCTTGCTTCTCATGTTGATGGTGGTGATTACCGGGGTGATCGCGCGGCAAGCCATACCCGTCGAGTCTGATCCCTATATCCAGGTCCCCTTCTATGTCGTCAACGTCTTCCATGAAGGCATTTCGCCCGAGGATGCCGAACGACTTTTGGTGATGCCGATGGAGCTGGAGCTTCGCTCTCTGGATGGCATAAAAGAAATCAAGGCTTATGCGAGCGAAGGGCTCGCCACCATGCTTGTCGAATTTGATGTCGAAAACGACCTTGATCAGGCGCTGCTTGATGTTCGTGAAGCCATAGATCGTGCCCGACCCGAGATGCCGGATACCGCTGAGGAACCCATCATTAACGAGGAGTCAACGGCCGACTTCCCTATCTTGCAGGTTAACTTTACCGGCGAAAACGTCCCCGAGCGCGTGCTCTTCAATGCTGCCCGGCGGGCCAAGGAAGAACTGGAAACCTTACCGGGGATTCTTGAGGCCAACCTCAACGGCGCTAGAGAAGAACTGCTGGAAGCCATCATCGATCCGGCAAAACTTGAGTCGTACAATATTTCGAACGAGCAATTGATCAGCACGGTTCTGCGTAACAACCGGCTGATTCCTGCCGGTGCCATCGACAAAGGTGAAGGCCGGTTTTCCATCAAAGTGCCAAGCGTGATCGAGACCGCCACCGACATTTTTGACCTGCCCGTCAAAAACACCGGTGACACCGTTGTTACCTTGCGCGACGTCGCTACCATTCGTCGTACATTCAAAGATCGAGCAACCTACGCGCGCATCAATGGTCAACGCGGCATCTCACTGCAACTCGTAAAACGAGCAAAGGCCAACACCATTAGCACCATCGATGATGCCAAAGAGATCATCGAGCGACTTAAGCAAGATATTCCCGCCAGCGTCTCGGTGTTCTACACCTCTGACCAGGGGCCGTTTGCCCAGTCTCAGGTGAGCGAACTGGAGGGCAATATCATGACGGCACTTGCTCTGGTTATGGTGCTTGTTGTCGCCGCGATGGGTTTGCGCAGTGGCATCATCGTGGGAGTGGGAATACCCGTTTCGTTCCTGTTCTCACTGATTTTCATTTATCTCCTGGGTTTCACTTTCAACTTCATGGTTATGTTTGGCATGCTGCTGGGGCTTGGCATGCTGATTGATGGAGCGATCGTAGTTACCGAGTATGCCGACCGAAAAATGATGGAAGGCTTCGACGCAAGAGCCGCCTATACACTGGCAGCCAAGCGGATGTTTTGGCCAGTCACCGCGTCTATCGCAACTACTCTCGCAGCCTTCCTGCCACTCATGTTCTGGCCAGGCGTCTCCGGCAAATTCATGAGCTACTTGCCGATCACCGTCTTTACCGTGCTTACCGGTTCGCTCCTGTTCGCATTGGTTTTCTGCCCAACTCTTGGCGCGCTGTTCGGCAAGGCCGAAGTAAAAGACGAAAAGCACATGGCCAACCTCGCCGAACTTGAGAACGGCGACCCTACCCGGCTACGCAATCTGACCGGCCTTTATGCAAAACTGTTGAACGTAGCAGCCCGCTACGCAAGCATCACTATGTTGGTAACGCTTGCAATCATCTGGGCGAGTTTCTGGGCCTACGGAGAGTACGGTAAGGGAATGGTTTTCTTCTCAGAGGCTGAACCCCAGTACGCGCAGGTGCAGATCAAGTCTCGTGGCAATTTGTCGATCGAGGAAAGCAACCAGATTGTCCTGGATGTCGAGGAACGAATCCTCCAGGTACCTGATATCAAGGCCATCAACACCTACGCGCAAACACCAGGCTCAAACACACGTGATCTGGATCGAATTGGCGGTGCCTTTCTTGAAATGCACGCCGAAGCCGAACGTGACCGCGGCGGCAACGCCATTCTTGAAGAAATACGCGAGCGGACCCGAGGTATTCCTGGAGTAGCGGTTGAAGTACAGGAAATGGAGCAGGGTCCGCCAGTTGGTAAACCCATCAGCATCCAATTTTCTGCCAAGGAGCGCGCACTGCTCGAACCCGCCGTTACCCGGGTGCGCGAATACCTGGATACGCTGCCAGAGCTTAGGGATATTTCCGATTCCCGATCATTGCCGGGGATCGAATGGGAACTGTCTGTAGACCGGGCCCAGGCTGCCCTGTACGGCGCAGATGTGGCCCAGGTAGGCGTTGCGGTGCAACTGCTTACCAACGGGGTCAAGGTGGGCGAATACCGACCTAACGATGCGGAAGAACCCGTCGACATAAGAGTGAGGTTTCCTTACGGCGACCGCGGTGTTGGTGCCCTGGACGATTTGCGGATTTCAACGCCACAAGGCCTGGTCCCCATCACCAACTTCGTCAGCCGCAAGGCGACACCCAATGTGGACACCAACGAGCGTATCGACGGCACACCGGTGGAGTCTTTACGTGCAAACCTGGCACCCGATGTACTTGCCTCGGACATGGTTGAAGAAATTGAAGCCTGGGTGGCCACTCAGGATTGGGATCCCCGGCTAGCCATCACCTTCCGTGGCGAAAACGAAGAACAAAATGATGCCCTGGCGTTTGTTGGTCTCGCTTTTGCTCTCAGCTTGTTGCTCATGTTCATTCTGTTGGTCACGCAGTTTAATAACCTCTACCAGGCAACGCTGATTCTGTTTGCAGTCGTGCTGTCTACTGCGGGAGTGTTGCTTGGCTTACTCATCACAGACAGTTCCTTTAGCGCCATTCTTACTGGTGTGGGAGTTGTGGCACTGGCCGGTATCGTGGTTAACAACAACATCGTACTGATTGATACGTACAACCACCTAAAGCGTGAACATCCGGAGCTTGATTACGTAGAGCTCATCGTTCGCACTGGCGCTCAACGACTACGGCCCGTTATGCTCACAACGGTCACCACGGTGTTCGGACTGCTGCCACTGGCCAGCAACTACAGTATCGACTTCATTGCACGGACAGTGGTGTATGGCAGCCAGCTGTCCTCCTTCTGGGTGCCGCTATCCCAGGCGATTGTATCTGGACTCACCTTCTCAACCCTGCTCACACTGGTCGCTACCCCGGCTATGCTTGCGTTGCCGCACCAGCTGCAGATGATCTGGCGCCGAAGCAGAGTTACGCGGCGCAGGATGCGAAACAACAACAGCAATTCGGTCCCGGCCACCTGAGTCTGCTCCTCGCCACCCCGATCGTTGCTCTGGCAAGTTACTGAACACATGCTAAGCTACGGCCGCTCAACTGCGAACTGCCCATGCTATGACCCCAGCGCAGGTCGAAGACTTTCTAAATCACCTGAATAAATCCTGGCTCGATCAGGACTACGAAGCGCTTGCGTCTGCCTACCACCCGGAGGTAATCCTTTTGCCGCCGGACGCGGGCATTCCCCTTGAAGGCCGAGAAACGATCTGCGCTACCTACCAGGATTTTCACGCCGCCTGCAGCGTTGACCGCTTTATGATCACCGAACTTCAAAGCTGGACGTTTGCGCAGCAAAACCAGACCGTCACCAAGGCACACATGCGCTTTGAGATCGACTATCGACTGAAAGATGTCTCAACGTCAGTCACCGGCGCACCGCCAGTCAGCAGGCCAGAACTGCAATGTGAGCAGGGGCTGGAGGTGTACACGCTGCTCAGTAACCCAGGGTCTGCTCCGCAAATTATCTGGCGAGCTCAATTTACGTTGTGAGCAGCAGTGGTGTAGAAAACGCTCGGCCTCCTGAGACAGCCACGCCGAACCAGACACCGCTTGGGTTGGTCAGCCTCGCGGACGTTGGCCTCAGCCAAACCAAAAACGTCGGAAACAAGGCCGCAACGCTTGGTGAACTGATCAAGGCAGGTTTGCCGGCACAGCCGGGGTTGGTTGTGTGTGCCGATACCTGCTCCGAGTTACGTGACACAAAAGCCCTAAGTGCCGAGCTTCAGCAGGCGCTCGATAAAGCCATAGACCAGCTCTGGCCTGAGGTCACCAGCTACGCCATTCGCACATCAGTGGTTGAAAGCGAACGGGGAAATGAACAAGACATCCCCAACACCAGATGCGAGTACTTTGTACCCCGAGATGCCCTTACCATTGCGATAGTCGCAGCAGCAGGCGTAAACGAAGCCCCAGAGCAGCCTAGGCAGGCTGTTTTGATTCAACCCATGGTTAAGGCGGCGGTGTCCGGAACTCTATTTTCGGGCCAGCTCAGCGATGGCAAGGCAGATCACTATCTGGTTGAGTCGTGTTGGGGGCTGGGTCGGCCGCTGGTGCAGGGACAATGCGATCCGGATCGATACCTGCTGGATCACAACGCCGAGGTCGTGAACAGGGAGCGAGGCAGGAAGCAGCACCAACTAACCGCTCAGGGCTCTGCAGGATTGGTTCGGGTTAACGACGAAGCAAGGCTTGCATTCACACTTGATTCTGATGCGCTAAAAACCATCGCAGCTCTGGCAAAGCGCTGCGCCAGCACATTGGCTACGCCACAGGATATCGAATTTGCGCTGGACGACCAGGGTGTCATCATTTTGCAAAGTCGCCCTGTGGCTGCGACAAGACTCAACCCCGAAGGCCAACCACCAGGCAAATGGGTGTTGTTTGAGGGGCTTCTGGAAGGCACTGACAAAGCACTGACGCCACTGTCTGAAGACCTTCTCAAAAAGGTACTACCAGACTTTGCCAAAATCATTCAGGGCCGGATCTACCTGGATATCACAACACTAAACAGCCGCCTGCCCTTTGCTCTGAGCGACGACGCCCTGTTAGGGATACTGTTGGAGCGAGATTCGCGTGATGATCTTCGCCCGAGCCTGATGAAAACGCTCCGCTGCCTTCCCTACTGGCTGTCGAGAACGCCACAGGCCCTTATTTTTTGGTGGCGTTCACGCAAACTAACGCAAAGACACGCAGCGGCCTTTGTCTCCCATGCCGCGCGTTTGGCTCACGAAGCCCCACAGGACGCAGACAAGCTTATGCAGTGCTTTGCTATGGGTAAATCAAGATCTCTCCGCCCCTGGCTCCGACCGTTTGCTTTGAACCTCGCTTGCACGCGCCACGAAATACACCGCCAGCTGCTACTGTGGATTGTTCAGCGGTTTAAGCAGGAGTCAACATTCAGCTCAAGCGTAGAGCAGTTATACGCCGCCCACTCGAACAGCACGAGTGCGGTCATGGCGTCGGATGTCGCAGAACTCGGACAGAAAGTGGCGTCATCAGAAACACTAAAAACAGCTTTTAAAGAGCATCTCGACAGCTCGACACTCCATCAACTCGCTTGTCTCGATACAGAAAAGAGTTTTCTCAATGCATTTTCTGATTTTTTGCAACGCTCTGGCCACCGCTGTACCGGAGACATCGAGCTGGCTTGCGAGCGATGGGTAGAAAACCCCAATCAGTTGCTTGCCTTGATTGGTATCGCCGCACGCGGCACAGAATATACTCCAGCCAATGACGCATACCGCCAGCAGTTATTGGCAAGAGATGCAATTCACCAGAGCGTGCAGACTCGGCGGCAGCGCCGCCTGATAGACTATCTGCTAAAGCGTATCCGCTATCATTTGAGCCTGCGCGATGCTACGCGAGATCAAATGTCTCTTGCGCTGTTTCACGTACGCAAACGAATCCTCACGCTTGAGGATAAGTTACTGCGTGACAAAAAACTGGATCGCAAAGGCGATCTGTTCTTTCTTAGCTTCAGTGAAGCTCAGTATCTTGAGAACGGCCAGCTATCGCCCAGTGACGCCAGCACCCTGATTGCGATAGCAAAAGCACAACATGCCGAACGCAACGCTCGGCCAGTGCAACACTGTCTCGGCGCGAGCGTTCCTAACGACCAACTCGCCCGATCTGCGCAAGCAGCAACTGACGTGGTACTGGGGACAGGCGCGGCACCCGGCGTTGCAGAAGGCAGCGCCCGGATCGTTGATTGCGACCAGGCACTCAAAGAATTCATTGCCGGTGAGATACTTGTTTTGAAGTGTGCAGACATAAACTTCGCACCCGCCATGCTGTACGCAAACGCGGTGATATGCGAACACGGCAGCTCACTGGGAATTCTGAGCACCCTTGCCAGACGATGGGCCATCCCGGTTGTGGTAAAGGCAAGCTATTGCACCCGCGCGATCGCAAATGGCGAACAACTTCGAGTCGATGGCTCACGCGGTGAAGTACAGATATTGAGCGGTGGAAAAAAAGACCCCGGCGGCAAGGATTTTGGGGAGGGGGAGGATTGCCGCCGGGGTACTGAGGGCGGGGAGTAGCGTTCGTGCCGCAACACCCCGATACCTACAGGTATAGCAGAGCCTTAAGTCTCTGCCAGTTTTGACCTCACCACTTAAGAAAGTTCAACCCAACAGGCATCGGACTCAGCTGTCTCAGCCTAGATCGCGTCGGTCACCACAGCGAGTCGCTATTCACTGTGATTGCTGTGCGCTATTGTGGACACTCGTTATGCCGACCCTGAGCATAAAAAGAAAAATAGTATTAAATATCAGAGGTTTATAGTGACTATCTCTCTCGGAGTTCATGTCGGCCAGCAAAACATGTCCATGCAGGAAATGCGCGCTCTGTGGCGCGATCTGGACAGGCGCGGCGTGGACTGGATATCGGCCTGGGATCATCTGTATGAGGCCCCGCCAAATGGCGGCACCGAGCCGCATTTTGAATCCATCGCTACCCTTTCGGCCCTGGCCAGCGAAACCAGCCAGGCTCGTATTGGCTGCCTCGTTTTTTACGTCGGATACCGGAATCCTGCTCTGCTTGCAAAAGCAGCCACAACCCTTGACCACATCTCTGATGGCCGCTTCGAACTAGGCCTGGGCGCAGGCTGGCATATCTGGGAAGCCAACGCCCACGGCTTCGTTTTTCCCGACATAGGTACCCGCCTCGACATGCTCGACGAAGGAGCGCAAATCATCCGCAGCATGCTCACCACCGATCGCACTACCTTTTCCGGCAAACATTTCCAGGTTGATGATGTCAGTTGTCTGCCACCCCCAGTGCGCCCGATCCCATTGTGGATCGGCGGCACCGGCGAAAAACGAACGCTACAAATTGTTGCGGAACGAGCAGACGGCTGGAATGCAGCCTATCTGCCGCCCCAGGAGTATCAGCGATTAAACCGCGTACTGGATAACTGGTGTGCAGAGATAGATCGAGACCCTGCAACAGTTAAGCGCGGCGTCAATCTGATGTTCAACATGTCTACTGACGCTGGCACCGCCAGGCAACAGGAGGACGCTATAGCGCAGCAATGGGGTGAGCGTGCCGATCAAATGCGCGGTGGTGCTCTTTTAGGCAGCAGCAATCAGGTCATCGAACGAGTTATGGAATATGTTGAAGCGGGTGCACAGGAGGTCAACATTGCCCTGCGTGCCCCCTGGTCTCAGGAAGCGCTGGATGCCTACCTTGAGGATGTTATGCCGGCTATAAGACGCGCCACAGCAGACACCTAAACTCTCAAGCAGTGCGTTGGGCCAGTGTCTCGGCCAAGGCCAAAAGGCGCGTTGCCTCAGCGGCATGCAGGTTCTCAATGAGTTGGCCATCCAGCTCAACAACCCCCTTTCCTTGCTGCTGTGCTATCTGCCAGACATCAATAACCCGGCGCGCATGCTCGATCGCTTGCTCGGAAAACCCATAAATTTCATTAGCAACTTCAATCTGACCAGGGTGGATCAAGGATCTGCCATCAAACCCCATTGCCCTTCCCTGCTCACAGGTTGCCAAAAAAGTCTCTGCGTTACGAAAATCCAGGTGCACGCCATCCAGCACCTCAAGACCATAGGCGCGCGCGGCAGTCACCGCAGCAGATAAGCTATACAACAGGGGTTCGCGGGAAGGTTGATGTTGCGCTCTTAAATCACGCACTAAATCGCTGGTACCCATGACGAGCACCGCAAGTTCTTGGTGTGCATCACAGATCGCATCCAGGCGCAGAATACTGGTGGGGGATTCAATCATGATCCACAGCGCTGGAGCCGCTTTGTTAGCCGGGCGTTGGGCAAAAGCTTGCTCGAGAACGCGCTGGGCCTGCAGCACCATGTCCGCGCTCTCGATTTTCGGAAACAAAACGGCATCCAGATCGAGCTGAGCGAGGGCCGCAACATCGTCATGGCCCCAGGGCGTATCCAGCCCATTTACCCGCACAATCCGTTCGCGATAACCGTAGTCGACGCTCTGCAGACTATGCACCACGTTAGCGCGAGCAGCCGCCTTAACATCAGGTGCAACCGCATCTTCAAGATCAAAGATCAGCCCGTCACAATCGAGCCCCACGGCTTTCTCCAGCGCTCGAGTGTTTGCACCGGGCATGTAAAGCACAGAGCGGCGCAGTCGCTGGGTATCCATCATAGGTTTGAAAAATCAGGAAGCCGGGGAGGAAAACACCGCCGGAGCGCGGCGATCTTTCGCGGCCCGGGTCGCCTTTAACCGGCAGCTGTAGCGAGACAGCACAGGCATCATAGAGAAACCACTTAAAAACAGACCAAACGCCTCTCGGCCCTGCTCGTTCTGCCACCAGTGCTCAGCGAGGCCAGGCGCCAGCTTAAAGAAGCCAAAAAAGTAGAAGAACATGAGCAGCATGGTACCCACGGCAAGAAGCTTGTATGAGACGCGCGGCAGGCCATCAGGAATAGTCAGCGTTGCTGCAACAGCACCGGCCATATATACGGTGAACCACAGGCCGGCATCGGGATCGTTGAGCTGCAAAAGCGCTGAACCGGCAAAAGCCGCGGCGATCCCAATCATCAACAAGCGCATAGGCGAAAGTTCTCGTTTGTGGTGTACCGATGGTCGGTCATTGCTTTGTCATGGTCAACTGATTTGTTACCTAAAGTGACAAAAAGCTACGGAACTACACATCATATTTGCAAATAATTTCAGCTCAGCGCCTAGTTTGGAACGTAGGACAAAAGCCATCATCGGTTAGGCTTCCGCTTCTATTTCCCAGCCCGGCAGGCCGTCATCAAGCTGCACCCCAAAGCTGTTCAACGCCATTGAGACCATGTTGTATTGGCCTACAGTGAAGACCAAATCCATCATTTGCTGGGTCGAGAAGTGGGCAGTTAAACCTTCCCAGGTGCTATCGCTGATGTGCGCATCAGCATGCAGCTCATCGGTTGCCAACAAAAGTAATCGGTCCGCCTCTTTGAGACCTGGTGTATCTGGGCCGGTTTTACAGGCGTTAATGTCAGCAACGGTCATACCTGAGCGTTTGCCGATGATCACATGTTGCCCCCACTCATACCCCGCCTGACACAGATAACCAATTCGCAAAATCAGAATCTCCCGCTCACGAGCCGGCAGTGTTGATTTACCCAATATGTGATTACCAAACACCAGCCAGCGCCGCGCCAAATCCGGATGGTTAACCATTGTCTTAAAGATGTTGAAAACGTCAGCGTCACCGTTCACTCCTTTTCCAGCAAGCATAGGTGCAAGCACTGCGCGCGCATCATCGTTCCACTGCTCTTCTTGTAACGGCTCAATTCGTGGCTTATCTATCCGCATATTAAGAAACCTCTAGTGTTAGGAGAAACCAGTGTTAGGAGAAACCAG
>CAZWMD010000011.1:7453-34485 GCA_964634815.1 uncultured Pseudomonadales bacterium | reverse complement strand
AGTGTTAGGAGAAACCAGTGTTAGGAGAAACCAGACGTCCTGGCGTTGAAACCCATATCAGCAAGCGCGTTAATCATGGCCGCAAGCTCCGCCTCACCGCGCAGCTGCAAGGACAACTCAATTTGTGTTGCTCGCACCGTGGAGCCAGCAAACGCACGATGATGTTCCAGTTCAACAATATTACCGCCCAATTCGCCGATAGCGTGGGTGAGCTTGCCCAATGAACCGGGTAGATCGGCAATTTCAACTTGCAGCTTGGCCAATCGGTGGCTGCGTACCAGGCCGCGCTGCAAAATAGATGACAGAATCATCATGTCGACGTTACCGCCCGTTAGCACGACAACAACCTTACGACCCCGGAAACGTTCGGGGCTATCCATAACGGCAGCCAAACCCGCAGCACCCGCGCCTTCCGTTACGGTCTTCTCGATTTCCAGCAGACTGAATACGGCCTGCTCAACTGAACTTTCACTCACAAGACTGATCGCCTGCACATGCTTGCGCAGTAACGGTAATGTTTGTCGACCCGGACTCTTTACCGCAATGCCTTCCGCAACGGTATTACCAGCAAGAATGGCTTGCTCTTCGCCAGCGAAGGCCTGGGCAGCCGCAGAGTAGCGTTCCATTTGAACACCGGTGATACGCACCCCGGGGCGCTGCGTATTCACGACTAACGCGGTGCCGCTAAGCAAGCCCCCGCCACCCACCGGCACTACCAAATCATCAAATGAATCCAGCTGATCCATTAGCTCCAAACCCAGAGTGCCTTGCCCTGCGATAACATCCGGGTCGTCAAAGGGGTGAACCAGCGTCATGCCTCGCTCAACAGCAAGCGCTTCTGTGAACGATCTTGCCTCATCAAACTGATCGCCATGCAGAATCACCTCTGCGCCAAAAACACGAGTGGCCTCTACCTTCGCATTGGGCGTTGATTTGGGCATGACGATGGTTGTCGGCAACCCCAATCGCCGTCCATGATGCGCCAGCGCCTGGGCATGATTACCCGCCGACACAGCAATCACTCCCCGCGCTTTCTGCTCATCGCTAAGCAACAGCAGAGCATTCAGAGCACCACGTTCCTTGAACGACGAGGTAAACTGCAGATTCTCAAATTTCAGCCATATCTCAGCGCCCGTTATGGACGATAAAGTCACTGAGTGCGAACAGGGTGTTACTCGCAATTGCGGGGCAATTCGAGTTCGGGCTGCTCGAACATCTTCAACCGTTACAGATTTCATCACATCAGTATACTCGGCCCCCGCAGAAAAAATTCGGTAGATTAGACAACTCGGTGCATGGATAAGTGACACTACAACCCGCCATAAAGAACCTGCTGCTGGTCTATCACAGCAAAACCGGTAACACAGAAAGGCTGGCACAGGCGGTTATTCGGGGAGCAAGCCACCCGGATATCACTCATACCGAGCTGCGTGTACGCCGAGCCCAGGACGCAGGGCCTGAAGACCTGTTATGGGCCCATGGCTTATTGCTGGGTACGCCGGAAAATTTTGGATATATGTCCGGCGCCCTCAAGGACTTTATGGACCGCACGTTCTACGAGGTCGAAGGCAAGCTTCAACCGCTACCCTACGCCGTGTTTATTAGTTGCGAAAACGACGGTCGCGGCGCGGTCAGTGCAATCAGCAGGATCGCCGGCGGCTACCCCTGGGTTCAGGTACAGGAACCGGTAATTATTCGCGGTGAAATTAAACCCGAGCACCTGGCGCAATGTGAAGAACTGGGTCTCTCGCTCGGAATGGGGCTGGATGCGGGTATTTACTGAAGCCAACAGTTAAACTACAGACCGCAATCGACGCAGTAGCAAACAGTTGACTGAAAAGACCGCCCGCATTTTGCACAGCATTAGCGAGATAAGCCCCGATTTGTGGGATAGCTGTGCCAACCCTCCTGGCGAGACCCCATATAATCCGTTCCTGCGTCACGCCTTTCTTAAGGCCCTCGAAGATTCTGGCTCTGCGAGTGCTGAAACGGGCTGGCAACCCTTCCACCTGGCACTCGAAGACGGTGACAAGCTGCTCGGTGTAGTGCCTATGTATATGAAAGGCCATTCCCAGGGGGAGTATGTATTTGACTACGCCTGGGCCGATGCCTGGCACCGGGCGGGACACAACTACTACCCCAAGCTGCAGAGTAGTGTGCCCTTTACCCCGGCAACCGGTCGTCGCCTGCTGGTTGCCGCAGACGCACCACAAGACACAGAAGAGCTGCTGCTTGGGGCCTGCATGCAAGTCGCGGAACAGACCGAAGTCTCAAGTGTGCACTTCACGTTTATGCCAGAACAACAATGGCAGCACGCCGGTCGCCTCGGTTATCTGCGGCGAATGGATCAGCAGTTCCACTGGCACAACGACGGATACAGATCATTTGATGACTTTCTTGCCGCCTTGTCGTCCAAAAAACGTAAAAACGTACGCCGGGAGCGCCGTGATGCTATCGCCAACGGAATCACGATTCATCGCCTAACCGGAGACGATCTTCAAGAAGAACACTGGGATGCTTTCTATCGATTCTACGAAGATACGGGCGCCAGAAAATGGGGAAGTCCCTACCTGACTCGCAAGTTTTTCTCGCTGATTGGATCGTGGTGTGCTGAAGATGTGTTACTGATTCTGTGTGAGCGGGAGGGCCGATACATTGCAGGAGCGATAAACTTCATAGGGTCTGACTGCCTCTATGGCCGCAACTGGGGATGCCTGGAAGATCACCCCTTTCTGCATTTCGAAACCTGCTATTACCAGGCGATAGAGTTCGCCATTGAAAACGGTCTGTCCCGGGTAGAGGCAGGCGCACAAGGGGCACATAAGGTGGCCAGAGGATATCTCCCGCAAGCTACCTATAGTGCCCATTTTGTTCGAGACCCTCAGTTTCGATCTGCAGTTGCAAAATATCTTGATGAAGAACGGGCGTATGTTCGGGATGATATTAACCACCTTCGAGCACACAGCCCTTTCAAAGCCAACGTCACACTTGACGACCAGGCTCTGTGATGACCCCTGGTTGGGCAACACCAAACCAAAGCATCAACATGAGCGCAAGCAAACCGAGTCCTAACCAGGTTGACGGCTCAGGCGCCGCATATCCACCGTGCGCTGATGTTGGCGGTGCGACCAAATTTGGATAGGCGGCCTGTGATACGCCTTTCACCTGGGCGTTAGGTACCTGGGCGTCTGTCGCTAAGCCGGGATCTGGGTTAACAACCTGCTCGCTAACAGCGACAAAAGAAGTCCATCTGGTTGCCAGCGAGTAGTCGAGTCCAAGCGCGGTAACTTTTTCAGTAATCGCCTCATCACTTTGCTCGTTAACTCGCAGTTGCTGCGGAATACTGAGCTGGTGCATCGCGTCTTTGATGGCGCTGCGTGCCCAAAGTAGCGCTATCACCTGACCGGGAGCTTCCCGGGCAACGGATTCGCTAAGCAAAACGTCTACTGGTAACTCAACAAGCTCGCCACCACTTCGACCGGTAATCCTGACAGGATAGCGTCCTGGTTTAGAGTAACGGCCTTGTACACGAACGCTGTCTCCAGCGTAAAGATCAGGCAGAGGCTGGGGTGTAACCTCAGTCGGCTCCATATCCCCCCAATCAATCAAAATATCTGTCAGCAATGGCGTGCGCAGCCGTGTTGCCAAGGACGCCGCCAGAGACTCTACATCACCGGTCGGGTCCAGATAGCGGGCAAATCCCCTACCCGTTCGCGCAAGTTCATCTAACAAATAGCGATTCACGCCTGTACCAACACCAAGCGCAAACAGCCGCGCATCACCAAGCTCACGCTCTACCAGCCGCAGAATTGCAAACTCATTACCGATATACCCATCCGTTAGAAAAACCACCTGCCGAACAAACCCTGCGCCTTGCGGCACCATCAGCGCCTGCTCAATACCAGAACGCATGACTGTTCCACCAGAACCACTCAGTGATTCTGTATATCGCAGCCCCGCCGCAACATTTTGCCGGGTTGCCTGCAGTGGCTGGCTGGAGAATTCGGTGGCGCTATCTGAAAACCGGATGATTCGAAAACGGTCTTCGCTACGCAGCGCCTGCAAAGCCGAACGCATGAACGCCTTACTTGCGGCCATGGGTGCCCCGCTCATTGATCCGGAACAATCGAGCAAAAAGACCATTTCCCGGGGCAACACCTGGTCGTCCAAAAACCGCTCCGGCGGTTCAATCATTACACTGAAAAAGCCGCCGCGATCGTCTGCGTGAGACAAAACGCCCCCAGAGAAATCTGTTGCCGAACCAAGTTGATAGCGCAACACAAAATCTCGGTTTGCAAGGGTGGTGGATGGACTCAGCGTCGCCTTGCGAGTAGAACCGTCAACGGTTTCAACTGCGATATCATGAGTCGCACTGGTCACTGACAAAAAACCAACCGCTGATTCAAGCCTTACTTGAAGAGAAACCCGGTTGAAATCAACACTGTCGGGTATGTCAACAAGGCCAGCAGTGGCGGCCGCAGGTAACTGAGACAGAGCAGCAACCAAGCCACCAGCTTCCGAAGCTTCGCGTTTGTCGGGAGAGAATCGCGGCCCAACTACCATCGGTACTACCAACTCATAGCCCTGGTCGAGTTTAGGCACTCTTTGGGTATATTCCATAACCACCTGAATCGGTAGTCCGGGCATGAGGTTAGCAAGCTGCTGGGTGAACATATTGGGGCGATGCTGAGTAAGTAATACCGCTGCCTTGCCTTCTTTCTGAGCCTTGACGAAGGTACTCTTGGCCACTTCCTTTTCCTTAATTACCGCTCTAACCCGCTCGTTACCCACCAGCATGGTTAACGCAAAGACCGCAGCGTCCTTGTTCAGCGGGAACAAATAGCTCGCGTTTACCGGCGCCCCCAACGGATTTTCAAATCTCTGAGTGACACTGACCCGAGCCAGATCGCCCTGGATATCAACCGCTACCGAGGACGACAACAAGGGAAACGCCACGGTTTTGCCGTCAATACTCGCCTCGATGCTGCCACCAATCTGCGCCTCATCGGCCTTTGCTTGAGTAGACCCCAAGAGCCCCCAACACAGGCAGAAAAGAAGAAGCAGGGACTCCCAGAGATCTAAACCAGCAGCAACAGAAGTGCGCTGCAGGGTTGATGGACTCAAGATCGCAACAGGTTTTTGGTTCGTCGACATAGATTCCATAGTTAGGTTCCCGTTTTTATGACTCAACTGAAAATAGATTTAGGCTGCGTCCAACCGATGCAAGAAACTCAGTACTTTTTGCGGTCCAGGGTGAAACTGTCTGCACCATGGTCCAGACCTGTTCTGGTTGCCTGGCCCAATGCCACACAACCTCGCTAATGCTGTGGGTGACAAATCCGGAACTGGATACGTAACGGACACGAACCCGGAGATCTTCACCTTTGGACGACCGGCTCCGGTAGATCGCGACAGGTCCATCAGAAAAGTCGACGCCGACGTAGCTCACCTCATAACCCGACGCTGAAAAGCAGACATCAGGTGCATGCAAGTGGCGCAGAGGTGAGGTGGTCTGCACTAAAAGCAACGAGCTCGAGCCATAACCGGCACGCGCTGCAACACCACCATAGGCCGAAAAATAGTCACGTTCCTGCGAACTCAGCGGTAGTTCTTTTCTGGGGTAGCCGCCGAGGGAAAGGGGTAGCTCCAGAGTATTCAATGCTGCCGATACATCCAGCGGTTGAGGCTTCACCAATACCAATAAACAGGCGGCGCTCAGCAGAAGGCTACTTGTAACCAGACCGCGCATACCTCGTGCATGGCGAGTGGATAACAGCGCTTTCCACAGGCTTTGTGCCGAACGATCAAGCGACTCGAGACCAGTTCGAAGATCCTTTCTTTGAGTCTCAGGCTGGCTGTGTAGCCACAGCAACAAGATAAGAACACCCAAAGCAGTGACACCCAGCCCAATGCCGGAGTGCCAGGGATCAAGCATGACATCGATACCTGTTGAGGCCTGCTTGTGAATACCAATAGCTAACAGGCAGATTCGCAGAGTATTCACCAGCAATGCGATCACAAGGGTGACGGCAAATCCCGATATCATTCGAGCCGTCGACATGGGCTTAAGCGCGGCTAAAAAACAGTAGGCCGTGAGCAGCAAGACCATGACCCTTGCTCCGGAACACGGAAGGTCGACCAATAGGTCTGTGTCTTGTAAGCGAATCCGCGTACCGCTGCACGACACTGAAGCGTAGAGATTCTTCAACACCATGCACGATGCATCTGCAGAGACCTGTTGCAATGCAAAACCCAGGGTACGCTGTAGCATTGGCTCAAGAGGCAAGGCAAAACAAAACAAGCCAGCTAACATGAGAGGGCTGACTGGTCGTCCTCGATCCGCTAAACGAGCCAGTACCGCAAAGGCGAACACGTCAATCACAAGCATTAAGGCGCCAAGCAAGTTAATCGCAAGCAATTGGCTTGCAAGCCTTACCAGAAAAGAGACAAACAGCAGCACTAAGGGTAGAACAGTTCCGCGCATCTGACCTTCAGACAAAGATCGAACGGAAGTTATTGGCGACTGAGCACTCCAGAAAAACAGTGCAGCCACCAGACCAAAGACTATTGCGCCGGGAGAGTCATAGCCCGGTGCCGACCAGGATCGAAATAGCCACAGAAGCGGATCTATGGCCAGCACCAGAAACGCTATGCACAGCAAGATTTGAGCAATTGATACGCTAGAAAGCCGGGGTGTGTGCGCTGATCTAACCAAGAGCCGCTGCCTGAGAAAATAACGGCTCCAGTCTGCCAACCAACGAGTGAGAGACGCTGAAGCTACTGCGCAAAGTGCCAAGCCCTTCAGTGCAGATTTTGTGCAACAACGACGAATAGCAGCGAATTTGCGAAGTCCGGTGCTAGACTGCTCTCATGGCAAAATCACCCTACCTTCTCATCGTCGATGACGATCCACACATCCGCGAAGTGTTGCGATACTCGCTGGGTCAGGCCGGTTTCTCCATCGATGAAGCTGCCGATGGTGTAGAAGCGCTGCGCCTGGCCAAAATAACAACCTACGACCTAATCGTGCTTGACGTACTCATGCCTGAAAAGGATGGAATCGAAGTCTGTAATGAATTACGGCGCTCTTCGGAAGTGCCAATTCTGTTTCTCAGTTCCAAAGATGAAGAGATCGACCGGATCATCGGGTTGGAAATGGGTGCAGATGACTATGTGAGCAAACCTTTCAGTCCCCGCGAGTTGCTCGCACGGATCAGAGCGATTCTGCGCCGCCCGCGGAGAGTAAACGAGGATGCTGCGATAAACGTAGGCGAGCTGTTCATCGACCCCGTAGGCCGTAGTGCAAAATGGGCCGGGAAACCAATGACCCTGACAGCAACCGAGTTTTCAATTCTCAATCTTCTGGCCAGTCGACCTGGCAAGGTATTCGAAAGAGACGAACTAATGCGCGGCGCTTACCCCGGTAAACGAGTCGTTAGCCACAGAACCATCGATAGTCACATCAGGCGCTTGCGCGATAAACTGCGTGTGCTCGGCGCAGAAATTATTCAAACCAGTCACGGTGTTGGCTACCGTTTGGAAGCCTAGTGGCGCTTTTTTCTCGTCTGCGCCCTCGTTTGCGGACCGTGCTGGTGTTTCTGAACCTGTTGGTTCTGGCTTTACCCCTGGCCGGCATTCAGGTCATGCGATTGTACGAAAGTGCCCTCGTGCGGCAAACCGAATCAGAACTCATCGCCCAGGCTGCCTTTATCGCCGCCGCCTATCGCAACGCATTTGATCGAGTGCTGGCCTACGAACAACCATCTGGAAACACCAGCGAACTTGACCAGCACAGCAAAGAGCTTGCGCGCAAAACGGATCCGGAAAAGCTGTGGCAATACCGAGCTCCCATTCTGGATCTGGTCGATTCGAATATTCTACCCCCCCAACCAGAACCCAAATCTTTACCTGAAGGAACAAAACCAGATTCTCTGGCCTACATAATTGGTCAGGATCTGGAGTCTATTCTCAAAGACGCGCAGCGGATGACGCTCGCAGCAATCCGCATTGTCGATCATCAGGGCATTGTGGTTGCAACCACGGGAGAAGATCGTTACTTACTGCTGGATAACACTCAGGAGGTTACACAAGCTCTGAACGGCAACCACGTCAGTCGACTACGAACCAAAGAAGATCCAGTCACTCAGACGCCACTCCAGTCTGTCAGTAGAACAACCGGTGTCCGGGCTTTTGTCGCAATGCCCATTTTCTTCGAAGACCGTGTTGTCGGCGCTGTTTTGCTCTCCCGCACCCCAGCAAACATCATTCAGGCTCTTTACGCAAAGCGAAAGCTACTGGCTTACGCCATCGCCCTACTTCTTGGTGTGGTGATACTGATCGCTTTTGTGACCTCCCGTACGGTGGTCCGGCCAATCGAAAAAATGCAAGAGCTGGCACGTCGAGTCAGTCTTGGCGATGAAAGAGCGATGGATAATCTTACACCCGGAGGCACCGCAGAGATTGCAGCACTAGGCGAGCAGATCACAGAGATGGGTAGAAGTCTCGAAGATCGTCGTCGCTATGTTCAGGAATTTGCGCGTCATGTTTCCCACGAGTTCAAAACGCCTCTTACCGCGCTACGCGGTGCAATAGAAATGTTTGAAGATCACGGTGAGGGCATGAATGCGGCACAACGCCAAAAATTTCTGCGCAACATGGATGGCGATGTCACTCACTTGCATCGTTTGACGAACTCACTATTGCAGCTGGCCAAAGCGGACATGCAGGAATCCACCCAGGGCGCCACCACCAATCTGAACGAGCTTTTAAAGGCATTAGCCAAGCGCTATCAGGAGCAGTGTGACATCGTTTTGAGATTACCTGATGATGAGTTAAAAGCCGCCGCCAACAAAGACGCAGTAGACGCGGCACTCACTCAAATCATCGAAAACTCACTCGTTCACGGCAAAAGTACCACCTCGATACGGCTACAGCTAAGCCGCAGTCCGTCCAGGCCCAACAAGATTGTTGTGGACGTGATCGACAACGGAGTCGGTATTTCACCAGGCAATCAGAAAAAGGTGTTGCAGCCGTTTTTCACCACCGCCAAAACCAAGGGCAGCACAGGCCTCGGTTTGGCCATTGCGAGCCGACTGATCGAAAGCCAACGTGGAACCATAGATCTGATATTGAATAGTTCCCAGCCAGAAGAACAGTCAGAAGAACAAACGACGGGAGCGCATTTTCGACTTGAGTTTAACGGCAGTTAGGTACCCGAGGGCCCTGCCGACAGATCATCTGCCCCAACGCCTGCCACCGGCTCTTCGTCTTCGAGTGCAGTCACCGGCGATAGCGCTATCCCAAAGTCTTCGAGCCAAAGCCTTAGAGTATGTAAATTGCGCGGCCCAAGCCGGAGTAACTGCTTTTGCAGCGGCAGCAACTCCTCCAGTTCCTTGTTCGCATAGGTATAGACCACCTTAGGCTGCCTAAGGGTGGTAGCCGCATCTACCCGAGGCGTATCCAGAGCAACCCCCAGCGCTGTATAGACCAGGTCCCGCGGGCTGACGCCCGTTGCGCCCAACTCACGCACCGCCTCTGCCAGCAAAGGCTCTGCCATGTTGAACATCGCAGCGGCTTTCTCAGGGGGTAATTTCTGAAGCGTTTTGACGAAGGGCGTGTAACGGTTGTACGACTCCGGATCAACCTGAATCAAACTGCCTATTTTGCGCACTTGAAACCGACCTTTGGGGGCAAGAAATCCGAGTTGTTTGCGAGGAATTTCTCCGCGCGCGGCATTTTCCAGAATCGTTGCAGCGGTCCTCACCAGCTCTGTTTCGGCAAGCCAGGGTAAGGCAGTTTCGCTGAGCTCTGAGCGAACCCACTGATCACTGTCATTTAGATGCGGAAGAATGCTCTTCTGCGTCGCTGCGGGTTCATCCAACACAAAGGGCCGTTGGGCCTCGCTATCGCGAGACACGGCATCATCGGTAGCGGGTTGCTCAGAATATTTTGGCTTGGAGTCTGGTGACATTCGAACCGGGGCAATACCCGGCTGGTTGTTAACCCAACTGACTCCGACAAAAATGCCTGCGAGAAGCAAACCGAAAACAAGGTATCTGAACTGCATGTGTCTTAAAGCTCTTGGCTCAATAAATTCATTAGAACTTCGGAATGCTCCCTATCCTACCTAGGCGTATCTAGGCGTTCCATATCGGCGCCTCATCTGGCTAACCGAGCGGTCACAGAGGAAGCAAATTACACTATCATTGTGCCCCGATCCGAGCCAGGTTACTTGAGTTATGTCGTTTGATGTCTATCCGTCGTTAAAAACGCTGTTTTCGGGTGAAATTGCCCTCGAAACAACCGTACAGATTAAGGGCTGGCTACGTTCCCGACGGACATCCAAGGGCGGGTTCTCTTTCCTACAGGTCCACGATGGCTCCTGCTTCGACGCTATCCAGATCGTTGCTGACGAAAAATTGGCCAACTACCCCCAGATCACTGAGTTGAACACCGGTTGTGCAGTAGCGGTGTCGGGAAAACTCGTTGCATCCCAGGGTAAAGGCCAGAGCGTTGAGATTCAGGCAGATGACGTCGTACTGATTGGCGATATCGATGACCCCGAAACCTACCCAATCGCAAAAAAGCGCCATACTTTTGAGTTCCTACGTACAACCGCCCATTTGCGCGCGCGCACCAATACGTTTGGGGCTATCGCTCGTGTTAGACATGGTCTGGCTCAAGCCGTGCACAATTACTTTAACCAAAACGGCTTTTTTTGGGTGAATACTCCAATAATCACAGCCAGTGACTGTGAGGGAGCCGGGGAACTCTTCCGGGTGAGCACCCTTGACGCGGTTAACCGCGATACGCAGCCAGGCAGCTACGAGCAGGATTTTTTTGGCACTGAGACTTTTCTGACCGTATCCGGGCAGCTAAACCTTGAGAGTTACGCGCTGGCCATGTCCAAGGTGTACACCTTTGGTCCCACATTCCGCGCTGAAAACTCAAACACCAGCCGTCATCTGGCCGAATTCTGGATGATCGAACCGGAAATCGCCTTTGCAAACCTGGCAAACAACGCCGAACTTGCTGAGGATTTTCTAAAGTCAGTCTTCAAGGAACTACTTGCAAACTACGGTGATGACATGCAGTTCTTCGCCGACAGGATCGACAAACAGGCAATAAGCCGGCTGGAGAACGTTATTGAGTCCAGCTTTCAGCAGCTCGACTACACCGACGCCATCAGCGTATTACAAAACAGCGGAAAAAAGTTTGAGTTTCCAGTGCAATGGGGAACCGACCTGCAGAGTGAACACGAACGATTCCTTTGCGAGGAGGAAGTGGGTGGACCCCTTGTCGTGACCAATTACCCCAAAGACATAAAGGCGTTTTACATGCGTCTTAACGATGATGAAAAAACCGTGGCAGCTATGGACGTCCTCGTACCAGGGGTAGGTGAACTCATTGGGGGGTCGCAGCGCGAAGAACGCATTGAGGTGCTAGACGCTCGCATGCTGGATCCAACGCTTAAGGAAGAGCTCTGGTGGTATCGAGATCTGCGCCGCTACGGCACCGTACCCCACGCAGGATTTGGTCTCGGCTTCGAGCGACTGGTGCTCTACGTCACTGGTATGGAGAACATTCGCGACGCTATTCCATTTCCGCGAGTCCCCAACAGCGCCCCATTCTAAACCCGCAAACAGAGCAGTAAGTCATGTGGAAGTCGCTCTGGCGCCTCTCGGAATTTGCAAGAAATCACTTCGGTTTGTTGTTGCTCGGCATACTGTGTTTTCTCGGCGCGCGCATCTTCGAAGCTCAGGTCCCTCTGTTTTTGCGTGAGGGCATTGATCGTATGGCCGCTGGCAACGCCGACGTTACTATGCCAGTCCTGGGAATAATCGGCGCTGTGATCGCACGCTTTGTGATCGTTTCTGCTGCCCGTTACATGGTCCGCCAGGCCGGTCTCCGGGTTGCCTTTGATGCCCGGACTCGCCTGTTTCAAACCTTGCAACATCAGGGTCAGGCGTTTTTCAACCGCTACGGCGTCGGAGACATGATGACCCGCGCCGTATCAGACATCTCACTCATCCAGAGACTCTTCTCGATGGGCACGATTCTTCTCGTAATTCTGCTATTTGCCACTTTTGTCGGCTTCTACTACATGTGGCAACTGTCCCCCGATCTCACGTTTCTCATTCTTCCGCCGATGCCTTTTGTAGTTTGGTACGCCTACTATTCCAGCCGCGAGATGGGTTTGAGCTCTGTCGCGGTACAAGAACGCATGTCGCAAATGAGCGCTCAAGTGCAAGAAAACCTCTCAGGCATCCGGACCATTCAAGCAATGGTGCAAGAGAACAATGAGATAAACCGCTTTGCCGCAACCAATCAGGCTTACGCAAATTCTTTTTTCCGCCAGGCACGAATAAATTCTCTGATGACCGCTGTCATGCCCTCCACCGTGGCCATTTGCACCATTACGATCCTGGGTTATGGCGGTTCGCTTGTGATCGATCAACAGATCAGCATCGGAACATTTGTCGCTTTTTTCACTTACGTGGCCATGGTTGTGCAGCCGTTTCGGGTTGCCGGCTTTATAGTCAATCTGTTCCAACGTGCTGCCGTTGCCAGTGACAGACTGTTTGAAGTTCTGGATATGGCCCCCGAACATCCAGACCAGCCCAGTGGCAGTACGCCAGCACACATCAGCGGTGACATTGCCTTTAACAACCTTGTGTACCGTTACCCCGAAGCAACAACAGATTCCCTGGCTGGTGTAACTTTCGAGATCGAAGCAGGAGAAACAGTTGCAGTCATGGGGCGTGTTGGCTCCGGTAAAACCACACTAATGCGGCAGCTCGTACGTCTGGCAGACGCACCCGCTGGCAGCGTGCTTGTTGATGGACATAGTGTGCTTGATTATCCGCTCGCCCAGCTTCGAGCCCAGATTGCCCTGGTGCCCCAGGATCCTTTCCTGTTCGCAGACAATATCGCCAATAACATCACGTACGACGACACAACCCGGGATCTGGAGAGTATTTGGCAGGCGGCGGACGCAGCGGATCTGCGACATACTCTGGAGCGATTCCCTGATGGTCTCGATACTCTGGTCGGCGAGCGTGGTGTGACACTCTCGGGCGGACAGAAACAGCGCGCGACACTGGCGCGGGGTTTGATCCGACACGCCCCCATACTTCTACTCGATGATTGCTTTGCCAGCGTAGACACTGCCACCGAAGAGCACATTCTCCGACAGCTCCGCGAGTTACGAAAAAATCAGACAACACTCCTTGTCTCACACCGGGTATCCACCGCTCGCCATGCAGACCGGATCATTATCCTTGAGGCTGGCAAGATCGTCGAGCAAGGATCGCACCGGGAGTTATTGAGTGCTGGCGGTATCTACGCTGATCTCGAACGTATTCAGCGAGAAGGCGCTCAGGACGAAAAAAATGACTGAGGCCAGCTTAAAAGCCACCGACAAAAGTCCGCCGGCGCCTAAGACTTCAACGGCCGAAACCCGCGACTACAGCATGTTCGACGCCGAGCTCTCCGGCACCGTACTCAACATGTCACTACTCGGCCGCATTCTTGGATGGATGAAGCCGTACAAGGCCATGTTTGCACTGTCCGCTGTGCTGGTTCTACTTTGGTCAACGCTGCACGTTATGTTGCCGGTCATTATTTCTGTGGTGGTTATCGACCATATCCTGCGTGGAGAGACCAACAGTCTGACGCCGGATCTGGGGCTCATCGATCTAACTGACTGGCTTGCGGTATCCCTGCAGGTCACACCACTGGTTGCTGCGTGTATTCTGTATGCCATCGTTCAAATTTGCTGGGCAGTGATCGGCCACGCCCATCGTCAAACGCTCATCGCCTCTGTGATAAACGGGCTGAGAGACCTGAGGCTTGATCTGTTTCGCCACCTCGAAACTCGCCCTGCCTCATTTTATGACCGGGTAGCTGTTGGCCGCGTTATGACTCGGGTCACCAATGACGTGGAGGCGCTGTACGAGCTACTGCGTGGGATTGGCACACTGATAGGTGAATTTGTGCCCTTCTTTGTCGCCCTGGCAATTATGCTCAGCGTAGATCCGGTGCTCACCGGATACCTGCTGCTGGCCATGCCCATCATGGCGTTAGTCACCTATTTATTCCGCCGCGCTACTCGACAGCTTTTTCGAAAGGTGCGCATGAGCTTGTCGTCACTTAATCAGTACATGCAGGAAAACCTTGCGGGCCTGCAGGTCGTTCAGCTATCGGGCCGAGAAGAAACCAATCTCGAGCACTACAACGATATCAACCGGGAAAATCGCTTCTGGGAAACCCGATCGATGCGCCTGGAGACTTTCTATGGTGCATTCAATGATTCCATGGGTTCCATCGCCATTGGCGTTATTGTTTGGTACTCGGCGCCAGAAGTGATCCAGAACGAAATCACCCTTGGTGGCGCCATCCTTTTCACCCGATTCATAGATATGCTGTTTCAACCCATTGTCGCACTGGGTGAGCAAACCAATGTGTTGTTCCGAGCGATGGCAAGCGGTGAACGCATTTTCCAGGCCATGGATTGGGATGAAAAAATTCATGAGCCGGCCAACCCGCAACCGCTGCCCAAAAGACTCCAGGGCAGCATCGAATTCCGCAATCTTTCGTTTAACTATGTTTCTAACATAGCGGTGCTCGACAATGTGAGTGTGCATATCCAGGCAGGCGAAAAACTGGCGATCGTTGGCCCCACAGGCTCAGGGAAAAGCACTCTCATCAGGTTACTCTCTCGATTCTATGATTTTGAAGATGGCAGCATTTTTCTCGATGGAATAGATCTCAATTCCATTCACACCAATGATTTGCGTCGCCGGGTTGGCGTAGTGTTGCAGGACTTTCATATTTTTTCGGGCACGGTCTACGACAATATCGCCCTTGGTGATCCATTGATAAACCGGGCCAAAGCTGAGCAGGCTGCGATTACGGTAAATGCGCATGAGTTTATCTCTGCCCTGCCCAAGGGGTATGACACAGAGCTGTCTGAACGCGGCCAGAACCTGTCACAGGGACAGAGACAACTACTCGCCTTCGCCCGGGTGCTCGCCGCAGACCCAGAGATACTTGTGCTGGACGAGGCAACCGCCAGCATCGATACCGAAACGGAATTGCTCATTCAGGATGCTCTTGAGAAACTCACCAGTGAGCGCACTTCCATAATCATCGCCCACCGCCTGCAAACCATTCAGGAAGCGGACCGGATTCTTGTACTCAAGGACGGCAAGATCGCCGAACTGGGAACACACCAGGAACTTTTAACTGCTAACGGGGTTTACAAGCAGCTACACGAGTTGCAGTTTCAGGAGGTGTAAACTAAAGCTATGAAGAATCAAGACACTCCCGCAGAAACGCCAAAAGCTTTACCAAAAGTACTAAAGGCTGGCGGCAAGTACAGAACCTCGCAAGGGTTCAGCGCGATCAAAGATGGCATCAAGCCATCTCGTCAATCGGCCGATCAAAATGCAGCCCCTCTCATCGCAACCGATTCAGCACCTGAACTCTCCAGCAGAAAGCCACCCTGGTTGCGAGTCAGTGTTCCGAGTGGTGCCGGGTTCAACAAGGTGAAACGAGCAGTACACGACAACGCCCTGTCAACGGTGTGCGAAGAATCTCATTGCCCCAACATTGGCGAGTGCTGGAACAACGGCACCGCCACCATCATGCTTATGGGCGCTGTATGCACTCGAGCGTGCCGATTTTGCGCGGTAGATACAGGCAACCCCAAGGGATGGCTCGACAACAACGAGCCCCAACAGGCAGCAGAAACCGTACGCCTAATGAACCTGCGCTACATCGTTCTTACCTCCGTTGATCGCGACGATCTTGCTGATAGTGGCGCTGGCCACTATGCAGCCTGTATTCAGGCGATTAAGGAAGTAAATCCACAAACCGCTGTGGAAGCGCTTACGCCAGATTTTTCCGGCGTAGAAAGAGACATTGCGACGGTTGTGGATTCAGGCCTTGAGGTATTTGCCCAAAACATCGAAACCGTCGAGCGACTCACTCATCCGGTGAGAGACCCGCGCGCGGGTTACGAATTAACGCTGGATGTTCTGCGATTTGCTAAGGCCCACCGCCCGCAAGTGCTAACCAAATCGAGCTTGATGCTCGGCTTGGGAGAGACTGATGCAGAAATCGAAGCCACCATGCGGGATTTACGCCAGGCCAAGGTCGACGTTCTTACCCTGGGACAATACCTGCGGCCAACACCCAATCATCTGGCTATCGAGCGCTGGGTGACGCCGGAACAGTTTGCCGCCTACCGTGAGCTTGGCCTGGAGCTTGGCTTTATGGAAGTCGCCTCTGGTCCGCTGGTGCGCAGCAGCTATCGTGCTGAGCGCATCCTCGAGGGCAACAACCTGGGCTTAACCGGCCCAGATCATCGGGCCTGAACCTACCAGGCGATGCCGTAGTCCTCGCCAAAGTCGCTGGCACCCCCCCAGAAAGCCCCGTTTTCCCAGTCAAACCAGATCGCGGTAATCGGTCCTGAGGTTCGGTCTCGAAACTCAGGCGCATAGCCTTTGCGTTTGAGTTCCTCGCGCACCCAGGGTGTGGTCTCGTCATTCAGCAAGATTCGCCCCGGTTGCGCGCGATGGTCATCAAACGAGTTTCGTAGTTGGTAGCTCCAAAAGTGCGGCGCTTCAACAGCTTCCTGCACATTCATACCAAACTCCACCATGTTCAGGAAAAACTGCAATTGCACCTGATCTTGAATGTCCCCGCCCTGGACGGCAAACGACAGGAACGGTCTGCCGTCTTTTAATGCCATGCTTGGTGTTAACGTCGCCCGCGGCCGTTTTCCCGGAGCCAACACGTTAAACGGGTTTTGGTTTTCATCCAGCACAAAGCTCTGCATGCGCTGGCTCATACCAACGCCTGTTTTGCCGGCAATGACCGCCGGCACCCAGCCCCCCGAAGGTGTGATGGATACGACCCAGCCCTGCGCATCTGCAGCCTGTATCGACGTTGTACCTGCCTGAAAGGTGCGATCGTGAGTGGGCAAATCAATGCTCGCCTGTTGCCAGGGTGGCATCAAACCGGCCTCGGCATTAGGCACATTTGTCCAGGCCTCCAGTTGCTGCAAAAACGGGTTTTTGCCTTTTTGGAATCGGTAAGGATCCCCCGGGCGAATTTTGGCGTCATTAGCCCCGGCTGAGAATTCTGCCCAGCGACTGCGTGCGTATTTCTTCGAAAGCAACCCCGCCATGGGCTCGGCTGGTGGGAAGTAAGGATCGCCGTAATAAAAGTCCCGGTCCGCCATACTCATAGACAACGCCTGATAGAGCGTGTGAATGTACTGCGAACTGTTATAACCCAGCGCAGCTACATTGGTATTTTCCAACAAGTTAAGCGCTTGCAGCATCACCGGCCCTTGGACCCAGCTTGTCAGCTTGTAGACATCAATTCCCTTGTAACTGGTGGCCACCGGCTCTTCGATGTACACCTGCCAATCTGCCAGATCTTGGAGGGTGTGCAGCCCGCCCATCTCTTGAGAGGCACGCACAAACTCCGCGGCGATATCACCTCGATAAAAACGCTCGTAAGCCGCCATGATCGCCTCATGACGATTTGCGCCAGCTTCAAGTGCCTTGGCCTCTGTGGCCACAAGCGACTGAAGCATCCGTTTCAAATCTGGCTGCCGAAAAATTTCGCCCGCTCTAGGTGCTTCGCGCTGACCTTCGGGTGTCGTTGCGTCTTCATCCGCCTGATGAGTAAGGAACAGAGCTTTTGAGTAGGGCCACTGACGGATCTCTTCTTTCAATCGCTCGATGGAATCTGCCGTCTGAGCCTCAATCGGATAGCCATCCGCCAATTCAATCGCCGGCCCCAAAACCTCAGCCAGGCTGAGGGTGCCGTACTCCGCCAACATGGTGAGCAGCCCACCCGGCGTACCCGGCGTAACCGCAGCCAGCGGGCCGTACTCTGGAGGAAACGCCATACCGCGGCTTTGGAAGAACTCAGGCGTTGCACCCGTTGGCGCAACCCCCAGTGCATTGATACCAATAACTTTCTTTTGTTGCGGGTGATAGATCAATGCCTGAGTTTCGCCTCCCCAGCTCAGCACATCGAACATGGTGGCCGTAGCTGCCAGCATGGCGCAGGCAGCATCGACCGCGTTTCCGCCCTTCTGAAACGTCAGAGCGCCGGCAGTGGCAGCCAATGGCTTGCCGGTAATCGCAACCCAGTGCTTGCCATGCAGAACCGGCTTATTCGTTCGCGCATCCGCCAGGCTCGCAAGCCCCAAAGGCACGAGTAATAGCGCCCAGCGCAACCAGGCTCTGGCAATGGATCGCGTGAGGGTGAACAAATTAGATAAGCGCACAAGAGGCTCCCGCCGTCGAACAGTTGCGCGCAACATACACCGCCGTCCCCGCTGGTGGCCACCGTTCTGCCCAGTTACGCCACTGTTGCGCCTTCGTTGCACCACAGTTGCGGAAGATGCCCCCTTCGGGGACCATTACCGATCCTCGCAATCAGGGTAATCTGCCAAATCCATGACTTCTCACGGCCTCACGCAAAACACCGCAGAAGACGCGACACCACTGCACATTGTGTCCGACCTCGATGCCTTCATGACCGACCAGTCTCCGGAGGCAGTCGCCTGGGTCAGATCTCAGCAGTACCGGGCTGAAGCAGGGCAATACCTGTCTGTGCCAGGCTTTGGCACCAATGCCGGCTTTGTGCTGGTTGGCGCCTCCAGCCAACCCAGCCTGGCAACGCTTGGCGCCTTGCCTACCGCCCTGCCCGAAGGCCGTTACCAGCCCACTTCCCAGGTCGATGAGCTGGACGCGCTGGGCTGGGCGCTAGGGGCGTATCAATTCACCCGCTACAAACAAGCCAAGCGGAGTCCTGCGCAGTTAGTCATCGAAGATCACGTACTCTATGACTCGCTGGTGCGAACCGCCGCGGCAACTGCGCTGACCCGCGATCTGATCAATGCACCAGCCAATGACATGCTGCCGTCGCATCTTGAGGAGGCCAGTCGCACACTCGCCGAACAGTTTGATGCAAATATCAAGGTCACCACTGGCGAGGCACTGCTGCGCGCCGGGTACAACACCATCCATGCGGTAGGTCGCGCAAGCGCTGACGAACCGCGTCTGATTGACCTGACCTGGGGCGATGAAAAGCATCCGCTGATTACCCTTGTGGGCAAAGGCGTTTGCTTCGATAGCGGCGGCCTCAATATAAAGCCGGCTGGCGGCATGCGAACCATGAAAAAAGACATGGGCGGTGCTGCCCAGGTACTGGGGCTTGCGCAATTGATTATGGCAACGGGGCTCCCCATCAGACTTCGTGTTCTGGTGAGTGCTGTTGAGAACGCCATATCTGCCAACGCCTATCGACCAGGCGATATCATCCGCACCTACAAGGGCTTGACGGTCGAGATCGACAATACCGATGCCGAGGGCCGACTGGTGTTATGTGATGCGCTCGCTTTAGCCTGCGAAGATGATCCAGAACTTGTGGTCGATTACGCCACACTTACCGGCTCGGCTCGCTCAGCAGTAGGTGCCGAGATTGCGGCCATGTTCTGCAATCGCGACGATGTCGCTGAGGCCGTTTACGCCCAGGGGGTTGAATCCGATGACGCCGTGTGGCGCTTACCCCTGCATGCCCCTTATAAAAAAATGTTGAAGGCAGCTCATGCAGACTCCGTGAACTCCGCAGCCTCGCCCTATGCCGGTGCAATTACGGCTGCGTTGTTCCTTGAGCAGTTCATCAGCAACGAGGTGCCCTGGCTGCACTTTGATCTTATGGCATGGAACCTAAGCTCACGTCCGGGGCATCCAGAAGGTGGCGAGGCCATGGGCGTGAGAGCTGTCTTTCAATATTTGGCAAATCGATATGGCTGACCTGTTTAAAACTCTGGAGCAGGCCACAGCGGGTCACACAACGCCCGCGACCGAACTTCTTGCTGCCCTAAAGTTCAATGACGCCGGGCTTATACCCGCCATCGCCCAGGATCAAACCTCTGGTGAGGTACTTATGCTTGCGTGGATGAATCGAGACGCTCTCGAGGCAACGCTTGCGAGTAATCGCGTCACCTATTTCTCAAGGAGTCGAAATGAGCTCTGGCGCAAGGGCGATACGTCCGGACACATTCAAACCCTTAAAAAAATCCAGGTCGACTGCGATGGTGACACACTGTTGTTGCAGGTAGAGCAGGTTGGCGGTGCCTGTCACACCAACCGCCCCCACTGTTTCTATACCGAGATTAACGCCAAGCCCAGCGCCGAAGTACCTGCCGGCGCAGACCTGGAAAATCGTAGTGCTGTTGTGACCAGCAGCGCCCCCTGACTGGACAAAACTGATGACTCTCACGCTGCACAATTCATTGAGCGGAAAAAAAGAACCGTTCAAGCCGTTTGATCCACAGCGGATAACCATGTACGTCTGTGGGCCCACCGTTTACGACTATCTGCACATCGGCAATGGCCGACCGGCTGTGGTATTCGACGTTCTCTACCGTGTTTTAAAAAGCCAGTACCCACTAGTGCACTACGCAGCAAACGTCACCGATGTTGATGACAAAATCATTGCGGCTTCGCAAAAAACAGGCCTGTCGACAACCGAGATCACAGATACCTTTATTGAAGCCTACAACATCGATATTCAAGGTCTCGGTGTTCTGCCAACGACCGCGCAACCGCGAGCTACGCAGGACATGGACCAGATCATTGAAATGATCGAATCGCTGATCGAGCGCGAGCATGCCTACGCCGCAGACGGTCACGTTTTGTTTCATGTGCCATCCGATCCAAACTATGGCCAGCTTTCCAAACGCTCGCTCGAAGATATGATCGACGGCGCAAGGGTTGAGGTTGCGCCCTATAAGCGCGATCCAAAAGACTTTGTACTATGGAAGCCGTCTAACCAGGAACAACCGGGCTGGGACAGCCCCTGGGGCCGCGGTCGACCGGGATGGCATATCGAGTGCTCTGCAATGATTAACAGTCATCTTGGAGCCAGCATTGATATCCATGGTGGTGGCTCCGATCTGCAATTTCCGCATCATGAGAATGAACTGGCGCAAAGCGTGTGCGCAAACGACGCTCCCTTTGTGGGGTACTGGGTACACAACGGCATGCTCACCTTCGGTGGTGAAAAAATGTCAAAGTCCATCGGCAACATAGAAACCATTCGAGAGTTGCTTGGACGGCATGACGGCGAGGTTTTGCGGTTTGCCCTGCTCAGCGGCCAGTATCGGTCCGCACTAAGCTGGTCAGAGGAACAGATCGAGCAGGCAAAGAGCTCGATTGACCGGCTTTATCAGGCACTCCGTGTTAGTGCGCCAGATGCCACATACAGTCCGCCGGAAGATGAACTGCGCTGGGGCGACATCCCTGAAAGTGTCCAAACCCCGTTGGAGGACGACCTCAATACCCCCGGAGCAATCGCAGCGTTGCACGCCTTTGCGAGCGCTATCCACAAGACACAGGACGCCGCAGAACTCGCACGGTTGCACAGTAACATCCGCCGCGGCGGGGCCATCCTCGGCTTGCTGCAACGAGACGCGGAAGAGTGGTTCCAGACCGGCAGCAGCATGGCGCCAGCAGATATCGAGGCACTCATCGAGGCTCGCAATACGGCCCGCAAGAACAAGGATTTTGCCGGTGCAGACAAGATTCGCAACGACTTGCTGGAAGCCGGAATAGAGCTCGAAGACAGTCGCGAAGGTACGGTCTGGCGCCTGAAAATCTAGTGTCGAGCTCCGGGGAACCCAGCGAGCCGGAGCAAGCACCTGGCCACGAACTTTCCATCGCCATAGTTGGCGCTAATGCCTGCGCTCTCACTACAGCCCTGGCCTGCGACTACGCAGGCTTCCGGGACCTTTCCATCTACACCGATTCAGATACCGACCCAGACACCGTCTCAGACAGGCAGGACAGGTCTGAAATGGCTACCCAAAGTGTAGAGATTAGTCCTAACGCAAGTCGAATCCTGCGCACCTTGAAAACTCTGGAGGTATTGCAACCCGCCAGTGTCGAGCCTCAGTTTATTCATCAGCGTAGCTATCGAACTGGTTTTCAATTGTCGATTCAGGCGCTGGGCGCTATGGCCGAGGGCCGCTACAACGCGCCGTTTTTTCATATCGACAACCGCATACTTTGCGAGGCTCTTGCGGGGATCGCAGAAGCCAGGGGTATCAAACGGGTCCACAGTCGACTCACGCAACTCAGCCAGCGCGACAACAAGGTGTGCGTAACCAGCCTGGCAGGCAAGCAGAGTTACGATGTGCTGATTGTCGCCGCTGATACCGACCATCGGCTACGAACACTGGCCAACGCAGAACCGCTGGTATCCCATCCGAGCGCCTACACTCACTGGCACAGCACAATCGATACGCAGCGATTACCACCTGGCGCCTTTGGCCCTGTAATCACCCAGTGGCTGGGCCCCCACCATCATTTGCACTATCACTTCGGCACGCTACAAGAAACAGGCGACCAGCAACTCAGGGTGTCAGCAATCACCAGATCAGAAGAGCCTTACGCCGAATCCAGCTCAGAGGGTGCAAGACACCTAAAGAACGCATTCGCCAATTGGCATCCTAGTCTAAGCGCCTTGATTGACAGCGCAGCACAGTGGAAATCTGCAGCCGTACTGGAAAACAGCTCACCAGAACGACTGGCGCACGGCCAGATTTTGTTTTTGGCAAGCAGTTGTCATCCCGTTTTGCCCCACCTGCCACAACAGACGGCACTGGGCATAGAAGATGCCTGGGTTGCGGCCCGCATGCTGGAACAGTGGGAAGAAGAACCTGCCAGCGGTTGGATAGAGTACGAAAAGTACCGATTGCCCAGAGCCCGCCGGATGCAAGCGCAGGCGATTGAGCGCGCCAGACTGCTCTGTGAGCCCGCCCAGGGACGTGCTTTTTGGCGCAATCTGGAACTGAGCCTTAGCAGTCGCTTTTTGCCAGAACTGGCTATGCAAAAAAATGACTGGTTATACGGATATGACGCCGTTAACGGTTTTGAATAGCCGGCTTTTAGTTTGTAATAGCGCTATGAAAATTAATGAATTTGATCTGCGCGGCCTCGATGGCAAGCGCTTTGCCTGCTGCGCCTGGCTACCCACCGCCGCCCCCAAAGCCATACTGCAAATTGCCCATGGCATGGGGGAACACAAGGACCGCTACACAGATGTAGCCGAAGCCTTAACTAGCCAGGGTTATGCGGTGTACGCAAGCGACCATCGCGGACATGGCGACACGATCGTTGATGATATGCCCGGCGCAATGGGCAAGAACGGCTGGCGTTTGACCCTTACCGACATGAATTACCTCGCTGAGACCTCAATGCGAGAACATCCGGGGCTGCCCATCGTGTTACTTGGCCACAGTATGGGAGCAGCTCTCAGCCAGCAGTACCTGTATCTCTATGGCCAACACCTGTCTGCTGCAGTGCTGTCCGGTTCCCCAGGGTTTGGCAGTGCCTGGCAACTCGCATTGATGCAGCTTGTGTGTCGTGCAGAAGCACTGCGCTCTGGGCCAAATATGCAAAGTGATTTTCTCCAGAACATGTTGTTTGGCAACAACAACAAAGCGTTTGCAGATCAGACAAACAGTGGTGATCTGACAGGTTTCGAATGGCTGAGTAAGGATCTGCTGCAGGTGCAGGCCTACATCAATGACCCCAAGTGTGGTTTTGTTTTAAGCCCTGACAGTCTTGCCCAGATGTTCGCCGGGATGCGCTCCAGTTCAATACCGGCGAATATCGCCACAATTAAACCCGGGCTGCCCCTGTATGTTGTTGCGGGTGCCGACGATCCTGTGCACAACGACGAGGCAGGATTGATCAAACTCGTCGAGGCATACCGCACCGCGGGTCTAGCGGTTGATTACAAACTGTACCCCGAAGGTCGGCACGAGATGTTAAACGAGACCAATCGAGTAGAGGTTGTCGCGCACTTGCTGGAATGGCTGGAAGCGGCTCTGGTAGACTCCGCCACATGACAATAGAACACCAGCGACTCATCGTTTTAGGCTCAGGGCCAGCAGGCTATACCGCAGCACTTTATGCAGCACGAGCTAATCTCAAACCCGTTCTTCTGACTGGCGTGGAGGTGGGCGGACAGCTCACCACCACCACTGAGGTGGAGAACTGGCCCGGCGGCCATGCGGAGCTCCAAGGCCCCGAACTGATGCAACAAATGGCTGAGCACGTTGCACGTTTCGACGCCAGTATTGTCAACGACCACATTCACACGACTCACCTCAAGGACTCCCCCATCAGCCTGGTTGGCGACAACCAGACTTACACCTGTGATGCCCTGATCATCGCCACTGGCGCGTCAGCCAAATATCTGGGTTTGCCTTCCGAAGAAAAGTACAAAGGTCGAGGCGTCAGTGCCTGCGCTACCTGCGATGGGTTCTTTTACCGTAATCAGGAAGTGGCGGTGATCGGTGGAGGTAATACGGCGGTTGAGGAAGCCCTGTATTTGTCGAATATCTGCAGCAAGGTGCACCTGGTGCATCGCCGCGACGAACTGCGTGCCGAGAAAATTCTGCAAGATCGCCTGTTTGCCAAAGAGAACATCGTGCCGGTGTGGAATCACACCCTGACCGAAGTGCTTGGCGATGACATGGGTGTCACCGGCGCGCGTCTCGCTGACAAAGCCGGTACCGCCCAGGATCTGGCCGTCACCGGCGTATTTATCGCCATTGGCCACTCGCCCAATACCGGAATATTCACTGATCAACTGGACATGGGCGGCGGTTATATCGTCACCAGGAGCGGCCTGGCTGGCGGTGCCACGGCCACCAGCCTGCCGGGCGTATTCGCAGCCGGCGATGTTTCCGATCATATTTATCGTCAGGCCATTACCTCCGCCGGGTTCGGCTGCATGGCCGCTCTTGACGCTGAGCGCTACCTGGACGAACTCTAACAGCAGCGGTGCTCACCGCTTAAACTGAGATATTTTCAATATTCTACCCGAAATCGGGCAGAATATTGGCTCTTCGCCTGCCTCTGGGCCAATATCGGCCCATGAACTCACTTCGCCCCACCCCCGCCAACCCCCTGGTTGACCCACTCATCGCGCATCTGAGCAGCCGCACCGACTTGCCCCCAGCCCAGATTCAGCGACTCGTCGAAGACGTCATTGCTTACTTCAATGAAACGGTGGAGGGCTTCGCCAGTCGGCGCCACGCGGAGCTCCAGGCTGAGGGATTACGCAATAAAGCGATCTTCGAACAACTGCGCGAGGAGATCGAACAACACCGCTTTGCAACTACCGGTCTTTCGGCCCGCCAGATCCGCCGACTGATCTACGGCTAACCCTTTTCAGACTCACCCAGGAAAAATCATGTGTGGAATTGTTGGCTATATCGGCCATAACCCGGCCCTCCCTATCATTCTCGAGGGGCTGCATCGGCTCGAATACCGGGGCTACGACTCAGCGGGCATCGCCCTTCTTCGCGGCGCCCGCAACAAGAAACTTGAGTCATTCAAAACCCAGGGGAGAGTTGCCAACCTGGAAGCGAAGCTGCCGAAACGGATTACCGCCACTACTGCAATTGGTCATACCCGCTGGGCAACCCACGGAGCGCCCTCGGATATCAACGCCCACCCCCACTGCGACACCAGCGGCAAGCTGGCTATTATTCATAACGGCATCATCGAAAATGCTCGCGAGTTACGAACCGAGATTGTATCTGCAGGCACAACGCCAATTAGCGATACCGACAGCGAACTGTTTGCCCATCTGCTCGCCCGAGAACTGGAGCAGAACACCACCGACCAGGCAGCCGACCTGGTTACCGCGCTACGCAGGGTCTTGGCCCGAATACAGGGAGCCTACGGACTCGCCTTACTGCACGCCGACTACCCGGAAGAACTGATTGTTGCCCGCAAGGGCAGCCCTTTGGTTATCGGCATAGGCAACAATGAGATGTTTGCGGCCTCTGATGTCAGCGCTATCGTGCGACACACTCAAAAAGTGATCTATCTGGAGGACGGGGAAATCGCAAGACTTTCACCGGATCAGTTCGAGATCACCAATCTGCATGCACAAACAACCTCAAGGCAACCTGACCTGGTTACAACCCGCCCAGAGGAATTCGACAAGGCAAACTTCGAACACTTCACGCGCAAGGAAATACACGAACAACCGGACGTTCTGGAGCGAGTGCTACGCGGAAGAATTGACGAGCGCTTTGCAACTGCTCGACTCGATGGCCTCAATCTGAGTCCCCGTGAGCTTCTCAGTATCAAGCGCATCAAAATCATCGGTTGCGGCAGCGCGCTTATTGCCGGCGGTATCGGAGCGCGCATGATCGAAACCCTGGCACGTATCCCAAGTGATGCGGAACCTGCCGCAGAATTTCGTTATAAAAACGCGCTCATCGAGGAAGATACACTGTACTTTGCTGTCAGCCAGTCTGGTGAAACCTATGACACGATGGCAGCCATCGCCGAGATCCAAAGAAAGGGCGGCCGCGTACTGGGCATCGTCAACTCTGTCGGTAGCAGTATTGCAAGAGCCTGTGGTGCGGGCGCTTACCTGCACGCCGGCGCTGAAGTAGCGGTAGTTTCCACCAAAACCTTTGTTGCCACGCTTTCGATGTTTGCCATGATTGCCCTGCTGTTCGCCCGCACTCGAGACTTGTCTCCCGGCGCAGGAAAGTCGCTAATAGACGCCATGCAGGCGCTACCTGATCAGGTTCGAGAACTACTCGATCAGGAAGAGACCTACAAAAGTTTCGCAAAAACTCTGGGGCACTTCGATCACGCCTATTTCATCGGCCGTCACACCGGCTATGGCGTTGCTCAAGAGGGCGCCCTGAAACTAAAAGAAGTCAGCTACATTCACGCAGAAGCCTATCCAGCGGCTGAGCTGAAGCATGGCCCACTGGCACTGATCTCGGATACCACGCCCACAGTAGCCATTGCCTTCAAAGATGAGTTACTGCAAAAAAACCTGGCCAGTATCGAAGAGATTCGCGCGCGTGACGGCGGCGTTCTGGCCATCACCTCCGGCGATCCAATCGAGGCTGCTAACCTCGGTTGTATCTGTGTTCCAGAGACTCACCCGCTCCT
>CAZWMD010000011.1:0-7353 GCA_964634815.1 uncultured Pseudomonadales bacterium | reverse complement strand
CAATCGAGGCTGCTAACCTCGGTTGTATCTGTGTTCCAGAGACTCACCCGCTCCTGGCACCAATACTCGCGCTGGTTCCACTTCAGTTTCTCGCCTACTACGCCGCGATAGAACGGGGCTGTGACGTCGACAAGCCCCGTAATCTTGCAAAGAGTGTTACCGTTGAGTAGTTGCTTAGTGTCGAGTGGTTGCTTCCTGTCATCTTTGGCAGAGGTAAACAAAGGGATTTAGAACAGCCTATCTACTGAGCGATAGCGCTCGAATGGTTGACCCTAATCGTTGATAGTGCTACATACATTCATGGATGAAACGCCAATAGAACTCCATCCCAAACGGACCCTGTCATCGACATTGAGCAGATTAACCAGGAACTAAACAAGGTTATCGCCAGCGAAACCTTTGCCCGTTCTGGCCGAATGCGCGAACTTCTTCGTTATTTGGTTGAAAACGAAACCGCTGGCAACAGCGATCGCTTGCGTAGCTTCAATATCGCCATAGACGTGTTCGGGCGTGATGCAGAGTTTGATGGCAACAACGATTCGATTGTTCGTGTAGAAGCCGCCAGGCTTCGCCGCATGCTTGCGGCGTACTACGCGGAACACCCGGAATCGCCCCTGCAGATCTCCATTCCTAAAGGCCGCTACGTTCCCGTCTATGAGGCACGCAAAGACATCTCGCACCGCCCGCTGCATCAACCAGTTGGTGGCCCCGGTATCGCAGTACTGCCGTTTACCCCCACCACTTCCGCAGATGACAACCGGGTACTGGCCGAGGGACTAACCGCCGAACTGCGATTTCAGCTCAGCCGCTTCGCTGAATTTCGGGTTGTAGATGCAAGTAGCATGAGCGACACACCCGCCCCCCAACTACTGACGCAGATAGCCAATCATCTTGAGTGCCAATACCTGGTAAAAGGCAGAATAACCTCCACCTCCGGTGGGATACGCATCAGTGTGGAGGCCATCGATACCTTAAACGCTCACGTTGTCTGGACGCAGCGCATGGAGGTCAAAGAAAACGATACGTCTCTTCTCGAGACGGAAGAACAGATTGCAACGTCCATCGCCCGGGCACTCGCACCCGTACCCGGATCGTTGATCGTCAATGGATTCGAGCGCGGAGATCGAGCGCCTCAGGATTGGGACGCCATAGATTGCGTGTTTCGCTGGCACTACTACCGTGTCCATTCCCGCAGCAAGGAAACCTATGACGCGTTAGTTACCGCTCTAAAGAATCTGTTAGAGAAGCACGCCAACTTTTCTCTCGGCTGGGCCATGCTTGGCTATATGACAATCGATGCATGGATCTTTCGCATGCAGCCCGGCTCCTGCTTCGAAAATCTGGCTCGCAGCGCCCGGGTTTACGCAGGTCGCGCTTTAACCCTCGCACCCCGCAACTCGCCGGCGCACTATGTTCTTGGCCTGTGCGACTACTTTGGAGGGAACTATCAGGGCTTCCGGCAGCATTTTCTGGACGCGCTGCAACTCAACCCCAATAGTCTCGATCTGCTGCACAACGGCGGAGCACTACTCGCGTTTGGCGGTAACTGGCGAGAAGGGTGCAACTGCGTCGCTGATGCAGACCTGAGTTACAGCAACTCCATGGGCTTGAGGTTTTTTTACGTCGTCGAAGCACTTAGAAATGGCGATATTGAGAAGGCCAATGAACTATTGTCGGTGGTCGAGCCACATGGCGGCTGGTATTGGTGCAGTCTGCTACGGGCCGTGATTGCTGAACAACGAGATCAGCCGGAAGAAGCAAGCGCCAGCCTTAACAGCGCCTTTACTATGTGTGAGGAGCTTGCCAACCCATCACCCAATCAACTCGAGATTGAAGTGAAAAAATGGTTTGGTGATCCGAAGATCCAGGATTTACTGATCAATTCTTTTCGTCGGATAAGACAGGCGTCTTACTGAAGCAGTCGCGAGTGCCGCGAGAAGCTGCGTCTGAGAAAGTCCATCTGATCGCCAAGAATTCGGCCACCGTTTATCAGCGCCAGATATTCCGCGTAATTGGGGATGTAGGGCAACGCCAGGAGTTCCATCGAACATTCGTGGGTCAGTCGATTGCCTTTGCGATGATTACACCTTCGGCAAGCCGCCACCACGTTATCCCAGCGATCAAGCCCGCCACGTGATGTAGGCACCACATGGTCGCGGGTTAACTCAGCATCGGCATGGCTGTTGCCGCAGTACAGGCAAAGGTTTCGGTCGCGACCAAAAAGCGCTTTGTTGGTTAACGGCGGCGCCGATCTGTCGTTGTAAACGACCCGCCCCTGACAAGCGATAATGCTATGTATATCGAGAGTCGACTGACTGCCGTCAAACCGGCTATGACCACCTCGCAGACGAAGAATCGCATCCCCATGGGTCCAAACCACCAACTCACGGGCATAGAGGCACACGGCCTCTTGCCAACTAACCCATTCGACGGGCTGGCCTGACACGTTCAGCCGCAGCACACGAGGTGCCCGGTCGTAGTGTTCGAGCGTTGCGAGCATATCTGTTCCTGTCCTGACCCGATAATGAACAAAGCAACCGGGTTACGCAAACACCTGTCAGGGCAAATAGCATGCGACAATACAGATCGGCAATCGTAAACATGGAGGCTATACTTGGCCCCAGGCCTGGCGGTTGAACCGACCAGCAAGCGAAGAGTCGAAACAGCTCTAATGATCCATTCTGAAAAAGACAGCTCCATGCCTGAATTTGCCTCCCAATTTGGTGACCGTTTTGCTCAGCGTTTTGCTCAGCTTTTTACTCGGCTTTTTACTCAGCGAAGGGGCCCCAGCGCTTTCCTGGTCGGACTCACCGCACTACTGCTGATTGCCGGCTGCAACTCACGGGGTGACAACTCCCAAAGCAGTTCAGCAACAGACAATCCAAACAAGGGGGATTGGCTGTGCGAGGCTGGCAAAGCGGCTGATGACTGGGACTGTATTCAAACTGAAAACATCGAGCCTTTACTCGCAGAGCGGCAGGCTCGCCGGAAAGCCGAGCCCGCCGCATCCAGCGCCGCGGCACAGGCCGTACTTCCTGACACACCGCAGCCCCTCCTGGATCCTGCAGCCCCGCCACTTCCTGGCAGTCAGGCGCTACCGTCACCTGCTGAGCAAACGGCTCCAGAGCCATCATCTGTGCCTGAGCTTTCTGTCCCTGAGCTTTCTGCCCCTGAACCATCTGAGCCTGAGCCAGCGGAGCCGCCGCCATTGACAACAGCCAGTCCAGAGCGCAATCAAGAGCCCGCCTACGCAGCCCTCGCCTATCGTCCAGACGAGCCAGTCCGCATTATTGATCTCCCAGAAGACTTCTATGCCGCCCAGCTACTCGCCGTATCCACCAAAGCTCAGATCGAGAACTTTGTCATAGAGCAAGATCTCTACAACATGTCGGCCGCACGAATCGAACGCGAGGGGCAAATCCTCTATGTGTTATTACTCGGCGTTTATGAGACGAAGGATCGTGCTCTAAGTGCGGTGCAACAAATGCCCGATGCGGTTCGCGTACTTAAACCCTGGGTTAGACCCATCGACGGCTTACAGGATGCCATGGTACGCGCCGACCGATTAACGGCGACTGCCAAAGCGCGCTAAGCCCTTCGATATCGCACCAACCCCTCCACAGTGAATATTATCAAGCCGACCCATACCAGAGCGAAGGTGATTGCCTTGCTCTGGGTGAACGGTTCTCCGTAGTAAAATACGGCAAGAAGCAAGGTTAGACTCGGCGCCAGATACTGGATCATGCCAAGGATCACCAACGGCAAGCGAACAGCAGCGGCATTGAAACACAGCAATGGCAAGGACGTGACGACGCCCCCCAAGGCCAGATAGAACAATCCCGGCCCTTCAAATTCTGGCAGACGCAGCGCCTGCGTTGCCATCAACCAATAAAGCCCAAAAAGGGCCAGCGGCAGCATCAAAATTGTTTCCACCGCAAGACCAAGAACCGGCTCTACCCCAAGTGCCTTTCGCACAAGCCCGTAGAAACCAAACGTGGCCGCGAGCACCAGGGCAACCAGTGGCACACTCTCTGCCACCACTACCTCGTTGGTCAGCCCCAGCGCTGCGACAGCAACAGCCACCCACTGCCAGGGACGCAACCGTTCGCGCAACACCAACACACCCAGCACAACGCTGAGTAGCGGGTTAATGTAATAACCCACCGAGGTTTCCATCACCCGTTCATTTTGCAGTGCCCAGACAAACACCCACCAGTTGACCGCAAGTAGTGCTCCCGACAAAGCCAACCAGGCAAGGTGGCGCAGGGTCAGCGCACACAACCCGTCAAGCTTGCCTCTAATCCAGAGAATTCCCAGCAGCAACACCAGCGACCACAGAATGCGGTGGACGATGATCTCGGTTGGCGCAGCAAACTCAACGAGCACAAAATACAGAGGCGCCAGGCCCCACATGGCATAGGCTCCCAGCGCATAGCCAAGCCCCTCGCGAAAGTGACCCGTATCCGAACTAGAAATTGTCTTTGCGAGTCCGCGTTTCCGCAAAAACCTCTACGTCATTCGCCTGGGCCATGCCCAGCGTCGCGCGCAGGCTCGCCGCCATCGGTCGCAGAAAGGGATTGGTTGCCTTTTCCAACCCCATAGTAGTCGGAACCGTTGCTTCTCCGCGTTGACGTGCCTCATCGATCTGTTCGGCTCGAGCAACAAGGGCCTGATTGTCAGGATCAACGGTAAGCGCAAAGCGTGCATTTGACTGGGTATACTCGTGGGCGCAATAGACTTCGGTGTTATCGGGCAACGCCATGAGCTTCTGAATAGATGACCACATTTGTTCGGGACTGCCCTCAAAGAGTCGACCACAGCCAAGCGCAAAAATAGTGTCGCCCACAAATGCAGCGTTAGCAGCCGGGGCATAGAAGGCGATGTGTCCACTGGTGTGCCCAGGCACATCAAAGACCTGTAACTCTATATTTCCTACCTTATAAACATCATCTTGCCCCACACCCACATCGATACCGGGGATCCTCGCCTCGTCCGCGCCGGGTCCAACAACGGTAACGCCATGACGTGCTTTCAACTCTTCGTTGCCGCCAGCATGATCAAAATGATGGTGCGTGTTCAATATGTGGGTTAGCGTCCAGGCCCGCTCTTCAAGGGCTGCTTCAATCGATGCGACCTCCGGTGTATCAATAGTCGCGGTGCACCCGGTTTCCCGACAGTGCAGCAGAAACCCGTAGTTATCCTGCAGGCAGGGAAACATGTGAATATCTATCATCAATTATCAACCATCAGTATCTACTATCCGTATGAACGATCAGCCAAGACTTCCAGGCGATCTCTCGGCGGTGAAGCGCCGGAGAGTGTAGAATGCCACCCTTGCTAACACCCGGCCAGACCTAGTGAATCCGATTTTGTCAGGCATCCTCGACACGTTGAATGTCGAAGACATAGAAGAGAATATTTACCGCGGCCAGAACGCCAAAACCGAACATGTTTTTGGCGGGCAGGTACTTGCCCAGGCTATCGCGTCTGCCTACCGTACCGTTGACCGTTCCCAACAATTGCACTCGATTCACGGCTACTTTCTGCGCGCCGGAGACTGGCTGCGGCCCATCCTCTACGAAGTGGATCGGATTCGCGACGGTCGCAGCTTCAGCACTCGACGGGTAGTCGCGGTACAACATGGTCGCGCCATCTTCAGCATGTCGAGCTCCTGGCAACGGGCCGAAGAAGGCCCACAACACACACTGCCAATGCCAGATGTGCCGCCCCCCGAAGCCCTGAGATCTGATCTATCAGTCTATAAGGAGCTCGAAAAAACAGAACCAGACGTCGCTCGCTACAGTTTCAGGTTCAAAGCCATTGACTCGCGTCAGGTACAGTCGACCCGACTCAATGCAGACAGGCCTCACCCACCGCTAAAACAAACCTGGATGCGCACCGCCGAGCGTCTGAGCGACGAACCGGAAGTCCATCTGTGCATGCTGGCCTATATGTCAGATATGGATTTCATGAGTACCAGCATGCAACCCCATGGCCGCCAACCTGGAGGCAACACGGTGCAGGGTGCAAGCCTGGATCACGCGATGTGGCTGCATCGCCCGTTTCGCGCTGATGAGTGGCTTTTGTTTGCAAAAGAAAGCCCCAACGCAGGAGGCGCCAGGGGCTTCGTGCGAGGTCATTTCTTCAACCGCGAAGGGCAGCTGGTTGCTACAGCTGCCCAGGAAGCGTTGATCCGCATCAGGCCCGAAGGCCTGAAGTGAGTTTAGAGCGCGGCCAGAACGGCTTCAGCGCTAGAGACTTCAAACTGTCCGGGGGCCTCAACGGCCAGCATGCTGACTGTGGCGTCATCGACAATCATGGCAAAGCGCTGTGAGCGTGTGCCCAGGCCAAAACCTGAACCGTCCATTTCCAGACCCAGCGCTTTAGTAAAGTCGCCATTGCCATCGCCTACCATCGTGAGCTTCTCGGCATTGGCGCCATTGCCCCAGGCACCCATAACAAACGCATCGTTCACTGACAGGCATACGATGCTGTCTACGCCCTTGCCGAGAATCTCATCCGCATGGACAACATAGCCGGGCAAATGAGCCTGGGAGCAGGTTGGTGTGAACGCGCCAGGTACAGCAAACACCACTACTTTCTTACCTGCAAACAGGTCATCGGTGGTTACCGGGGTTGGCTTACCCTCAACCATTGTGTGCATGGTGGCCTGTGGCAGTTTGTCGCCTTGTTGAATCGCCATTTTGAATTCCTTCAGTTAAAAGCAGCTGTTAATACTGGCCTTATTGTAACTCACCGCCAAGCGAAATATGGCTGCTCATAGTGGGCCACGCGAGTTTTTCTACCCGTCAAACACAGCTCTCGAAACTGATAGAGCAAGGCCGCTGTCGGCGCCGCTATGTGGTCATCACCAATGGGCATACGCAGCACCGGCGCACCACTCGATTCTTCGGGGGGTGCATCTGTTGGACGCAAAATTGGTGCATCCGGACGCAGGAGCTCCTGCAAGGGAATTCGATGAATGCTGGCTACTTCATTGGGTTCAGCCTGGAGCGTGCGAGCCGCACCACCCCAGATAACCAAGGGTGCCATCACAAACCCTGAGCGCGTTGCAAAATCGTCGAGTTGGCCAAGCACCGCAGAGGCTGGAAGATGCAACCCAACCTCTTCAGACAGTTCGCGCAGGGCGGCCTCAACGTGGGTTTCCCCGTCATCCAGGCGACCTCCCGGTAAAGCCCATTGCCCCGCGTGGCGGCGCATAGTGGTAGGGCGTCGAGTCAACAGCAAAGAAGCTTCAGCAGACCAATTCAGTGGTCGAGGCAGACCTCGAACTGCTGCGCCAAAGCCTTCATCAACAATAACCAGGGCCACACCCGCTTGCCGATAATCGGA
>CAZWMD010000010.1:111749-116299 GCA_964634815.1 uncultured Pseudomonadales bacterium | reverse complement strand
GTCTCTGCCATCGACCTGGTGATTCAGATCGTGCGTCATGAAGACGGCAAACGTCGCCTGACGAGCATTCAGGAGGTAAATGGCATGGAGGGAGACATCATTACCATGTCAGATCTCTTTACCTTTAAGCGCACGGGTATTAGCAGTGAGGGCGAAGTGCTTGGAGACCTATGCGCCACTGGGGTCATACCGAGCTTTCACAAGCCATTAACCGCTCGTGGAATCGACTTGCCTTTATCGGTATTCGAAGCGCCGCTAGACGCAGGAATTTGGGAGTAGCGCTATGCAAGGGGCAGGCATTTTCATTGGAATGGTCTTTACCGCAGTAGTTTTGCTCAGCTACAGCATGATAGTTCCTGTGTTTGGCGAAGGTCGCCGGCTGCGGCAGCGGCTGCAACAGCGCCTCGCCAATATCGACACCGCTGGTGAGTTAGCCGGTATCCAGTCGATTCTCAGGCAGAAGTATCTGAAACAATTGTCTCCCTGGGAGGCATGGCTTGAAGAGCTACCTGCAATGGCTGGACTGACAACAACCATCGAGCAGGCTGGGCATCACTACCGGGCATACCGGGTGGTTCTATTTTCGATCCTGCTAAGCCTGGTGCTGGCGTTAGTTGGTTGGTTTTTCTCTCGATTTTGGTTTGTGGCTCTGGTACTTGGTGTTGTTGGCCTTATTGTTCCCATTGCAAAAATAAGAGTCGATCGCAACAAGCGTTTTGAGTTGTTTGAAGAACAACTGCCAGATGCTGTGGATGTGATTCGTCGGGCCCTGTTGGCTGGGCACCCATTTAACAATGCCCTGAAGCTGGCATCAGAAGATCTGACAGATCCTGTGGCGGGCGAGTTTCGTACTGTGTTTGCTGACATGAACTACGGCAACGACGCAAGACGGGCCTTGTTTGGCTTACTCACCCGAGTACCCAGCATCACCGTTATGGCGTTGGTGACCTCCGTGCTGGTCCAACGGGAAACCGGCGGTAATCTGGCGGAAATTCTGGAACAGATCAGCAAGGTGATTCGCTCCCGGTTCCGATTTCAACGCCGCGTAAAGACGCTTTCGGCGGAAGGTCGTATGTCTGGCTGGATACTCGCCATGGTGCCGTTGGTGCTGTTTGCCTTGATTAGCATAACTACTCCAGACTACCTCCCGGTACTTGTTAGTAGCCCAACTGGGCAGATTGTGGTTGCTTTTACTTTTGTGTGGGCCTGCATTGGTATTTTACTGATGCGAAAGATCATTCGAATTGAGGTATAGGCCAGACTATGGACGCCATTCTTCAGCTACTACAGCCCTACTTCGCTAACGAGACTGCTCTCCGGATAGTTATTATCGGTATGGCGGGCCTAACCTTTGCGCTGCTCGGATTGGGGGTTGCCTATTTGTGTTTCAACGCGGTTGACCCGGTACAACGTCGACTGGGAGCCATTCGGGGTAGTGGTACTCTGACAGATGAACCAGCTAGCCAGGGGCTGACGCTACGAATAAATACACTGCTGGGTCCGGTGGCCCAGCACGTTCTACCCAGCGAAGAGCTTGAACGCAGTTCGATGCTTAAAAAACTGACCCACGCGGGGTTTCGAGAACCTACGGCGCTACAGACGTTTTACAGCATAAAAACCGTTTTATCGCTTGGGCTTCCTGTAATTGCCTTCCTGGCCACCCGCTTTTTTCCTGAGCTCACCACCACCGAAGTGCTGTTGTATGCAATTTCGGCGGCAGGCGTTGGCGTATTACTGCCAAACCTGGTACTCGAGCGATTCTTGGACAAGCGTCAGAAGGCTCTACGCGACGGCTTTCCGGACGCACTGGACTTACTGGTGGTATGCGTTGAAGCCGGCCTGGGATTGTCACAAGCTATACAACGGGTTTCAGGAGAGATGCAGGTTAGCCATCCCGAACTGGCAGACGAGCTGGCGCTAGTTGGCGCTGAGGTGCAGGCTGGTGTAGACAGAATGACGGCGCTGAAAAATCTGGCGACACGATCGGGCCTGGATGACATTCAGGGCCTGGTAAGCCTATTGGTCCAAACACTGCGATTTGGTACAAGCGTCGCCAACACGCTGCGGGTTTACTCGGAAGAGTTTCGTGACAAGCGTATGCAGAAGGCCGAAGAACAGGCAGCCAAGATTGGTACCAAGCTAATATTTCCTCTGGTGATGTTTTTGTTTCCGGCATTTTTTGTCGTTGCGGTTGGTCCGGCTGTCATGCGGATCGCAAATGTGTTCTCGTATCTGGGAGATAACATACAATGAGAATAGTATTTTTAGTCGGCCTGTTGGTAGCCTCAGCGGGCTGTGCAACTGGCGGAGGCAACACGCCAGAGTCGCCTCAGCAATCATTAACTGCTGAGCAGATTGCAGAGGCCTCACAGGTCGAGCTGGATCATCTCCTCATTCAGGCCAGGCTCGCCTCAAACAAGGATGACCATGAGGCTGCTTCAGTGCTGTATCAACGTATTGTCAGCCTCGATGATTCAGCGGAAAACTGGCTAAACCTGGCCCTCGAGTTAGACGAGCTCCAGCACGTCGAGCCAACTCTTGCGGCTTATGCAAAGGCGTTGGAGAAAGACCCAGAGCTTTCAATGGCCCATCAGAAAAGCGGGCTGCTACTGCTCAGAGTTCGACGCTACGAGGAGGCAAAAGATCACTTTGCTCAGGCCGTTGCAAGTGATCCAGAACTGTGGCGTTCCTGGAATGGCTTGGGTGTCATCGCAGATCTGGCAGGCGAACTCGACATCGCCGATGGCCACTACGCAGCGGCTATCGCTGTTAACGCTAAATCGTCCATGCTGTGGAACAACCGAGGCTATTCCCGCTATCTCGCTGAAGACTTTACAGCGGCAAGACAATACTTTGAGTTTGCCATTGCCACAGAGGTTAGCTACAAACCCGCCTGGGCCAATCTGGGCCTGGTTTCGGCACGCGTTGGAGAATACGAGGAAGCGTTGGATATTCTGAGCAAGATTCAACCACAGGCCGTTGCTTACAACGACATCGGTTATATCGCACTATTAAATAACGACTTGGATACGTCGGAATATTTGATTGGTCGTGCCATTGCCACCTCGCCCAGCTACTACGAAGCTGCACAAAACAACATGGCTTTACTGAATCTCGAGCGTGAGAAGCAGGTTCTACGTGATCTAAAATAGGGTTCAGTTCCCTATTTTCCAGCAAGCGCCTTGATAGTCTCGGCTGCTCGGACAACCCCCGAAAACTCATATAGAATTTGCCAGCAATAAGACTTTGCATCAGGACGCCATGCTGGACGAGAAATTGCTGGATCTTCACCTGCGCAGTTATCGAGCGTGTCTTGTCAGGGTTGATCTTGCGATTATTGTTGCTGTTATCGCCTCTGCGACCAATGTCTATTGGCGTTTAACGCATACCCTTGCAGGGCCTTCATCTGTCTCATCTTCGCCAGATTCAGCGTCCTGGGAAACGGAGTTATCTGGCCTGTTGTGCTGGACTGTGTTTATTCTTGCTGGGCTGATTGGCTGGTACTACCATAATCGCTGCCGTTCTATTGCAAAAACCAATATCCCCATAAAGATTCTGCCCGGTATTGCGGCCTATCCCGGAATTTTGCATGGATCACTACCGATACGCTTTATCTTTGGATTGATTCCGGTTGCAATGGGTGCCTACGCCATTCCAGATTTTCTACCTCGATTTTTTGGTGACGAGATGCGACATTTTGTGGAGACACAGACTATCTTTAGTGCGCGCATGGAGCAGCCATTGAGGTTAGCGAATCAATTTCTCGAACGACTACCCTACTTTTTACCGAATCTCATACTGTGGTTGAAAACCCTAAGTTATGGCAGCTTTGTACGTAGTTGGTAGCCGGCAAAAATGAGGTAGTAAACAGCAACGTTTTTTGGTCGAGTCTCTCGTTGTTCCAGGTCCGCTGTTACCGCAGCCTTGTCGGTCACGCGCATTCCGGGCCGCGGCTCAACCGTCCCCACAACGGCTCGAGCGCTGTCTACATCTGTTACACCAAACTCGCCATGTTGGTGATAGCTGACGCTGTCTTGCTGAACACTGCCTACTGCATCGCCAATACGTCCACCGGGTGCCGGGGCTAGCCGGTTGCGAGCATCCGAATCTGTCCCTCTCCCAGCGTCAACGCCTCGCAAGAACATGCCACGATAGTCCGGCAGATTGAACGTATCGACGCCATCGCCAGCGCCATGTATGTGCCCAAGTACCCGATAAAGATCAGGCAGATCTTTACGAGCTACGGCGCTACCGTCGCAAACCAACCACCCTCTGCTCGCTAGAGCGTCGCGCGTAGATGGAACCACATCACCCCCATAAGCCATTACTGTACCTATGGGCAACACATCCGCCACAACGACCGCCTGAGCGAGCGCATCATCACTCACAACAACATTGTCGACAGGTGGGGTTGGGGCCGACTGGCAGGCAACACCAAAAACCAAAAACAGGCCAATACATAAGGTACTACTCCAGTTTTGTGTTAGTGATCTAAACGAGTTTCGATTCCTTTGCGTCAATCTGGTCATGACTAATCCCTGTGCATAGTT
>CAZWMD010000010.1:43360-111649 GCA_964634815.1 uncultured Pseudomonadales bacterium | reverse complement strand
ACGAGTTTCGATTCCTTTGCGTCAATCTGGTCATGACTAATCCCTGTGCATAGTTGTTTGGTGGCTGAAGCAACCTCTTCAAGAAGGTAACGGTCTGGTCAAACGGTATCAATCCCCCCTTTGCCCCCCCTTACGGGTGACTCATCACCTGGGCTACTCGCGTGTTAGAGTCGATTACAGAGTTAGGATCGCATCGACACTTGTGATGGTGAAGCATTCAAAATTAGTGATATTAAATTGATTAAAAACAATGGTTTAACTAACTATTTTACGAAAGCGGTTAGCTCTAAAATCAACTCTGATACCAATAATCCGTTGCATACACTGAACATCCAAATGCCAAAACTCACCACCATACTCATCGCTCTCCTATTCAGCACGCCTCTCCTGGCGGATTCAAACGACACTAAGGAGATCAGCTGGAACCCCTGGGCACTGCAAGCCTTTGAGCAGGCGAAAAAACAAAACAAGCTGATCAACATTGATGTTGGCGTGGAAGGGTGTACCGCCTGCCGCCGCATGGAAGAGGTCACTTACACAGACCCCAGGGTGCAGGCCTTGTTGGACGAACACTTTATCAGCATCAAGGTCGATGCAGACGCGCGGCCGGATTTGGGCGAGCGGTATTCAGACTGGGCCTGGCCTGCATTGATCATGCTTGCCCCTGATGCAACCCAGGTGATGGCGATTGCGGGCAACAAGACACCAAAGAACTACATTGCGATCCTTGAGGGTTTAATCAGCGCTCACAAGGACGGCACGCTAAAAGAAGCCGGCAATGCCCCATATAGCGCCCCACCCCGCCCGGCTGATACGCCCATCAGCCAAATGTTAAGCCAGGCCCAGCGTCAGGTGGGGCGCAGTTACAACGCATCTGTTGGTGGTTTTGGCAGCCGGGCACAGAGCACCGATGTTGCGTTACAGGTGCACTGGCTGTTTATGCGCGAGCTAACGGGCCGAGACCCACAAGGATTTGCCAAAGGCATCAAAACAGCAGACGGTTTTCTTAACATCATCGACCCGGTATGGGGTGGCATCTTTGTTGCCGGCGTGCGCAACTGGAGCATTGTTATTCCGGAGAAGCGAATTCAAAACCAGGCGGCAGCACTCTTTGCGTTTGCCAATGCCTATGAGGTCACGGGCGATGAAAAGTATCTGCAGGGAGCGGCAGACATTGACCGTTATGTTAAGAATTTTCTGTTGGCCGATGATGGCGCATTCTTCACTGCCCAGGAAGACGATGCGCCTGGGTTAACTGCCGGGGTATCTGCCCGAGACTATTTTGCCCTGAATGATTCTGATCGACGTAAGTACGGTGTGCCACCCGTGGATCACGCTGTGTATGTTGACCGTAATGCCTTAATGATTCGGGCTTACAGCCGTATGTATGAGGCAAGTCAAGATCCCCGCTATCTAAAGCGCGCTGAACGAGCGGCTTTGGCACTGGTGACTTCCCGGCTTTCCAAACGCGGGGTTATGCGCCAGGAGGTTGCCAATGCACAGCGCGTTCAAGACAACCGCATGCGGGCGATAGACGCGCGCCACATCAGCCGTGCCTTCTTGCAACCCCAGGCCGGTTTTGGACTGGCTACCATGGACTTATACCGAGTGACAGGTAACGGCCAGTGGCTGACACTGAGTCAAACCCTGGTAGGTGCCATGCGCAATCACCTCGAAGATACCAGTATAGGCGGTTTCTACGCCGCGGAACCGGATGAAACCCAGGCCATTGTGCCGCCCCGCAAACCGCTGGAAGAGAATGCCATGGCTGCCAACCTGCTCTACCAACTGGGGGTGTATACCAAGGATGATGCCTTGGTTGCGCTTGCCACGCGAACGCTGCAAGCCTCAGCCACTCCGCAGATTATCCGCCGCGAAGGCAGGGCCACCGGAGAATTGGTTGTGGCGTTGGAAACCCTCAATGCCCAGTATGTGGAAATGAGTATTGTTGGCGCAGAGGATGACCCCGCCGCGCAGGCGCTCTTTGAGGCAGGGCTTGCCACCTACGAACCCCGTAAACTATTGCATTTTGAAGCCCCGGGTCGTTATCCGCAGCGCGACCGTGCCGCCCTTTATGTGTGTAACCCCAGTGTTTGTTCGCCCCCGGTGTTTGAACCCAATCAGGTGGCAGCGGCTACCGATCGGGTGCGTAAAATTCACCAGCAAGCGGTACCGCTCTCGACCCCTCTGACCAGTGCGCAGGTTTCAAGCAAAGCCGTGCTGGCTGGGGGCCAATAGCGGGCATTGCACTGTGCAGAGCTGGGTCCCAGTGGCAATATGATTGAGTTTAATCAGCGCCTGTGAGGCACGCTCGGCGCAGATTTACTGGCTTGTTCTTTTCATCTGATAGGCCACAAAGAACGGCAGTAACACAAGCGCCGTGAGTAAAAAGATGATCACTCCATCTCGATAGCCAAGCAGGCCGTTCGATACCAATTGTTTGATCTGGTTATACCCCTGCGGTACCGCAATCACCTTGTTTTCCAGGCGATATCTCTCGTAGCGTGCGAGCATTTGCTCAAAGCGCAGGGGCTGGTCTGTGGCCAGATCTTTGGTCTCTCCCGGATCATCAACAATGTTATAGAGATGCCATTGCCCATCCCCTACCGGTGGCTGGTTAATTACCAGTTTGTAGTCACCCTGAAACAACACCCCGTGGTCGGTGAGTTCATAGCCGATCGCATCATCGGGGCCATAAACCCGCTGTTGTTTGCCTGTGAGTAGCGGGCTTAGATCTCGTCCGCTTATCGCTTCTACAGGACGGCCTGCGTATCGTTCTTTGGGTTGCGCAACGCCCGCCAGAGACAAAATAGTTGGTGTGATATCGGTAGCCCAGGCAAGTGCGGGGCTTAGGTGTTGAGGCAATGCTGACTTGCCGGAGATTATCAACGGGACTCGCACCCCCCCTTCCCCCGCGTAAAATTTATAGTATGAAAGTGGGCTTACGGTAGCGCTGGCAAAGCTTGGACCGATGGTGTTGAAGCTGCCTTTCAAACCCAGAGTGTCGTAGTCCAGGTTATAGCCCAGATTTTCTGGGCCTAGCCGCGCAGGAAATGCATTGGGGTCCGACGGACCGCTAGCCTCGCCGCCGTTGTCGGAAGTGAATATGAAAACGGTGTTGTTGTATTGGTTATTTGCCTTGAGGTATTCGATCAGGCGGCCAATATGAAAATCCATCGCCTCGATCATTGCTGCATACACGGCCATGCGTTTTGACTGGTAGCGTTGCTGTTGCGCATTCAGTGCGTCCCAGTCTTCTGTGGTTTGCATCCGCGCCATGGGTGTATCGGGCGGGATGATGCCCAGAGCCGCGGCCTGCTCCATACGCCTTTGACGGAGCTCGTCCCAGCCAGAATCGTACATCCCCATATAGCGGTCAATATATTGCGCAGGCGCCTGTACTGGCGAATGTACGGCCATAAACGGCAGGTAGCTAAAGAAGGGTTTGCCGTCTTGCAAATTGCTGTCGATAAACTCAATCATTTTGTCGATCAAAAACCGCGAGGAGTAAAAATCTTCTGGCAGATCAAAGCGCTCGCCATCAGCAAACCAGTTGGCCTGGTCATAGATTTGCAGGTAAGGGCGCTGCTCGAAGTTGTCAGCCCCGGAATCCATCATCGCCACTGTGCGCTTAAAACCGCGTCGGCTTGGGCGTTTTTCTGGCGTCATACCCAGATGCCATTTGCCCGCCATGTAGGTGTGGTAGCCCGCGTCTTCAAGCAAGGAAGCAACGGTGACGACATTACTGCCCAGCACGCCCTGGTAGTTGGCATGCCGGCGTTGCTCCGGTGCAATCATTTCCGGGATATTGGGGACCCCTGCCAGATGACTGTCTACTCCCGTGAGCAACATCGCTCGAGCGGGCGCACAGTTAGCGGCCGTGTGGTAATTCGTGAAGCGCACGCCCTGATCGGCCAGCGCGCTCAAACTGGGGGTGTTTACTTCACTGCCGTACGGAGCGATATCGGTGTAGCCCAAATCATCTGCGAGAATAAATACAATATTTGGAGCCGACCCGCGAACAGCGCTTTGCTCCGTATCGGTGAGCCCTTGGGCGACTATCGGCAGGCTCCCAAGAAAGTAAACCAGGCAATGAAGATACCCGTGTCGCCACAGGGTTTTCCCAGGTGAACGGTTCACCTAAGACGGTGAAGCTATAGCAGGTGGAATACGCCGAGAGCCTAGCAGTAACAGCAGCGCAACCAACACTTCTACCGCGATTTGGCTTACAGCCAGCGTGGCATCATGCAATAACCAGGCGAGGATTCGCCCAAGGGCGGCAATGCCCAGCAACATCATGGGAGGATAAAACCAGGCCCGACGCTCGCTGATAACGGCAATCAACATGCAGCTACCCAGCGTAAGGAAAAAGCTCGCCAGATCGCCTACCTGGGTGCTCAGGCCAAGACCCTGGGCTGGAGCAAGTCCAAATTCAGGCGCGACGCCCGCAGGCGCGACCAGCCAGCGAACACCAATCACCAAAAACAAAACGGCTGGTAGGGCCACGAGCAGTTTAACTAGGTGTTTGATAACCGCCTGTCTCCATCTGTACCGCCTGGTACGGCGGGCTTTACGGGTGTAAAGCCTGCTAACCTGGGTTTACGTTACATTCACCTCCAGAGATAACTCCAGAGAACACCATCTTAACGTTTCTCTTGCCGTACAATGAATTGAATATTAGCTGTAAAAGGGTTAATAGTAGGCACCCTGATTTCAGTGGAGTTTGATATTCCATTTTTGTATCGCACGGGCAGGCGAAGAAGTATTAGCTATGAATGAACACAACTTCCGGCAAATCAGCACGGAATCAGACTGGGCGCACTCTGGTCGTCGTCGGCAGCAATCGAGCAGCCGGTCATCGAACTCCCGCCGCAACAAGCGCTATAAGCGCCAACAGCAGATTCGCCGCTCTCAGCGAATCTACGGCGTGTTTTGCATTTTAGGTATTCTAGGCGGAGCTGCGGCCGCATTTTTTGTTCACTTCACAATACTTAAAGTGATCATTGGCGCGTCCGTTGGGCTACTGGGCGGCCTCGCCCTGGGGCTGTTATTCGAGCACTAACCCCTGGCGTTTAACTAAAGACGCTCCTCTTTACTCCCCTTTAACTCCCTTCTCTCTTCTGACACCCTCTTCTAAACCAGTCCGATCCTTTTAGTCTAAAAAGGCAGCCGAGTCTAAAAGGCAGCTTTCGATGTTAGATCGAAAGCTGCACTTCGCTAAGCCCCGCAGCAATGGCCTAGTTGGTTGTCACTGCAATGCTTGTCGATCCGCGTATGACTCCGTTCTCGCTGAACAGAACCCTGATCCGATTTGTCGCCGGATCAAAGGGCACGTCGCCCGTTGCGCTAACAAACACGGAGTAGGTCCCAAAGTCACCTGCAGACACGGTTGCCTCGGTTACAGTTGCCGGCGGTGCCAGACAGGCACCGGTGTCTGGATCTGTTTCACAGATCGACAGGGTAATGTTCAGGCCGGGTATCGAGGTCTCGGTAGAGGCCACAATCTCCGCTCCTGCACCCACATTGGCGATTGCAACACCAAATGCCTGTACCCCGTCTGGGCCTGGTATTCGGGCAACCCCGTCCTGGGAGATTGAAGCGACCAACGCAACAATGTCTGCGGTTTGAGTATCTGCTGCAGAAAGAAGCAGGGTATTCACGTCCTGGAGTGTTTGCGTCGAGGCTGAATTACTGCACTCAAAAGCAAACTCAACATCTGTGGGCTCAAACGCTGCGGTTGGCGTAAAGAACATTACAAAGGTTTGGAATCCGTTTGCCGCGATATCGATTGGCGCATTCTCTTCCCCAACAATTCCATTGTCGGCCGGATCGGTTTCGAAGAACGAAAAGTCTATTGGAACGTCCGTTGTTGGCGAGATCGTGCACGATGTGAGCGGTATATCCGACGGGTTGATGATCGTCGCAAAAGCTCCCACTTCAGAGTTCACCAGTGCCGAGCGGCTGGAAGGCAACACAGCAGCAACCGGGGCCATAACACCGGTGGTGTCTCGAACGAAAATATTCACAACAGCTGTTGCTGATGAATCCTCATCATCGGTGACTTCAAGCTGGAAGGTTAAGGTGGCGCCAGTCACAGGCACTTCGGGTGCCGTGAACGATGCCTGGGCCTGATCGGCCTGTTGCAGCTCAACCTGTGGGCCGTCGATTTGCGTCCACTGGAAGGACTCGATGGTCCCGTCTGCATCGCTTGAGTTTGATCCGTCGAGCGTGACCGCAGAGGCTTCAACAACTTCAACACTTGCTCCGGCGTTTACCGTGGGCGGCTGGTTGGGTTGATCAGAGAAGCTAACAACCACCGTGTCGGTGCTTTCCAGGTCGCCTCGATCTGTCACTGTAAGCGTGAACGTTGCTGATTCGCCAGCGTCATCTACGTTAGGTGCCTGGAAACTTGGTGTGGCTGTATCTGCTCCTGTCAGCGTGACAGCCGCTCCATTGGTTTGCGTCCAGGCAAAGGTCAGTACGTCGTCGACCGCCAGATCGGGATCGGTAGATCCAGATCCGTCAAGGGTAACCGGAGAGTTTTCACTCACAACCTGATCGCCACCTGCATCAGCAACGGGGGGTTGATTTACATTGGTTACCACAAGGGTCACCGTGTCGGTGCCGGTCAACCCTTCTTCATCGGTTACAGTCAAAATGAAGACGAGGGTGTTGTTGGTATCAAAACCGACATCAGGCGCTGTGAACGTTGGGTTGATCGTATCTGCACCCGTCAGAGGGACTGGTGTTCCGCTGGTTTGATCCCAGGCGTACTCCAGTGTCTCAACCACTTCATCCGTAGAACCTGCGCCAGTGAGGGTGACCAACGTGGCTTCATCAACCGTTTGATCCACCCCGGCATCGGCCACCGGACTGGTATTGCCATCGGTGAAGTTAATGATCACCGAGTCGGAACTTTGCAGCGAACCGCGATCGGTCACAGTCAGTGTAAAGGTTGCCGAGCTACCTCCTGCAGGCGCGTTTGGAGAGGTGAACGTCGGATTGGCGGTATCAGGCCCCGTCAGCGTAACGGGATCGCCGCTGTCCTGGGTCCACGCGAAGGTCAGTGCATCGTCTACCGAAAGGTCGGGATCGGTTGACCCAGAGCCATCGAGTGTCAACAAGACTTGTTCGCCAACCGTCTGATCCGTCCCCGCATTTGCTGTGGGCGCCGCATTCAGGTTGTTCGCGGTAATCGTGACCGTGTCGGTATCGGTGAGCCCGCCCTCGTCGGTTACCGTAAGCAACAGCACAACGGTATTTGGTGGGTCAAATCCAACGTCTGGTGCAACAAAGGTTGGATTTGCGATTGCTGGGTCGCTCAGGGTGACAACAGGACCGGAGGACTGAGTCCAGGCAAACTGCAAGGGTTCCGCAGACTCGTCTGTGGAGCCTGCGCCATTAAGAGAAACGGTAGCGCCTTCATCGATGGTCTGATCTGCACCAGCGTTTGCCACAGGGGCGACATTGCTGTCTGTGAAGTTCACAACCACAGTGGCTGAATCCTGCAGCGCACCCCGGTCTGTTACCGTGAGCGTAAGGGTTGCCGATCCGCCGCCCGCAGGCACGTCTGGTGCCTGAAAGCTGGGGGTTGCAGTGGTGTCGCCAATGAGTGTGACAGCAACACCAGCCGTTTGGGTCCAGGCGAAGCTCAGCTCATCATCCTGAGCGATATCCGGGTCGGTGGATCCTGAACCGTCAAGGTTTACCGTGCCCCCTTCCTCAACCGTTTGCTCGGCCCCCGCATTTGCGGTGGGCGCAAGGTTCACATTGGTGACATTGACAATAACGGTGTCGGTACCAGTGAGGCCTGCAATATCCGTGACGGTCAGAGTCAGGGTGATGGCATTGGGATCATCAAACCCAACCTGGGGTGCGGTGAATGACGGCGTTACGGTATCTGGACCCGTCAGCGTGACAGCTGGACCACCGGACTGAACCCAGGAGTACGTCAGCTCGCTCGTAGGCGCATCGTCTGTTGATGCCGCGCCAGTGAGGTTAACCGTCACGCCTTCATTGACGGTTTGATCCGGACCAGCGTCTGCGGTTGGACTGACATTGCTGTCGGTAAAGTTAATGGTGACGGAGTCGCTGCTTTGCTCTCCGCCGCGATCTGTCACTGTCAGGGTGAACGCTGCACTCCCGCCAGCGGCACCCACAACGGGGGACTGAAAAGACGGTGTCGCCGTATTCTCGCCGGTCAATGTTACCGAGGTGCCACCCGTTTGGGTCCAGGCAAAGGTCAGGATGTCATCAATGGCGGTATCCGGGTCGCTGGATGCCGTGCCGTCCAGGTTCACCAGAGTGTCTTCACTGACCGTCTGGTCACTGCCCGCGTCAGCGGTTGGGGCAATGTTTGTGTTAGTGATGGTGATGACCACGGTATCAGTTGAGGTCAGGCCGCCCTCATCGGTAACGGTTAGCTGCGCCGTCACCTCTGTCGGTCCGTCAAAACCGACCTGCGGGGCGAGAAAGCTTGGGGTTACTGTGGTTCGTGATGTAAAGGCAGGTGGTCCGCTGAGCTGAATCCAGGAATAACTGAGCGTTGACGTGTTCTCGTCTGTCGAGCCGGAGCCATTTAGGGTGACGGTGGTGCCTTCCGCGGCGGTTTGCGGCGACCCCGCATCGGCAACCGGCGGCTGGTTGGTATTGGTTACCGTGATGTTCACCGTGTTGGAATTGGTGGCACCTGCTTCGTCTTCGACCGTCAATTGAAACGTCAGGGTGTCACCACCAGCCGGCACGTTGGGTGCGGTGAACGTGGGTGACGCAATGTCTGTGGCACTAAGAGATGCTGCCGCTCCTCCGGTCTGTACCCAGCTGAACGTAAAGGTATCGCCCGGGTCCGGATCAGATGAACCAGAGCCGTCAAGCGTAACCTGGGCGCCTTCTTCTACGGTTTGATCAGGACCGGCGTTCGCAACCGGTGGATCGTTTACGTTGGCTACGGTGATGGTCACCGAACCGTTCTCGCTGTTTCCTGCCCCGTCATCGACCGTTAATAAGAAAGACAGGGTATCACCAGCGGTTGTCACTTCAGGTGCGGTGAATGTAGGTGACGCAACAACTGAGGAACTAAGCGTAACCGTCGGACCGGTAATCTGTGACCAGCTGAAGTTAGTGAAGGCCGGGGTTGATCCGGAACCACTAAGCGTAACCAGCGCGCCCTCGTCTACGGTTTGATTAGGGCCGGCATCGGCCATCGCATTTTGACTTAGCGTAAGCGCCAATATCATCAGAAGTGTAGAGCGGATCAATTTGATTTCCTCAAAGCATGGAACATGAAAAAGAACATACAAAATACGTGAAGCGAGAGCATATCAAGCAATGCAGCGGCAGACGTGCACGCAATACAGCAATTAGAGTGCCATAGAATACACAAAGTTTGCGGTGCTTAAGAGCGGCAATACAGGTTGGTTTGAGTAAGTCTATTTACTTGCCTGAAGGAAGCGATCTGAATCTATTTTGAGTCGATATTGCCAGGCGTTTCAAAATTATGGATCAAGGTTAACGAGCTTGGACGCTGCTCAGCGAACTTAAGCATCTCCAGAACATGGCCAAAGCCTTCATCCTCAAACTGACGGATTGGCAGGTGCCACACCCCCTGAACCCCCTCATCGAGGGCCAGCTGTGTGGCGTCGGCCAGCACCCACTGGTTACCCGTGTGAACCTCTGACCAGGCATGGCCATAGGCTCGAATCTCATCAGCAGCGGCAACCAATACGATGCCAAGCACCATTCGTGAGGCATACCCAGCGCCACGGGCAAGCGCGGTCTGAAGTACGGCGTATTCGGTGCAGTCCCCTTCGCGACGTTTTGCGACCTGAGACGCGATCAACAAGCCATGGCGAGAGTTTGGATTGTCTATCTGATCTGCGGTGAAGTTGATTAACCCCCGCACCTGTGCGGCTGCGTTTGCTGCGTTTGAGGTCCCAGGCGTTGGGGTCTCAGAATGTACTTTTTCTCGCCAGAGGTTACCCAGTGTGCTCACCGCAGGCTGGTCATAGTCGATCACCCAGCTGGCGGCATGATCAGGTGGCGATGGCGGACGGGTGAGTTTGGCGCCAGCAGAAAGGCGTATTCGCAGACTACCTTCACTTGCGTTGACAATATCAAGGTTGCTGGTGTCGACCAGCTGAGCTCTCAGGCCGGCTACATCGCTAGAGTGTAAGTCAAGGGTTAGTGGAGAGTCAGCAGCAAGCGGCTCTGACAGCGATCCGGCGATAACCTCGATATTTGCCAGGTAGTAGCCAGGGGCACTCGCCTGCGTCTTGTTGTCGTTTTCGACTGTGCTCTGGGCCAGCGCCATACTGGGAAGCCCTATCAACCCTATCAACCCTATCAACAAAGATACTGGAGCAAAAAAGGCTGGCATCTATTTTTGCGGCCCTGGAAGTTTACCCTGCTCCCAAACCAGTTCAACGCCAACTTCAAACTGGGCAAGCTTCCCCGTGCCCTGGAGCATATTTCCTGAGTCATCGAGCTTCACGCTCATTTCAATGCCGCTCACTGCCATCTGTCCGCTGGAGGGATCTTTGGCGTCGAGTACAATCTCAGCCGGTATGAATTTAGTGGGGTCAACATCCGGTAACCAGGTATTGAGAACGACCTCATTCTGATCGGCTGTTTGTTGCAATGCAGCGATCGCCAAAACCTGGCCAAGCTCCGAAATGATGTCGCCGCCGGACTGAAGCGGCACATCCAGTGCTTTGCCTTGATACTCGCCACTGACACGCCACTGCTCGCCTTCAACCGGGTCCAGTTTCAGATTAAAAGTGGTTTCCCCATTATTGGCGCTACTGGCAAGCGCGTTGATCAGGCTGCCGGTAGGCGTTGAGTAACCTACAGTAGCTGAGTCGGTTGTGCTTAGCGTTTTGTTATCGACTGCCAAAAGCGAGGCATTAACCACGGTGCTGCGGGTATCCCCATCTGCGTCTTCAATAAAACTCATTTGAACAAAACCAATGGGCTTGTCGTCGAGCGATTGCAGGTATAGCGACTGATAGTACGGCGTTTCCACCTCTACACCTTTGGCTGAGCTCACCACGGAATCGAAGGCACGCTCAAACGTCTCCCGATAGCCCAACTCGTTGTGCCAGCACAACAACACCGTATCGCCGATTGTGGTGCTGCGTACTTTTGCCAGCCCAGCCTGAACGTTGTTCTCTTTGCCTACTGTGTAGAGCCATTCCAGCGCCAGCACAGGACGCCCCTCGTTGTGACCAACCGAAGCCGCCATCAACGCTTTCGATTTCATTGGACCATGTACATTTACCATGGCTGCGACAATGTTATCAGCCACCTCGCTGGTTGCCTGAGCTATGTTAAGAGGTTCTTCGTAGTACGCACACTCCAGTGGCGAATCGGTCCCGATGTTTGAAGAGAAATACCAGGATCCTTCAGACTTTTCGGGCCGGCTAATAATTTTGCCGGGTATTTTTCCAGTTAACACATCCCCGTCCAGAACAAACTTTGAACCTCGACGCAGCCTCTTTTTCTCCTTTGCCATGGCCGTTTTAAACCAGGCGGGTTGCTCTGTGGCCGCGGCGCTGTTTGCAGTGGGAACCCAGCTCACCTGCGCGCTGATCAATGCGAGGCCAATCCAGAAACCGGCGTGGTTTTGTCTGGTGTGCTTCTTTTGGGTCATAAGTAGACGTCCATGTGACTCTGTTGTGGTTCTGTGTTGTATACCCTGGAATTTCGTATAGCTTTTTAGCACAGTAGACTGGACCAAGGCGACTCAGATGTCATGTATGAAAGCTTGGTATGAAAGCTTGGTATGGAAGCTTGATATGAGAGCCCGAATGGAAACGTGCAAGACAGTTTAGTTCACTAAACTCACAGCCACGCATGTAGGTTACTTGATATCGGACAGGGAAGAAGAAAATGACACACAGGATTCTCAATTTTTGTGCTTTGAGTTTTATTTGCGTGTTCCTATCCAGCCCAATCGGCGCCCAGGATCTCGCAATGGAGTACGGACAACTGCCCAAGTACCGTGCTTTTTCTGTGTCTCCAGATGGCGCGCACTACGCCTATATTGAGCGCAGTGAAGGTGAAGAATTCTTTGTGGTGTTCAATGCTGCTGAAAAGCGCGTTGTCGGGGGAGCAAACGCCAGCAAGCTCAAAGCCAGAAGTGTTTACTTTGCGACCAACAAGCACGTCATTCTAACGGTCTCGGAAACACGCTCCGACATCCGGTTTCGCGGTAAGTGGGAGCAAGACACCGCGGTTTCGTATCAAATCGACACTCGTGAGATGAAACCGATGTTGTTGAAAACCGATGATCTCTATTTGGCGCAGGGAGGATTGAGCCGGATCGTTGGCATCAATGTCGAAAAAAATGAAGTTTATATGCCAGCCTTTATCGGCCAAAAGAATCCCCAAAAACACCTCTTAAGGGCTGACCTTAATACCGGCAGGTCGAAAACCCTGGCCCGTGGTAAATCTTACACTGTGGATTGGTTTGTCAGCGCGGATGGCAAAGTCCTTGCCCGAGAAGATTTTGATGCCTCCAATGCAAAACACAAAATCTGGTCTTATTCGAAGGATAAGCCCTATGTAATTTATGAAGAAGATACTGAAATTCCCAATATTTCTATCCAGGGGATTACCTCGGATAACCTTGCTTTGGTTTATATCGAAAGCAACGCAACGGGAGACGCGGTGCGCAAAATTTCTCTGCTAGACGGCGCACTAAGCGCTCCAGAGTTTCAGCAGACTGACAAAGACATTGATCGACTGTTGCTTGCAGGTAAGCACCGGGAATATCTGGGGGTGGCACTGAGTGGACCGATACCGGAATACCACTACCTCAATCCTGAATGGCAAGCCTTGATGGCCGGTGTTTCCAAAAATTTTCAAGCTAGCAGCATATCGGTGTTATCTGCGACGCAGAATAACGACACGGTTATTTTCGAAGTGAGTGGCAACGCCGGTGTAAACGACTACTACCTGTATAACGCCGCCGCCCGATCGATGACCCCCATCGCCAGCGGTTACCCCACAATCAAACAGGCTCAGGTTGGAAGAATATCGGCCATCAGGTATCCGGCTCGGGACAGCACAAAGCTAACGGCGGTGTTGACCTGGCCTGCCGGCTTTCAACGGGACGAATCCCCCCCTAACCTGCCCACCTTGGTGTTTCCCCACGGTGGGCCGGAAAGCTATGACCGCATCAGATTTGACTGGTGGGCCCAGTATTTTGCGCGCAAAGGCTATCTTGTTTTCCAGCCTAATTTTCGTGGTTCTTCTGGTCATGGCAAAGAGTACATGATGGCGGGGCGCGGCCAGTGGGGGCAACTCATGCAGGACGATATTACGGATGGCCTAAAGCTGCTGGTAGATGCGGGTTACTCCGATCCGGACAGAGTGTGCATTATGGGCGCATCCTTTGGTGGCTATTCAGCACTTGCCGGAGCGGCCTTCACGCCTGATTTGTACCGCTGTGCTGTCTCAGTAGCCGGAGTATCTGATCTGCCTAAAATGCTCCGGGATGAACGGCACTATAATCCGAAGACCAGTTGGGCACTGACGTACTGGGAGGAGCTGATTGGGGATGCTCGCGAGGACCGAAAACAGATCGCCGCCATATCCCCGGTCAATTCGGCACGCCTTGTTCAGGCGCCCGTGCTTTTGATTCACGGTAGAGATGACAGTGTTGTCCGACTCAATCAAAGTAAACGCATGGCGTCTGCACTGAAGAAGGCGGGCAAAAAAGTAGAACTATTGACCCTGAAAGGTGAGGATCATTGGCTGTCAGGAAGCGACACGCGCGTTGCGACGCTCAAGGCTATTGATGCGTTTTTAGAAACCCATAACCCAGTGGATGCCGGGCTCTAAGCGTTTATAGTAGGTAATCTGGATCAGTAGACAACTCACAAGGTTTAGGTGCCCAAATGGTTCGACTCACAGATTTACACGAGGCCGAGGCCAAGCACATGCGGGCTCGTGCGGCGGCTATGAAACCTGTTGCCGCGGCACCCTGGATTACGCCAAAGCCACTGAAAGAGTCTACTGTTGCCATCATCTCAACCGCCGGACTCCATCGCCGGAGTGATGCGCCTTTTGTGCCTGGTGCCGTAGACTATCGGTTACTGCCGGGCGATGTTGATTTTGCAGATGTTGTGGTGTCACACATCAGTACCAACTTCGATCGGAGCGCCTTTCAGCAAGATCCAAATATTTGGTTCCCGCTCGACAGATTGCGCGAAATGGCAGCCGATGGCGAGGTTGGGGGCGTTGCCAACTGGCACTATTCCTTTATGGGGGCCCAGCCCAACCATGAAGCGCTTGCTCAGACCGGCGAAGAGGTCGGGCAATTACTGTTCAAAGACGGTGTAGATGTTGCCCTGATGGTGCCGGTCTGACCTATCTGCACGGGCGCCGTGGGCGCCCTGGCCAACTACATAGAGCGTGCTGGTGTTGCTTGCGCGTCGATAAGTCTTATACGGGAACAGAGCGAAGCCGTTCGCCCACCCCGCGCGCTGTGGGTTCCGTTTGCGCTCGGACGGCCATTTGGCAGTGCTGAAGATCCTGAGTTTCAAAAGCAGGTGATACGGGCATCGCTGAACATGCTGGCCACCGCCAAAGAACCAACCATTGAGGACTATCCAATCGAAGCGCCTGCTGAAGCCGACGCTGAACAATGGGTTTGTCCGGTTAGTTTTGCTGTGAATACGGATGATTCCATCGCACAGCGACTTCAGGCGGAAGTGGCGCGCTTGACGCCCTGGTCCGCTGAAACTCGCACAGCCCGGGGTCGAACACTCTTTGGTATCACTGGGGCTGAACCGGATCAGGTGGAGGCCGTGGCGTTAGCGCTTGCGCAGATCGCTGAGAGTGGTGACTTAACCCAGGCGCCTGACGCGGGAGTTAAGTGGGCCTTTGATATGCCGTTGCTGGTGAGACATCTGGCGGATGATATGCGCACCTTCTACCACGAGGCGATCGCTGCTCAACCCGGTGATGCGGCGCCCAATCATGATGCCCTGAATGCCTGGATTTTTGGCGGCACAGCCCTTGGCGATGCGCTACAAATGATTGCTGAACATTTAACTGCCGACGGCAGTCCTTATGCGCTGTTGGTGCGAGGTCTGCTGATTCCTGAGGGCTATTACCAAGACGGCAGTGCTTTTGCTGGGTAGCTTTGACAGAGAGTACGGTGAGTAAGAAGTTTCGCGGGCACTTCTCAGGTTATCCGTGACTGAGAAGTGCCCGCGAATCTAAACTGATGAGCTGTTAGTAGCGATACGTACGATAGCGATTGTTGTATCGGTTGCCGCGTGAGTAACCATAGTAGTTACGACTGTAGTTTCGTCGAGAATAACCGCGGCGAGAGTAGCTGCGACGGCTATACCCGCGCCGAGAGTAGCGACGCTTTGAATAACCTCGCGAGCCACTTCGGAAACCACGACGGTAGCCGCGATACGTCACCTGCTCGAGCCCGACAACCTCATCACCGGCGTACTGAGCGGTTTGCACAAAGTCTGATGCGTAGTCTGAGGTGTAGTCTGATGCGTGAGCACTAAACGCCAGGAACCCGCTGCACAGCAGCGCTGCTACAGCCCGGTGCAGAGAGGTTGTACGTCGCGTTGCCATTGATCTATCGATGTTATTGGAACTTTGAGTTGTCATAACGGCCTCCTGGCGCTTGTGCTGCTGGGCGATATTTATCGACCCTGCCCAAGGTTAGAGTCGCTATTCAAGAACAGTTCAAATTATTTTTCGGAACGGCTTCCAATTTGGTTAATTCCTGTGCTAGGACAAAATCGACGAACCAATTCACAGCAACGCAGTCTATCCAAACTCAAGCAAGTGAAAACGAGGCCGTTGATGATGAACATAGCCACTATCACCCTAAAATCCCCGAGTTACCGACGTTTCGGGCGAATCGCAGCTAACTGGATAAAGCCGGCGATGACCGCCATGAGCGGTAGAATGAGGTTTTTGAAGTCCCTGAGCATCGCTGGATCGCTGCTAATGTTGACGGCCTGTGCGACGACATTGTCGAGCAATGTAGATTCTGTGTCAGACAATAGAATCGACTCCTTTCAGACCTACGCCTGGTTGGACGGCGGTCTTTCCCAAAGCAGTCTCCACGCACCGGAGGTAGTGAATCCAGTCAATGGTGAGCGCATTCGCCGCGCCATTGATCAACAATTGACCGACAAGGGCTATCGGCAGGTCGATTTGGCCGATGCAGACTTTGTTGTGTCTGCTGCCATCGGCGCCAACGATGAATTTCGTGTTCGTAGCTTCACCAATTCTGTCGGACTCAGTTCTCGTGGTCGATTCTCGCGTCGAGGCTTTGGTCGTCGCGTTGGGTTTGCGAACAGAGCCGGATTTGGTCGAGGATTAGGTGGCGTTAGCTCACGCATAGACGTGCAGGAATACACAGAGGGTGTGTTGGTGCTCAATGTCTTTGAAACCGAAAGCCAGGAAGCCATCTGGCATGGTTCTGCCAGCAAGCGACTCAGCAAGAACTTTATGGCGCCAGAGCTGATAGATGAAGCCGTAACGACCCTGCTCGAGCAGTTTCCAGATCAGAGCGTCCCGGCGGTCCGATCAAAAGCAACCACAACTGAAAAGGCAGTTACTGAAATTATGAGCTAAGACTGGAAGTCGACCTCCTCCAGGGGGCGCTGTTCCAGGCGCCCCCTATCGAGGCTCTGCTGCACTGGCGGAGTCTTCCTACAAATAGGCATACTGGTATAAATTTCCACAACGACCGCAAACACTATGCTTCACAAATCGCTCTGCGTATCGCTGTGGTTGTTGTTGGGGCCGGTCTGCATGTGGACGGCACAAGCCAGTACCTTCGAATCCCACAACTCACTATGGTGTGATCAAGACACGGTTGATGACGCTTTTCATGAGATTGGCGACTCTCTTATGCAGCGCAGTGCAGCAGAAGATGCGCACGGCGCCAGTCTTCTCGCGCTTTCCGGCGGCGGATCACGAGGTTCATGGGGGGCTGGCTTTCTTGTAGGTTGGCAGTCTCAGCTAGAGCAACCCCGCAGCTTTGACGTGGTTACCGGGGTGAGTGTTGGGGCGCTGTTATCGACCTACGCCTACATTTCCGACTACGCCGGCATGAAGCGAGTGATGGAGAACATCCGCAGCAAGGACGTATATCGCCGGCGCATCCCCCTATTGTGGCCTATCCTCGCCTCGTCAAAGTTTAGTAACGGCCGATTGCATCGAACGCTAGACGCTACCATTGGACCTGCACAGCTCGAAGCGGTGGCGCAGCGAGTGCAACCTGGACTGTTGTGTGTTGCAACCGTTGAAATTGGCACGGGTGAGCTGGTGAAGTGGAATCTGACAGGTATCGCTGAAAAATACCTACGATCGGAAACAGACGAAGAGCGCCACTCCTGGCTTGAGTTGTATCATCAGGTTCTGGTTGCCGCAACGTCTGTGCCTGGTGCCTTCCCTCCGCAGAAAATAGTGATGCCAGAATTTGCCTCTGATCAACCACTGCCCTTCAACCGGGTAAGTTGGCACATCGACGCCGGTGTACGTACCCAGGTTTTTGGCGATGTCGGCGACAGTGAACTGGTAAGCCTCTATGCCGACTTCCTGAACACGGTGGAAACCATGGATAAAAACAATCGATTGGCGCCGGCTGAAATTGTATTGGTGATTAATAATTCAGACGTCATCGATAATAACTGGTCGCCAAAGAGCAACCGGATTCTGCCGCTTTTCAAAGTGGCGGCTCGATCAATATCATTGATACTGAACCAAACGGCCCGGGGCAGTCGCGAAAAGCTCATTGACGGGGTGCGGCAAAAGCTGGGAGAACCTGGTGAGGGGCGCTGGCATTTGCATATTGCGTCAATGTCTTTTGCTGAACTTCTGGATTGTGGGGCGTTGGATTTTTCCTGTGCCGGGCGCTATTTTCGAGAAGGCGAAGCTCGTGGCCAAGCCTTAAACTGGGATCAAACCAGCGTACAACCTTGAGGGGCTGATTTGTGAACGTGATTCTGCTTGCTTTCTTGTCTGGTTTTGCGCACTTATTGCTGGCGGCGCCGACCCATGCAAAACCTGCAGTTTTACAGCCACTGTTTGCTTCTCATGAACCGATTGATATTCAACTCACTGCTGATTGGGGTACGCTGGCACGAGATCGACAACTCGCTCCACCTTATTACGAGGCGTCAATACAGGTGGTTTCTCAGATAGGTTCACAGATAGGTTCACAGATAGTTTCTGAGCAGCCTCAATCGATAGAGGCAAGGGAAACAACTCCGGTTAATTCTGGAAAATTAATGCCGATCAAGGTGCGACCGCGCGGAAAGTCTCGACGCGACAAGGAAACCTGCGCGTTCCCCCCACTACGGCTGAATTTTAGCCGAAAGCAAACTGTGAACACCCTGTTTGCAGGGCAAGACAAACTAAAGCTGGTTACGCACTGTGCTGCGTTGGGTAACAAACGAACGCCGTACAATGACAGATTGCATAGCGAGTATTTGCTGTATCGGATTTTCAACCTGATCACGCCAAACAGCTTTCAGGTGAGACGGTTCAACGTTAGCTATATCAACTCAAAACAGCGCAACAAAAAAGCCTCGACTCAGCCGGCGTTTGCGATTGAGCACAAATCAGCGCTGGCTGCGAGGGTTGGTGCAGCGCTTGCGACAGACACCAAATTTACTCTCGAGTCGCTGGATGCTTACCAGGCGAGTGTGGGGGCCTTATTCGCCTATTTCGCAGGCAATACAGACTATTCGTTTACTCGAGGACCCAAGCCAGACGACTGCTGTCACAACTCAATTGCTTTGCGGACCGACAGTGCTGTGTTGCCAATACCTTATGATTTTGATTCCACCGGCTTTGTTGACCCTCCCTATGCACTGCCTGCCACACAGTTAAGGCTGCGCAAGGTCACCCAGCGTTTGTATCGAGGGTTTTGTACTCACCACAAAGAACTCGACGCCGCGCGCGATGCCTTTCTGACAGCTCGTATGCGTATCGAGACACTCATTAAAGAGTATCCACAGATTTCCGAATCTCGCCGAAAAAAGCTAACGCGTTATACGGCAGAGTTCTTCAGTACATTGGATAACCCTGGCTTGTTCGATCAACGAATCAGGAATCGATGTCGCTCGTAAGCCAGTGTGCGACTTGCTCTGCGACTCTGGGATGGATCAGGTAGCCGGCACTGTAACCCGGCGCACTGCGACCATAGCGAACGGCCAGGTTATAAATCAGGTGGTCTGAGATCTTGGAAATCTTGCGTGACTCAAGAAATGGCGCAAAGTCATCAGCCACAGTTTTGTCGTGACAAAGAAAGTCATCTTCAGCCGCAACGTTGTGCCACTGAAACAGGTTACCGGGATAGCGCGTTTCCAGGGGGTTCTTGCTTCCCATTAGCTTGCTGCGAACCGTATTGTTTGCAAGCGGCGTTCCAAGGGTTAAAAACAGGCTGAGCTTCTTGTCAGGCATTTCCTTGGATAAACTCCAGATGACATCGTAAGCCAGAACAGCTCCCGTACCATGGGCAATTAGCGCCACTGAGTCTGCCTTATCAAGAGCGTCACGGATCGACTGGTTGATTCGCTGACTCACCAGGGTGCGGAAACCACCGTTATCATGCCAATAGGCCCGCAGTTCAGGTAACGCAGCCTCTACCGCCCGCTGGCCTAAACCGATCGCTCGAAGCGATGGTGCGGCAACGTCAGCCAAAAACTCAGGCAGCGCCGATTTGCCGGGCAACCGCTCATAGTTTGTTCTGCGAAATGCCTTGGTATTGGCGCGTGCTTTTAGATCAGTCAGTGCCGATTTTCTATCAAGCCAATCGAGTTCAGGGTCTATTGGATCGAACACAGGTTCCAGAAGATCGCCATACCAGGGCATAACCATCTCAGTTTCTGCAAATCTTTCTTGAATTTTTTTGGGCCAGTCCCGGCGCAGACCCGCTTCGAGCGCCTGGTGGCATAGACTCTGATAGCGTTCTTGTTCGCACAGCGCGCCGCCGCCGTGCACCAGTACAATCTGCCGGGTTGTTGTTTGCTCTGAACTCAATACAGCTCTCCAGGGGCGTACCAACGCAACCGCGCACGGCTTTTGCCACCCTGCCCTTTGCTACCTTCATCGGCAATCAGAATGCCACCGTCTGGAGCAACCTCTACCCCTTCAGCCTGTTTATGCTCTTTGGGCAGTCTTCCCGCATCGATGAATTCAACCTGGTCTTTGTGCCACTGCCAGCGGGCGTAAGCGCGCTGGGCTCCGGAAATGACCAGCAACTGCGTACCCTGCTCACTTGAAAGAAAAGCGATTCCTGAGGGTTTGAAACGACGCTGGGAAGTCTGCTTGAGTACCTCTGAGAGCTGCAGATTGAGTTGTCGCTCCGGGGCCAGTTGCCCGGTGGTGATAGACCAGGCATGCAACTGAATGATTTGCTCAGAAAGTGCGCTGTCTTCGAACGACTTGCACACTAGCCACAGGTACGGCTGTTCAAGATCGGTAGCTAATCCTTCAAGTTCACAGGCTATTGGCAGCGTGAACAGTTCGTAGTTAGCAACACCCCCGTCGTCTGCTCCTAAAGTACGGACTAATTTGCCGTCGCTGGTGATCAGGTAGAGCCAGTTATTGTGCAAGGCAATGCCTTCGAAGTCGCCGGCAAGTGTTGGTCGGCCGAGGGCATAGACCGATTCAATTTTGCCGCTGAGCGGATTGATGCGATAAATCACCGCTTCTTCGTCAGCGACCGCGTACAGACTGCCTCGCTCATCGATCGCGAGCCCCGAAACCTCTCTCAACCCTTTCGGTAGCTTCCACCGAATCACGTTTGATTGCTCCTGCTGCGTATGCACTGCCGACTGTGTTTTTGGTGGCGTCGGGGATTCGGTCGATTCGGTACAGCCCGCTATTAGTAGCAGGCCCCATAACGGGCCAAATCCCAAACATCTAAATACGCTCACGTAGAGACGCTTATAGTTCATTGTCGTCACGACCACGACCCGTCAGAAACGCAAAAAATCGGGTCGTTAAGTCTGCTCCGTAGTTCATTCGCCAAAGAATGAGGTTAACAACAACAAACGCCAGTGCTGTGACATAGGCGATACCTAATGCCCCGATACCGGCTGCAAGTCCCACTCCAATGGCAACAAAGATATACAGCGCATGAGCAGGTTCGTTAAGGGTGAAACGAAATCTTACGGCCGCAACAATACCCGCCAAACTGAATGCCAGGGCCAGACTGTTTTGCACAATGGTGGCGATACCGGCAACAATTATCGGTAGCACAATGATCGTCTGCGCAAAGGATTGATCGATCTTTTTGCTTCGGGTGGTGATGAAATACACCCAGGAGATGGGGACCATCAAGAACAGCGCACCGCCGATCGCAAACGCCAGTGTAAAGGAGTCAAAATGGTGTTCAGGTAAATCGCGCACAAAGGTCTGCACAATCTCACCGTGGTTCTCAGGAATAAGATCTGGCGTTGCTTCTGCAGATAACTTGGTGATTCCGCCAAAGGGCAAGTAAGGATCGAGCGACGGAAAGAAATGTCTAATGGTGCTCACGAGCATGGCGAGTGCTGCAAAGTACAAGGCAATTAGCAGCGCGGGGCCCGCGACTCTTGTAGAGGTTCTCAAAGGGAATGCTCCGTGCGGGGCCACTCCAGAATTTTGTCACGACGAGTGAGTATTGCTTTTATTTGACGCTTTGAAAGCACATCGCCCAGTAATTTGGTTAGCCCATCGCTGTCGAGTTCAGCCAGCTTTTGGGCCATTGTATCGGGAATGGTTGGCGTTGTTCCGTACTGCGGGAGTGTTGAGGAAGTGCCAAAAGATTTGCTGATCGGAGCAAGCCGCAGACTACCGTTGGCCTTGTGTACATAGAGTGAATCCAGCGATCTTGTGGTGACGCCCTGGAGAGCATCAAACGCAGCGACCAGCAAATTCTGGTGACCCTGGATACAGTAATTGGAGCTCCTCCGTCCACTGCTGCGGCGTTCGCCTTCAGTCATCCATTGCTTCTTGACCACCTGCAGGTAGCGTTTTCCGTTGGCGTCGGCAATGGTTAAAGGTGTCATCCACAACCCCAGTTCGCGATCCAGCCGCCAACTGGCAATGAACCTGGCTATCGCTGGCTTGCTCGCTTTCACCCATTGCTGGTCCAAAAACTCTGATGGCGTTTTAGTACCCTCAACCTCAGTGCGTTCAACCTCAATGCGTTCAAGCAGCTCAATCTCCTGTTCTGGGGGATAGGCTAATACGGGGTGCCACCACTCAACGGTGCTTTGGCGGCCTGTTGCATCAAATACGCTGGTAGAATTTGAAGTCAGCTCCAACAAATAGGGATCACCCCGATACACAGAGCTCAGCATTCCGGTGTCGATGATTGTGACCCGACCTTGCAGCCGGGACTGAACTCGTCGGGTAGGCGTTGGGGTGTGGCCTATGATCACGCGACGAGCATCAAAAGCAGCCAGCTGAGACGCCAATATTGGCGATTCAAGCAAGGGGTGGCATGCCGCCGTGCCCCGGTACCAAAGAGGCCCATCATCGTCCAATAGTGGCGCATTGCGGGGCGTTGATTGGCCGCTCGTGATTCCCACCCTGATTTGCTCTAAGGCAGCGTGATTCAGCTCGCTCAGGCTTTGTTGTTCGAGCAGCGGCAATCCGCCGTGAACAAAGAGCGTGTCGTTAATTTTGATCATCACCGGTAACGTCAGCAGCCACTCGCCATACTCTCCATCTGGAGCTAGCGCGGCGCGATGCGCTTCAAAGCCAGGTGGCTTGCTGGGGTCTGGGGAGGTAGTGAGTGGGTCGGTGTCACTTTCGGTTGTGGTGCCAAGATAACTCGCAAACTCGGCGTCACTGACATCTCGCAAGTCGCCCAGCAGGTTCATGGACTCATGGTTACCCAGCAAAACGTGGACCTTCCCACCCGCCGCACTGGCCTGACCTTGCAGATCACGGAACAGATCCATTACTTCACGCGACCGAGCGCCACGGTCGAGCATGTCCCCCAGGCTTACCAGGTGCGTTGTGCCCGCTATCCAGCGATTATCACCATCGATGAGTTGATTGGACCGTAGAAGACGCTGCAATGCCTCAAATGCCCCGTGCACATCCCCGATAGCGACAACCCGCTCTGCTTCGAAGGTGAAAGATCTGGCGGTTTGATCAATAGCCTGAGCGCAGGTCGCCAGCGCGCTGTACGCAAGCATGATCAAACAACCGCTACTCTTCAAAATCGCGCGCATCATTTTGGGCTCTACTTGGGCTCAACAGGGGATTGGACTGGGTTATCATGAACCGCGTTTGTCCGTCGTTCAATCTGTCTAAATCAATCAACTTACCCAAGGGCCAGGTATGCAGTGCTTAAATCGTTGCGGGATGATGCGTGAAATCGTCTACGAGCAAGTAGAAATTGATGTGTGTGCCGAATGTATCAGTGTTTGGCTCGACGATGACGAACTGGCACGGATCGTTTATTCCCCAGAACATGCCTGGCCGCCCGAGGTGGTAAAACAGGTGCTTGAGACGACAGGATCTATGGGGGTGCCCAAGGTTGAGCATGACCGCGAGCTTCACTGTCCCAGCTGTGACTCCCTGTTAGAACCTGTGAACTATCAGGGTAACTCAGGAGTGATTATTAACACCTGTCCTAATCAACACGGCGTTTGGCTGGACCATGGTGAACTGGCGAAAATAAGAATCTACATGGATAACTGGAAGCAAACCAAGAGCATTGATTAATCCTGTCGAGAAAACAGCTCAACAGCTGGCACCGAACCCCCACAATAAACACGGATAAAGAGTGGCACTTCGATCAACAGTGTGAGCGAGGCCGTAATGCTACTCATCGTTAAGGCAGTTTGCCCTGCGAGTTGTTCACGAGGTAAGACCAGCCAGAAAACACTGATGTAGAGGGCAGTCGCAATGAATGCTGGAATGGAAACCGCAAGAAATTGCTCTCTTGTGTTCGTTGTATGATCCAGGCTAAACATGAATGGGTGCCACCAGTGCCGTGGCGCATAGATATCCGCGCGGCTTCGAAATGCACCCCACAGGTGACCCCATTCGTGAAGTTGCATCGCGCACACGCCGGTCAGGACGCCGCACAAAAGAGCCGTCGCACCAGTAAGTTCCTGCTGTGCGTTATTCCACCAAAGACTTATGGCCACAAAAACAATGCACAGATCGCGCCAGAGAAAGCGATGATAGTCGGCCAGCTCAGGTTTTTTACGCAACTCTTTTTCAGTTCCTTCAGTCAACTTTAATCAACTTGAGTAAAACTCTGAGAATCACCGGATAACCCCATGAACTCTGCTGGGCGTGATTCGCAAAATAACTCGTTTTTGCTTCACAAGCCACTCGTCGAGGGGATCGGGCAATTCGTAACCCACATCCTGGATTGCTTCAAAAACCCTGCTTGTAGAAGCCTCAAGCGCAGTGGTTTGAACGACTGCCCGCCCTTCCAGCGCCACAAAATTAAACGGCTCCTGGTTACTGATTGCACACAGGTTAACGCGCGAATCCGTTTCAATGGATTGCCGTTTGAATGTGGCGCCGGGGGTACTCACAACGATTTCTTCACCCTCACAGGCATAAGCCACTACAGAACTGACTGGACTGCCTTCGGCGCGCAGGGTGGTCAGTACTGCCCATCGATGTTGGCGCAGAAACTCTTCGAATTTGGGGGTCAGCATGATGTCACTCCTTTATCGGTGCTCTATTACTGCTTTATTGCTGTGCGGTGTGCTGGTTGAAAAAGTGACACGCCACATATAATAATGTATGTCATTACATTAGGTTCAATCTCAAGGCACTCCAATGACCACACCCGATGCGATCAAATTCAAAGGTGCGCCAGGGTCACCTTATACCCGAAAGATGTTGGCCTACCTTCGCTATCGGCATATCCCGTACCAGCTCCTGGTTGGCGACCAGGGAGCCGCCTATGGGCTACCTGAAGCCAAGGTAGCGCTGTTGCCGACCTTCTACTTGCCGGACAGCAAGGGTGAGATTGAGGCTGTGGTTGACTCTACCCCGCTAATTCGGCGCCTGGAGGCCGAATATACAGGCCGAGCCGCAGTACCGCAGAACCCGGTCCTTGGATTCCTTAACTACCTAATCGAAGATTACGCTGATGAGTGGCTAACCAAGGCCATGTTCCACTATCGATGGTATTACGATGCTGATATCGATATGGCCGCCACAATACTGCCCCACTGGACCAACATTCAGGCACCGGCAGAGAAGCTGGTTCAGTTTAAAGCCTATGTTGCCGAGCGGCAGATTTCACGACTGTACGTAGTCGGTTCAAACGATGTGACTGCGCCGGTCATTGAGGCAAGCTATGGCCGATTTCTCGCCATTATGGATCGCCTGATCGAGCGGCAAAAGTTTGTCCTTGGTGGCCGCCCCTCGTCTGCTGATTTTGGAATCTATGCGCAGCTCACACAGCTCGCCGGCTTTGATCCAACGCCGGCAGCGGTGTGTCTGAAAAATGCGCCCAGAGTCTTTGCCTGGGTTGATCTGGTGGATGACCTCACAGGACAGACTGCTGAAGAAGACAGCTGGTTGCGCCTCGAAGAAGACGCCGCCGCACTGCAGGATTTGCTCACCGAGATCGGTCGCACTTATGTGCCCGCCTTACTTGCCAATGCACAAGCAATTCAGGCCGGCAGTGAGCAGATGGAAACCACCATTGACGGTCAAGCCTGGCAGCAGCCCACCTTTCCTTATCAAGCCAAGTGTTTGCAATGGATCAACGCAGAATATCGTAAACTTGATGCCGCCTCGAAGGCTCAGGTTGATGAGTTGCTGGCAGGTACGGGCTGCGAAGCTCTTCTGCTCTAACAGATTCTCTTGGGGTATTTGTGAAAAAACTACTTTATGTGATTGTCGGACTGGGACTGTTGGCCGCTGCCATTATTTTTGTGGCACTGAAAACGCAAAGTGGCCAGGACTTTGTTTTCAAGCGGGTCGTTAATCAGGTTATGAGTCAACAACCGGAGTCTTTTGATGGATTGCGAGTTGTGGTTTGCGGCAGCGCATCCCCACTGGGTAACGACCCCGAGCGTGCCCAGGCGTGCATTGCAGTAGTTACGCCGCAACACCTGTTTCTGTTTGACGTTGGTGCGCGCGCACCACAACGCATTCGACAGGCCCAGTTACCACTGGATCGTCTCAAGGGCGTGTTTCTTACGCATTATCACTCTGATCACATTGCTGGCCTGCCCGATGTTAATCTTGCCTCCTGGGTACAGGGCCGAGCCGATAATTTGCACGTCTTTGGCCCGCCTGGCGTCGAGCGCGTTGTTGCGGGTTTCAACATGGCCTACAAACTTGACCGCGGTTACCGCAGCGCCCATCACGGGGAGGCACTGTTGCCTACTGAATACGGCGCAATGGTTGCCAATTCCGCAGAACCTGGAACGGTGGTTTGGCAAGACGAAGCACTGACAATTCGCTCCTTTAGTGTTGAGCATCCGCCCATTGTTCCTGCTGTTGGTTATAGAGTGGATTATGGCGGACGGTCAGTTGTGATCTCTGGCGATACCAACTCTTCGGAGAATCTCTTCAAAGCCGCAGAAGGCGCAGATCTGTTGTTCCATGACGCGCTATCTCGTACCTTGCTCGACCCGATGATTGAGGCCGCATCAGCAAATGATGTACCTGTAATGTCGACAATCATGAAGGATGTCATCGACTACCACGCCGACACCACTTCCCTGCCCGCTGCGGCCACCGCTGCAGGCATTCGACAACTGGTGTTCTACCATATGGTGCCCGTGCCGCCGAATGCGATTGCTGCCCAGATGTTCTTGCGTGATCTGCCTAAAAGCGTTGTGCTGGCCAAAGACCTGCATCGCTTTGATCTGCCGAGAAATTCAACGGACATCGTCATTCATGACCCCTAAGACCTTTCTCCGTTCCATGGCGATGAGGCGCTTCTCGTCGCTTGAGCACCTTGAGAGTGTTCGGCGCAAAGCAATCAAACGCCGCAAAAGTACCAAGCGGGCTCCTGAGGTTTACTACTTTCATCAGGTTGACGACCCCTACAGTCATCTTACTGTTCAGAAGCTCAGTGCGCTGACCCAACGTTACCGTTTGCCCTTTAAATGCTACCTGGTATCTACTCCCGACCCGACTTATCAGGGCAGCAGTCAGCACTTTTCGAGTTGGGCGATGCAAGACGCCATCAACGTGGCACCAGACTATGGGGTTGAGTTTGCGCCAGCACTCAAGCAACCAGAGACAGATCAGATCGCTGCCGCAAACAATGCTCTGGCAGCTTGCCCTGATACCGCCAGTTTTGCGTCAGAAGCATTCAAGGTGGGTCAGGCACTCTGGAGCGGCAAGAACATAAGCTCAACGATATCGACACAGACCGGCGAACAAGCGCTCGCCACAGGCAATGAGCTGCGCCGGTCTTTGCAGCACTATCAGGGCGCGATGTTCTATTTTGACGGCGAGTGGTTCTGGGGGCTTGATCGCCTGCGATCGCTGGAAACCCGTCTGATTGCAGAGGGCTTTGGTGCAGGTCCTCTGGTGGTGCCCGAGCCACCGAGCCCTGAGTTTACCGGGCAGGATCTCACCGGTATTACACTTGAGTACTTTCCGTCGCTGCGTAGCCCCTATACCGCCATAGGACATCAAAGAGTGGTCGATCTAGTGCGCAATAGTGGCGTCGAGCTGAAAGTGCGCCCGGTAATGCCCATGTTGATGCGCGGCATCCCTGCACCGCAGGCGAAGCAGCGATACATCATTACCGACGCCGGACGCGAGGGGCGCGAACGGGGTGCGCCCCTTGGCAAGGTTGTCGATCCGTTTGGTGAACCGGTGAAACGCGCCTTTGCACTGTTTCCTGCCGCTGATGCGCTGGAGCGTGGAATGGACTATGTCACCGCCTATCTGGAGGCGGCCTGGTTTGAGGGAATTGATGTCACCAAGGAAGCTGGTCTGAAACGAGTGGTGAAGAATGCGGGTCTTGATTGGGTACAATTGAATGCAATGGCCGGTGATTACCAATGGCAGTCTCAGTTGCAGTCAAACCTGGACGCCATGATGGCCGAAAATCTATGGGGCGTACCCAGCTTCCGTGTGTCCGGAGGCGATTCAGATAGTGCCTTTGCCTGTTGGGGGCAAGATCGAATTTGGCGAGTCGCCAAAGAGCTCTTGAGGAGAACCTGAGGTGAGTTCCCAGAACAGCCCTCCCAACGTACGCGAGCATGCACCCGAACGAAGGCGCGCGCGTAGTGACGCAACAAAAAACTCACTGATGCGTGCTGCAGAAACACTGATCGCAGAACATGGTGTTGAAAATGTCTCCATCCGCGACATTGTGTCGGCGGCGGAACAAAAAAACGAATCTGCACTGCAGTACCACTTCAAGAATCTCAGTGGCTTGCTGCAAGCCATACACCAGGAACGCGGCGAGCAGATCCAGCAGAAACGCGCTGAGTTACTTGCAGCACTACTAGAGCATAGCGACGCACTTGAGCTCCGGGATCTGTCCAGTCTAATGGTTGCTCCGGCTTTTGAGCTCGCCCGGGATGATCCGCAGTTTCGGCGATATATAAAGGCCTTTGGACACAGGTTGGCGCTGAGTGATTCCTCAGCTATCAAGTACGCAGGCTCTGCAAAGAGTGCGCAGGAGCTGGGTCAGTTACTTAGAGATGCCCTACCCCATCTTGATGAGAGAGACTACAAAGCACGTTTGGCAGCAGCGATTCGATTGAGCTCTGCATCCATGCATCACCAGGCGCTACAGAAGAATGCCTTTCGCGGTATGCAGGCCGACCTGTTTTTTCAACAGTTGATCGATGCGCTGTTTGGGCTCTTGAGCGGGCCAGTATCATTGCATACCAAGGCACTTAAGGAGTCTTCGAAAACTCCCAAAAGCGCTCGATAAAAAAAAGGATTGAGACTGTGAACAGATCAATGGCGTTGTTTTTGAGGGTGCTGGGTAAACTGTTCATTGGCCTGGGGATCCTTGCTGTTGGCCTGTTTGTGTTTGTCTATTTTTCGCCTCGTCCAGAGCTGACTATTGAGCCGCAAACACTCGCTGGTGACGGCAGCCTTATTAACTATTGCGTATTGCCGGCGCTCGATGGCAGCGGCAAAACGGCTGCAGAAATACCCAAGGGCAATACACCAGGCTGTGGATACGACCACTTTCCCTTGCCTGTATTGCGGGATTGCACTGAACCCCTTGCCGACGGTGCCACTGACATTCGGGGCTTGTGGCAGGTTGTCAGTGGCAAGGTGGGTCACATCGAGCGTGTGGAACAGTGTGGCTCGCGGGTAGTGGTCACCACCGCGGGACTGATTCATGACTCTGGTCCCAACAGCACCGGCGGTTTCACCTCAAATGACACACAAGGTAGCGTGCTCTTCATGATCGGAGACAAGGAATACTGTCCTCGAACTTCCGCGGGAGCGTTATGGAACCAGGGAGTTCTGGAGTTTCGCGTTCTGGGATGGGGTCCCATAGTTGTCCGTCGCTACCTGGAGGATGAGCAACTGGTCTGGGAGTACGCAGACGGCAGTGTGAGTCGCATGAATCGCTTATGCCAACTGCCCGATGAGCACCGGACCCCGTTGCCTCGGGGTCGCCGGTTTTCTTTCTTTTAGCGCAAAAGCACTACCGCAAAGAAACTACCGCAAAGAGTTCGGATGTGTGCGCAAGTCGGCCGCGAGTTGCTCATCAACATTTAATGCGCGGGCAAGCTCGTCAAGCCAGAGACGATTGTCTGGTTTCTCAGCATCCACAACGGTTGCTGCAGCCAGGTACATTTCGGCCGCAAAAGTTGGTGAATCGACGGAAGCTGCCAGCTGGTCGATGGACAACGGGGCCTCCAAAGCGCGCTCCAGATAGCCCTGCGCATCTCCCCCGGTCTGCACCTGTGACAACTGCTCCATCAACTTTTGTCGTTCAGTATCGCTTATCGTGGCATCGACATTAGCGGCGGCGATCATGGCCGCCAGAAGATGCTCTGCACGCTGTTGTGCGGCGGGTCCCGTCAGTTCACCAACGGGTATCCCGCCACGTTGATTGGCATCCGTTTGTCGTGTCTGCCAATCCTGAAAGGTTTTGTAGGCAAGCCCTCCCAGTGCGGCCAGACTGCCAAGTTTCAGCGCCGAGCCTGTCAATGATCTACCACCGCGAGTACCAAGTAACAGCAACAGCGCGGCTCCGGCAGCTGCGCCTTTGGTGGCTCGGCCAGCATCAGAATCTGCCTCAAAGCCCAGCTTTTCCTCAACAAAGTCCTCAAAAGCCTTATTGCCTTTGTGGTTAAGCTCTTCACCCTTCGCTTGGGCATTCTGGGCAAATTCTTTGCCTGATCGAAAAAGCTGGTCCAGCAGTTCATCAACGTTCATAGGTCGGTCCAGTAGTCACTCAGATAGACGTTAAGCCTAGCGCTTTTCGCTGGAGTATTGCATTCAGCGCTGACTGTTTTAGGGGGCCTGATAGACTAGCGAACTGAGCCTGTCGCACACGCTGCGTCACGCTTCGTGACGATGACTATTGAGTAGCTTTCCATGACAAATTCATCTCGCTTATCAGGCTGGACCGAGCAAAGCCGTAACAACCCCGAGGTAGCTGCGCTGCGTGCTCATCTTGAATCAAACAACGGTCTCACGGGCCTGGAAATCGTTGGGCCAGATAATCTACAACACATCGTTAGGTTATTTCAGCGTGATGGCTTTGTGCTGGTTGAAAATATTCTGAACAGCGAGCAGATAAGCAGACTCGCAGAGGGCTGTGCCGAGGTTATCGAAGAGATTGTCGCCCTGGATGGCGAACATCACGGCAATCGAGGTGCCAAGCGCTATTCTTTTGGAGGTTGTAGCTTAACTCGCAGTCAACTGCATCGACCGGCCTGGCAGATGCTGTTGGAGTTGCCGATGCTGAGCACCATCGTTAGCGCGCTGTTTGGGTCCGCCAACTACTCGTTACGAGCGGCGAGCGGTGACTTTTGCTTAGCCGGTGCTACTGAATATCAGCGCCTGCACTCGGATGTACGAGACTGGACAAGTGATAGCGAATCACCTTTCAGTGCCTTCCATGATCCCCAGGGACACTTGACCATCAGAGACCTGCCCTGCCCCTATATCTGCGCCAACTTCCTGCCTCAGGAGCTCACCCGGTTAAACGGTCCAACTCGACAGATACCCGGTACTCAAGGTTCCAGAGAGCCAATTCCAGGCCTTGCTGCAGAACCGGAATGGATGCGCTTAAGTACGGTTTGTCCAGCGCCGGCGGGAGCCGTGTTGTTTCGCGATGTGCGGGCCTGGCACGGCGGCACGCCAAACCTGTCCGAAGAACCCCGTTCTATTCCCAACCTTGAATTTTACGCCCCCTGGTTTCACGAACCTGTTGTGCCAGGGATTGCCTATGCGGACTATCTGAAGTTGTCTGAGCGTGCCCGGTATCTTGCCCGATTCTGCGTGACAGACTCAAACGCAGAACTCACAACCGGTGCCACCATGCGAGCCCCCTGAGTTGTAAGATACAACGCAGCGTCTTAAACGGAGAGTCTTAAATGAACTATCGCCCTCTTGGCCGTTCAGCCCTGCAGGTCAGCGAGCTGTGCCTTGGAACCATGAATTTTGGTCCCCGCACCTCCGAGTCGGATTCTTTTCGGATTCTGTCGAAGGCGCTCGCAAATGGCATTAACTTTGTGGACACGGCTGACCAGTACGGCGGCGAGCTTGGCGTGGGCGCCACAGAAACAATAATCGGCAAGTGGCTCGCCCAGGACAGCTCCAGACGCGATGAGCTGGTGCTGGCAACCAAGGTTCACGAGCCGATGTCACCGAGCATCAATGACCGGGGCCTGTCTGCCCGGCACATACAGATGGCCTGTGATGCCAGTCTGAAACGTCTTGGTGTTGACCACATCGATCTGTATCAGATGCACCACATTGACCGATCTGCGCCCATGGAAGAAATTTGGCAAGCAATGGATCGTCTCATCGCCCAGGGTAAAATTACCTATGTTGGATCAAGCAACTTTCCAGGCTGGCTCATTGCCCAGGCCAATGAGCGAGCAGCAACACGGGGACGTCTTGGGCTTGTTGCAGAGCAGAGCCTGTATAACCTGGTCGAGCGCCGACTGGAGCTCGAAGTGATACCAGCGGCTCAGGAATACGGTTTGGGTGTAATTCCCTGGAGCCCGTTGGCAGGCGGATTGCTGGCTGGCGAACCTAAGGAAAATACCGGCCGTCGACAGTCTCCTGAGATGCAATCCGCGGTTGCAGAGCGAAGCGATCAGCTGGATGCATTTAGTGAGCTTGCCGAACAGCTGGACGAGTCGCCGGGTGCCCTTGCGTTGGCTTGGTTACTTCATCAACCCGCCGTCACCTCAACGATCATCGGCCCCGCCAGTCTTGAACAACTGGATTCTGTACTGCATGTCCCGGATATCGCACTGGATGTCGAGATACTTAAACGCATTGATGAGATCTTTCCAGCCTGTGGGCCGGCCCCTGAAGCCTATGCCTGGTAGCGCATCGAGCCCGGTGTTCTCTGTAACTATAGAGTTTGAAATCTGATTGGTTCAGTATTCCTAAGCTGTACTTAAGGCCAGTAGCCGAACCAGATACTGATATGGGGAATAATCAACAATGCCTTCTGACTCTCATTCTGACTCTCTCTCTGAGTCGATGGTCTTCGACAAGAAATTCGCAACTGTCGAAGGCAAACGCATAGCCTATGTTGAAGAAGGCACTGGTGATCCAATTGTGCTGCTGCACGGTAATCCAACGTCGTCGTTTTTGTGGCGCAATGTTATTCCCCAGCTCACAGAATCTGGCAGGGTTATTGTTCCAGACCTGATTGGTCAGGGTGACTCCGAGAAACTGCCCAAAAACGAAGGCGCTGAGAGATACTCACTGGAGGTAGCCTACACTTACGTCGCCGGCCTTCTTGACGTGATTGATGCAAATCAAAACGTCACTCTTGTTATTCATGATTGGGGCAGCGCCATCGGATTTATGTGGGCAATGCGCCATGCCGATGACGTCAAAGGTGTCGCCTACATGGAAGCCATTGTGTGTCCGGTGACCTGGTCTGACTGGCCTGAAAGCGCCGTAGGTATTTTCAAGGGGTTCCGCTCTGACAAAGGCGAAGACCTGATTCTTAAGCGTAATATGTTTATCGAAGGCGTGTTACCCAGTTCGGTGATTAGAGATCTCACTCCAGCGGAAATGGATGCCTACCGTGCGCCCCATATTGATCCGGATGACCGTCAGCCCCTACTCAACTGGCCTCGACAAATACCTATAGACGGTGAGCCCGCAGATGTTGTGGCATTGGTAGAGTCCTACGGCACTTTTATGGCTTCCAGTGCCTTCCCGAAACTGTTCATAAACGCAGACCCCGGTTCCATTTTGGTTGGTCCTCAACGAGAGTTTTGCCGTTCCTGGCCCAACCAGCAGGAAATCACGGTGAAGGGGCTGCATTTCATCCAGGAGGATTCTCCGGTAGAAATTGGCCAGGCCGTTACGCATTGGCTTGCAAGCCAGTGACCCCAGAGACAAAACCTTTCGATACAGCACTGGATTTGATTGACGATCTCCGAAAGATTATCGATCAGGGCCTTACCCGTCTTAAAATGCGATGTTCGCCCAACGGCACAATAGACCCACTGTTGCTTGATGCCAATCAACAGTGCAGTTACGAAATTGCGTTTGCCGTAGCAGAGCTTGAAGCTGCACGTTCGATGGTAAATTACACGCGCAAGGTGTGGGACGAGGACGTTTCTGCGGCTGAAGACCTTTGCGTTCCCGTCGCGCTTGGTTTCTGCGCCGAGAGTTTACGTACAGCCTGGCAACGCTTGCTGAATCACGCTATTGATCTTGAGCTTGATGCCGGTGAGTTACACCAGTTTATGCAAACCAAGGCCTGCGCGAGTTTTCTTGCGAACTATGCCGGTGTCAGTCATCTCGAAGCGATTGGCGCACAGCTACTTGAACACGGGGTTGGGCTTCGGTTGCCCAGTGGTCTTGGCGAAGAAAAGGATCTGGTTCAGGCGAGCTTTGCGAAATTCACTGAGGATGTGGTGATGCCTCAGGCTGAGCACATTCATCGCAACGATACCGACATCCCCGATGAGCTGATTGATGCAGCGGCACAAATGGGCTGTTTTGGAAGCTGCATACCTGAGCGGTTTGGCGGTCTTATGCCGGATGATCGCAACGACAGCCTTGGCATGCTGGTGGTTACGGAGGAACTCTCTCGAGGGTCTCTCGGGGCTGCAGGAAGCCTGATTACCCGGCCGGAAATCGCAGCTCGCGCGCTTTTGCAGGGCGGAACTGAGGCGCAGAAAGAGAGCTACCTGCCGCGCCTGGCATCAGGAGAACTGTTGGCCGCAATTTCCATCACCGAGCCCGACTACGGTTCAGACGTCGCGTCACTGTCGTTGCGGGCACGTCGCAACGATAATGGATGGGTTTTGAATGGCGCCAAAACCTGGTGCACCTTTGCCGGCAAGGCAGACGTTGTAGTGGTGATTGCGCGTACCGATCCCGATCGCAGCAAAGGACATCGTGGGCTGAGCATGTTCCTGGTCGACAAACCACGTTTTGCTGGCCATGCTTTTACTCACAACAGCCAACTTGGCGGCACGCTCACGGGCAACGCCATTGCCACCATTGGCTACCGTGGGATGCATTCGTTTGACCTGGCCTTCGAAGACTTTGTTATTCCACAGGAAGCTTTGGTTGGCGGTGCTGATGGCGAGGGACGAGGGTTTTATCTAACCATGGCCGGGTTGTCGGGAGGACGAATCCAAACTGCCGCCCGTGCCTCAGGTGTCATGCAGGCTGCTCTCGACAAAGCACTCAGCTACGCTCTGGATCGAAAGGTGTTTGGTTCTGCTGTCGGTGACTATCAGCTCACCAAGGTGAAACTTGCCCGTATGCTGGCGGCATTAAATGCCAGCCGACAATTTAGCTATAGCGTTGCACGCCTTATGGACGCTGATGAGGGACAGGGCAAAATGGAGGCTAGCCTCGTGAAACTTTATGCCTGTAGAGCCGCAGAATGGGTGACACGGGAAGCGCTGCAAATCCATGGCGGCATGGGCTATGCCGAAGAGACTAGCGTGAGTCGCTATTTTGTAGATGCCCGAGTGCTATCGATCTTTGAAGGTGCGGAAGAAACCCTGGCCTTAAAGGTCATCGCCCGCGAGCTGATCGCGAGCGCTACATGATGAATCGCATCCACTGCTGGCAATAAGAAAACCCGGACTGTAGGAATTGTATTATGACTGCACCTTACGCAGAACTTGATCACGATCTCGGCGAAGATCTCAACATGCTGCGCGATCTTGTGTACAAATTTGCACAGGCAGAGATTGCGCCACGCGCCGCGGAAATAGATAAAACCAATCAATTCCCGGCTGATCTATGGCAAAAGATGGGCGACATTGGCGTGCTGGGTATTACGGTGGATGAGGCCTATGGCGGTAGCAACATGGGTTACCTGGCGCATGTTATTGCCATGGAAGAGATCAGTCGGGCATCAGCCGCTGTTGGTCTATCTTATGGGGCTCACTCCAATCTGTGCGTCAATCAGATCTACAAGAATGGCACAGAGGAACAGAAGAAAGCCTACCTGCCAAAACTGTGCTCTGGAGAGCACATTGGGGCACTTGCCATGTCAGAACCCGGTGCTGGTTCTGACGTAGTTAGCATGCAACTAAAAGCCGAGCGCCAGGGGGATGTCTACGTATTGAATGGCAGCAAAATGTGGATCACCAACGGCCCCGATGCCAATACTTACGTGATCTACGCTAAAACCGATCTGTCTGCTGGTTCGCGTGGCATCACCGCGTTTCTTGTGGAGCGCGACTTTGCCGGTTTCTCCCAGGCTCCAAAGCTCGACAAGCTGGGCATGCGCGGTTCCAACACCTGTGAGCTGGTCTTTGACAATTGTGAGGTTCCCGTCGCCAACATACTTGGCCAGGAAGGCGGCGGTGTTGGCGTGCTCATGTCGGGACTGGATTTCGAACGCACGGTCCTTTCCGGCGGGCCGGTGGGTATCATGCAGGCTTGCATGGATATCGTGGTGCCCTACGTTCATGAGCGCACCCAGTTTGGCCAGGCTATCGGCGAGTTTCAGCTCATGCAGGGCAAGCTTGCAGACATGTACGCGGTGCTAAACGCCAGCCGTGCCTATCTTTATGCGGTTGCCCGAGCCTGTGATCGGGGCGCCGAAAGCCGCAAGGACGCCGCAGCGGTAATTCTTTACACAGCAGAACAGGCCACACAGTCTGCGCTCCAGGCAATCCAGACCCTTGGAGGCAATGGTTACATAAACGATTTTGATACCGGGCGCCTGCTGCGGGATGCCAAGCTCTATGAAATAGGTGCTGGTACGTCGGAAGTTCGGCGGATGCTTATCGGCAGAGAGTTGTTTGCAGAATCTGACTAGTCAGAATTTACACGCTCACCGCGACATCCGGCATCGGATCCTGTGTTTGGGCCCATGTATGTTTGGGCCCATGTTTAGAGCCACGTTACATAGAAACAACTTCGGTTCGCTCAGTCAGCGCGTTGAATGCAGGCCTTGTGAGGGTGACCTGAGAATCCCCAGTGTCCCAGGTTCCGCTGACGGCGACACCAATGGCTCCGATAGCTGCGGAACCCGTACCAGGGATAAACGCCGGCCCGCCACCCGGAGCCGAGCCGTTGTTGCCATTGATCAGGTCGATCCAACCCTCTGGCGTTTCTGGCACAGCCCGAACAACGCCATTGGAAGTGGCGGCGTGAGAAGTTGAGTATTCCCACCGGACGGCACGAATCGCCTGCTCGTACTGATCATGCACAACAGCGGTCTGGGAGGTTTGGATATAGTCGTTGTAACCGGCGACCGCGACGGCCGACAGAATGCCAATCAGGGCAACAACAATCATAAGCTCCAGAAGAGTGAAACCTTTAGTGAGCAAATCAAGCTACCTGTGAATGGCAAAGACCCACTATGCTACTCGCCCTTAAGAAGGTGGAACGGACACCTGTCACAGATCAGCACTTCACCTACACGCAAGTATGATTAGACCAGATAACAACCAATAACACTGCACTACCGGACCCATGACCATGAGCGATTCAAACCTATCCACCGAACTCCCACCCATCGAGCAGCTGCTGGATCAGCTCAAGAGCTTTATGGACGCGCACATCTACCCTCAGGAACAGGCCTACCACGAGCAGCTGGCCACAGCGGCCAATCGCTTTGCCCCCCTGCCCCTGATGGACGAGTTGAAAGCAAAGGCTCAACAGCAAGGTTTGTGGAATCTGTGGATGCCCCGTGATCATGGTGGCTTGACCAATGAGGATTACTGCGGCCTGGCAGAGATCATGGGCCGGGTGCTGTGGTCGCCCGAGGTGTTCAACTGCAACGCACCGGATACAGGCAATATGGAGGTGTTTATGAAGTACGGCACCCCGGAACAGCAAGAGCAATGGCTCAAACCCCTGCTTGCCGGTGAGATTCGCTCCTCCTATTGCATGACCGAACCCGATGTCGCCTCTTCTGATGCCACCAATGTCAGCACCTCAATAGAACGAAAAGGCGACGAATACGAGATAAACGGAAAGAAGTGGTTCATCACCAACGCCATGTATGAACGCACAAAAATCCTGATTGTGATGGGTAAGTCAGATCCCGAGAATCCAAACCGACACATCCAGCAGAGTCAGATTCTGGTCCCCAAAGACACCCCCGGGGTATCACTGGTCAGGCCCCTGACAACCCTTGGCTACGATGATGCCCCCCTTGGCCACGCAGAAGTGCATTTTGATCAGGTCCGTGTTCCGGCCAGCAACATTCTGCTGGGTGAAGGTCGGGGGTTTGAAATTGCCCAGGGGCGTCTCGGTCCGGGTCGAATTCACCATTGCATGCGCTTGATCGGTTCAGCCCAGAGAGCGCTGGAATTAGCCTGTACCAGAGCTGTCAGTCGAGAGACTTTTGGCAAAAAACTCTCTGAACATCAATCAGTTCTGGAAGATATCTCGAAATCTTATAGCGAAATTGAACAGTCCCGGCTACTGACTCTCAAGACGGCCCGGAAGATCGATGAAGTTGGCGCCAAAGATTCCAGGGATCTCATTGCTGCAGCGAAAATCACCGTGCCTCTGATGGCCCAAAGGGTTATTGACCGCTGCATGCAAATACATGGCGCGGGTGGCCTGACAGCGGACTACCCTATGGCCGAGGCGTTCAACTACGCCCGCTGGTGTCGTCAGGCTGACGGTCCTGACCAGGTGCACATGATGGCGCTCGGCAAGCAGGTGATTAAGCGCTATGCCTCTTGATCAAACAGACTTGCCTAGTCGAACAGATCAGGCGACTCGGCGATGATGTTATCGAATAGCGGTTTAAAGCTGAACCAACCCGCTATTGGACTACCCACCTGTTCGTGAGTCAGTGCGGCCACTTCCCCCGGAATAACTTTAGGTGTTCCGGCGGCCTCAGCCAACAGCTGAGCCTGACAGGTGCGCTCCATGGTGGTGAACCACCAGGCTGCCTCTTCCACGCAGTTGCCCACCGTTAGCAGGCCGTGATTCTGCAGAATCGCGGCCTTTTTGTTACCCAGTGCCTGGGAAATACGGTCGCCTTCCGAGGTGTCCAGCACAACGCCGGTGAAGCTATCGAACAGCACATGATCGTTGTAAAACGCACAGGAATCCTGAGTGATTGGATCCAACGTACGGCCTAACGCTGACCAGGCTTTGCCGTGCAAAGAGTGTGTATGAGCTGCGGCAGTGACGTGGGGCAAATTTTTGTGAATCCGTGAGTGAATGGCGAATGCGGCTGCGTTTAGCAGGCCCTCTCCTTCCACAATGTCTCCGTCATGGTTAACAAGAATCAGATCCGACACGCTGATCTGTTTAAACGATTTGCCAAATGGATTCACCCAAAAATGATCGGGCCGTATGGGGTCCCGAACGGTAACGTGACCGGCGACGCCCTCATCAAAACCAAACTTGCCAAACAGCCGAAAAGTAGCCGCTAACTTTTGCTTGCGATCCAGCTGTTCTTGTTCCGGCGAATCGAACTGCGGGGGATAAACCAATCCACCGGGAACGGGTTGCGCTTGTTTTTGTGTACTGGAGTCGATTGACGAAGCTTCAGCCATGGTGACACCTCAGGATTTCAGTGCCCCACAGTATACAAGAAACCCAAAATTGGTCGCCTGATCAGGCTGCCGCAAGGCGATTCGCCACCGCCTCAAGGAATTCGTACAGGTCTACCACCCGTTCATTGGCCGGATCAGTTGTTTTGCCCTTGATGTCGCCAGTAATGGTGCCCTCTGCCACGGTGTCAATCAGAGCCTTCTTAAGCTGTTTGCCGTAGGTTTCAAGCGGTGCATTGTTTTCTCGTTGCGCCAGCATAACCAGGGCATTGGCCAGCGCGTACAGGAGCGCCGAGGGGTTGAATATGGCTTCTTTGCCATCGGAGGCCAGGTATTTGAGGTACAAATCATGGGCAGTGCCATGGGGCGCTTCAAACAGCATGGTGCCCTCTTTACTTTCGATAATTGAGCTTGCCGTGGCAAGGCTCCCGCCTAACGCAGCGGAAATATCGGAGAAGATATCGCCATCAAGGTTTTGCGCTGGATAAAGTGCGTTTCTTGGCGGATCTGAGATCATCTTTTTGAGCTGACTGGAAGGTCGCATCACCATATACGATGGCGGTTCTGTGCCACTGTCTGCAAGCGCTCGACGCACTTCACTGATCACTCGCGAGAAGACCTCGTCATACTCCATGTACTCTTGCTTAAGGCCAAAATACACTTCTTTGTTCTTTCTTGATGCATCGCGGAATACTTGGGATACCCAGTCACCAATAGCTTCGCGGTCATTCGACATGAGCAGTACGGGGTCATTTTGTTTCACATCACGCGCATGCTTTTCTTCGCCATCAACAATGACTTTCAAGATGCCGTCTTCAAGCATGGGTGTGTTAAAGCTGCCGTACTGATCGCCACCGCCAGCACTCATTCGAGAAATAGAGACATGGCACTGTCGATCTGCCAGGCCAAATTCCTTGAGTTCGTTAACAAGCTTGAATAGTTTCCGTCCGGTTGTGTTATCCGGCACTCCCCACAGCGCTCGTTCCGGCGGGTTCGCAACCAATCTCGCGGCCTGGGCATCGATGAGTTCATAGTGGTAAGCAAGCTTTGCCTCGGCAAATTTGCTTTCAAACTCGTTGCGAAAAATAGACTCAATCGCAAAGCGCATGACGCCGTCATAACCGGGAATAACCGTATCTTTTAGCCCCAGATAGGCGTCGCGAGATTCACTGAGCGCTCGCGCAAAGAAATTGCGCGCCCAAAGTTCCACCTCATCGATACTGTTGCTCATGAGCATCCAGGGATCGCCGATGTTCAATCGCCGGCGGTGCAGCTCGATGGGTTCACCGCTGCTTCCCACAAATACTAACTTGAGAATCCCTGTGGCCTTTGACAGCTCGTTGAAACTGTCTTTACAGCCACCACTGTCCATCGTGTCTACATCTATGTCTCGCCCTACCCATTGGGGAGCCTGCACCAGAATATTGGGGAACTCGATATCTTCACGAGTGATGTTGCCGCCAATGCCTTTGCGAATCGCGCCGTTCGGTGACTTGGTTGCCAGGGGATCAAGCTTGTACTCATCAAGTTCCGGATTGGCAGCGAGAAGCTCTGCAAGCTGCTTACGATTTACCGTCATGCCGGCATTCTTGATGCCAACCCCATACTTTTTCAGTGCATCGATCGCATCGAGGACAGCCTGACCATTGGTCTTTAAACGGTTTTCGGCCGTCAGGTCGATTTCCACCAGATTGATGTCGAGAGGTGCATGCACAAACTGCTCGAGAATCTTCTCGAAGGCGATCTGCGCCATCTCATCGCCATGCAAAACCACCAGGGGCGCATCCACCTTAATCTTTTTTGTCATCTGAACTTTCCAAAGACCTGGGGCCGTTAACAGTCATCTATTCTAACCCAGCTGGGTGCTATTGAACCCTCGCCAGGGCGCTAAAGAACCGCTCAATGTCACCAGATTTAAAGCCGGCAATATTAATGCGACCTGATTCAGCCAGGTAGATACCCTCTTGTCGCGCGAGTACGTTGACCTGCTCAGAACTCAGCGGCAACAGAGAAAAAATGCCTTTCTGATGGGGTACCGCCGCCAATGCAGGATAGATCGATGATCCAGCGGCGAGTTCCTGCCGGAGATCCATGATCCGTTGTCTCATTGCGGCTAACTCTTCACGCCAGCTTAGTGATAATGCCGGATTTTCAAGTATCAAACCGGCCACCGCTGCACCGTGGGAAGGCGGCATTGAGTAATTTGCGCGGGCCAGAATTTCGAGCTTTGACTGGGCACGACGTGCTTCGGTGACGCCACTGCACCCAACAAACAAGACGCCAGTGCGTTCTCTGTAGAGCCCAAAAGCCTTCGAACAGGACATGACCAGCAATACCTCAGGAGCCAGTTCCAGATACTGTCTGAGCTGGCTTAGGTCGTCATCCAGATCGTTGCCAAGGCCGTAGTAGGCCGCATCAATCAAGGGTACCACCCCCTTCTCGCCAGCGGCCCTGATCAGGGCAAACAGATCTGCTGATGGGAGATCTGTGCCGGTGGGATTGTGGCAAGGGCCATGCAATACAAAAATGTCGCCGGCTTTGGCGAGCTGCAAAGCGGCGTAGCACTGCTCGATATTCGCGGCTTGCTTGTTCCGGTCGTAGTAGTTGAATCGCTGGCACCTGATACCCAGTTCGTCACAGATACCAAAATGGTTGGGCCAACTGGGCGTGCCAACAATCACGGACAGGTTGCTATTGATCGACCGGGCCAGTTCCAGCGCCAATCTTATGCCCCCTGTACCTCCAACACTTTGGATAGAGGCGATTTGTTGCTTGGCTGATGCACCCAGAAGCAGCTCAGAGATGCCGGCAAGAAAGCGCTCATCACCGCGCAAACCAATATAGGCCTTGGACGATTCGAGCTCCATTAAGCTCTGTTGAGCCTCGGCAACGCAGCGCATTATCGGAGATTTGCCATTGGCTTCTCGATATACACCAACACCAAGGTCGATCTTGTCTGTTCTGTGATCCGCTTGATAACGCGCCATAACGGCATGCAACGCATCTTCAGGAGAATCATCCAGCCTCTCAAACATCTCTGGTTTCAGCCCTCAAGGGTCGCGTGCTAGTTTAGAAAAACAATCAGTCCAACGATGATCAGTGCAACGAGGGTACCAATCAGGCCTCCCACAATAGCGCTTTTGGACGCCATAGACTGACCCGTGGTCTGTGGGCGTGATGCAGACAGGCGCTGCTTGAGAATCTCCGGCTCATCGACACTTGTTGAGGTTTTCAACAACAGGCTGTGTCCCGCGATATTGAAGGTACTGCGGATCTCCATACCGTCCAGACGTCGAGCAAACAGAACTTCGATCTGTTCGTCGGCCAGTAACAGCAACTGGTCACGCTCCGCCAGCAAAAGCAGATTCAGCACATCCTGCTGAGCCTTGAGTGCCGGGTCGTTAAGCCAGGCCACGCGTTGTTGAAGCGCTTCAGGAAGCTCCAGCACGCTCGGCAAAACCGCCAAGAAATGCTCTCTGACCAGTTCGCTCAAGAGCGCATGGTTGCGATACCCCGGCGGTACATTCAGCACAGCCTTTGTAGGTGCGCGCGCGGTGTGCCAGATGGATTTTGCGAGTTCCAGCCTTTCTTGCTGGGACATGTATTCCGGCAACAGAGCAAACAGCCGGGCAAGTGTGACCCGGGAGACACCCAGGCGAGCGCTTGGCCAGAGGGTTGCGGCGTGACCTAACCAGGCTCCGGCAGCCTCGCCGTGTCGAGCCGCGTATTCGCTGATAAGGGTGCTGCGGGTGGTTTCACCCAGGTTCAGAAAGCCGCTGACTATCGCAGAATCCAGACCCCGCAAGGCATCAAGCGGCAACAGGTTTAGGTTCTCTGACTGCGCCTGGTCGTTCAACGGGCAATAACCCGACGACCCAACATCCAATCGATGCTCCGGGACCAGGCCGATGGGGCGTGATTAGTTACTCGAATGATGTAACCATCGCCGCGAATCAGGGTGTCAGCGGTATTGCCTGGAGACCCTGACTGCAGATCTGCCCTGAGGCGACTGGCCGAATCTGCCAACAGTTGCATTAGCTCAGAATTTTCCACCCCAGCCTCACCCAGCACGCGGCGCAGTTCGTTGATGGCTAACTGAATATTTGTATCAGTTGTAATTTGCAGCGTGAGTCGCTGGTTAGCCATGGAATTGAACTTGGGAAAACTTGGCTTAAGAAAATGCAGCGGCGAGCACAGCACCCGCAATGACTGCTGCGGCAATCATTAGTCCGGTTTTCACCTGAGGATTTTCGAGCCCGGCCCAAACCGGTGCCACCTTGCCTGCTGCAGCACGCTGAGTGTTGCCGACGATGATTTCCGTTTGGCCCAGAGAGGTGTTTTGGGTGTGAGTGGCCGTAATGTTTACGCCCGCATCATTTGCGCTGCGCGCCTGGCTGGTCAGGGATTCAAGCGTTTGATCCAACGCCTGTATATCTACTTTTAGCTCGCTAGCCTTGCGTTGTACATCGATCAACCCTCTGGCGTGCTGTTCTTGCAGAACACTGATCTGATTGGCTTGCAGACCGTTTACTTCAATTCCTGCTCCAACCTCAAGTATGGCTGTAGATTCACTGGTTGGTTCATTTGTAGATGATGAGTCGCTCATACCTGTCCTGTGTATTTACTGCTGCACCTGGTGCTTATGACGCGCTGCTTTGACGGGCAGAGAGTTTAACATCCATGGGCGCAAACCCAACCCTGGCTAACCGGCAATTAGGTCATTTATGCAACTAATTCAGTTAGTTAGACGATAATTGGGAAGTGTTTCTCGAAATCTTGCTGAATTAGGGGTCTGTCCCAGCCGTGTTTGGGCACTGGCTCGAACAAGCTCGAGCATGTCTCGCTGGGCGCGACTGCCACCCAGCCGCTCGTGATCAACCAGCGCGGGATCAAGCGCAGCAAGACAGGCACTCCAGTCTTGTTCCGCAAAGGCCTCAAAGGCTCTCGCCAGATTTTGCACACAATCACTCGCCCAGCCGCGTTGCGTCTCTTGCAGAGCCTTGAGCGCTTCCTTGTGGCCGCCTGTCCATGCATGGGCCACCGCGCTATGCGCATCAGCAAAAGAGACCCCTGGCTTGGGAAACCTCAGCGCCGCGTAGTCACTGGCCTGCTGCCAAAGATCCACGGGTGGCTTCACACCAGCAAGCTCTGCACGAAGAAGTACAGCCACCAGGTCGGTCATTACGTTGATTGGCGGCGCACAGGTCACATCAGGCAAGATATCTGACCGTACAACTTCCCACAGCCGGGTTTCATCCCCTTCGCCAAGGGCCCATAGGGCATCGTGCCAGGCAAGATGACAATGCAGAATAGAGTCTCGCGAGTAGGTCTCGCGAAAGGAATTGAGCGCCGCCTGGCCAGCTACAGTCTGCTGGGTTTCGTAATGAATATGGGCTCGGTGATGAATCGCATTGGCGTTGTTGGGGTTTCCGGCAAGGGCTTTCTCGTTAAGCTCCTCGGCACCTGCAAGATCTCCAATTTCACACAACGCAAAGGCGTACTGGCTGTTGAACCACCAATCACCCTGGTAGTTGTCGACAAACTGCGCCATAAAGTCGGCGTTCTCTTGCTCACGATTTGCTCGGCCGCTAAAACCGATGAGCCCAAAAACACCACAACAGGGTGACAGCATGAGCACATCTCGTGGGTAGCGACGCAGATGTACCTTGATGGCCTCGAAGGCCTCGACGCTTTTGCCCCCGACCAATAGTCCTACAATGTGGAGATGCGCCAGCTCCTGGTCTGAAAGCCCGGCCGTCTCGCTGTGTTCCAGCGCCAGCGCCAGCTGTTCGCGAGCCGCTGCCGGCTGGGCCATGGTTTGCAGGGCCCGGGCAAGATCGGCCCGGGCCAGACAAAACCGTGGGTCAAGCCGCACCGCTTCTTGAAACCGTTCTATGGCGCCAGCCTGGGCGGCAAGCCACAGGTCAACGCCTTCACAATAAGCGGTGAACGCCCGGTCTGAGTTTGTACTTACCGGGTTGTCGTAACGGTCCTGCAAGGGCTTTGTTCCTTTGGGGTAGCTGATAACAGATGTGTTCGTCTCTAATAAGGCTCAGAAGTTCATCCCAGAGGTCCAGATCGTAAAGGCGTGAAAACTCGCGGTACAATGTCAGGCAATCTTTGGAGAGAGACTTAGTGGAGAAGCATAGTATGAACGAAGCCTGGATCATCGACACGGCCCGCACACCACGCGGTATTGGCAAACAAGGCAAGGGGGCGCTGTGGGAAGTGCATCCGCAAAAACTTCTGTCTACGGTGCTAAAGGCACTGCAGGAGCGCAATCAGCTCAAGACCGAAGAGATTGATGATGTGATCATCAGCTGCTCCAGGCAGATTGACAAGCAGGGTTCGTGCATTGGCCGCATGGCGGCACTGGATGCGGGCTACTCCATGCGCGCCTCAGGCATGACGCTGGATCGCTTCTGCGGCGGCGGCATCACTTCAGTGAACCTTGCTGCGGCAAACATCATGAGCGGCATGGAAGATCTGGTGGTCGCAGGTGGTGTTGAGATGATGTCTTACACGGCCGCTGTGGGTGGTGGCCGTCCACTGGATGCAGACAATCTGGACCTGCGCGATGCCCACCCACAAACCAACGTGGGCATTGCCGCGGATATTATTGCCACCGAAGAGGGATTTAGCCGGGCGGAGCTGGATGCCTTTTCTGCCGCCAGTCAACATCGTGCCGGCGCTGCTATTGAAGCTGGCGCTTTTGATAAAAGCCTGGTGCCAGTGTTTCGACCAGACGGAACCCTTGCGCTTGATGCTGAAGAATTTCCCCGTCCTCAAACCACAGTAGAGAGCCTCGCAAATCTGCAGCCCGTGTTTGGCAACTTCATGGACTTGCCGTTCTTTGATACCGGTCTAACTTTCCGCGAAATGGTGGCAAAGAAATGGCCTGATCTTGAGATCAACCATGTGCATCATGCGGGCAGTTCTTCTGGTGTTGTCGATGGCGCTGGTGCCGTAGTGATGGCCTCCCCCGAATACGCACAGAAAAACGGCCTGAAGCCCCGCGCCAAAATCAAGGCCATGGCCAATATGGGACACTCCCCAGAGTACATTCTCAATGCGCCCGTCGATGCCGCGAAGAAAGTGCTCGATAAAGCAGGCATGGGGCTTGATGACATTGATCTGTTCGAAGTGAACGAAGCCTTTGCCGTCGTTCCCGCCAAGTTCATGCGCGATCTGGATGTGGATCACGCCAAGGTCAATGTGAACGGCGGTGCGATCGCTTTGGGTCACCCCATTGGCGCAACGGGCTCAATGCTTATTGGCACCGCACTCGATGAACTGGAACGACGCAACGCTGGAACAGCGCTGGTGACCATGTGCGCCGCTGGTGGCATGGCGCCAGCGATTATCATCGAGCGCACCTAAGAAATAGCCCGTTTGGTTAATGACTGTGAGCGTGGGCGGCAGCATGGGAATGCTCGCCGTCCTCTGCTGCGTGACCATCTGCTGCGTGACCAATGGGAAGCTCTGCGTCACACGCGTGGGCTGAACACTCTGTTTCCAGCGTTGAGTGGTTGATTGAAAACTCTTTGCCAAGCAATTGTTTCACGCGCAGCTTGATGGCATCCGCCTCATCCCATTGATTGGGCTCAATAACCAGGTGGGCATCAAGGGCGTTTTCGTGCTCCTGCATTTGCCACAGGTGCACATGATGGACATCGGCTACCCCTTCAACACCACGCATGGTGCTGATCACAGAATCGGTACTTACCTCGGGGGGAGAGCCCAGCATCAAGATGCGCACTACCCCGCCGATTTCGGCAAACGAAAGCCACAGGATATAGCCTGCAATCATCAGCGTGACCAGGGGATCCACAATGTGCCAGCCAAACAGAATGATCAGGGTTCCCGCTATGATCACAGCAACCGAACCCATGGCATCCGCCAGGTTATGCAGAAACGCGGCCCTGATGTTCACACTCGACTTGGACATCGAATAGGTAAGTGCCGCGGTCACGCCATCAACCAATAATGCCACCCCGGCAATAATCACCACCAACCAGCCGTCGACACTTGCGGGCTCAAAAAACCGCATCACGGCTTCTACGGCAAGGTAGAGGCCAACAACAATCAGCGTGGTGTAGTTCACCAGGGCCCCAACCACCTCAGCACGGCCGTAACCAAAGGTCATCTGCGCGTCAGCCGGCGCCCGGGCAATCTTGCGCGCAAAAAACGCAATGATGAGTGACACGGCATCAGACAGGTTGTGAATGGCATCGGCAATCAAGGCAAGGCTGCCTGACAGAATACCGCCAACGATCTGCGCCGCCGTGAGGAACAGGTTTACAACGATGGCCCAGAATACCCGGGTGTCGCCGGCTTCGGGATCGATGTGATGGTGATGATGTCCAGCCATGTACTGAGTGTACCTGAGACAGAACTAACGCGGGGCGCGTCCGCTCACAGTTAACAGACTTCCTAGAAGTCTACCGGTCCGTAGTTGTAGGTCAGCTCTTCATCAACGTCGATGTCACGCAAGGCAACCACTCTCAGGCTGTCGTAATACACCACGTTGGGTTGATCTGAATGATTCGTAAAACGCAGGTCGCAAATCACATTTACCGGGCCAGTGTCGCACCAGAGGGTGTGCGGTCCGGGTGGATCAGCGGGCTGCGTTTCACACACCCCGATCAAACGCCCCTCGGCAATGGCCTCAAGCGCAAACAACCCTTGCCCGTGTATCGGACTCTGTCGAACTTCAAGTTTTGGCAGTTTTTGCGGCATAACAGGCATCAGGTTCGAAAGCAGTCTGCTGCATTTTGGGTCGCCCAACTGTTGGCCACCGCTAGTGCGTCCTTTGCGTATTCGGGCATACCCAGCTCCATTGTGTAAAGCCCGGTGGACACACGCTCAATATAACCCCATTGCCAGACAGGCAGACACTGGGTGCCTGAGAGTGAGGCCAGCCGTTCGCAGCGGGCGATACCCCTTTCTATGGGAGCATGGGATTCGGTTTCGAGCAGCGTTGAACTGGCGTCACGCATGATGACCCCCACATCGTATTCGGCCTCAGCATAAAGGCCGTCCGGATCGATCATTTTGAAACCCGGGGACGCTGCGGCAGGACCAGGGCACTGCAAAATGTTCATCTCATGAGGATCGCCATGAACCAACACTTTTTCGGCCCCTGCGTGCGCTGCCTCGCGTTCATGGGTGAACTCAAGCGCAAGCGACAAGGTTTGTTTAGAGATCGAGTTTTTCCGGGATTGGGCGAGAGAGCTTATGAACGCACGCAGCCAGCGAGCCTTTTGCGCCCCGGTGTTTAACCCAAGTCCTGCTGCCGGATTACGCCAGCACTCCTTTAGCGTGTCGCACAACCGTTGTTGCTGCACATCCACATCACTCTCCAGTTGCCCAAGGGGCGGCCCTAAGGGTTCCAGCAACATCGCTGACGTTGAGACATCAGCGGCTAACAGGCGCACGTATCCGCAACCGCCAGCGGCCTCCAGCACGTCTGTTTCACGGTTTGGCCAGGCCTCGTTTTGACCAGGCTCGGCGATGGACGGCAGCAACACTTTCAGCACCGCGTCGCTATTGTCATTCTGCAAGACCCGCATCACCAGCGACTCGCTACCACCGTGTAACACCAACTGCGGGCTGATTTGCCATTCGTCGCTGAGTCGCGCAAGGGTTGCAGGCAATTGATCAAGCCAGTCTGCACCCACCTGTCCCAGGTGCTTAAGGCGCTTTTGAACCTCGTCTGGCAGATCAGGAGTCATGGCTCAATCGCCTTGCGGCAGCAGTAATCCAAGCTGTCTAGACTGCGCAACCAGAGCGCCCTGCTCGTCCCACAGCGCCCCGCTTTCGATCATGCGCTCCCCCTGCAGATCATCGGTAACAAATCGCCCCAGCAACCAGGGTGTAGCGGGACGTTGTCGCACATGAACCGTCAGTTCGATCGTGGGCACCCAGCCAATGACACCAAGCAACCCAAACAAGGCCGGTGGAAAGGCATCTGTGAACATCACCGCTGATACTGAATCAGCAGCGGATTCATCTCTGAAGCGAATCCAGCCAGATACTTCAGCTCTACCCGGGGGTGTGCCCTCTACGTCGGGGATGGTCTCTGGATTCACCCGAATCTCTATGCGATTCATGATAGGCAAATCCACGCCCTGCGCCTCGCCCGAGCGTTCTGGACACTCCTGTGGTGGTGGAATCTGCGGGGCTTGCAGGGTAACTAAGGGTTTGTTTGCAGAAGCATTCTCAAGGTTGCCAAAGGCACAGAGCACTTCCAGGCGAGTTTTCCCGACCTGGATCAATTGGCCACGAGCGGTGGTCATGGATCGACCACGGCGAATCACCTCAACGTTTACCTCACAGGGCTCGCCCGGGATACCTGGTCGCAGATAATGTGTTGTGACCGACAGCGGGTCGGGATGCTCTTTACTCAGTTTTGAGATAGCACCAAGAACAATAGATACCAGGTATCCCCCATTTGGGTTTCCACCAATGTTCCAGTGCTCGCTCACATGGCCGCTATAGCGGCCTTCGTCGATGGCAATCAGCGCCGTTTCGCTGTGAAACCCTGTCAATCCAATCTCCTCATGATCACTTCGTGCAGAGCCGTTCCGAGTGCAATTGTGACATAGCAAAACCGGTTTACTGCGTTATGCTCACGCTATTTTATTGCGGGGGAGAAAACCATGAGCAACAACAACCGCCAATTTCTGTTGGCAGCACGCCCAGTTGGTATGGTGAAAGAAAGCGACTTTGACTATGTCGAATCGCCCAAGCCTGTCGCGGGCGAAGGCGAGTTTGTTGTGCAGGCCACACATATTTCGCTGGATCCGTCTATGCGCGGGCAAATGGAAAACAGGGCTGACTACGTCGCGCCGTTGAATATCGGCGACGTGATGCGCGCCGGCGGCGTCGGCCGGGTTGTCGAAAGTAATCATCCTGATTACGCCGTGGGCGACATGGTGGGTGGCACTATTGGGATGCAGGACTACGTTGTCTTTAACGGCGATACGCCGCTGCGCAGATTCCCTGCGGATACCAATCCCGAAGAAGCGCTGGGCGTATTGGGCGGCACGGGTATGACCGCCTACTTTGGATTACTTGATATCGGCCTGCCGAAACCAGGCGACACCGTAGTGATCAGCGGTGCCGCAGGAGCCACTGGCAGCATCGCCGGTCAGATCGCAAAGCTTAAGGGTTGCCGGGTGATTGGGATTGCAGGAAGCCCGGACAAGTGCAGTTGGTTAACCCAAACCCTTGGGTTTGATGAGGCAATAGACTACAAATCCCAGGATGTAGGCGCTGAGCTCACCCGTCTGTGTCCGGAGGGCATAGATATCTACTTTGATAATGTGGGTGGGGAAATTTTGGATCTGGCGCTTGATCGTATCGCCACAAACGCGCGCGTCGTGCTTTGCGGCGGCATCTCGCGCTACAACGCCACAGGTGAGCTTGCTGGCCCTAAAAACTATTTCAATCTCGTCTTCCGTCGAGCGCGCATGGAAGGCTTTATTGTGCTCGACTACGTTGCACGCTTCCCGGTGGCCATGGCAGAAATGCGCCAATGGATTGATAGCGGCAAGTTGCAACAGGGCGCAACGGTTGTGCAAGGCTTTGAAAAACTGCCAAGCACACTCATCGCTCTGTTTGAAGGCGCCAACACAGGCAAGCTCATGGTGGAAACCATGGCTTGACCAAAGTGATCAGTCGTCGCTAATCCATTCGTTGAGCAACTGATGGAAGTGCCGCAGCTTGGTCTCCTGATAACGCGCGAGCGTCACAGAATCGTACTGGGCAGCCTCAAGGCCGCTTTGCACGTGCGGCAAATTGAAGCTGTCTTGCTGGAACACTTTGGCAAGCATCCCCAGCTCCGGCGCCTGGGTCCAGTCGTCTTCTTCAGACAACAGATGCAAAGGTGCCGGCGCCGGCCGTTCGCCTTCCTTAAACGGCGACAGGTAATAGCATTCCATTAGCGACTTGTCGTGATGGTTCTTCCAGGGTCGGAATCGATAAACGATCCGGTTGTAACCACCCCAGGGGTGAAAGTTTGGAAACAGCGTGTAGTAAATGCTGTCGGATACGTCAGCGTCTGAGATAGGTACTTCTTCAGGGACAATCTCGCGCAATGCTTCCCTTGCGCCGGCGGCCATCATGGTGCGAGCGCGCATACCGTCGGGTACTTCGGGGGCTGAGGGATCATCAAGCTTGCGCATGATAACCGCCTCAAACATTTCCTGTTCATCTGGTGACCAGCGCAGGTGCGGGCTGGGAGTGCCATTGGGTGTAATCGCCCGGGACATATTGCCCCAGGCATCGTACTGGGTATTCTCATCGCCAATGCCCGCAAGAATTTGCGGGTGCGTGGTGATGACATGGAAAGCTTCCATGAAGGCTTCCTGGGCCAGCTTCCAGTTGCACGGCATGATTTTGCCAACGTGGGCCTCGATATAACGCTGCTCGGGGCGCCACACCTCAAAGTGCTTTTGCAAATCCCCATAGAACTCATCGAACGGCTGTGCCTGCATGTCCATGTTAACGAACACCCAGCCCCCCCAAAATCCAACCTTGACGGGCGTCAGATCAAAGTTGTCCTTGTCGATATGTGGGAAGTCCCACTCAGACGTGATGTTGCGCAGTGAACCGTCGATATTCCAGCTGAAGCCATGGAACGGGCAGATAAAGCTCGGGGCATGACCGGTACCGGGGTGTTCACACAGCTTGCGGCCGCGGTGCCGGCATACGTTGTGATGCGCCTTGATGCCATCCGGAGTGCGAACAACAATGATCGAGTAGCTGCCAATTTCGTAGATGTAGTGGTCGCCCACCTGGGGAATTTCCTCTTCCCGACACGCCATTTGCCAGACCCTGGGCCAGAGCTTTTTCATTTCCAGGTCATGAAACGCCTTTGTTGTGTATCGACTTACCGGGACGGTGCACAGGTCGCTATCGAGCTTTCCTTCGAGGGTAAGTGTTGTGGGTGGTGGAACGGCGTCGGTGGCAATCAGCTCCTGGTAGCTAATTCCTTCCGAACGCGGCTCAAGTTTATCTGCGGGTGTGGCCATAACCTGTACTCCTGGAATTAGCGGTTGGTGCGGACCATGGCGTCTGCGGGAAGCTGCGGGCCCGCGAGCCACAAAATAAAATGAGGGTCTGCCTGGCGAATATCGCCCGAAATATACCGGCCGTTGGGCGCAAACAGGCCGGTGATGCCGTTGTTTTCGACATCGACATTGCCATCCTCACGAAGTGTGTAGGTGGCTCCGGAATACGGATGTCGCATGATTGCCATGGTTTCATACTCTTCTCGGGACGCTGTCGGCCCATACTAGCGCAAAACAGTCGTGCTTGACGGTTTTATGCGTCTGCCCAATAGGGTGCCCGCAACTTACGTTTGTTTATCTTGCCCATGGTATTGCGGCCAAGATCACTGACAAATTCCAGGCTTCGAGGGCATTTGTAGGTGGAGAGCCGGTTGCGGCAAAACTCAATCAGTTCGGCTTCAGACACCGAGGCCGCCGTCGAACGGATCACCAGTGCTCGTAACTCTTCGCCCATTTCAGCGTGGGGTATGCCGATACAGGCGACATCCACCACCTCCTCGTGATCGATAAGGACCTGCTCCGCCTCAGCCGGATACAGGTTGACACCACCCGACACCACCATGTCGCTGAATCGATCGGTGATGTAGACATAGCCATCAGCGTCCATGTAGCCAATCTCACCCAGGGTGAACACGCCTGGCGCAATATGTGCGGCGGCCGATTTTTCCGGATCGTTGTGATACACCACCCCTCTGCCGGTTTCATCCTTGAAGAACAAACGCCCCTCGGTGCCCGCCTCAACTTCATTATTATCATCATCTAGCACAACGGCGGTAAACGGCGGCACGGACTTACCGACAGAACCAGGATGTTCCAGCCATTCCTCAGAGGTAATCATGCAGGTGGTTCCCACTTCACTGGCGCCGTAGGCGTCGGTGAACACCGGGCCCCACCAGTCGATCATGGCTTTCTTGACCTCAACCGGGCACTTCGCCCCGGTGTGAGAAACGCGCACCATGCTGGAGGTGTCGTATTTCTGTTTGACGTCATCGGGCAATGCAAGCAGGCGAACAAAGTGTGTTGGCACCATGACCGTTGTTGCGGTTTTGTAGGTGGCAATCGCCTTGAGCGTTGCCTCTGCGTCGAACTTGCCCATCACCACACTGGGGGTTCCCGCGACCAGCATACGAGCACCGGACAATGGTCCGGTGTGATACATGGGACCAACAATGATGTGCGGCCCAAGGGGTGCCAGAGGCGCCTCGCGCAATGCGAGCATATGCTCTCTGATGGTTGTGCCGCCGGCAAACATGGTTGGCGGCAATTCGGTGCCCTTGGGGCGCCCGGTAGTACCTGAGGTATACAGAAGATTGGGCAGCGGCTTGCGATCCAGATCGGGAGAGGTTGCATCACCCTGAGCCAGGAAGTCCTGCCAATCCAGCACGCCTGATATGTCTGAGCAGTGCCAGCCCACAACCAGATCTACCGAAGCCTGACGCGCTGCTTCAACGCCTCGCTGCGCGGTTTCCGGCCCCACAAACAACACCCTGGACCCGGAGTCTTCGAGGATATAGGCCGCCTCATCTGCTGTTAGATGGAAATTGACCGGCACCACGGATGCACCGCCAAGCAGGCCCCCAAGGTTAGCCATTCCCGTTTGTACCGCGTTTTCAGCAAATACGGCGATTCGGCGATTGTCGCCAAGCTCACAGTCTTGCAGGCGATTGGCGAAACGGCTCAAACCCTCATCAAGCTCTTCCCAGGTGAGCGCTGTGACAGCGTCTCGTATCGCGATCGCCTGAGTATCTGCTACGTGTTCAAAAAGATTCATTGCCTGCCCAGTGTCTGTTTTGCCCAGTAAACCCAGACCTGAAATAACCGTCAAGGCGTACTGTTTTGTATTTTTGCATGGTTATACTGCAGGGGTTTCAGAATCAAAAGATTTGCATATGCACGCAGCGCTGGTGACCGGAAAAGAAACAATTGAACTCAGAGAGTTTGCCGAGCCGGAGGTCACTGAAGGCAAGGTTGTGGTTGATATCAGTTATTGCGGGATCTGTGGAACTGATCTGCACGCCTGGTTATCTGGCGAACCCTATAACCCGGCAATCTGTGGTCATGAGTGGGTTGGCTACGCTGCAAAAGTTGACTCACGCGTTACCACCTGTAAAGAAGGTGATCGAGTTGCGGCCGGTGGTCGCAGCGCCTGTGGTAGCTGCTCAACCTGTATGCGGGGTGACGCCGAACACTGTGAAGTTGCCTTTGCGGCGATCTGCGGCCTGGGACCCATGGCCGCCCCGCATGGCGGATTTGCGCCCCGGATCGCGTTTGACGGCGCGCGCCTGTTTGGGGTGGATGCGCAACTCACCGATGAACAGGCCGGACTCGTTGAACCCACCGCCATCGCCGTGCATGCCGTGCGCCGAACGGATATCCGATTGGGCGACAGCGTGGTTGTGATTGGCGGCGGTCCCATTGGCTTACTGGTGTTGCAGTGTGCCCGGGCCGCGGGTGCCGGCACCTGTGTGTTACTCGAACCCCAGAGCTCACGCCGCAAGCTTGCCTCTGCCACTGGCGCAGATCTGGTGCTGGATCCTGCGTCGCCCGAAGATATGGAGACGCTATTGCCACACCTGGGTGGCGGTGCGGATGTGGTGTTTGAATGCGCCGGCATTCCCGCCACTATCAATCAGGCAGTGACGCTTGCGCGTCGTGGCGGCGTGGTGTCACTGGTTGGCGTGGCTAACGGCAATGCCGATATCCAGCCAGCGAGCTGGCTGGTGAAAGAGATTCGTCTGAGTGCCTCTATTGCTGCCCAGCGCGAAGAGTTTTTGATGGCGCAATCCCTGATCGCAGATGGACGAATTCAGGTTGAACCGCTCCATACATCCACCGTTGCCCTGACCGACATCGGTGAGGCCTTTGCAGGACTTGCCCGCAACCCGGAAGAGGTGAAGGTATTGGTCAAGCCTGGCTAAGCCCAACTAAGCTCAGGCTTAACCCGGCTAGTAACTTGGATCAAACATCTGCTGTGCGATAAACGCTCGCAAATCCGCAGGCCGGGGGACGCTGGCAAGATCTCTTGCATAGGCGTCTTCCGCCACATCAACAGCAATCTGCAGCGATACCTCTCTGATGTCTGTCAGCTGAGGATAAATGGTGCCCTGATCCAGCTGACTCTGGCTAACCTGTTCAGCCAACGACTTGGCGGCGGTCAAAAACAACTCAGAGGGCAGGTACTTGATACCCACAGCAACGGCCCCAAGGCCAAGGCCGGGGAAAATATAGGCGTTGTTGCCCTGCCCCGGAACCAATGTCTTGCCATCATGATCTACCGCAGCAAACGGACTGCCGCTGGCAAAGATCGCCTGACCTGAGCTGGCGGAATAGGCCTGCTCCGCGGTGCACTCCGCCCGGGCGGTTGGGTTTGATAGAGCAAATATGGTTGGTCGATTGTGGTTACTTGCCATGAGCTTCAGTACAGAGTCGGTGAACGCGCCCGGTGAGCCGGTAGCACCAATCAACACATGGGGCTTGTGAGTGGCCAGTGCCTCTTCAAAACTCTGTGGTGCGAGCGCGTGAGCGAACGGCTGCTTGTGAGCCGCCAATTCGTTATGGCGCTCCGCAACAACAAGTCCTCCAGAATCAATGAACAGCAGTCGTTGTACGGCTTCTTCTTTGGAAAGCCCTGCATCAACCAGCGCATCAACCATCAGATCACCAATGCCGGTGGCGGCAGAGCCCGCCCCCAGGAACATGATTTTCAAGTCCTTGAAAGGGATTCCCGAGATTCGGGTAGAGGCGTACACCCCAGACAGGGCCACCGCTGCAGTGCCCTGAATATCATCGTTGAAACACAGGCACGAGTCGCGGAATCGATCGAGCAACGCAATGGCATTGGGTGTCGCAAAATCTTCGAATTGAATGAGGCAGTCCGGATAGCGACTGGTGATGGCTGCAACCAGTTCGTCAACTAAAGCGGTGTATTCCTCACCGCGCAAGCGATCCTCGCGCAACCCCATATACAGGGGGTCATTGCGCAGCTCTTTGTTCTGGGTACCTACATCCAGCATGATGGGCAAGGTTTCTTCGGGAGTGATGCCCGCCAGCGCGCAATACAGAGCCAGCTTTCCTATTGGAATTCCCATGCCGTTCGCACCCAAATCACCCAGGCCGAGAATGCGTTCGCCGTCGGTCACCACAATGACCTTAACTTTGGTGGCTGGCCAGTTGGCCAATACCTCGGCAACCTGGCCACGATCCTCGCGAGTGATATAGAGGCCTTTGGGCTGTCGAAAATTCTGCGCAAATTCCTGGCATGCCTGGCCCACCGTCGGGGTATAGATGAGTGGCATCACCTCTTCGATGTTGTCGATTGCCAGCCGATAAAACAATCGCTCATTGCGGCTTGAGAGGCTTTGCAAAAATATGTACTTCTCAATGTCCGAGGTTTTGCGGCGCATGCTTTCCAGCGCCCTGTGCATTTGTTCGTCCTGAGAAAATACCGCTGGGGGCAACAGGCCTCGAAGACCCAGCTGGTCGCGCTCTTCTGCAGAGAAACCTGTCGCCTTGTTGTGGCCGGGGTGGTTAAGAAGTTGGAGTCCACGAAGATCGGATGGGATTGCCGCAGTGGAATCGGTTGCTTTTGTATCGGCCATAAGAATCTCGGATCAAGTGGATTTGGGTCTGGTAGACCGGAAGGGGTACAGATGGTTCAACTGTGCTGGATGCGAACAATACAAGCCCAAACGCCCGGCGTGAACTATTTCCCTGCGAGTCTTTTAACCACAGGTGCAAACATCTCTATCGCAGTATCACCCACGGTGATGTAGCTGATGCCAAAAGCGTCGCGGCGCGCCTCCAGTACATCGACAATTTGCTCCACATCGCCGATTAACGCGTGGGGATGATCGGCCATCTGCTCCGGGGTTAACCCAAATCCCTGGGCGAACTGGCCTAACACCGGCTCCGGGTCGGGAGTAACTACCGTGAAATAGGCCCCGATCTCCAATTCGAGTTCATCGAATCGCTGACCTGCGCCGTCTTTGATCCAGCCTATCTTCTTGGCGGTCTCTTCCGCCGTAGACAGCCCAACGCCATCCGGACCAATCATGCCGGATCGATTGTTGAAATTGAGGCTCACAATGTCGGCCTCACGGCCAGCAAGGCCAAGTATTTTTGGCGCACCGCCGCCAATCATCAGAGGTGGCAATTCGGAATTGTCTCTGGGGTAGGCTTTGGGAATTCCTTCAAACTCCTGCCAGCGGATGTCTTCGTTGTCGACGTCAACGCCCTGGGCGCCGGCGAATTGTCGAAAGGCGGCAATGGCATTTCCCAGTCGCTTGATTCTGCGTCCGGGCGAGTCCAGTGGCACACCAATGGCTTGATACTCCTCCGCGAGCCAGCCCGCCCCCAAACCAAACTCCAAACGCCCCTCGGACAAGAGATCCATGGTTAAGGCTTCTTTAATCAACACCACGGGTAGCCGATAGTCGATACAAAATACCCGGGCACCAATGCGAAGTTCGGTGGTGGCTGCCGCTGCGAAACACATTGCTGGCACCGCGGCGAGGTTTTGCACCGGATGAAATGAACGCTCAAGTGCCGGACCCGGCCCCAGAATATGATCAGCGACATGCAGCGCACTGTAGCCCAGGTCTTCTACCTGGCGAGCCCGATCACGCCACTGGCCAGCGGAGTCGGCATTGAAACTCTGAACCGCAAATCGAAAAGGTTTGGTCATTACACCGCCATTCCAGCGCAGTAACGTATGCCCCGACGCAGAAGTTCATAGTATTCCGGCTTGTCCCAGCTACCGCGTTCGATCTCTGGGTAGTAGTCGACCATGGGTTGCATGTCGTAATGTCCGCGGCAGTGGCCCAAATTAAGGTACAGCACTTCCCCCGCGCCCACCTTGTTAATGTAGTAAACGGGGTGCGGAACATCCTCCGTCCAGTCTGCATGGACAAACCCGGTTGCCTCGCCAACAAAGCGGGTTTCCAGCAGATAATGCAGATCGCCATGTATGCGGCACAAATACAGTTCGTCGTCGGTTTCGAACTCGCCCACGCCTTTGACCAACTCGTGGTCGGGATCGGAAGCCGTCACCGTGAAGGGCTGAATGGGCGGGTGGGCCAGAAACTGGGTACCCAGGGTCTCCATGATCACCGGCGCCGTTTCTGGTGCAGCCACCCCATTGTCGGTGAACTCAAGGATAGAGTTGGTGCCATGCAGAGCCAGCCATTTCTTGCCGCTCTTCACATAGTCACGCAACGCCTCTTGCTCATGAGGTTCGGGCACCAGGTTGCAGGTGTAACTAATTAGCATGTCACTGGCGGCAATCGCTTGCAGATCATTGTAGTTACCAGCGACCTGGACTCGCACCGTCTCGTGTTCTGCGAGCAGTTTCAGCAGTTCGAGTCGGGCGTGGTCCATATCGTGGTAATCACCAGCCACCACCAGATAGACCTGCACGGTCTTGTGTTCGCTCGTTTGTTCGTCTGTCACTGGGTTGCCTCTCTCATAGCCCCTGTCATTGCCCCTGCCAATTCGTTTCCCGCTCTAAATTCCAAGAAAACTGCTTTATATTCAATATATTAAGCAGCTTTCCCAGAAATTAGCTTAACCTTAGTACTGGATGCGCTTGGTAAAGCCACCGTCGATCACAATGTTAGCGCCCGTGGTGAACGCACCCATTGGGCTGGCAAGCAACGCGATCTGCGCGGCAACTTCTTCGGCAGACCCCATTCGACCAACAGGAATTTCAGCCACGGTCGCGTCGTAAAAGGCGGTCATGCCCTGCTTGATTTTGTCCCAGGATCCACCTTCGATCATGATGGGGCCGGGGCAAATTGCGTTAACGCGGACACCTTTGGGGCCCATTTCCTGAGCTAGCGCGCCGGCGTACTGAATCACAGCCGCTTTCATGGCGTTGTAGGCGCTTGGGGCAATGAACTTCTCGAGTGCAGCGGTCGACGAGATCATGGCGATGCTTGCATTGTTTGATGCTTCAAGCAGTGGAGCGATGGCTTCAACGCCACGCACAGCACCCATCACGTCGTATTCGAAGTTTGCTCGCCAGCCTTCTTCTCCGCCTGCGTTGCCGCCGGATACATTGGAAACAAAGGTGTCGATGCCACCCAGCTCCTTGCCAGCGTCGGTGATAAAGCTCTTAAGTTCGTCTGCGTTACCCACATCAAAACCGCGGCCAAACGCGTTAATGCCCTTTTCTTTCAAACTGGCTACACAGGCCTGAACATCAGCATCTGTACGGGCGCAAACAGCAATATCGCAACCTTCATCAGACAAGGCTTCAACAATGGCTCGACCAATACCTTTGGTGCCGCCAGTTACCAGAGCTTTGTTGCCCTTTAGTTTCAGATCCATTTGCTTTCCCTCAATAAAAAAGTGAACGTTATAAAATTGTTTCCCGAGAGCAACATTGACACCCCTCGCGGTTTCGCTCAAGTGTCCTTCTGCTCAGATGTCCTCTCGCTCAAGCCGTCAGGTGAGCAGCGCGAAGGCATCCAGGTTATCCAGTGCTTTTAGTGACCGGCCGAGCAACGCAGCGCCAAGAGCAGCACCCCGCTCGTTACCCAGATCCAGAGTGCCGGAAATAACCACGGCATAGCACATCAAATACAGCGCCGAGGTGCGGTACCGATCTCTGCAAGCATCCAGTGAATAGTCTTTCACACCCTGCTCAAGAAGCTCCTGGTGATACTGATTGATCAGTGACTCGCCGTCTGATTCCAGCAGCTGGGTCGGCAGACTTTGGGTCAGGAAATAGGCCAGATCTTGCTCGCCGCACGAACTGCACACCGATTGCCAGTCAATAAGCGCAATGGGGTCAGACTCGGAGGTGCCAAAAAACAGGTTATCCAGTCGGACATCTGCGTGCACCAGCGACTGGGGCCCAGCCGTCATCTTGTCGAGCAATGCGGCGACGTTGCCTGGAAGCAAATGCCCCTTCTCGGCCGCAGCGTCCGGAATGAGATGCGCCAGCCGTTCCTGCACCACCGGCCAGCCCAGCTCGAAGCCGGCCTTCATGCCGTCAACCTGGGCTGGGTTGTTGTGCGATAGAAGCCCGGGCAAGTCGACCTGCCAGGTGGCGGCGTGCATACGCGCTATGGCGGTTACGGCGGCCTGGGCATCAGCAAGGGTGGCGCCTTGCACCTGATCACCCAGCCGGTATCCCTGCAAATCTTCCAGCACCAGAACAAAGTCATGGGTTTGCGGATCAAAGCCAACAAAATCGCAGGCGGGTACCCGCACTGGAATGTGCTGGGCAAAGTCTCGATAGAAGCTCACCTCGCGACCGTACATGTTGTAGTGCATGGCCACACCACGGTTTTCTGCGGCATCCGAAGGAAACTTTAAAATCGCAGAGCGTTGCTCACCCTCGGCGCTAAAGGTGGCTCGAGTGACCTGACCAATAATGCCGGCACCCTCACCAAAACCGGTGACTTCAAGCTCACTTATCGCAACGCCCAGTACTTGCGAAAGCCAGGCCTCATCAACCGCATCGGGCGTGACCGGATAAGCAGCCACTAAAGACCCAAGACTACCTTGGCAATAATGTTCTTCTGCACCTGCTCGGAACCGCCAAAGATCGAACTCGCTCGATTGTTCAGATAAACCCCCATTGGCGTGTGGGTTTCACTGGGGCCGATACACTCCTTATCCTGCAAATCCAGCAGGGTGTTGTGGGGAACCCCGTGATAGCCCAGAGCTTCGATCTTCAACGTGGACAGGCGCTGGCCAATCGACACAGAAAAGTTCTTCATGAGCGATGATTCGGGCCCAGGATTGGCGCCTTTTGCGAGCCTCGCCTGGAGCTGGGTTTCCATGACCTGCAAGGCATCGATTTCGATGGCCACCTCATTGCGACGCTTTTCGATGTCTGAATCGGCATAGCGGTCGGTTTGCAGCAGTGCATCAAGCGATTCAAGGCCAACTTTTGACCGGGTAGCAGCTGCACCGCCGCCTCGCTCGTACTCAAGCAGATATTTGGCTACGGCCCAGCCCTCGTTTTCTGGCCCCAACCGATTGCTGATCGGCACCCGGACGTTATCCAGGAACACCTGGTTAACCTCATGGTCACCAGCCATGGTGATAATGGGTTCGACGGTGACACCCGGGGTATTCATGTCGATCAGGAGAAAACTGATGCCGGCCTGGGGTTTGCCGTCCTGTCGCGTTCTTACGAGACAAAATATATGGTCGGCGTACTGCGCATGGGTGGTCCAGATCTTGGTGCCGTTGACCACGTAGTCATCGCCGTCCCGCTCCGCCCGGGTTTTGAGGCTGGCCAGATCAGAACCAGAGCCCGGCTCGGAGTAGCCCTGACACCAGTAGTGCTCGCCGGTCAGCATTTTTGGCAAATACTCCGCCTGTTGCTCCGGCGTGCCGTACTTGAACAAAACCGGCGCCAACATGCGCAAGCCCAGTGGAATCAGCCCGGGAGCGCCAGCCCGGGTGCACTCCTCGTTGAAGATGAATTTCTGTGTGGACGACCAACCAGTGCCACCAAATTCCACCGGCCAGGATGGCGCAGCCCAGCCGCGCTTGTGCAAAATGGCTTGCCACTGCATGGCCACGTCTTTTTCGGCAAACACTGTGGTGGTGCGGGCGGTTTCCCGCTTCAGCTCTTCGGTCAGATTGTCCGCGATAAATTGACGGACCTCATCGCGAAAGGCGACTTCTTCTGGGGTTAATTCCAACTCAATCATGATGACTTCCCGGTATTCAGACTGTGCAATTTAGCCGGCCCTGACATTCCCGACAAGGCTGACTGTTTTATTGGTGCAAGTTTAGTTGTACCGGGGTGAAATTACCGTGTTATTCCCGTTTCCCGGCCCAGCGAATTGCGTTGCCCAGCAGTCGCTGATAGTTGCTGTTGGCATAGGCCTCAGGATCATCTCCGCCCTGCAGATAGACGATGCGCGATTGATCCTGTTGCCGGGTCCAGCCCACCAGATTGCTGCCCTGGGGGTGTTGCCAGCCTTCATTTGAGAACATCTGCCCCTGCTCTACCACCCGCGCTGCGGAATAGAAGTTTTCAGCAGTAAACTCGTAATCGCTGCGCAACAGGGGGGTGACCGAGTCTTCGAAGACCTCATACAGGTACAGCTCGTCGACCATTTGAAACTCTGGATCCACGCCCGCGGTGACCGGGTGCTGTGCCACTACCTGGACACTGTGCGGCACTTTGTGGCGGTATCCAGAATCCTGTACGTCTATGCCGCGCAAGCGCTGCGGCGTGTAGCAGAAGCGACCTCCCATCAACTGAGCATAGGGTTCCCAGGCGGGCCAGCCCGCAATGGCGTGATGCAAGAACACAAAACCCGTGCCTGCCTCAGTCGCCTTGAGCAGATCGCGCTTGAATTGATCGCCAGGATCAACGTATTCCGGGCCTCTTTGACTGCTTGGGTCACTGCTTGGGTCGCGGAATTTGATTCCAGGCATGTCGTAGCAAAGCACGCATTCAAACTGGCGCAACGCATCTCCGGCAAACGCCGAACAGGCCGCCGGATGCTCCACATGCGTGAGTTCGCCGAGATCCTGGGCATGGAACACCTGTTCGAGCATCTGAAAAAACGGCTCGCGCTCGAAGGGATGGCCTTTTGTGATCACAAGAGTGTTGGGCATTGGCAACCTGAAGCGTTAGATTAAGTCTTGTGCGCGAGCATAGCTGATCAGCAGCTGCTGAGCCCAAACCAGGGAAATACCATGACTAAACCGAGTGCGGAACAACACAGCGAACAGACCTGGCAACAGCGTAAGAGCGCTCAAACCCAGGAACGCATTCTTCAGGCCACTATTGATTGCATCTATGACCTTGGTTACGGACTGACCACCACGGACAAGGTTGCAGCCAGAGCCGGCGTGTCTCGAGGGGCGATGCTGCATCACTTTCCTACGCGCAAAGACCTGGTTGTTGCAGCCGTCCGTTACCTGAATGAGGTTCGGATGCAGAATTTTCTGAAAGCCGAAGAACCGATCCAAAACAGCAGCGACCGGAGCCTGATTGGGGCCGGTATCGACGTTTACTGGCAGCAGCTTGCGTCTCCCCAGTTTGTGGTCTTCCAGGAGTTGCAGGTTCTGTCGCGCACAGACTCCGAACTACGAGAAGCCCTCGATGCCGCGATCGACGATATCGATACCGCCTGGAAAGCCACCGTCGAGCGGGTTTTTCCAGACCTCACAGCGTCTTCACAACACGAACTGGCTCATTTGGTGACCATGTATCTGTGCGAGGGCATGGCGTTATATCGCGCTCAGCGACAGGCAGCCAAGGGCAAGAAAACAGATTTGCGTCCCACCAGCAGCGAAGCAATGGTGCTCAGCGCGCTGAAGGACTATCTGCGGGTAAGTTATGGCGATGTCCGAGCCGAGCCTGGAGGTGGAACCGCCGGGGTGTCGGGCCGATCCACAGCCCATAGTGTGACCCCCAGAAAAAACCGTCACATCTGACTTTTTTATCGTATCCTTTATACATCGCAAAGCAGCTTAGAGAAGGCCAACCTATGAGCAACGATCAAGCCACCACCACACGCAGCAAAGCCACCAAGGCCACGCCTGCCTCAACGGCCGGGGAGACCCACAGCGCCCTGGTGCAAATGGCAAAAGATAACCTGGATCATGCGCGAGCAGGCACCATTGATCAGGCCGAATCGGTAAAGCACATCCCCTCGCACCACTACACCGATGAAAAGCGCTTTGAGCTTGAGCTGCAAAAGGTATTCCGGCGCATGCCGTTGTTCATGGCACTGAGTACTGAGCTTGCCAATCCTGGAGACTACAAAACCATGACCGTCGCAGGTGTTCCTGTGCTTATCAGTCGCGACAAGAATGGCAATGCCAATGCCTATCTGAATTCCTGCAGTCATCGCGGGGCCCAGATCATGACCGAACCCAAGGGTAACGCGCGCCAGTTTAGTTGCCCGTATCACGCCTGGACCTACAACCATTCAGGGGAGTTGATTGCCATTTTCAATGAGTCGGACTATGGCAGTATCGACAAGTCCTGCCATTCACTGGTCCAGCTTCCGAGCCACGAATCCGCGGGTCTGATATGGGTCACTCTCGATCCTGACTCACCGCTGCCCATTAGCGAGTTTCTGAGTGGTTACGATTCGATGCTCGCAAGCTTCGGTTTTGACACCTGGCAACTGTTTGACAGTCGCACCCTTAAGGGACCCAATTGGAAAGCCGCCTACGATGGCTACCTTGACCTGTATCATCTTCCAATTCTGCACAAAGACACCTTTGGCGCAGACATGCACAATCGGGCGCTCTATACCCCCTGGGGACCGCACCAACGCGTTTCCTCGCCAGATTCAAGCCTTGAGAAATACGCCGACCTGCCAGATGAACAGTGGGACAGTGCAGACTTGATGAAAGGCGTCTGGACTATTTTTCCGCACGTCTCTATTGCGTCATTTGATGGCGGTGGTCGTGGCGTGATGATTTCCCAACTTTTCCCTGGGGAAACCGTTGGCGAGTCTTACACAACTCAGCTCTATGTGATGGAGAACTTACCCACCACACCCGAAGTCGAAAAAGCAGCGCATGAGCAGTTTGCGTTTCTCGAACATGTGGTACGCGATGAAGATTACGCCACAGGTATTCGCCAACAGACAGCGCTTGCCAGCGGGCTACGTGGAGACATCATGTTTGGCCGCAACGAAGCCGGCGGTCAACGCTTTCACGACTGGCTGGATGAACTGTTGAAGACGCCCGACGAAGACCTGTTGAAGTTATTCGAACGTCGTCGGTCGGAAGATCAGAAGTTCAACCCTTATGTTCCTCAGGTCAGTGCGGGCTGATTTCCGCATCTCTCTCTGTGGCATTCAAAAAATTAGCAAAACAACACTTAGCGGCTCGGCCGTTCAATACTCGGTCGTTTAACAAAGGAATTCTCGATGACAGCTGATATCAGCAATAAAACTCTGCTTGATATGCACAAGCGTATGGTGCGAATAAGAATTTTTGAAGAAGCTGCAGGCAAGCTCATGGAAGACGGCAAGGTGCCAGGAGCCTTGCACCTGTACGTTGGCCAGGAAGCCGTTGCCGCTGGTGTGATGGTCCATCTAACTGACAAGGACCAGATCACAAGCACGCATCGCGGCCATGGCCATTTGATCGCCAAAGGGGGCGAATTTAACAAGATGTATGCCGAGCTGTATGGCAAGTCGACAGGCTATTGCAAGGGCAAGGGCGGCAGCATGCACATCTGTGATATGGACCTGGGCATGCTGGGCGCCAACGGTATTGTTGGTGGTGGGCCGCCCATTGCAATGGGCGCCGGCTTCTCCAATAAATTTCGCGGTACCAAGCAGGTAGCCACAACCTTCTTCGGCGATGGCGCATCCAACGAGGGTGCGTTCCACGAAGCGGCAAACATGGCTGCCCTGTTTAAATTGCCCGTGCTCTTTGTCTGTGAGAATAACGGCTACGGCGAATACACTGCGCAAGAAAACCATCAGGCGGTCGTGGATGTTGCGGATCGCGCGGCAGGCTATGGCATGCCGGGTGTTGTCGTAGACGGCATGGATGCAATCGCCGTCTATGAAGCTGCTGGCGAAGCCGTAGCCCGAGCGCGCGCAGGCCAGGGTCCAACGCTTTTAGAGTGCAAAACCTATCGTTACTACGACCATGTTGGCGTCCGGGGTATGGGGCTTACCTATCGCAGCGACGAGGAGGTTGAGCAGTGGCAACAGCGCGATTCCATCGACCGCATTGAAGCGCACATTATTGAGCAGGGCGTTGCTACTCGAAGAAAGCTCGATAACGTACACAAAGCCACCCAAAAAGAAGTTGAGGCAGGCATTGCCTTTGCAGAGGCAAGTCCGATGCCCGAAGCATCCGCACTACTAGAGGACGTATACGCATGAGCGAAGCAGTAGCGACAGACCAGGCCGCAGAGGAACGTACCCTGCCCTACGTCCGGGCGATTACCGAAGGGGTCAGAGAAGTTCTGTTGGAACAGGACAACAGTTTTGTGGCCGGTGAGGACGTGGCCGGTGCCGGCAGTGTGTACGGCTACTACGCAGGACTGCTTGATGAATTTGGGCCTGAGCGTATCTACGACACCCCTATCTCAGAAGAAGGCATTGTGGGCCTGGGGGTGGGTGCTGCGGCAACGGGCTGTCGCCCCATCATCGATCTGATGTTTATGGACTTTCTTGGCGAGTGCATGGACGAAGTGGCCAACCAGATGGCGAAAATGCGCTACATGTTTGGTGGAGCTGCGTCTCTTCCCATCACCATGCTGACCATGTCTGGTGCGGGCGCCAGCCTGGCAGCGCAGCACTCGCAGAGCCTTGAAGCCTGGATTTGTCACTTGCCAGGACTGAAGGTGGTGCAGCCGACCACGCCTTACGACGCAAAAGGCATGATTATTGCCGCCGCGCGCGACGATAACCCTGTAATTGTTGTACTAAACAAAATGTCACTCGGTCTCACTGGGCCGGTTCCCGAGGGGCCCTATGCCCTCGAGATTGGCAAAGCCGAAATCGTGAAACCGGGCACCAACTACACCATCGTCGCAACGGGCCGGATGCTGCATGAAGCAACCAAGGCAGCAAAAAAGCTTGCTGATCTGGGAATCGATGCCGAAGTGATTGATCCTCGAACCCTGCAACCCTTTGACACGGACACTGTGGTGGAATCCGTTAAGAAAACGCATCGGGTTATGGTTGTTCACGAAGCTGTGCGCTTTGGCGGGATCGGTGCAGAGATTGCGGCCCAGATTCAGGAAGTGGCCTTTGACTATCTGGATGCGCCTGTGGCCCGGGTTGGCGCTCCTTTTTCACCGGTGCCTTACAGCCCTGCGCTCGAATCGATCTACGTGCCGAATGCCGATCGCATTGTCGCCGAAGTCAAAAAGCAACTCGGACTCTAGTTGCCCATCGCTTCATCAAGATCAGCTCCCGGGCTTGGGATTCTCGCGAACCCTGCATCGGGTAAAGATGTGCGGCGATTGGTTGCGCGTGCTTCTGTGTTTGATAACCAGGAAAAGCGCGCCATTGTGATCAGAGCGCTGACAGGTGCAGCCGCAGCCGGGGTTCGACGGGTTCATTATTTCAACGATAAACATGGCATTACCGCCACGGCACTCGAAGACCTCAAGGATACCAACAGCCCCAAAATCAGCGCCAAAGCCGTTGATGTGCAAGCCCATGGCAACGCGTTGGACACCATCGCGGCCGCGCGGGCGCTGCGGGATACCGGCTGTACCGCCGTATTGGTTCTGGGGGGGGATGGCACCAGCCGAGCCTTCACGCTGGGCTGGCGAGACGCTGTGCTTATGCCCTTGTCTACCGGGACAAACAACGTATTTCCCAACCTGCTTGAAGCCACCGTTGCAGGTACTGCGGCAGGGCTAATTGCAACCGGGGCACTGGGACGTAGAGCATTGCCCAAAGCCGCAAAGATCATTGATGTGGAGATTGACGGCGAGCGCGAAGATCTTGCGTTGATCGATGCCGCTTTTACCTCAGATCGGTTTGTCGGCACCCGAGCACTGCTTGCGCCCGAACGGCTTCGCGAGTTGCTGCTGACCCGCGCCGATCCGGCAGCGGTTGGCATGACATCTATTGGCGGGCTTCTGAAACCGGTAACGGCAGAACAGCCCTCCGGTTTGAGTGTGTCCTTGTCTGCCACACGCAAGCGCGGCTCAAGGGTTTTGCAGGCCCCGATTGCACCGGGTTACTTCCAGCAGGTCTATGTCACAGGCTGCAAAAAGGTGGCCGTGGGCTCAAGCGTTTGCTGGCAAGGTCCGGGCGTTATTGCCCTTGACGGGGAACGTGAACGCTTTCTGCGTCCAGGCCAACAGGCCCGATTGACCCTGAGAAGAAACGGCCCCAAAGTCATTGACACAGACGCGGTGATGAACGCCGCGGCGAAGATTGGGGCGTTTACGCGTCCAAAAACCAACAGAAATTAGCGGCAAGGATTTTAACAATGCCAACCGAGATTTATCTCATCAAAAGCGGCATGACGATGACCGAAGGTGTCGTTGAAGAGTGGTACATCGCAGACGGCGCGTCGGTCACCCAGGGTGATCTGCTCTACCGGCTTGAAACAGAGAAAATCAATCTGGATGTGGACGCCGAGGCCAGTGGCATCGTTCGTCATCTGGTGGCCGCCGG
>CAZWMD010000010.1:24889-43260 GCA_964634815.1 uncultured Pseudomonadales bacterium | reverse complement strand
GGCCCCGGAGGCCGGATCACCAAAGAAGACGTAGAGCGAGCTCACGCAAGCCCTGCCCCAGCGTCGCAATCAAGTCGCTCTGCAGCCGGTGGCGAGTCCGTGAAGCATTCAGGAATGCGCAAGACCATCGCCCGCAGAATGCATGAGAGCCTGCAAGAGATGGCGCAGCTCACCATGGATATGGACGTGGTGATGGACGATGCCATCAAACTGCGGACGCAATTGGTCGAAGAATGGGCCGATGAAGGCATTAAGCCCGGCTACAACGATCTGGTCATTCGTGCCTGCGCCAAAGCTCTGGAGCAACACCGGCTGATGAATTCATCCTTCACCGATACCGCACTTGAGGTTCATGGGGATATCAATGTCGGGATGGCTGTAGCGCTTGAGGAAGGCTTGATCGTGCCGGTGGTGAAATCGGCAAACACCCTGGGGATGAAAGCGTTGTGCTCAGAAACCGCCCGCCTTGCTCGGGCCGCACGAGACAACCTGTTAACGGTGGACGAACTGCAAGATGGCACCTTCACGGTCTCAGCCCTTGGCATGTTTGGTGTAGATTCCTTCACGCCAATCATCAACTCTCCGCAAGCCGGCATACTTGGTGTTAACCGCTTGCGCGACGAGGTCAAATGGGACGGCAATACTCCCCAACGAACTCAGGTAATGAGACTGTCACTTACCTGGGATCATCGAGTGCTTGATGGTGCACCCGCTGCCCAGTTTTTACAGACCGTGAAAGGTTTACTCGAGTCGCCCTACCGTCTACTGGTGTGATTGTGCTGAGGCGGTTGCCTCACCAATGCCCAGCTCGTGTCGATTGCGCAGCAGATTGGCGTATTGCATCAACAAGTAGGGTTGTTTGTTCGCAGCAACCTGGTTAAGCCGTTGGGTGAAATAGCTCAGCGCTTTAGCGTTGGGCGCTTCAGCCGTCGCGCCATCTCCCAGGCAGGTATCGTCAAGGGCACTATCGTTAGAGCCCTGCTGAATTGCCCAGGCGTTGGTGTTTGGCGGATACACCTTGAGTCCGCCAACGATTGCTCTATCCATGGCCGCCGCCACCTCGTCCGCTGACGCAGAAACGCCAGCAAGAGGTGCTGCAAAATGCACATGGATCCGGCCTTTGTAGCCGCGCATTCCCCTGGTGATGCTCGCAAGATCTGCACCTTCGTCCTTAACAAAACAACCCTGAGTTGCGATGTCATGCAACTCGTCGGTTTTCATCAGATCACAGGGATCCAACTCGTAGGAAATTGCCACCGGCACAATCTGAACCTGCTGCAGCAGGTCCTCAATGGGATTAGGTTTTACGCCCTCGCCTGCACGTCGCCAGGCAAGCGCAAGCATTTTAATCAGTGCCGGTTCCGTGCGATCAAAGCCGTCTTTGGCCCTTCCCTCGCGCTGTGCTATCCACACAGAGGTTCCGGTTTCGATGCTGTGACGAATGTAGCTGGATGTTCTCAGCAATGCCCGATAGGTTGCCTTTGGACCTGTTGCGGAACGTTCCACCAGAAATCCGCGATTCAATCGCATCAAGTCATCGGCATGTGGTGTGCCAAACAGGTTATCGCCAACGGCGATCTGACAGGTAGGAAAGCCCTCTTCATGGAGTACGCGATTGAGCAGCGCTGAATCCAGCGTGATATCACGATGATTGGAGATAAAAAGGTAGGGTTTGGCTGGATCAAGCTGAGTAAGGCCAGACCAGCTGAGTGCGTCAACGCTTGCTGCCACCATATGATCTATAAAGCGACCGACCATCATTTGCACGTCGTAGACAGTTCGCAGCTTGCGTGCCCGAATCCTCAGCATAATTGCAGTGAAATGTCGCGTTGCAACCGCGCTGAATTTGTATAACCTCGGAAACAGGAATGAGGCAATGCCATCACGGAGTGCAGCGCTGGCGGTGAGTCGGCGCACAACAGAAGGTACTTCCTCGTCGCGATAGGGCCTGATGGATTCAAAATTGGGCACAGCGCGGCAGAGCTTACCGGCTTTAGGTAGGCGCTGATACTAAAACAAAATACTTGTCCAGCTGAGGCTTTGCCAGCTCCCGGTCACTAGGCCTAAATTAGGGCTTATCCAAGTGGCGGGGATGGTAATTCTAATGTCTGGATTAAGGCGCAAAAGGCGCTTTTTTCAATAACTTAACTACTATAGTTAGAACTACCGTTAAACTCATAACTCACGCTGAGGGGTGACTACAAACCAGTGCCAATTTGCGGAGTACAGCGCCGAGCCTTTGCGTCAATTTCATCGCACTTTAGGCAGCTTACTCACCCAAAGACCTTCACTGTTTACAAAAACGCGGGTGCCCAGGCCAAGCCTCTGAGACCGGGCATCGCCTGCGCATGTTGTCGTATGTTGTTGAAGCGCTTTAGCACTCGTTTAATTTCACCTTCACGCATCAAAGGTAATGCAATTGTCATTCTTCTTTCCTATCATGGCCCCAGTTTCAAGAGGCTCTGAAGTGAAAACTCATACATCGACGGGCGCAGCTAGCGCTCGAATCTCCGAATCGGAGAACGGCGGCGCAGTTCGTGCCGCCGTTTTCGTAGGCGCCAGGAAAATCGGGCTATCCCAGCGATCGTTCCCCCTTGCGCAGCTAGCAACAGTATTCCTCGCCGCCACGCTTGCAGGCTGCGGGGGCGCACCAGCCGGCACCACTAGCGCGCTCGATGATATTGCGCTCGACGAGACTGCCGTGACCCAGGACGAACCTGCTGAAGAGTCTGCAGCAGACATAACAACGGGCAGCGCGCCTGGCGAGATTGGCGCTGACGTGCTTCTTTTACAGGCGGCAGGCACTGCTGATCTGCCCGTGGCCACAGCGCCCACAGTGAGTTTCATCTCATCAACCGCAACCTCGTCCGCCCCCATCACTACAAGTTCGCTACGCAGCTCCGTACGCAGCGCGTCGGTGACTGATGGCGGTCGATCAACCGTTGCCAGCAACGAAAACCTCCAGTCTGGCAACGTCACGGTCTCCTGGGATCCGCCGCTGCAAAACGCCGATGGAACATCAATTGCCGATTTGGCGGGCTATCGCGTTTACCAGGGCAATCAGGAAAGTCTCACCATTGTGCAGGAGCTCAATGAGACTGGCGCAGGAGAGCGTCGCCTAACCCAGATTGTGGGCGTCACTGCTGACAACTCCTGTTTTGCTGTAACCGCCTTCGATACCAGCGCCAATGAGAGTTCGCTGGGAAATGTTGTCTGTAAAGACATTATTGTTGCGGCGCCGCCAACAAATAACCTGGCTCCTGCACTAATTTCGGTTACCCAGGTAAGTTCCAACGATGGACTGGCTGATATTTCTTTGCGTTGGCAGCCACCGGCATCATCCAGTGCAAGCGCGGGATCCCAGGTGGATCTCTACAGCCTGTACCATGGCAACCAGTCACAGCTGTTTAAAATTTCTGAAATAACAGAGGCAGAAGCTCTCAACGGGTCCGTTCGCTCAAGCGTTGTGTCAGGTATCGGCGGCGAACAGGCGTGCTTCGCGCTTACGGCCCGCTACACGGATGGCAGCGAGACCAGTCTGGGAGAAATCACCTGTGTTGCGCTGGTGCATTCGGCAGCGCCACAGCCTGGAAACGAACTCCGCCCCTACAACGTCACCGTAGAGTTACTCGCAGGTGACAGTGCCCAGGTGAGTTGGAACAAGCCCAACACCGTGGTTAGCTCAGCAGATGCAACCGGCATCGATCGTTACGATCTCTACCAGGGCTCAGCAAGCCAGGTTTTCAAGGTTGACGAAATTAACGAAACCGGGGAAGCAGGCAACCGCCGATCAACCATCGTCGCAAACGCCTTTACCGGCAGCGATTGCTTTGCGTTGACAGCAACCGATGAGTCTCGTCGTCAAAGCGCACTAAGCACGATTGTGTGTGCTGGTAGCCCAACGACATCGTTCCCCTCGTCGCCATCTCCAACCACTCCCAGCTCCCCGGAACAACCAAGCACGGCAGCAGCCCCCGGTGTGACGGACCTGGTGGCCCAGGAAACTTCTGCAGGAAGCGTTGCAATTTCCTGGGACGCGCCGGCGCTGGTTGTTGTTGGCCAACCCATTGCCAACCTCTCGGGTTACAACGTCTACCAGGGTAGTGAAACTCAACTGTTCAAGGTTGCTGAACTCAGCCATAGCGCCTCCACCGTGCGTCAGCAAATTCAACGTACTGGCGTTGATGGCAGCAACGCCTGCTTTGCGATTACCGCTTTTGACAACAATGGTTTTGAATCGCCGCTATCGTCCATCGTTTGCGCGACAATCTCTGGCACCTCTGTTTTGCCACAGTTTGGCATTGTGCCTCCGACTGAAATAACCACCAGTGCGCTGGGTGGATCGACCACAGTCACGCTGTCGTGGCTCGCAAGCGGTGCTGCAATCACCGGAGCGGCCGATCCCAACGTTCACCTGTACAACATCTATCAGGGTGATCACGACAGACTGTTCAAGGTACGAGAGGTAGATGAAGAACACGATGCGGATCCGCACACGCAAATCACCTTCACTGGGGTTGCTCCAGGGGCTGCGTGTTTCGCCATAACCGCCCAGTATCGGGATCTGCGCGAGAGTCGCTTGAGCGACATTGTGTGTCGAGATGATTAGGACATTGACCATGCACCGTACTCTTTCTTCAAAAACGCTCCGGGGCCTGCCGTTAATCACAACGATTCTTGGGCTTTTACTCCTTTCGTTCACGGGTCCAGCTCAGGCTTTTGTCGGAGGGTCTGACCGAACGCTGAGTCGACTAGGCGATTACGGCGAATGGACGCTGGCAAACACATCGTTTGGCGGCAACCCTTATGATTTGCAAGCAAACGCCGTATTTGTCCATACCAACAGCGGCGAAACCCGTTCAACGCCTATGTTTTATGCCGGTAACGGCCAATGGAAGTTTCGCTTTACGGCAACCCGGACTGGCCAGTGGACGCTGCGCACCGTCTCAAACGATCCGGACCTCAACGGTTTTAGAGGTGAGGTGACGGTCAACGGCAATAGCCCATACAAAGGGTTCGTTGAAGCCAATGGCAGTTTCTGGACCCGGAGTGCAACGGGTGAGGCGTTTGTGCCGCAGTACGTGATGTACGCAGGACCTCAGTATTTTCGAACCAATGAAGGGTTGATACAGAACGACATCAACCGTTACCTCGACAATGGCCAGGGATTCACGGGCCTGCACGTGCCGGTGTACTGCCGATGGTTTGATATCAATACCGCGAGCTGCAACGAGGTGGGCAACAGTAATCCGGACCAGGCCACCTTTGAGGCGCTGGAGACTCTCATCCAACGGGTATATCAAGCCGGCGGTACCGTTCATCTATGGGCCTGGGGCGATACTGGTCGGCAACAAAACACCACCGTGTTACGCAACGAGGGTGGCATCAACGGCCCAGCAGACCTGCGGCTGCAGCGCTACATCGCGGCTCGACTTGGGCCCCTGCCAGGCTGGACCATGGGTTACGGCTACGACCTGTTCGAGTGGGTGGGTGGCGGAGAACTCTCGTTCTGGCGCAACAACATGCACAACCTGATGGGCTGGCCTCATCTGCTCGGCGCGCGTGGTAATACAAACTCTTTCGCCCAGCCCTCAGAAGTCATGGATTTTGCGTCCTACGAGACGCATCGGCCCTCTTACTCGACCTATCGTTTGTCGGTATCCCAGCGACCAGGCAAACCCTCATTCTCCGAAGACCGTTTCCGGTTTCGGGGCAACGCCCAACGTGCCAAGGATTACCAGTTTAGTGAGATGCGTCGGGGCATGTGGCACAGCGCTATTGCCGGTGGTGTGGCCAACATCTGGGGAAATCTGACCTCGGACGGGGTGAATCACGATCCCCGAATCAACGAGGGAGAAGCGCCTTCCAGCTTGTTACCAAACGGCGACCAACTGCGCACTTATCGGGCCTTTGTTGATCGCTATTTTGAGCTTGGCATGGTCAATTGCGATGGTGAATCTGATGCCTTCTGTATCCGCAGAACCAATAACACAGCCCGGGCCCTGTACAGAGAAAACACCTCCCAGATAGCGGTTGATCTGTCTGGCCATAACGGAGCCGCCAACGTGGTGGCCGTAGATACTCTGCGACCCTGGGCACCCGTTAATTTGGGACAGATAGCCAGGGGTAACGTACAGATCTCCCTGCCCTACTCCTCTGACTGGGCCGTTAGCGTAAGTAGCAACAGTACGGCATCAGTGCCAACCCCGACCGCGCCGACCCCGGAGCCGCCGGCCCCAACGCCACCAGCCCCAACGCCGGTTGTTCCAGAACCGACCCCCGAACCGCCGCCCCCGGCTCCTGAACCTGAACCTGCACCAGAGCCTGCGCCAGAACCGCCACCGGTGACAGGTCCAGGCCCGGAACTGGACACCCTGCCGCCCGGTACGGTTCGCAATCTGCGCGTCGAATAGTCGCAACTATCGGTTGTTGAATTTTTGAGATGCGAACCACTTCAAAAATTCACTGCCCTGTTACAAAACCGGCGTTTACTTGCGGGCACCGCTGCCCTAGGGTGCTCGTTATAAATCAAGCAGTTGAAGTGATTCACCGTGCCCCATATTAGGATATTCCGGCACTATCTCCACACGCCATATCTGGTGATGGCGGCTATTGAGGCCGTTGTCCTGTTTGGCTGTGCGTACCTCGGATTTGTCACCCGCAACCATGAACTCCCGCCCTTCTACGACTACTTCTGGGCGGCTACCGTGTTTGCGCTCGCTCAGGTAGTCACCATGGTGGCCATGGGCGTATATGAGTCCCGAGTACGCGAGGGCTATACGGGCATGATGCTGCGGACCGCTGTAGCTATGTTCCTGTTAGGCAGCATGTTTGTTGCCATTCTCTCCTACTTTGTACCCAACCTTGCCATGGGCCGCGGCGTGTTGATGTTCTCGATTATCGAGGGTTTCATCATCATCAGTGTCTTGCGCTGGGGCTCGAGCCACCTCATCAGCGAAGATACGCTGAAGAAAAATGTCCTGGTGTTGGGTGCTGGTCAACGGGCGCTGAAAATTGCCACACGCATGCGCCGTCGATCAGATCGCCGGGCGTTCCGTTTGCACGGTTTTGCACGCATCAGCAACAGCGAAGACGCTGTGTCCACTAAGGGCGGCGAGCTCATCGAACTTGACTCTAGCCTGCCGGATTACTGTGAACGTCATGGTATCAACGAGATTGTTGTTGCCGTTGACGAGCGCCGGCGTAACACCGATGCAGGCGGCGGGCTGCCACTGGATGAACTGCTCGATTGCCGACTCTCTGGCATTGAGGTTGTTGATATCCAGGCCTTTATCGAGCGAGAAGCAGGCAAGCTCGATGTGGATCTGCTGCACCCCTCGTGGATGGTGTTTTCTGATGGTTTTGTCGCTCACAGCTGGCGCTACGCAACCAAGCGCGCGTTTGATCTGGCCATCAGTGTTTTGGCACTGCTGATTATCTGGCCTGTCATGTTACTCACCGCAATCGCAATTTTCGTCGACAGTGGTTTCCGTGGCCCAATACTCTATCGTCAGTCCCGTGTTGGGCTCGACGGCAAAACCTTTGACGTCATGAAGTTTCGCAGCATGCGGACTGATGCAGAGCAAGATGGTCAGGCGGTTTGGGCCTCCAAGGACGATCCTCGAATAACACGGGTTGGCGCAGTGATCCGCAAGACCCGCATCGACGAGTTACCACAGCTGGCTAATGTGCTGTTGGGTGATATGAGTTTTGTTGGCCCTCGCCCCGAACGCCCAGAGTTTGTAGAAGAACTTGATGAGGCGATCACCTACTACAACCATCGTCATCGAGTGAAGCCAGGCATCACTGGCTGGGCTCAGCTTTGCTACCCCTACGGCGCATCAGTTGAAGATTCCAAAGAGAAGCTGCAGTACGACCTGTATTACCTAAAGAACCACAGCATTCTGCTCGACATGATCATCCTGTTGCAGACTGTTGAGGTTGTCCTCATTGGTGACGGCGCGCGCTAACACTAGCCCCCCGGCTACTCCCACTCATCGTTCAGGCAGAGTGAGCGCTAGCGGCCATCTCCAGCTCGCCAAGCGTAAGATAGCTCGCATCGCGAAGCATGGTGTTAGCTCGCGCATAGACCTGCCCCAATCGGTCAAGAACAAACCGACTAAACAAGTGCAGCACCAAATCGATCGATTCATCGTCCATGCGTAGCGAACGACATGACAAGACAAAGCACTGTGAGATGGCGCTTGGACCGATTGGCAATTCTTGCAGTGCTTTGCTGTCTACACTGGTGGCATGGCAGGCACGTTCGGTGATCATTCTCAGCAGACCTGAAAAATGCGCATCCGCTTTGCCGGTAATACTCATAATCTGATCCGCCAAATCATCATTCTGGGTTAAGACTGTTGGCTCCCAGGTTTCATCCACAAACCAGAATCGGCTAAGCGATTGCATCGACCCGGTGAAATTGCTTACCAGAGAGGTTCTTCTGAAACGCATTTCGCGCATCAGATTAAAACAACGTTCGCGACGAACACCCTCCGGGTCGCGATCAGCCAGTTCGAAGAGCCCGTCATCGATGTTGGAATAAAGTCCTTCCACCAGAATCAACAGCTCATGAATCGTGAATCTGTGCAGTTCTACCAGTGTTGCTCGCGAATCGCTCGCGGCGAAAGAGGCGCTCGCCATCCCTATTGTCTCCCTGAAGTCCCCAAATGCACTCAGCTAAGGTCTCTGAACCCTGATTGATGGTTCTCTCAATCCATCAATCAGCAACGCTTCAGAAATTGGGAGTCTAGGCTTCAGTCGACACAGCAACGTTGAACTTCGTCAAAGGCCTGATGTGAAGTGCATCACAACCGCAGTGAGAGCTTCTTACTATCGCCGCAGACTGAAACGCGCATTGACCCGTCCGCTAAGCGAATCGGCGTCTACCGAGGCTTGAACGACAAGTACGTTCTCATCTTTTTCGAGCATATCCAGCCAGCGCAACACATCGTTGAACGCCTGCTTTTGCAGGACCACCGAAACGCCATTGCTCTCAGGTTGAAAGCGCGTGAGCTTGAGCTGTGCTTTATCTGCTGTGCGGGACACTATGGTGAGCAACCCCTCAGACCCGCCAGGTCGGCTCTTCGAATCGCTGGCTGATGATCTCGCCGCTGACTCGTTGGCGAGCAGCCAGTCGTTTACAGACTGTTCTCTCTTATGCGCCTCAGCAGCGGCGCTGGACCAGTCGGAGACCGGCTGCCACAACAGAAGGTACACAAGCGAACCGATAACCAGTGCAACAACCGCTGCGATGATCATGCGTTCGTTGGGATCTCGCATCGCATAGTTGCGATACACGGGGGTGGCATGCCAGCGATCAAGTAATTTATTGAGCATTGTTGGACCTCAGGCGCAATCGAGCGTGTACCCCGTCTGATTGCTCCTCAATCGAAGATATTTCTACCGACATACCATTGCCATCCAACTGGACTTTGAGATCATCAACCGCAGCCAATTTGCCAACAATCAGTTCGGTCGAAAGTTCATCACGCGACCCCTGAAAGTTGAAGCTACGAACTTTTACCTCTGGTGTCAGATGTTCAGCTAACTGGTCGACTAAAGGCACAAACTGGCCTCCAGTGGTGCCACTACCACCCATTCGAAACTGCACATCTCGCTTCAGGTTTGGAGGTATGCGTTGGGTAGCTGGATAAATGTCTTTGTACAGCGCCTGGCTGTTTGCCTTGAGTCTCTGTGCTTCGCTGTCTGAGTAAAACCCCTTAACAGCAAGCGCAACCAAGGCGATCAGGAACCAGGCTGCCGCCAGCACACCCACCGCGCGCCACTTGGAGCTTCCACCGCTGGCACTCATCCGCACGCTGTAGTCGCCCTGCAGCAGGTTGATCGCCCCGGAAGTCAATGGGTTCCCATTGCGCCAGCGACTCGCAAGATAGCCCAGTACAGACTGTCCGGATTCAAGCGAGGTTTTCTCAATCTCTATTTCTGGTGGAAGTTGTGCAAGTGTGAGTGCATCTATTTCGCCGTTTAGCGACTCTATGCTTGTCTCTGTGCCAGAATCTTCAATAAAGGTGGTAAGGACAAACTCGAGATTTTCTGCATCCACACAGGCTGCTGAATCTCGGCTTTTCATCAACACCTCATCGCCATCAAACAGCAAGGTGCTGCGTGTCGCAGAAGCCGGCAACAGTTCAGCATCACTAAAGGTGTATCCAGGACGAATACCAACGCTGCGCAGAGCGGCTAGCCAATCTTCAAGCAGCTTTCGTTCCACAACCTGCGAACGGATATTGCCACCTCGGGCAATCTCGCCCGCCGCTACATGCATCATCTCAATATCGGTGGCTACAAACTCTTCAACCGCAAATGGCAGAGCGCGGCGAACCTGGGCTTGGTTCCTGCCCGGCACGTCACAATTGATATTGAGTACCAGTCCGGCTGGCACAAGCAGCACAACGTTGGCCGGATTTTGGATCCAGTCGGAGTCTGGATCGACTAATTCAGACAGCCCGCGCAAATCCGCAACCCCCTCAGCACGCACCTCACCCGAGGCTTCACTGATGAGCCAGGCAGCCGTGAGAGAGTACGCGGTGATCTCATCCAGCGCATCGAGTGCTGTGAGTGCCTCAGGATCGGACAGAGAGCTGGTTTGCTCGTCATTCTGAGTGGTCGCTGGCTCTTGTACCCTGATAAATAGGGTGCTCAATTCACATATCCTCTTTGCTGTATGCCATTAACGGCTTGCGGGATCACTAACGCGCTACCCGGATTCATCAAAGCGGGAAACAAATCGCTGGGAGTAGTCTCGCCCAAGCAGTGTGATCTCGCCGCTGTCTGGATCACGATACAAGGTACTCACCATCGACGCTTTCTCGCCGTCGAGCTCGGCCCGAATGCTGATCTCGAAGTAGTCACTAGTCAACGTAAACAGGTTCGGATCCATATTGCTGTCCAGACTGGTGTTGTCGAGCATAAAGCCCCCCACCGCGTTGTACTCGGGGAATTCACCGGGTTCCGGCTGTTCAAATTCGTCCAGTTCCTGCCAATCCTCACGCGACAAAAAGGCAAGTAACTGTGGTGATATGGTGTGAACGTTCATCTGTGTTGGCCAGCGGTTGATACAGGCTATCCTGCTGATCGCCTGCCACTGTTCGAACTCCATTTCATCGCCCAACAAACGCAACTCCGATAGATGACCCGCCGGCCGATTTGCCGTTCGGTAGGCAACTTCAGCATCAGCATAATCTGCGTCTTCACGACCAAAACCGTTAACGGCCTCATCGTCATCGATCCAGTCTATCCAGCGATCGGCATAGTCTCGTCCCAGGCCAACATCCTCAAACAGATTTTGCAGCAACCTGTGGGTACCCACGGCCGTGCCGGTAGCTGGACCTGTTGTCGACACTGAATTCAGGTTAAAGCAGCTGTGTAAATCTTTGGTTTGGACCTCGATAAAACCACCAGGCACCTCAAAAGGTTCCGCTGCCTGGGCCCAGGGATCATTTAGGGTATCTACCGGTGGGGTCTGATCCTGGTCACTCTGATAGTCCTCATAAAGCATTTGCCGCGCCAACACTTCGCCGCCCAGCAGCATATCGCGCATAGCATCACCCACCAGAACATGTCGGGCCTGGGCCATTACCACGGTTTGCCGACTGGCCAGCGCGTAGGCCAGGGCTGACCCAACCGCAACAACAAGTAACACAGTCAGAACGGCAACACCGCGTTCTTTGCGTAACAGGGATAACAGCCGTCCACTGGAGTACCGCTTAACACTCACGGACCGTCTCCAGCTGGCGGGTTGGCGGAAATATTCTGCCCTGGAGTAGCGCCTGGCGAAGGGTTTGTGGGGGTCTCTTCTGCCCCCGGCTGACCATTGATTTGGCTTGCAGAGGAAGGGTTAATGTCGAGGCTCGCCGGAATTTCCCAGATCCGGGTTAACTCGCCGTAGCTCTCGAGCTCCATGCGAACATTGAGCGCCGCCACTTGAAGCGTTCGATTTGAAGGATCCAGTTCTGCATTGGCCCTGTCGTAGGCATCGCCATTGCCGTCGAGCAACTCAAACTCTGCCGACAGCACGTTCTCCATTAAGGTCTGTTCCACAGGTTCTGTTTCGATGTCTCGATCGAGGACCGGCCAGTAGTAGCGATACAGGGTAGTGTCCCGGTGTTCGTAGGCCACTCTTTGCAAATTTGATCTCTGGCGTTCCAGCGGATTGCGCCATCCGGTTCGGGTGAACTCAATGGGAAACACATCTTCGGTAGTTACCGCAGCGAGAATTTCTGTGCCGTACTGATCCCGTACAGATCGGCCCCAGATTTGGCCGACATCGCGTTGCATGATCATCATTGCACGTTGCAGGGCGGTAAGCTGAGCTCCACGTGCATCAATGATGTCGTGTTGACGAATCATGTTATTGAGGAGTTGCGCCGACATGATGCCCAGAATCGCAAATATCGCTATGGCAATCATGAGTTCGAGAAGCGTAAATCCGGCTTTCTTTGTAACGCCATACATCAGTATTGCCCCAGAAATCCGACGGCAGTCACTATTGGGTCACCCTTGCCTGTTTCCTGGGAAACAACAGCCACCGCCACTTCAACGCGCCACATGGTTTCGACATCGGTATCAAGCACGTCCGTGTCTATGGCCCACAGGCGGCCGCCGCTAAACAATTCCTGAGAATCGCGCCCGGTCAATAGAGGGTCCTGGGAAAAACGCCGGTTCAGCCGCATGCGGGTCAATTGGTCCTGGGCAATCCAGTTGGCGAGGGTGCGCTGTTCCAGCGAGTAGAGGGTAGATACCGCCTGACCAGAACGGCCATAGATCGCCACACTAGCCACCGCCAGAATGACCAGCGCAACCAGCATTTCTATGAGCGTGAAACCTTTTGCTTGCCTCTGCCCAGATTGCCCATGTTTAGATCGCACACGCAGAACGCCTGTCCACATAGTCATCGTCGCCGAAACTCCTCACGTTCCGCCAGTGCCTGACTGAGTCCATCACTCTTCACAACCCAGGCTGCGGCTTCCCAGTCCGGTTGCAAGCGAAGGTCAAACGTCATTGTCTCGCCACTGGAGAAAAACACCAGATCAGGAACGTTACCTTCTTCAAATCGCTTGGGGAGTTCGAGCTGGTTATCAAGATAGAGTTCAAACTTAACGTTTTCGAGGCTGAACTCGTTTAGCGGGCGCTCATCATAGGGAATCCACTCTCGGTTCTCCTCATCAAAACTGGCAAAGCTAAGGCTGGATTCATCGACAAAGACTCCCCATTCCTGATTGCGCCGCAATGCCTCGGTTCGGGTCATTTCAAACAGACCCGCGATTCGCTGGGCATCCGTTTGCAAGCGCCGGGCCCGGTCCCCACCTGAATAGCTTATCGCCACAGTGGATGCCATGACTGCCACAATGACAATCACAATAAGCAACTCAATAAGCGTAAAGCCGCGGGCGGTCAGCCGTTTTTGGGGCATTTGTTTCTCCCGGCTGCGAATAGGACTCAAACCGGAATCAACCGGAGCGCCATTACAGATCGTTGAGTGAAATGTCCGCGTTGATCCCTTCACCACCCTGCTGTCCATCGGCACCAAAACTGATCAGCTCAAAACCGCTGCCGGTGTTGGTGTAAGCATAGTCATTATCCCAGGGATCAACCGGTGTCCTTGGCACATAGCCATCGGGATTCCAGTTCTTGGCTTCCGGAAAACCACTGGGTCGCGTCACCAGAGCTTCGAGCCCCTGATCGGTTGACGGGTAAGAAAAGTTATCGAGCCGGTACAAATCCAGCGCACTGGCAATGCTGCGAATGTCGGTCTTTGCAGCCTGAATGCGCGCCTGATCTGGACGGCCCAACAAATTGGGCACAATAACCGCTCCCAGGATGCCGAGAATAACCACAACGATCAAAATTTCGATCAAGGTAAAACCCGCTGCAGCACGAGATCCTGCCTGTTTTGGGCCCTTGCGGGGACTGCGGTTAATGACGTTTGTCGACATGTTCATAAATCTCGAGTTTCCAAAAGTGTCCGAAGAACGCCGCGTTAAACCAGCGAATTCATATTGAGTATGGGTAGCAGAATCGCCATCACAATCGCCATCACGATGCCTCCCATGAGTAGCAACATCATAGGCTCAAACATCTTGACCACCGTGCCCACAACACGTTCCAGCTCGTTTTGCTGATAATTCGCGACTCGTCCCAGCATTTGATCAAGTTCACCACTGGCTTCGCCGCTGGCAACCATATGCAGAAACATGGGGGGAAAATAGCCAACCGTCTCAAGTGCCGCACGCAGACTACTGCCTTCGCTGACCCGCTGCGTCGCGGCTTGCAAGCGGCGTTTCAGTACCCGATTGGTCACCACGTCTCCAGCGATATTCATGGCATCTACCAGTGGCACACCAGAGCTAGTAAGAATCGACAAGGTGGAAGCATAGCGAGCGGCGTTGCCTGTTCTGGCGACTCGCCCGACTAACGGAAGACCAAGAACCCTGCGATCCCAGAGCATCCGGATATTGGGTTGAGACAACAGCCAGCGGCACACCATGAATGCGCTCCAGGCCAACAGAAACAGTGCCCACCACCAGGTTCCGAGAAAGTCAGCGAGCCAGATGAGCGCCTGAGTCATGGTAGGAAGCTCTTGCCCCATGCTCTCAAAGGAGCGTGCCATTTCCGGCACGATATAAACCACCAGACCACCAACAATAAGTAACGCAAGGCACAGGACAACAATGGGATAAAACAGCGCCATCTCGACATTGCGGCGCGACTCAAAACGTTTCTCGGTGTAATCCGCCAGGTTGTCGAGCACCTTATCCAGAAAACCGGACTGCTCACCGGCCGCAACCGTTGACCTGTACAGACCGTTGAAGCTGCTTGGAAACTCTGCAAAGGCAGCCGCCAGCGAGAAGCCCTCGAGGACTTTGCTGCGCACAGCCATAATGAGTCCGTTGACATGACGTTTCTCGGATTGTTGCGCGGCGGCGGCCAGTGCCTCTTCAAGTGGCAACGATGCGGTTAACAAAGTAGAAAGCTGGCGTGTGAACATCGCAAGATCAAGGCCAGATAACTTCCTGTTTCCAAACGATGAACCGGCCTTGGACGTTTCTTTCCGGGTTTTACCCTCGGCGGCGGTATCTACGTTAAGCGGTGTCAGTCCCTGATCGCGGAGCAACTGGCGAATTTGCCTGACGCTGTCTGCTTCCAGAATACCTTTCTTCTGCTTACCGCCTGCATCAAGCGCAATGTATTCGTACGCCGCCATCGACCTAGTCTTCCAGGGTAACGCGCAGTACTTCTGCTACCGTGGTGATTCCCTCGAGCACCTTGGCTCGACCGTCATCGCGTATGCCCGGTGAATACTGCCGAACGTATTTCCCAAGCGCCTGTTCCGAGGCCTGATCATGAATCTGTTGCCGCAAGCCATCGTCAACCGTAATTAGTTCGTATATACCAACGCGACCGCGGTACCCGCTGTGCCCGCAGGCATCACAGCCACCGGGGTGATAGACCTTTGGAGGCCAGGTTGGCTCTACGCCAAGGAATCGGCATTCGCTGGCATCTGCGTCCTGCATAACACGACAATCAGGACACAGTGTTCGGACCAATCGTTGTGCCAGCACGCCGATCAGCGATGACGACAGCAGGAACGGCTCAACACCCATATCCACCAGCCGGGTAATTGCACCAACGGCTGAGTTTGTGTGCAACGTGCTGAGTACCAGGTGGCCGGTCAGTGACGCCTGAACAGCAACTTCGGCGGTTTCCAGGTCACGAATCTCACCCACCATCACAACGTCCGGATCTTGCCGCAAGATTGCGCGCAGACCCCGGGCGAAGGTCATGTCGGCTTTGGTGTTCACCTGAGTTTGGCCTATGCCAGGCAGGTTGTATTCAATGGGGTCTTCTACGGTTAAAACGTTGATGGTTGCCGCGTTTAACTCGGCCAGAGAAGAATAAAGCGTTGTTGTTTTACCGGATCCTGTTGGCCCGGTAACCAGAAAAATACCATGTGGCTTATGAACAATTTCCTGCAGCCGGGTGAGCGAGTCAGGGTCCATACCCAATCGATTAAGGTTTAGCCGACCGGCCTGCTTGTCGAGTAGGCGCAGCACTACCCGTTCGCCGTTGCTTGCGGGCATGGTTGATACCCGCACATCAACTTCTCGGCCGCCGATACGCAGTGAAATGCGGCCATCCTGGGGGATGCGCTTTTCTGCGATATCAAGCTTCGCCATTACCTTGATACGCGATACAAGCAGTGGGGCCAGCGCTCGTTTCGGACGGACGACCTCTCGCATAACACCATCTACACGAAAGCGGACCGTGAGTTCGCGTTCGAATGTCTCGATGTGGATGTCCGAGGCGTTCTCGCGTATCGCTTCAGCCAACAGGGCATTGATAAGCCGAATGATGGGGGCATCGTCTTCCTGTTCGAGCAGATCTTCGGTCTCGGGCACAGATTCGGCGAGACTGGCAAGATCCAGTTCGTCGCCCATGTCTTCAACCATCTGCTTGGCTGCTGATGAATCGCGGGAGTAAACGTTCGACAGCAATTCCTCGAACTCGGCATCTCCGACACTGCGCAGTGCGAGGCCTTTGCCTGAGTAACGTTTTAGTTCGGTGAGCGTGGTAACCGAGGGCTGGGTCTTGTAGGCGACAACTGAGCGACCGTTGTCGGCCACTTCGCTGGTAAGCAATACGCCAAATTTGCGCGCAAAAGTGAACGGCAGTAACGCGGCCTTGTCATCGATGGTTGGTACCGGCGGGTCGATTGCAACCGGTTCTTCGGGAATGGCGGTTTGCACCGGTTCTTGCTTGACGACAGGCGCCGCAGACTTGCCTTCCCCAGTGGTCTGGGCGAGGCGGGACAATGCGGAGCCTGCAGATTCGCCCGCCACGTTGGATGCCTGTGCTCCTGGTGGTCTTGGGCGACGCGTTGCTCGGTTTGCAGACTGTGTGCGCATTTCTCGCGCAGCACCGAGCACAGTGTTTGTGGTTCTTGGACTTTTAGTCGTGCTGTTACTGGCGCTGTTACTGGTGTTGCGACGCCCACCAGCCATATCGTCAACATTATTGTCAGCTGTTTTACTGCCCACGCGAGGCCGCGGGGATGTACCCCGGCTATCTGGTGGTGTTTGCCCCGAATTTCCTGTGGGCGCTGAATCTGACATTGGAACCAGTCCTTATGATCGGGATGCATAATAGCACCCACTGTTACTGCAATAGTGCACCAGGCCAAAAAACCGAGCTATTTCCCGCCGCCTGCAGCGTCAGTTGTCACTCTTTTGGCTTGAGCGTACCCAAAGAGTCCCTTAACGTGCGTGCGTCACATTCTCAACCTTACAGGCAAAGCACCTGCGCTCATGACCCAAACTGTATCTTTTGAAGGCGCCCACATCCTCTCCGTAGGTCAGTTTGACCGCGCAAGCATCAAGCGTATTTTTGATGTCGCCGACAGCATGGAACCCTATGCCCAGCGTCGCCGCATCACCCGAGTGCTTGAGGGTGCAATCCTGTCCAACATGTTCTTTGAACCCAGCACACGAACCCGTATTTCGTTTGGCTCCGCATTCAACCTGCTGGGTGGAGAAGTTCGGGAAACCAGTGAAGTGAAGGCATCCTCCTTAACAAAAGGCGAGTCTCTTTACGATACTGCCCGGGTCTTGTCCGGCTACAGCGATGTTATCTGTATGAGACACCCTCAGGCCGGATCGGTTGCAGAATTCTCCGAAGCTTCTCGTGTACCTGTCATCAATGGCGGTGACGGGCCAAATGAGCATCCCAGTCAGGCTTTGCTGGATCTCTACACGATTCGCCGCGAGATGCAGGCCAGAGGAGGCCAGATTGACGGTCTGAAGATTGCCTTTATCGGCGACCTTAAATACGGCCGAGCCGCGCACAGCTTATCCAAACTTCTGGGTATGTTTGACAAACTTCATTTCAAAATGGTTTCTCCGGCCCAACTGGCGGCTCCGGCAGAGATTGTTGATTCGCTGCGGACAGCAGGCCATACGGTTGAAGAGTTTGATGCCCTGGAAACAGGAATCCACGGCGCAGATATTCTCTATGTCACTCGGACTCAGGAAGAGCGCTTTCCCTCCCAGGAAGAGGCGGACCGATATCGCGGTCTGTTTCGCTTAAATCAACAGGTCTATACCCAGCACTGCGAACCCAACACAGTCATCATGCACCCCCTGCCCCGGGACTCCAGAGCCGCCGCGCAGGAACTGGACGACGATCTGAACAGCAATCCAAATCTTGCGATCTTTCGTCAAACTGACAATGGCGTCTTGGTGAGAATGGCGCTGTTTGCACTCATTCTGGGAGTCGCAGATACGGTAAGTGCCTACGAGCGGCCGGTGCCCTGGGTGAGCAACCGGCGCTAGGCATTGGGGGACAATTGG
>CAZWMD010000010.1:20995-24789 GCA_964634815.1 uncultured Pseudomonadales bacterium | reverse complement strand
CAATTGGGGGGTACAGATGCCCCCCCCTCAAGTGCTTACTTAAAGGGCGGCTTCCAGCTCTGGTAGTGCCGCAAACAGGTCTGCAACAAGTCCGTAATCCGCAACCTGGAATATAGGTGCGTCTTCGTCTTTGTTGATTGCCACGATGACCTTCGAGTCTTTCATGCCGGCCAGGTGCTGGATCGCACCGGAAATTCCAACGGCGATATACAGATCTGGCGCCACGATTTTACCGGTTTGGCCAACCTGCATGTCATTGGGTACAAAGCCCGCGTCCACTGCCGCTCTTGATGCGCCAATAGCCGCGCCAAGTTTGTCCGCAATGCCATCGAGCAGCGCAAAGTTCTCTCCACTGCCCATGCCGCGACCGCCGGAAATAATCACCCCGGCTGCGGTCAGCTCAGGGCGCTCGGATTTGGCGATTTCTTCGCTAACGAAGCTCGAAATACCGGCATCATGAACCGCACCTACGGCCTCAACGCTGGCACTGCCACCCTCTCCTGCTGCAGGATCGAATCCGGTACCACGCACTGAGACAACCTTGGTTGCATCATTGGATTTAACCGTTGCAATGACGTTACCGGCATAAATCGGTCGCTTGAAGGTATCAGGCGAATCGACACCAATAATGTCGGAAACCTGAGCAACCCCCAGAACGGCTGCCACACGCGGCAAGAAGTTCTTGCCTGTAGTGGTATGGGCCGCAACGATGTGCGAATAACCACTCGCAAGTTCAACCACCAGGGGCGCCACGTTTTCGGGCAGCTGGTTAGCGTAGGCCGCATTGTCCGCAACCATAACCTTGCCTACACCTGCTGCTTTGGCGGCCGCTTCGCCAACTGCGGCACACCCCTCACCAGCAACAAGAATATCAACACTGGAATCCATCAGTTGGGCGGCAGCCAGAGCGTTGAGAGTGACCGGCTTAAGCTCGGCGTTATCGTGCTCGGCAATAAGAAGTACGCTCATGCGATCACCTTTGCTTCATTCTTTAGTTTGTCAACGAGTGCTTCGACGGAATCAACAATGATGCCCGCTGCCCGCTCTGCTGGCGGGGCGACACTGAGAACTTCCATGGTCGGCGCAACATCCACACCCAGATCCGCAGGCGACATCACATCAAGCGGTTTTTTCTTGGCTTTCATAATATTGGGCAGTGAGGCGTACCGCGGTTCGTTTAAGCGCAGATCTGTACTCACCACTGCTGGCATAGAAAGTTCAACGGTTTGCAGACCACCGTCGATCTCCCGGGTCACCTTGAGCTTATCGCCGTCTACCGCCACCTCAGAAGCAAAGGTGCCCTGAGGCATATTGGCGAGCGCCGCAAACATCTGCCCGGTCTGACAGTTATCCCCATCGATACTTTGCTTGCCAAAAACAACCAGGCCAGCCTGTTCTTTTTCTTGCAAGGCATTCAGTGCGCGAGCAATCCCCAGCGGTTGGATGTCATCATCGGTTTCCACCAAAACAGCCCGGTCAGCACCCAGCGCAAGGCAGGTGCGAAGTTGTTCCTGACAGGCTGTGCTACCCACTGCCACCGCAATAACCTCGGTTGCCGTGCCCGCTTCTTTGAGGCGAACCGCTTCTTCTATCCCGATTTCGCAAAACGGGTTGACCGACATTTTGACGTTGTTGAGATCAACGCCAGAACCGTCGGGCTTCACCCGAACCTTGACGTTGTAATCCACAACCCGCTTGACGGGTACCATTACCTTCATGCGATCACCTTCATGCTCTGACCTTGCTTAGAGTTCAACTTATTAATCCCACATTTTCTATTGGGGGTAATGGGGGGTCAAGTGTGGGAGTGTAACTGCCGTTGTCCTTCAGCGTGGGTTTTTGTGAGTCTTTTTGGGGATAGTGCAACAAAAACTCACTGATCCCCGGCTCACTGATTCGTCTATCAAGGGCGTCGAGCAGCCGTTGAGAGTTCAGCGACCAAGCGCTGAAATATGAGATAATCTCCGCGTTTATAGGGCCTTGCTCTGTTGTCATTAGGTTGTCATCAAGCGCCCAGTTGATATCTATTCCTGAAATTTTCGGCCGAGATTGGCCAGCATTGGAGACCTGACGTGGTTGAACCATCGACAGAAGCAAAGACAGAAGCATCAACAGAAGCAACTGCAAACGAAGAAATTGCCCGCGAAGCAATGGAATTTGACGTCGTCATCGTGGGTGGCGGTCCAGCCGGACTGGCAGCGGCGTGTCGCATCATGCAGCAAGCTCAGAAAAAGGGTGTCGAAACCACTGTCTGCCTGGTCGAGAAAGGTTCCGAGATTGGTGCTCACATCCTGTCGGGCGCCGTCTTTGAACCCCGCGCGCTATACGAGTTGTTTCCAAACTGGCAAGAGCTGGGTGCGCCACTGACCAACCCTGTAACCGAAGACGAGCTGTACTTCCTGGTAAACGATACCAACCGCATCAAGATACCCTCCTGGACTGTGCCGTCAGACACCCACAACGACGGCAACTTTGCACTCAGCCTGGGAAACCTGTGTCGATGGCTGGGCGAGCAGGCCGAAGCACTTGGGGTCAATATCTTTCCAGGCTTTGCAGCCTCTGAGGTGCTCTACGATGACCAGGGCAATGTCGTCGGCATCGCCACAGGTGATATGGGCATTAGCGCTGAAGGCGAGCAAAAGGGAACCTACACTCGGGGTTATGAACTGCGGGCCAAACAAACCATCTTTGCTGAAGGCTGCCGCGGTCACCTTGGCAAAGAGCTGATCAGCAAGTTTGAACTCGACAAAAATTCTTCGACTCAGCATTACGCGATTGGCTTGAAAGAACTCTGGGATATCGATCCTGAGAAACATGTTCCCGGCAAAGTAGTGCATGCGATGGGCTGGCCGCTGGGCTTCACGCCCGGATCGTTTTCCGGGTCATTCCTCTACCACCTGGAAAACAACCAGGTAGCGGTTGGACTCATTGTTGATCTTGGCTACAAAAACCCCCACATCTCGCCGTTTGATGAGTTTCAACGCTTCAAACACCATCCGCTGATTGCGCCAACGCTTGAAGGCGGCAAACGCGTCTCTTACGGTGCGCGCGCGATCATCAAAGGCGGCTTGCCTGCTTTGCCGGAACTGGCGTTTCCTGGTGGCATGCTGGTTGGCGACGATGCCGGTTTCCTCAACATGCTGAAGATCAAAGGCAGTCACACGGCAATGAAGTCTGGCATGCTGGCAGCAGATGCGGTCATGGATCACCTGCTGGCTGAAGATTCAGACGGAACTGGTGTTGTCACCACCTACCAGAGCCGGTTTGAAAACTCCTGGTTGCATGAGGAACTGCACCGCTGTCGTAACGCGGGTCCAGCGTTTCACAAGTTTGGCATTCTCGGCGCGTCACCGTTTCTGTTTCTGGATCAGAAAATTGCCAACGGCAGTCTGCCCTTCACGCTCAAGGACCCCACCCCGGACCACGCCGCATTAAAGCCAGCCAACGCCTGTAAAAAACCGGAGTATCCGAAACCCGACGGCGTGCTCAGCTTCGACAAGCTGTCCAGTGTGTTTCTGTCGAATACCAACCACGAAGAGGATCAGCCCTGTCATCTGACTCTTGCGGATCCGAGCATACCTATTAGCCAGAACCTGCCCACCTTCGACGAGCCCGCCCAACGTTATTGTCCAGCCGGTGTCTATGAGGTTATTGAGGAAGACACTGGTCCAAGATTTCAGATCAACGCGCAGAACTGCGTTCACTGCAAAACCTGTGATATCAAGGACCCCGCCCAGAACATCACCTGGATCGTGCCAGAAGGTGCGGGCGGACCAAATTATCCAAATATGTAG
>CAZWMD010000010.1:11815-20895 GCA_964634815.1 uncultured Pseudomonadales bacterium | reverse complement strand
CATCACCTGGATCGTGCCAGAAGGTGCGGGCGGACCAAATTATCCAAATATGTAGGCTGCCAACAACTAGGTAGACAGCCAAACATGCAGGCAGCTTCGAGCTAACTCAGTTGACCCAGCTCGAAGCTCGTGCCAGCACTGCGAACGCTTAGTACATCGTCGCTGGCTTCACCCAGTTCCACCAGCCGGTAAAACACGTTACGCCCGATCAAGGCGTGAATGCCGTTGCGCACCTGGACATAGGGTCGGGGTTCCTGTGGATCCCTGGGGTTTTCGTAGGTCACCGCAATGGGCCGTTCGGCACTTGCGATAACCAGCTCTCCCAGGTTGGTGGTAAACAACAGCTCCTGTTCGGGCTGCCCCGCGTGTTTCACATCGAGGCCACCAGCAATGAACGGCGCGTCATCCACTTCGATGAGCAGGCGCTCGGCAGGGGTTACAAGGACAAAACCGTCTTCATCGCGGCGCAATACACTCGCCAGAACTTTAACCAGCCCCAGCCGCTTGATCTCTTGCCCTTCGTGAATCCAGCGTCCATCCGCCCTTATGCGGATATCTATGCGGCCGGAGCGCTCGGGATGCCAGAGATCAACAGGGGGCAGCTTTTGATCGTTGAGTTCGGCGACCAGTGATTCGTAAAGCGCATCCGGGGTATTGTCCGCCACGTTGCTAGCCACCAATAAATTTCATAACCGTTACTTCACCACGGAAGTTCAGGTCTTGTTTGTCTTGCAGTGCAGTCCCCAGTAAGCGCTGCAGTTTTGGCAAGGCTTCGTGAGGTGGTATCTCAAGTAGTTCTTTCATTGAGTGATGTTTGGAATTTGACAGGCAGCCATACACGTCGCCATTGGAGGCAAGCCTAAGCCGGGTACAGCCGCTACAAAAAGGCGCGCTTTCGTTAGCGATTACGCCAAAGTGTCCCTTTCCCGGAACCTCAAAACGTACTGCGGTTGAATCAAACGGCGCGTCTGTTCGATGGTATGGGTAGTGTTTGCCAATAAGCTCCAGAATTTCGTCCATACCAAAGAAATCGTTGTTGAAACCGTTGCCCTGGCGCAGGTGACCCATGTTCATCAACTCGATGTAGCGCAGCTCGATATTACGATCAAGACAGAACTCAAGCATGGGGACAATCTGGTCAGCGTTAGCACGCCGCAATGGCACCATATTCACCTTGAGCTTCCAACCGGCGTCCTGCAGCAAGTCAATCCCCTTAAGCACGGTATCAAGATCACCACCGCGCGCGATCTTGCTGAATGCCGCGGGATCCAGCGTATCGAGACTGACATTAGCCCGCCGAATCGCCGACCCCAGCAACGCATCTGCTTTGCGACTGATGAGCTGGCCATTGGTTGTGATCGCGATGTCATCAAGTTTGAGGGTACTCAGACCGGCAACAAACTCATCAAACTTGGGCGACAACAGAGGTTCGCCGCCGGTGATGCGCAATTTGTTGATACCCGCAGCGTCAATGAGCAGGGCCACCGCCTGCAGTAACTGGTCTCCTCCGAGCTCATGGGCAGCGGGCTGCAGCCGCTGACCGTTAGGCACACAGTAGGTACAGGCATAGTTGCAGGCGGCCGTAAGACTGACTCGCAGGTTACGAAACTGACGCCCCTGTTTATCAACGATCATAGGGCGGCATCTTCGCCAGGGAGGCGGGGTAAAACATGATTCATGCCGCCAATTATGCCAGTTCCCAGCCCCACATTGACCGAAATGTGCACCCGGTCACTGGGAAGCGCCAGGGGTTCTGGGACACTTTGTCCCACGTTGCACACCCCCTCCCCCTACGTGCAACGTCAGGTGATCTTCAGTACCACTGAATCACCTGCTTTGTGTGACTCCTATATGGACGTTGCCCGGCAATCGAAAGGTTGCCGGGTTTTTTTTAGCTGTATTGCAGGCGATCAGCCAATTGAGCCGCAAACTCAACCGCCCAAAACACCCGATTAGATCCCTTGATCAACAGCTGGCCCTCGGCCGGCAAGCGCTGAACCAGTGCCTCCAGATCGATGTCTTTGGCGTGCTCGGCATACCCCAGTCGCTTGTTGGCTGGCAGGACCTCATACAGCGGCTGAGTTCCAGGACCAACACAGTAAACACCATCAAGGACACTGCAGTGTTCCAAGAGCTTAGTGTGGTAAGCCTCTGAATCTTCTCCTAATTCGAGCATTTCTCCAATGAATGCATAGGCAGGCCGCCGCGGGGATTGCGCGAGTGACGCTAACGCAGCCGTCATACTGGCTGGGTTGGCGTTGTAGCTGTCGTTAATCAGGCGCCATTGCCCCCCATCCCGGCGCTTGAGAAAGACCTCGTTACCACGCCCTTCAGGCACCAGCCCTGCGGGCAAGCTGGCTGCTCGTTGTGGGTCTTCATCCAGCGCGATGAGCGCCGCGATCACGGCGCCGAGGGTCATCGCTCGGTGCCTGCCGCCTCCGGGTACCTGGGCGACAAGCCGACCTTGGGGAGTGATGTACTCAGCAGTTGCCTCATCCATCCCAAGCAGACGCACCGTTGCGCCTGATTCTTCGCCAAAACTGATGACCTTATGCTGCAGCCCGGCCTGGACGGCTACAGAGTATTCGCAAACAAACTGAGATATATCCTCTAAGCCTTTGGAAATACTTAACTTTTCTTCAGTTAGAGCCTGAAAAGAGGTGAAGTTTCCAAGGTGAGCGGGATGCACGTTCAGCAATATCGCCACGTCGGGCCTTACCAGTTCAGCAAGCGGAGCAATCTCTCCTTGCTGATTTGTACCAATCTCAAGGACCGAAAACTGCGCATCAACATGGGTTCGCGTGAGGCACAACGGCACGCCCCAAAAATTGTTCAAACTCCCCGGCTCGGCGGCCGCATTCAGCGCTGATGCAAGAAACGACTTTGCCGTTGTTTTACCACTGCTGCCGGTGATCCCTATGCGTTTGCCCAGATGGCGCGTACGCGCAGCTCGAGCTAATGCCCAAAGCCCATCCAGCGTATCCTCAACTCGTAATTGCGGCGTCCCCAGCGGCTGGGTCTTTGATACCAGCAAGCCCGCGGCGCCCGCCGCTTCGGCCTGGGTAAGAAACTCATGGCCATCACGAGTCCCTGGAGAACTGGTGTGAAATCGCTCACCAGGGTCACCCGCCAGGGCGATGAACAGATCTCCGGGTTTGAGCGTTCGGGTATCAATGCTTACCCCGGTTATCTCCGGCCCCCCGCCAGGCACCGGAGCCCCCAGAGCCTTAGCAATCTCTGGCCAGTACCACAGCGGGCGAGGTAAAAAGCGGGTTGCAGGGACGCTCGATGCCGCGTTTTCGGTGGTTGGGTCAGTGGACATGACGGCTCTGCTATTTGTGGTGGAAAGTAGTAACGAAATGACTGTGAGGAACCAGGACATGAACCAGGCAATTAAGCCAGGGATTCTCGCCTAAAGATTCAGATATCCTAGCAGCTCGTATTGTCGTTTAGTTTTGAACTGGACTCTAACTTATGACGTTTCTCCGATCGATCTGGCGTGGTCTGACCGTAGCTCGAAATATAGCTGCCAACCTCCTGTTCCTGCTCATTCTGCTGATTGTGCTGTTTGCTGTTTTTGGCGGTCCCCGGACGCCGGCAATGCCCAAGAGCTTTGCCCTCGAACTCAATCTGGATGGTGTGCTGGTGGAACGCGCAACGCCTTTGGACCCCCTCACCCGGCTGGCGGGCAGCAATGTCCAAAGAGAAACCGTGCTCGGCGACATCGAAGCGCTCCTCAAGCGTGCGGCTGCCGACAGCCGCGTCAGTGCGCTGGTGTTGAATACCAACAAACTGCAGTCGGCAAACCTCGTGCAGATAGCCCGGTTGAGCGAGAGCATTGAAGAGGTAAAGGAGGCAGGTAAACCCGTTTTGTCCATGGGTAACTACTTCTCCCAGCCACAGTACCTGATTGCAAGCCAGGCCGATGAGCTCTACCTGCACCCGATGGGCGAAGCGCTGCTGACTGGATTATCGAGTTATCGAACTTACTTTGCCCAATTGTTAGCCAAGCTCGATATCGACGTTCACGTATTCCGCGTTGGTAAATTCAAGTCTGCTGTAGAGCCCTATATCCGGGATTCGATGTCTCCCGAGGCCGAGGCTGCCAGCAAAGAATTGCTGAACCAGCTTTGGTCGAGCTATCGAGCTCAGATCGCAACCAATCGAGGACTCGATGAAGCTGCTGTTGACGACTTCATCAATCAGTTGCCCGAGTCTTTGGCGGCAGCCAATGGCGATGTTGCGCGGTTGGCCGTTGAGTCTCGGCTGGTCGATGAATTGCTCACCCGGGACGGTTTCAACGCCCGTATCGCACAAGCGGCAGGAGTTGAGGTAGACGCGCTTGAACGGATAGATAGCCGGCGCTATTACGCCGAACGCCCTCTGGCCCTGCCTGCAAGTGGGCCAGCCATTGCCCTCATCACGGCGGTTGGAGCAATCACGGGCAGCTCGGCGGAGGAAATGTCGACGGGCATCGTCGCAGAAGAAATTCAGGGTTTGATTACCCAGGCAAAAGAGGATGACTCGGTCAAAGCCCTGGTGCTCCACGTGGATAGCCCAGGTGGCGAAGTGCTGGCCTCCGAGCTAATACGCCACGAACTCGAACTCACCCAGTTGGCTGGTAAGCCGGTGGTTGTCGCCATGGCTGGTGTTGCGGCCTCCGGCGGCTACTGGATATCCGCTACCGCTGACCTTATTGTCGCCGATCCAAACACCATCACCGGCTCTATCGGAATTTTTGGCATCTTGCCCAATCTCAATCGGGCGCTTGGCAAGGCTGGAGTTAACTTTGACGGCGTCGGCAGTCATAACCTCGCTGGCGGTTTGAGCCTCACCCGCCCGCTGTCCCCGGAAATGAGCCAGATCATTCAATCCAGCATCAATCAGGGCTATGAACGCTTTGTTACCCTGGTCGCCCGGGGCAGAAATCTGGAACGAGCCCAGGTAGAGGAAATTGCCCAGGGCAGAGTTTGGTCCGGCAGACAGGCCCTGGAACTCGGTCTGGTCGATGAGCTGGGCAGCCTGGACGACGCTGTCGCTGCCGCCGCTGATTTAGCCGGTGTCAGCGACAACTATTCTCTGCGGCCCATAGACCCACCGCTTTCGGCCCAGGAGCTGCTGCTGAGGCAACTCACTGCAAACGGCGCGATTGGCCAGATTAACCTCGATAGTCTGCCCTTTGCGTCTACCTTCGCCCCGAGCTTGCGTCTTTTAGTGAACTCGGGACGCGACGTATATGAAGGGCGCACAGGCAAGAAGATCCTCGCCATGTGCGAGGCTTGCGATCTGGTCTGGTAGCGAGGCTAAAACAGACGGAATCTTGGGCGTCCGCTTCCACCACGGCCAGCAGCACGCGATCTGGCCGCTTCCCGACGGCGACGCATTCGAGAGTGAAGTTCTCTTCTTTTCACCGCCAGCCAGTCTTCCCGGGAAATGTCCGGGTTTCGATTACGCGATTTTTCCTCGCTCTTGTAGAGCATGAAATCCTCAAACGCATCAATAATTGGTTTAAGTTCACGCACCACCAACTCAATCATGATGGCGTCATCGATGTACCCAAGCACCGGCACATCATCGGGGATCAGATCTTCCGGATCGGCAAAATAACGCAGAGCCGCCACAACATTCTTCCGATCCGGTGAACTCAACGCCCATTCCTCGTCCGCCAGCATATCGATTAAACTCGCAAGCTTGTCGATGCGCAGCGCCACAAACGCTGGAATTTTAGCCGCTCGCACGGAAGAGATCATGGCGCTTGCCTGGGCAATCGTTTCTGCTTCGCTTACGTGAGCCGCGGCAGAGCGCACCTCTTTCATCGACTTGCGAAAGTATTTAAGGTCCTTATCTTCCAGCTCGAAAGTAACTTTTAACGACATCCTGGTTCTCAACTTTCCGCGTGAATGATCAGATCAGCAAACCTGCTGACCTACTTGTCGAAGCGCTCCCAATAATCCGCCACACTGCTCTTCATTTCTTTTCTAAGCAAAAACAGTCCAATCAGGTTTGGGATCGTCATGAGTGCAACCGTGATATAGGACAGTAACCAGATCAAGGAGGTGTCGGCAATAGTCGCAATAAAGAATCCGCCCACATAAAGAACTCGATAAGGCAGCACCCAACCCACTCCAAAAAGATAAGTGATCGCGCGATCACCATAATAGGACCAGGCCACTGCGGTGCTAAAGGCAAACAAAACAAGGCCAATGGAAACTACGTATTGGCCAAAATCGCCCAGGAAACTGCGTTTGAAGGCCTCCAGAGTGAGCGGCACAGAATGCAAAAGCGATCGACCTGAGAACTCCAGACTGGAATTCACCGCCACCCCCTCATCAACAGCAAGCAGGCCACTGTAAGGAACCCCATCAAGCATAACTCGCACGTCTTCGGCGATAGATCGGTTATGCAGCACGGTGACAGGTGTATCGGTCTGGATACGTCCGTTCTCAATACGCAATTCACCACTAAAGGTTCGAACCGCCACTTCGCTAGCACTGCCCATCGGTGACAGACTGTTCAGGTGCGCATACAGGGCAGCAACGCCGTCAGGATCTGCTTCAGAGTAGCTGCCAGCCACAATTTCCATATCAAAGGACTGAAAATCTGTTTCAAACTTTTCTTTCCACACCCCGGAAGAAAGAATGACGAGGCCCGTCAATGTACAGATAATCAGGGTATCAATGAAGGGTTCCAGAATAGCAACCATGCCTTCGGCAACCGGTTCTTTGGTGCGTGCCGCCGCGTGTGCGATGGGCGCAGAACCCTGCCCTGCCTCGTTTGAATAAAGGCCCCGGTTTACCCCGCGGTTGAATGCGTAAGCAAAACTTGCCCCCAGAAAACCACCGGTCGCCGCAGTACCGCTAAACGCATCGGCAAAAACCGCAAAAAAGGAGGGAATCACCTGGTCTATGTTGCTGACAATTACTGCAAACGCACCAATGGCGTAGAGCAGCGCCATAATTGGCACAATGCTTCCGGCAACGGCCGCTATGCGTTTGATGCCACCAACAATCACAGCGAACATTGCAATGGATAGCACGGCTCCAGTCATCCAACGCTCAATGCCAAAGGAAGATTCCAGTCCTTCAGCCATGTTGTTGCTTTGTGGCATGTTGCCGCTGCCAAAAGAGCTGATGACGGTGGCCACCGCAAAGAACACCGCAAGCCATTTCAGGTTCAAGCCATGTTCCATAAAGTACATGGGGCCTCCGGCCATCTGGCCGTTAGCATCTTCCTTGCGGTACTTATGGGAAAGCGTGACTTCAACAAACTTGGTGGTCATGCCAACCAGGGCGGTGATCCACATCCAGAACAGCGCAGCCGGCCCACCAAGATAGAGGGCAAGAGCCACTCCTCCAATGTTGCCAGTACCTACCGTTCCTGACAGTGCTGTAGACAAAGCCTGAAAGTGGCTAGTGTCACCGGGATCATCTGCATCAGAGTAGCGGCCAAACAAAACCTTCCAGCCATGGGTGAAGAACCTGATCTGCGGAAACCCCAGGTATAAAGTGAAGAACAGGCCCGCCCCAACCAATAGGAAAGGAAAGTAAAAGGCACTGCCAAGCAGGCTATCGAGTTGAGTGAGAAGCTGCTCGAGCATGTTAGATACCCCGATTTAGTATTGTTATTTCTGAACGGGCAAAACTGCGCGCATCACATCAAAGAGCTTGTTCTGTTCCATAACACCGCGAATTGCTCTTGAGCCAGGACCCGTTGCGTAGGCCGCTACGTCTTCGCCAGCATGAGTTTCAGAGCGAAGTGGAACGGTTGCACGTTGCTGGTAGTTATTCGCAAGAACTTCCTCATCGGTCAGCTCGGGCAAAGCACCTTCATTGGTTTTACGTATCCCCTCAAGCACAGCAGCGGAAGAGCCGTTGGCGTAGCCAAGAGTGGTATAAGGCTGACCGTTAAGGTCTTTGCCGAGTTCGCCATCTGGACCCCGCACCAAACCCAGCATCGGGTTACCGCGTTTTGGATAGCCACTAATAGTGAACGTATGTGAGTGATCGGCGGTAACAATGACTAGCGAGTCTTCGCTAAGGGCTTTGCGGGCAACAGCAACGGCTTCATCCAGTGCAACTGTATCTTCAAGAGCACGATAAGCATTGTTTCCGTGGTGGGCGTGATCAATACGACCGGCTTCGACCATCAGAAAAAAGGGTTTGCCGTTGCTTAGCGCCCGAAGCCTCTTGATGGCGAACTCAGTCATCGCCGCGAGGCTGGGCTCGCCCTTGGTTGTGGTGTCTCGATCTGCGTCAAACTGCATGTGGGAGGGCTCGAACAAGCCAAACACCTGACCGGTTGAACTGGCGGCAGCCGTAAACTGTTCGCTATTCCAGACGTAAGTTCGCTGCTCGGCACCCGCAAGCCACTCAGCGGCAAGATCTCGACCGTCCTTCCGCTTGCCGGTTTTTTCTGGATATTCAGGATCTATTGTCGATGTGGGAAAGAAATTTGATCTGCCGCCGCCCAGTATGACATCTACACCATCAGAACCCGGGTGGGTTTGGGCAAACTCCACCAGCTGCGAGGCGATATCACGGCAGCCTTCTGCCCTGGCCTGTTCTGGCATGTCAGAGTCTGCTTCCCAGTTTCTATCTGCACTGTGTGCATAGTTGGCGGCCGGGGTAGCGTGAGTAATGGTTGCAGTGCTGATAATACCCGTGCGATAGCCCTGGCTTTCAAGTTGTTCAAGCAAGGTTACTGTTGGCGCAGCCAAAGCGGCCGCGCAATCACCGCGATTCACACTGGGTTCGATACTCAACACCCCCGCTCGGGTTTTTGTTCCGGTGACAATCGCAGACATCGTGCCAGCTGAATCCGGCACCTGCATATCGGTGTTGTAGGTTTTAATAAGCGCAACATCGGGAAAGGTTTCGAAAACGAGATTATGCTCCTCCCCGGATTTACCCAGTTTCTGCCCCGCATAGATACGTGCAGCCGTAACCGTCGATACCCCCATGCCATCGCCCATAAACAGGACGACGCTGTCGGCCAGTTGAGTTTCTGTGGTCGCAAGAGTTGTACCTGTCCCTTGCAGGTCAGCGCAACCGCTGAGTGTGAGGAACGCGGTGCCGGTTAAG
>CAZWMD010000010.1:4807-11715 GCA_964634815.1 uncultured Pseudomonadales bacterium | reverse complement strand
TGTCCCTTGCAGGTCAGCGCAACCGCTGAGTGTGAGGAACGCGGTGCCGGTTAAGACCGCCAGAACTCTGTGAGCCATCTGGCCCGGTAATCTGAATTTCATCAGCTCTTGTTCCCTAGTTAGAGCGCACTTCGCGCATGGTGACAAACTCTTCCGCTGCCGTGGGGTGAATCCCAACCGTGGCATCAAACTGCGCTTTGGTTGCCCCTGCTTTTATGGCCACACCAAGGCCCTGAATAATCTCACCAGCATCAGGTCCAACCATGTGCGCACCAATCACCCGGTCGTCCACAGGATTCACCAGCAGCTTCATCATGGTGCGCTCGTTGCGACCGGTCAGCGTATGCTTCATCGGCTTGAATTCGCTTTGATACACATCAATCTTGCCGTAGCGGCTCTCAGCGGCTTCCTCTGTCAGGCCTACCGTGCCGATGTTCGGCTGGCAAAATACAGCAGTAGGAATATCGGCGTAGTCCATCGCCTGGCGGGTACCCTTAAACAGGTTAGAGGCTAAACACATCGCCTCGGCTATAGCGACAGGGGTAAGTTGAAACCGATCAATCACATCACCCAGCGCAAATATACTGGGTACCGAGGTTTGAAAATAATCATCAACCTGCACCGCCCCTTTTTCAGTTAACGCAACGCCTGCGCTTTCCAGGCCAAGTCCTTCGATACGCGGTCGGCGTCCTGTGGCGTACATCACCAAATCAAAGTTCTCGGTGCTGCCATCTGCAAAACTGACCTCACGCGCACCGGACCCCGCATCCGCGATAGCGGTAACGTTGGTTCCCAGGGCAACATCGATACCGCTGTTGGCAAGTTCCCTGGTCACAAACTCGCGTACCCCCTGATCAAACCCGCGCAGCAGCAAATCACCGCGGTAAGACAACCGCGTATCTACACCCAATCCATTAAAGATCCCAGCGAACTCAACAGCGATATAGCCACCGCCGACAACCAGTACACGCTTGGGAAACTGCTCCAGGTGAAAGGCTTCATTTGAGGTGATGGCAAGTGTTGAGCCGGGAAACTCGGGGACAAAGGGCTCGCTACCGGTCGCAATCAGAATGCGCTCGGTGCTATAACTTTTTCCGTCTACAGTTACCTCGTTTGGCCCGGTGACCGTCGCGGTGCCTCGCAGGGTCGTTACGCCCGCCCCATCCAGCAGCCCCTTGTAGATACCATTAAGGCGCTCGATCTCGCGATTTTTATTGTCCCTCAGGGTCGGCCAGGAAAACCCCTTAGCCTCTATGTCCCAGCCATACGACGCGCTGTCTTGCGCATCATGAGAAAAATGTGAGCCGTAAACGAACAGCTTTTTGGGCACGCAGCCAACGTTGACACACGTTCCCCCGAGGTGAGTATCCTCAGCGCAAGCGACCTTGGCGCCATAGCTCGAAGAGATTCGGGCTGCACGGACACCACCTGAGCCGGCACCAATCACAAAAAGGTCAAAATCGAAGGCCATAACAAAGCTTCTTTACGTACTCTTAAGAGCGCGATCTTAGCAAGAAGCGCCGCCCGAGGCTGCTCTGCTGTCAGTCAAGCAGATCACCGCTACCCATCAGCGGCACAGCGAGGGAGAATGGCAGGAGAATGGTGTAGCAACGTCATTCGTCTTCCCCATTCACAAAACCCAGGGACCCTGCAACGCATGACAGACAATCGAGCCACAGACGAAAGCCAGAAAACCCGAAACGGGGCGGATGCGCTGCTCTCTACGCTGACTGACAACGGTGTTGAGGTGTGCTTCACCAATCCTGGCACCTCAGAGATGCACTTTGTTGCGGCACTCGATCAGCAAGATGATATGCGCAGTATATTGGGGCTCTTTGAAGGCGTAGTGACCGGCGCCGCTGACGGCTATGGGCGCATGGCGGAAAAGCCGGCATGTACGCTTTTGCACCTCGGCCCGGGCCTGGCCAACGGTCTTGCCAATCTCCATAACGCTCGTCGCGCACATACGCCTGTTGTGAATATTGTTGGCGAGCATGCCACCTATCATCGAGCGCTTGATGCACCCCTCACATCAGATATCCATGGCTTCGCCGCGCCGGTATCTGCCTGGATCAAAACCATCGAAGACGCAGATGATGTGGCCAAGGCAGCGGCTGAGGCAGTGGCTACCAGTCAGTCTGCGCCGGGTCAGATCGCCACGCTGATCGCACCAGCAGATACCGCCTGGAACCCAACCTTGCAGCAGTCCGCCGATCCAGTTGCGCCGATTTTGCCAACGGCAGTAGATCCCGCGGCGCTGGCCAAGGCCGCAGCAGCCATACGAAGCGGTAAAAAGGTAGCGCTGTTACTCAACGGGGCAGCCGTCCGAGAATCAGGGCTCCAACAGATCAGTCGCATCGCCTCCGCAGGCAAGGTACTGGCGCTGGGCGATACCTTTATTGGCCGGATAGCACGAGGTGCTGGCCGGGTCGATTTACCGCGGCTACCGTATTTTGCCGAGCAAGCTATAGAAGCCCTTCACGGCGTAAGCACATTGATTGCGATTGGCACAAAACCGCCGGTGGCATTTTTTGCCTACCCTTCGGTACCCAGTCATCTGACGCCGGAAGGGGCTGATGTCATTCAGTTGGCCGGCCCCGGCAATGATGTAGAGGCTGCGCTGGCCGGACTGGTAGACGCCCTTGGGGTGGCAGATCATAAACCTGCGTTGCTCGAACGGGGCGAAAAGACCCGCCTGCGCGGCGAATTGAGCCTTGAGAACATTGCCCATTGTGTGGCCTGCGAGTTGCCTGACCAGGCCATAGTTGTCAATGAGGCGGCCACATCAGGCTTTGCGATGCCAGAATTCACCCGTACTGCGGCACCCCACGACTGGCTGGATTTGACCGGGGGCGCCATTGGCATGGGGATTCCTGCAGCCACGGGTGCCGCCGTGGCTTGTCCTGACCGTAAAGTGCTGAATCTACAAGCAGATGGCAGTGCCATGTACACGGTGCAGGCACTGTGGACCCAGGCACGAGAAAACTTGGATGTCACAACGGTGATCTTCAATAACCGTAAATACGCCATACTGCAGGTAGAATTCATGCGTGTTGGCGCCAATCCCGGCCCCAAGGCGATGGATATGCTTGACCTTTCCCGACCCGATATCGAGTTTGTTGGGCTCGCCGAATCAATGGGTGTTGAGGCAGAAAAAGTGACCTCTATAGAGGCGTTTCAGAAGGCGCTGGCCCGGGGGTTAGCAATCGACGGCCCTTACCTGATCGAAGTCATACTCTAGTAACTAAAGTAAAACTCAGCCTGCAACGGCTCATAACGTTTTATAATCAGAAACGCGATTTCACAATAGGACACTCCGTTTGAATATCACTATGTTCGGTACCGGTTATGTTGGCCTGGTCACTGGAGCCTGCTTCGCAGAAATGGGCAACCATGTGCACTGTATTGATGTGGACAAGGAGAAGGTTGATGGGCTCAACCGCGGTGTCATCCCTATTTTTGAACCCGGCCTGGAAAACATGGTGCTTGCCAATACCGCCGCGGGCCGACTGGTGTTTGAAACCGATGCAGCAGCTGGCGTCAAACACGGCGATCTTTTGTTTATTGCGGTGGGCACCCCTTCTGATGAAGACGGTTCCGCCGATTTGCGTTATGTGCTTGAGGTGGCAGAAACCATCGGTCAGTACATGGAAGAGCCGAAGATTGTCGTCGGAAAGTCGACGGTTCCTGTTGGCACGGCCGATAAGGTTCGCGAGCGGATCGCTGACACGCTAAAAAACCGTGATGTTCAGATTCAGTTTGATGTGGTCAGTAATCCTGAGTTTTTAAAAGAAGGCGCTGCTGTCAGTGACTTCATGAAACCCGACCGTATTATTATTGGTGCTGACAGCGATGCGGGCGCGGCCGCTCTGGGCAATTTGTATGCCCCCTTTAACCGCAATCACGACAAAATTCTGAACATGGATATTCGATCTGCGGAACTGACGAAGTATGCAGCAAATGTGATGTTAGCAACCAAGATCAGTCTAATGAATGAATTTGCCAATTTGGCCGAACATCTCGGGGCCGACATCGAAAATGTTCGACGCGGTATAGGCTCTGATCCACGCATTGGCCATCATTTCATCTACCCCGGCGCTGGTTACGGCGGATCCTGCTTTCCCAAAGACGTTCGGGCACTTTCCCACATTGCCGACAGCGTAAACTACAACGCGCGCCTGATTCAGGCGGTAGAAAACGTGAATCAGGAACAAAAGAATCGTCTGTTCGAAAAGATGCATCGATACTTTGAACCGCTGGGGTCTTTGCAAGGCAAGACGATCGCTCTGTGGGGCCTTGCGTTTAAGCCCAATACAGATGACATGCGGGAAGCTCCCAGTCGCGCGCTGATTGATGCCTTGCTTGAGGCTGGCGCGAAGGTTCGCGCTTATGACCCGGTGGCAGGAGGCGAAGCCATGCGCATCTACGGTAATACCCAGGGCTTTGCGGTCTGCGATCAACGCGATGATACCCTCGACGGCGCAGATGCCCTGGCCATCGTGACCGAATGGAATGAGTTTCGCAGCCCCGACTTAAAGCGTCTGCAGGAGTGTCTTGCACGGCCAGTCATATTTGATGGTCGTAATCTGTTTGAACCACAGCGTATGCGCGACATAGGCTTTGATTATATTGCCATCGGTCGATCAAACTTGAACTGATGACATCACGTTTCAAGCTTGCTGCACTCTTAAGTGCCCTGGCGTTACTACAGACACTTTCCTTTCATGTTTATGCCAACGACATCTTGCCAGCTCAGGTGGCGTCTAAGGGCTTTTACCTAAGCGCCGGGTACACCATGGTGTATGCGCCTGATGACAGGGTCGACGTTGTTCGCGATCCGTCTACCCAGCCCGTTGATAGCAGTATGTTTCTGGATTACGACCTGGGTTTTCGTGCAGCAAGCCTGGCGCTTGGCTATCAGTTTGATAGCGGCCTGAGGGCTGAGTTCGAAGCCAGTTACCGACGTAATGAACTGGAAGTCATTGAGTTTAGTGATGAGCGCGGTGTGCTAAATACCGGTGCAAATGATGCGGTAGATGCCTTCAGCGGCTTTGCCAATGTTTATTACGAATTTGCCTCACCCAGACTGCCAGTACAGCCTTATGTGGGCGTCGGTGCCGGCTATACGAGCGTGGGTTATAAAGGCAACTTCTCTGTTCTGGATGGTTTTACCCGCACAGATGAGCCTCTGTTTGATGATCGGAGTGATGCTTTTGCCTGGCAGTTGATGGTAGGCGCGAGCATGGCTTTTACGCGCCGCACCCGGCTCTCGGCGGAATATCGCTATTGGCGCTCAGGAAATCTGAATTTTTCCTCTGATCCTGCAGCCGAGCAAAGCGAATACAGCACGCGACACGAACTGCACATGGCAGGTATCGCACTGCAGTTTTTCCCTGGCCAGCAATCGACAGATATATACTCGAGCCGCTCCAAAACCCGCCATAAAACAGCTAACCCTGATCCCAATCCCAATCCCAATCCCAATCCCAATCCCAATAAATGGTATGTCGCCGGTTATTTCGGCGTAGCCGCGGCGGAAGATTCTGATGTCGACGACAACAGTCTGGATACCAACTTTGATGCCTTTGACATTGGTCCTGCCGGGGGGATTTCTGTGGGGTATCAGTGGCGCTCCAGGCGTGGTCGGGTGTTACGCGCGGAGCTTGAGGCCAGTGCATTCAGCAATGAAGCCGATCTCGTGGATTTCAGCTTTATCCTTGGTGAGTTCCGTCTTCAGGGAGATGCTCGCACCCGCGCAATAGCAGTGAATTTCATCGCCGAACGCTCTCGCCGCTTCCGCTTGTCACCGTACGCAGGCATAGGGTTTGGCTACGCAGAGGTCGATTACGATGTTGAAGGGACTGAACCCTTGCCAGGGTTTGCTGATCGCGATTTTCTAAAGGACAGCGCTGGCAGCCCCACCGCCCAGGCACTGCTTGGCCTGCGCGTTGGCATTACGCCCAGGCTAAGCATGAACCTCGGCTACAAGTACTGGTGGGCACCCCTGTTGAAGCTGCGCAATCCTCGCGGCGAGCGTATTGAAACAGAACATAGCGCCCACATGATCCAGCTCGGCGCCCATTGGCGCATGAGCGGTAACCAACGCTAACGACTCAAAAAACTTGCTACTGGTTATGCATACAGGTAATCTGATTGACCCTGTATGAATAACCAGTGTTTTGGTGGCAGTCCTATTCACCAAAAACTTTATATAAAACAGCAGCATAAACAGCATTTTAAACATGCAATATAAAGAGGCAATTAAGAAAGGAAATGACTCAAACTAATCTGATCCATCGAACTGCCAATTCATCGACCAATTCATCGACCAATTTATCGGCCAATCCACCCGCCAACCTGCTGGCTCACCCCAAACTATGGCGAGCCGGCCAGCTTCATCAGCAAATGGCTGATACCGGACTGACCAGTGGCTACCCCGCGCTTGATGCCCAGTTACCCGGAGGCGGCTGGCCGCGCGCCGGGCTAGCCGAAGTGCTGCACGCCCAGCCTGGTCTCGGGGAGTTGCGTTTACTGGCTCCTGCGCTTGCTGATCTCAGCCAAGAAGAAAACCGCTGGATCGCCTGGATCAATCCTCCTGCTATCCCTTATGCCCCGGCGTTGGGCCGTTTTGGTATTCGCAGTGATCGACTGCTTATGGTGCATCCCAAAAATCATGCAGACGCACTATGGGCAGCCGAGCAGGCGGCTCGCTCGGGAACCTGCAGTGCCGTGCTTATCTGGCTTGATGAGGGACGCTTGAAAAACGCAGAAACTCGTCGATTGCAGGTGGCCGCAAAACAAGGCAGAAGCCTTGCTTGCCTGTTCCGACCGACTCAGGCCGCAAAACACGCCTCAGCAGCAGAACTGCGCGTTATGTTGCATTCCGTCAGTTCAGCGCCGGTCAATTC
>CAZWMD010000010.1:0-4707 GCA_964634815.1 uncultured Pseudomonadales bacterium | reverse complement strand
CCAACCGTTCTGCTATCAGAAAACCGGGTGATCCAACGCAATCAGATTGCTCGACAGTGCGGCATTCATATAGGCACCAGCCTCGCAGCAGCACACAGCATTGCTGCCGATCTGGTGCACATCAAACGTAATTCTGCCTGGGAAGAACAAAGGCTAACCTATCTCAGCGAGATACTTTATGGCTTTAGCAGCCACGTGAGTATCGACAGCACACCCGGCGGTTATCTGGATGATCCTGGCAATGTGCACCACAGTGTCGTGCTTGAGATCAGCGCCAGCCTTACTCTGTTTGGCGGTCTGCAGAAGCTTCTTCAAAACATCCATAAACAGCTACAGAGCCTGCATCATCAAGCTGTTCTGCAAGTCGCCCATACGCCACTCGCCGCGCTCTGTGCTGCCCGCTGGCGACATCAGCAAGCAGATGGTCAGGCACTGCCGAGTGTTTTGCCACGAGTTCTGCCAAAAGACCTCGACGTACTTGCCAATATGCCGCTTGAATGTCTTGCACTGCGTCCAAAACAGGGCGAGTCATTACATAACATGGGGCTACGCAACTGCGGCGCATTGTTGCAATTACCCAGCAAAGAACTGGGCCAGCGTTTCGGTAAACAGCTTGGACATTATTTGCAGCGGCTTACCGGAGCCCTCCCTGACCCACGCGCACCTATCAAACCACCTCAGACGTTTACCTCAAGCGTGCATCTGCTAGAGGCCTGCACCAGCAAAACGGCGCTATTGTTTCCGGTTAAACGGTTGTGCCATGAATTCAGCCAATGGCTTATCGCGCAGCAGTTGGGAGCCTGCGTATTGCATTGGGAGTTTGCCAACCATGCAGATAAGCCAGTTACTCTGGATATCCGCACTACCCGCCCCAGCCAGTCCGGCAAGCTGTTGCTAAGGCTTACCCGGTTGAAGCTTGAACGTTGTGAGCTGCCTCGCGACGTACTCGATATCCGGTTGCACAGTGCAGAACTTGAGCCCTGGAAAAATCATAGCGACAGTCTTTTCCCACACTTAAAAGCACCTCACGCAGGGGAACAGAATAGCGCCGACAACACACCGCTTACAGAGTTACTGGATCAGCTGCGGGCACGTCTTGGCCCAGAAGTATGTAGCGGTTTGAGTGTGCAGCATCGTCATCAACCGGAACAGGCCTGGCAAATAGAGCCGCTACAACGAGTACCAGCCGGCAAACACGGCCGCGCGAAAAAGTCAGCCACAGCTCAGAGTGATTTGACTCTGGAATCCAGCGAGCCCACCGGTGCCGTGGGCAAATATCGGCCGGCCTGGCTTCTTCCCGAGCCCAGTCCAGTGGCACGGCACACACTCTGTCTGCTACAGGGTCCCGAGCGTTTACAGGGTGGCTGGTGGCAAGAACGGCGTATGCGCCGGGATTACTACATTGCCCAGACCCAGGGGCAGAAAAACAACGGCAGCTATAGCTGGGTATTTTGCGAAGGCGAACGTTGGTATGTACACGGCTACTTTGGCTAGTATGGATACACCATCAAAAACACCAGAAGCAACCAGTTTTGCGGAACTGCATTGTTTAAGTAACTACAGTTTTTTGCGTGGCGCATCGCACCCTGAAGAACTGGTACAGGAAGCCACAGGCCTGGGCTACCGGGCGCTGGCAATAACCGATGAGTGCTCAATGTCGGGTGTCGTCAAAGCACACCTGGCAGCCAAAGACTCACCACTAAAGCTTATTGTGGGTGCAGAATTTCATTGTATTGACGGGTTTACGCTGGTGCTTCTTGCCCCTAGCCGCACGGCCTACGGTCAACTGTGCACACTCATCACGCGCCTGCGCCGACGCGCAAAAAAAGGTACCTATCATCTGACACTAAGCGATCTCGACCAGAGTATCGATGAGTGCATTGCCTTGTGGATACCCTTTGGTGGCGAACATGCACGTGCGCCTATTGAACCACAATCCAGCACCCATGCCGTGCATCGCTCCCGAGTCAGCGCAGCGACTGCAAACAATGGCATCAGTGGTGACGAATATGGTATCCGTATCCGAAAAATGGCTGACCTGCTCAAAGAAGGAGCGGCGTTAAAGGCCCGCTTCCCACGACTCTATATCGCGCTGGAGTTATTTCTGGATCAGCATGATCTTGATCGGACCGCCACAGCACTCACCCTGTCGATGCGCCTTAGGTTGCCTATGGTAGCCAGTAACGACGTGCACCTTCATCATCCCGCTCGCAAGCCACTACAAGACGTACTAACAGCTATTCGTTACACCTGCGCTGTTGATGAGCTCGGCTTTGAATTGCAAAGCAACAGCGAGCGTCACCTGCAACCCATCGCCACACTCATAGAGCGCTATCCGCCAGAGCTGTTGTCGAATAGCGTTCGCATTGCCAATCAGTGCCACTTCAGTCTTGATGAGCTGCGTTATGAATACCCGGCCGAACTCGTTCCACCTCAGTACGCCCAGCGCAAACCTTCCGGAGCATCAGCGTACCTGCGTGACCTAACCTGGCACGGCGCCAAAGCCCGCTGGCCTGAAGGCACACCTGAACCAGTGCAAGCGCTTATTGAAAAAGAGCTGGGTCTTATTGGTGAGCTTAACTACGAGCACTACTTTTTAACCGTGTACGACATAGTACAGTTCGCTCGTTCGAAATCGATTCTCTGTCAAGGACGTGGCTCGGCGGCAAACTCAGCAGTCTGCTACTGCCTGTTTATCACCGAGGTAGACCCCGACCGTATGCATCTTCTGTTTGAACGCTTTGTGTCGAAGGAGCGTAACGAGCCGCCAGACATTGATGTTGATTTTGAACACGAGAGACGCGAAGAGGTTATTCAGTATATCTATACGCGCTACAGCAGAGAACGTGCGGCACTGGCTGCTACCTTAATCACTTACCGTCCAAAAAGTGCAATCCGCGATGTTGGCAAAGCTCTGGGTCTTGATATCGATCTACTGGATTTGCTGGCCAAATCGATGGCCTGGTGGGACAACAAGGACGAACTCGCTCAGCGCTTCATCAATGCGGGTATCGATCCAAAGAGCAGAGTTGCCAAACAGTTTTTGTTTCTAGTGCAGCAAATACTTGGTTTTCCCCGCCATCTATCGCAGCACGTTGGTGGCTTTCTGATTTCACGCGGCCCTATATCTCAGCTTGTCCCCGTCGAAAACGCCGCCATGGTCGATCGCACTGTCATTCAATGGGATAAAGACGACCTTGAGGCGTTGGGCTTATTGAAAATTGATGTGTTAGCGCTCGGCATGCTTACGGCAATTCGCAAGGCGCTTGATATGCATAATGCTTTCTTTGATCAACATTTGAGCGTTGCCGCAATTCCAGCTGAAGATCAGGCTACTTACGCCATGCTGCAACGCGGCGACAGCGTCGGCGTGTTTCAAGTTGAATCTCGTGCCCAAATGGCCATGTTGCCAAGACTCAAGCCACAAAATTTCTATGACCTGGTAGTGGAGGTGGCCATTGTGCGTCCTGGACCTATCCAGGGCGACATGGTGCACCCCTATCTGCGTCGTCGCCAGGGACTCGAAACTCCAACCTATTCAAACGACGCTGTGCGCCGGGTGCTTGAGCGGACACTGGGTGTACCAATCTTCCAGGAACAGGTTATTGAACTGGCGATGGTCGCTGCAGGCTTTACCGCGGGTGAAGCCGATCAACTGCGTCGAGCGATGGCCGCCTGGAAGCGGCGTGGCGGCCTTGCGCCATTTCAGGACAAGCTTATTAACGGCATGTTGGAGCGCGGCCATGATATGGATTTCGCCGAACGGGTTTTCAAACAGATTCAGGGGTTTGGTGAGTACGGGTTTCCTGAGTCCCATGCGGCAAGCTTTGCACTATTGGTTTATATATCAGCCTGGATAAAACAACACAGTCCGGCTGCGTTTTATGCAGGTCTGATGAACAGCCTGCCCATGGGGTTTTATAGTCCTTCCCAACTTATTCAGGACGCACGCCGCCATAAGGTTGAAATTCTGGGTGTCGATGTACAACACAGCCACTGGGATCATCAGTTGGTACCAGGCACTCAAGACCGCTCACAGCCTGGGCTGCGACTTGGCTTACGATTGGTAAAGGGATTCAGAAAGCCTGCGGCAGAGCGTCTGGTTACTGCGCGCAATACACCCTGCAATACGCCCCGCAATACACCTCAGACGACAGATCAAAAGCTGGCAGCGCCGTTTTATGATCAGGCAGATCTTAAACGACGGGCCAGGCTTGACCGACAGAGTCTCGAATTTCTTGCTCGAGCCGGCGCACTTAATAGTTTATCCAAGCATCGCCATCAGGCGCACTGGGATGTTGCGGGTTTGAGCGTACCAACCGAACTGGAACAGGTTGCCGAAAAGAGCACCGGTTATCGTTCGGCATATCGTACCGATGTCGACCTGAGCCCACCCACCGAAAACGAAGATATGCTGGCGGATTACCGCTATACCAGCCTTACTCTCGGGCCCCATCCAATGACATTGCTGCGCAAACGAGGTGGCTTCAAGCGCTGCCAAACGGCGCTGAGCCTAAGTCACTGTCGTCATGGTCAGTTTGTGCGTATAGCGGGCCTGGTCACAGGCCGGCAACGGCCTGGATCAGCGGCAGGCGTAATGTTTGTGACGCTTGAAGATGAGACGGGCAACAGCAACATAGTGGTTTGGACGTCAGTGCTTGAGAAATTCCGCGCGGCCCTGCTACAGGGACATCTACTGCTCATCAA
>CAZWMD010000009.1:111414-119534 GCA_964634815.1 uncultured Pseudomonadales bacterium | reverse complement strand
GGAAATCAAGGAGGAAACCGAGGGTGGCGACGCGTCAGGGGATGCGCAGGAGACAATCAAGGAGGCTTATGCGCTGCGCCCCATGAACTGCCCGCACCATCATAAGGTCTTTGCAGCCCAACCCAGAAGCTATCGAGACCTGCCATTGAGACTTGCCGAATATGGACAGGTTTACCGAATGGAAGATTCGGGAGCGGTAGGTGGTCTGGTGCGAGTACGTGGTATGTGCATGAACGATGCGCACATCTATTGCACCGAAGAACAGATTAAAGACGAGTTCAAAAAGACCATTCGTCTGTATCAGAAGGCGTATAGCATCCTCGGTCTCGACAATTATTTCCTGCGGCTGTCTCGCTGGGATCCCGAGGATCCCAAGGGCAAAGAAAAGTATGTGGATAACCCCGAGGCCTGGGCGTCTTCCGAGAAGGTTCTTGCTGAGGTGCTCGATGAGATGGGCCTGGATTATGTTGATGGCCCGGGAGAGGCTGCGTTTTACGGCCCCAAGATAGACATCCAGTTCAGAACGGTCACTGGGCGTGATGAATCTGTATCTACGGTCCAACTGGATTTTTCTGTGCCACAACGCATGGGCCTTGAATACACCGGTTCTGATGGGGAAGCCCATACGCCCTACTGTATTCATCGAGCGCCGTTTAGCACACATGAGCGGTTTGTTGCGTTCTTGCTTGAACACTTCGCCGGGGCGTTTCCAACCTGGCTTGCTCCGATACAGGTGCAGGTATTGACGGTCTCAGAACAGTTTGATGAGTACGCCAATTCTCTGGTGGAACGATTGCGCGGACATATGATTCGAGCGGAGCTCGCGCCTTCCAACGACACGGTACCGAAAAAAATTCGTGAAGGAACGACGCGCAAGATTCCAAATCTGCTGATTGTGGGAGAACGGGAGGCGCAAGAGGGCACTGTGACCTTGCGTCGCTACGGGCATAAGGAGCAGCACACACTGTCCTTGGATGACTTTGAAGCGGCGTTGTTGACCACCGTAAAAGACCGATTGCTGCAGTTTGCCCTACCCAAGTAAGGCATCAGACATAATTTGCTGGTTGATTTGGCATATATGCAATAAAATTGCGATAAATTAGGTGGCGAGAGAGTCTGAGACGTGATGCAGTCAAAGATGCGGTCAAATCAGTTGCTGGCACTGGCGTTGTTTGTGGGTCTTCTGGGTACAGTGCCCGGGTCTGCCTGGGCCGCCCTGCATTCCGCTGTGTTACCCAGCGAAGCCCCACACTTCAATGGCGGCGAAGGGTCTGCACAGCAACCTGTGTTCTTTGCCACACTGATTAATGATTCAGACCAGTTGTTGCAAAATTGCCGTATCGAGATGGCACTAGAGCTGCCATTCATTCTGGACTATCAGGTTACGGAACCGGTGCAGAACCGGCCGGCAGGACCTGCAAATACTCCGGCGATTATTTCCCCACGCAGTGCGCAGAGCTTCAGCTTCTCGCTCCGGCTTAGTGAAGACGTCTACGTCGAGGCGCAGGATGTCGGATTCAGATTTGTCTGCGATTCGATGGTGCCAGCGCCGATCGTTGAAGGAATTAACACGGTACGACTCAGCGCCGGCTCGCCACCGACGCCGGAGCTTTTATCGGCCGTAGCGGTTGCTTCGTCCGACGGGATATTGCAGCTGAATGCCGGAAGCAACACTGCCAATGGTGAGCGCTGCGAGCTGATTCCTTTTCCTGGCGCAGAGAGTGCACCCTGTGCGGTTGGGGCCTATGCGTTTGCGCTTGTGAATACGAGCAATGAATCGCGCGAGTTATCGCTCGCGGAAACGAGCGGCATGCATTTCACGCAGCTGTGCCGAACTGACGCCAGCGGTAGCTGTATCAACACAGCATTACCCCAGTCCCCGCTGGCCGTTACGCTTGATGCATCCGCTGCGGCAACGTTTTCCGCCTTTGTGGTGACACTCGATGACTTTGCCTTTCATCCCTTTGCTGAGTTCCAGGGCGTAGGCATCGCGGTTTTTGAGCGCAATATTGGCGGAGATAACGAGTTTGTGTTGCGCGAGAGTCTGCGGACCAACGCGCCACCCTTTGAATGGTCAGCGCGCATCGAGACGGTCGATGGGATCGATACGCTGAGGGTCGCAGGCTCGCTGTGGGTATCCTCTGGTTGCGTAAGAGGGGCGCTACAACCGGTGTTTGACGCACAGATACCGCCAGACGAGCTGCATCTGGAGCTTCGTGAGGTTGATAGGTTTCCAGAGCAAACAGTTGCTTGTCCCCAGGCCGTAGTGAAAACCGCTGTGACCTACCTCAGTGATATTTCGGTTGATGGTATTACTTCCGTTGTTATTCGCCACCCGGTTAACCGCATCGCTTTGCCTATTCAACGCTAGCCTGATCTTCGCTGGTGATAGAACCCACGTTGGCCTCCCAGTTCTGACCATCAAAGGGAGCGATGTTAAGGAACACATAGCCGTCATCCAGACAACGCGCGTTTATGTCGTAGCTGCCGGGATGAGATCGCGGTCGGCTAAATGGATGAATGCCGCAGGTTTGGCAGAACTGGTGTTGCGCCTGTTTGGTATTGAACCTGTAGGTGGATAGATTCTCGGCGCCGGATAACAGCTCAAAGTCGTTGGGCTTGGCGATCAGATTGATAAACCCTTTTTTGGCGCATATTGAACAATTGCACTCAAGCGCATCGAACGAGTGAATGCGAACCTTGAAGCGTACCTTGCCGCAGTGACAGCCGCCTGCGTGCCACTTGCTGCCCTCGGATGGCGTCGATTGCATGAATTGTCTCCGGCACTGGACCAGTTGTTGGCCAAATAATAGCCCGGGAGTTTAGCTTATGGTCCAGATAATTTGCTGGTCGGTGATGTCTGCAGTCAGTTGCTTGGGCGAGCGATAGGCCTGCAGCGCCCCTTGCCAAAGTGCTACCCAGCAATGCAATAAATCCTCTCGCGGCCCGGGTTCTAATCCACGTGCTACCCGTAACCCATGTTGAATGAGTTGTCGTTCGTCGTTCTGACCCTGGGTTCTTGTGCAGGTATCTCCCATTCCTGACATCATCGCTGACAGGAAGCTGGCTGCGGCCTCAGTATCTCCGTCGGTTGCCCCCACTGCTTTGGCCATTTGGGAATGCTGTTGTAAGCCTGTGAGTCTGGCAGCCCGTGTCAGTAGCTCTAGCGCTCGGGTTCTGCCTAACACCTCGGTAAGAGCGCTTAACCCGTTACGAACGTACTCGAGGGCATAGTTGCGGTTGGCTTTGAGAAGACGTTCTTCGCTCCAATCTCTGGCGGGAGGTTTTGGTTGCTTGGCAGGATCGTATTGGGGTGGTGATTCGTTTGGCGCGAACCTTAGTCGTTCCTCGGGTGACAGGTCGCTGGCGTATTCCTGGAAATACCCACACAAGCCAAACTGGCCTGTCACATCTTCTGAAACGCACACAAAGCCCAGTCTGGGGTTGTTGAGGCTCACACCGTTTTGGGCGTACCAACCCTGCAAAAAGCCGCGACCAGCTTCTACAGGTATGCCACAGATTGCGGGACCGGCATACATCCAGCGCGGATAGCGAAATCGCACCCAGGCTTTGGTGTTTGATTCTTCGGTGTATTCCACCTCAACGCCGCCTATGCCATTGGAGAGCACGTGATACTTCGCGCAGGCAACGGCATCGGGCAGGTCAGCCAGTCCGAGTTTGTGAAAGCTCGACAGAAATTTATCTTTGTGCTGTTGACGAAACAGCCGAAACATCCAGTCGTAGACGGTTTGTTTCGACTCTTCTACGGCAACCATGAGTTGCATGCCCAAGAAGAACTGATGGTGCAATTCAGCCTGGGCGGCGATCGCTTTTGGGTTCAGAGGTGTTAGCTCGTCGGTCAGGCTAACTAACCTTCGTCGGGTTTGCCCAGTTCAAGCGCCGCTACTTGGCGGCGCGCGGTGATGAGATCGATCAGTATATGGCCACTTTCTCGCAGCATGGCGTCTTTCTCTGCGGGCTGTTCTTCGTCGGCTGCGTCTTCCGCTTTCTCGAGTTCTTTCAATTCATCGAGGTTCTTCAGCACAGTTTCACCGTTTGCCACGCGGAGGGTGTTTTCGAGGTCGAGGCGCCAGGCATCGTCTGCGGCTTTCTCCTCGAGCCGGCGTTTTTCGCTTAAAGAGATATGGGTCCGTGCCCGGTTCTCTTCGCTTTTAGCCGACAGGCTGCGCAGGTAATCGAAATCCGGATCGGCGGCGGTTCGCTGTTCATGTCTCGTGCGCAGCTCCGCAATAAGCGGATCAAGGGTGGCGTCGTAGCTTTCGAAAATAGCGGGCTGAATGACGTCCCAGGGCAGAGCGTCGTCCAGCGAACTCTCGCCGATACGTTCTACGTCATACAGCTCAGGAAATTCGATGTCTGGAATGACACCCTGGTGTTGCGTGCTTTGGCCGGAAATACGATAAAACTTGGCCTGGGTGATCTTCAGTTGTCCACGATTTAGCGGGATGAGCGTCTGTACTGTTCCCTTGCCAAAGGTTTGACTGCCAAGGACAAGACCGCGATCGTAATCCTGGATGGCTCCGGCGAAAATCTCAGAGGCTGAGGCAGACAGTCGGTTAACCAGCACAGCCATAGGACCTTCCCAGGCGATGCTCTCGTCACGATCAGCATAGACGTTGGCACGTCGGCGTGCGGATTTCACCTGAACAGTGGGCCCGGATTTAATAAACAGACCGGTGAGCATGTCCGCTTCTTGCAGCGAGCCGCCGCCGTTGTTACGCAAGTCAATGACCAGGCCTTCGATGCCTTCGGCGCGCAATTCTTCAATCAGCCGGCGGACATCGCGAGTGGTACTTTTGTAGTTGGGATCACGTCGCTGCTGAGCTCGCATGTCAACATAAAAAGTCGGTACCTCAATGATGCCAATTTTTCGTTCGCGTCCGGCGTCAGTGATGGTGAGAACGCGCTTTTGCGCAGATTGCTCTTCTAACTGTACGGCCTCACGTACCATGCGGATTTCTTTGATCTCGGTGTAGTCGCCTTCGCTGGGTTGTACTTCCAGTCGCACAATCGAGCCTTTGGGGCCCCGAACGAGCTCAACAACGTCATCGAGACGCCAGCCAACGACATCAATTAACTCGCCGCGTTCGCCCTGGCCCACGCTTACGATGCGGTCGGCAGGCATGATTTCTCCGCTCTTGTCGGCCGGGCCGGCTGTGACCAGGCTGACAACTTCGGTGTAGTCGTCTGAGGTACGCAGTACCGCGCCGATGCCTTCAAGTGACAGCGACATGTTGATGTTGAATGTTTCTGACGTTCTTGGTGACAGATAACTGGTGTGTGGATCGTAAGTAGAGGCAAACGCATTCATGTACACCTGGAAGGCATCTTCGCTGCGAATTAGCCGGGTTTGCTTGAGCCGGTTTTTATAACGTTTTGTCAGGACTGACTGAATTTCTTCGAGTTCTTTGCCGTTTAGCTTCATCGACAGAACGTTGGCCTTTAAGCGCCTGCGCCAGAGATCATTGAGCGCCTCTTCATCCGCGGGCCATGCCGAGTTTTCGCGATCAATCTCCAGTCGTTCGTCAACCTCGAATGACATGTCCTGAATGCCTCCCGCGAGTTGCTGGAGCATGTATTCAAGCCGATTTACTACCCGATTCTGATAGCGGTTGAACATGTCAAAGGCGGGCTCAAGTTTGCCGCGCTTCAGCGCATCATCAAGCTTGTAGCGATACTCTTCGAACTCGGTTACGTCGCTTGCGAGCAAATAGGAGCGACCGCCATCGAGGGATTCGAGGTATTTGTCGAACGTGGCGGAGGACGCCTCATCGTTCAGGCCCTTCGGCAGGTAATGGTTTGACCGCAGTTGCTCTACAACCGTCAGACTGGTCCGCGGGTGAACGTCGAGCGGGTCCAGATGAAACAGCACTGAGTCGCTGGCGGCGCTGCTGACACTCGTTAAGTCAGGATCGGCTTTCGCCACCGAAGGCGCCGCCGCTATCGAGCCCGCTGTGGTCTCTGCTGAGGGTGTTGTGGGCTCGGCGCTGATGGCGAGGGCGTAGCAGCCTGCTGCAGCACTCGCAAGCAGGCTGATGGAAAGTACTAGCTGCCGGTTGATGGTCATTCGTAGCCTTGCTGTCAATTAGTCGATATTCTTCCCGCCGGCTGACGGGTACAGGATTAAGACGGCTAAAAACCGGTCTGGTTCCCCCGATTCAATCTACCGGCCGGGTTCCAACCGGGCAAGGCAGACTCACAACTTATTGACCTTTTTACGCGGAGACTGTGATGCGTATAGCGACCCTTTCAAATAACGCCCCGTTGGGCGATGCCCAGCGGCTTGCCAACGAGGCCGGGAGCCTGCAAGGGCTTGAATGCCCGTTAAGTCCCGACCAGCGCACCATCGGTGTGCGCCCTGGGGTGCGCAGTGCGGCATTCGCAACTGTGCTGCTTTTTGGCCTTGCGGCTTGCCAACCGCCTGCAGAACCCGCCTCTGAGGCTCCGGAAGAGTCCGACACAGCGGCAACAATGAGCGATAAAACCACACCTTCTGCCGCCGATGGAGCCAGCAGTATGTTCGACAGCGATACAAAGAAAGCCAGTTACGCCATGGGTTACGGCGTAACTCGTCAAGCTACAGGACAATTTGGTGATGTTATCGACCACGAAGCCTTCATTGCCGGCGCCCGTGCTGAGTTGGAAGGCAGAGAGAGCGAAGTGGCCCCGGAAGATGCCCAGAAGGCGCTGACGGCCCTGAATGATGCCCAGCTGGAGAAGCAGGCCCTGGTGGCGTCGACGACGGCCAAAGAAGGCGCCAAATTCCTCGCCGATAACGCTGGCAAAGAAGGCGTTGTGACCACCGCTACAGGTTTGCAGTATGAGGTAATCACCGAAGGCACGGGTCCCAAGCCCAAGGCAACCGACACCGTAAAGACCCACTACGAGGGTACGCTGATCAATGGTGAGGTCTTTGATAGTTCAGTCGCTCGTGGCACGCCTGCAACCTTCCCGCTGAATGGGGTGATCAAGGGCTGGACCGAGGCATTGCAACTCATGAATACCGGCAGCAAGTACCGCCTGTTTATCCCGCCGGAACTGGCCTATGGCAACCAGGGCGCGGGTTCGATTCCTCCGCAGAGCACGCTCATCTTTGAGGTTGAGCTGCTCGAAATACTTGGTGGTGATGCCTCCTGACACTGGTGTGAAAATGCGGCCGCTCACTCGCCGGGTTTTAATGGCGTCCCTTGCCTTTGCGCTGGGTTGCTATTACCTGCTTGAGCGGTTGCCGGTCGATCGCCAGGAGTTCCTTGGCTATGCGCTCACGTCAGTGATGCTTGTGGTTGGCCTGGTGGTCGCAGCCTTTTTGCTGGTTGCGATAATCAAGGGGATTGGGCGGCTGCTGCGATCCTCGGATCGTTCTTAGTTTGGCTCTTGGTTTGGCGTGTTAAGCGCGAGGCTCTCAAAGTAGCGGCCGCTGCGCGGCAAGTAGCTGTTGTCGTAATTCAACGAAAAAGCCACTGAGTGTGCTCGACCAAGCACAACGTCTCGGGCAACAAAGCCCACTTCTCTGTCTCGAAAGTCGCCACTATTGTCCCGGTTATCTCCCAGGACCAGATACTTTCCCTGGGGTACATCGATGGCACGAAAGCTGCGGTAGCCTGAGCTTCTGGGCAAATGTTCCCGCAGCGTATAGCGCGAATGTCCAAGCGCCGTTTCTTGCAGGATGTCGAAGTTGTTGGCATCAGGCATTTGCAGAGCGTCGATTTCGTCCGCTGACAGCGCCCGGTAGTTTGCCGGGATACCGTTCACAAAGAGGTTGTTATCACGCAGCTCTATGCGGTCACCAGGAACGCCCACAACGCGCTTGATGAGCAGTTTGCTGTCTTTTGGCGATTCGAAGGTGATGATGTCGCCCCGTACTGGATCACTGTGCTGCCACAGTTTTATAAAGGTGAACGGGACCCGCAGATCAAACGCCAGTTTGTTTACCACCACCCGATCGCCGATCAGCAGGGTGGGACGCATGCTGCCGGAGGGCACATGGTTCCAGTCGGCGATGACTGACCGGAAGACCAACATGAGTGCAACAAACAAAAAGAAGCCACGCCACTCCCTTAGGAAACCCCTGAACCCACCGCCATGGTACTCATCAATCT
>CAZWMD010000009.1:29463-111314 GCA_964634815.1 uncultured Pseudomonadales bacterium | reverse complement strand
CCACGCCACTCCCTTAGGAAACCCCTGAACCCACCGCCATGGTACTCATCAATCTTGCCGCCGCTCTGGCTATTGGCCTGGCTGTCGGGCTTGCTATCGGACTGGGATGCAACGCTTGCTTCCCAGGAACCGGCTTCGGTTGGTGGCATCTGGTTGTTGGAATCTTTCAAAACGACGTCGAAGGACTAGTTTTTATCAGCGTTCTGTTTAGCAAATTCCGCCTTTTGTTCTGCGGTTGCTTCGAGCTGATGGTTTGCTTTCCAATCGGCGTAAGGCATGCCATAAACTCGCTCTCGTGCCTCGTCCAGATCAAGTGATGTGCCCGCTGATTGCGCCGCTTCCACGTACCACTTTGACAGGCAGTTGCGGCAAAAACCGGCCAGATTCATCAAATCGATGTTCTGCACATCCTTACGCTCATCCAGATGCTCCAGTAGACGGCGTAAAACGGCTGCGTCTAGTTGGTCACTGGATTGGACATTGGACTGGTTGGCGGGGTTTTCGCTCATTTGTGACTCTTTCTGTTTTGCCTTTTCGATCGGGGTAAGCCAATTTGTTTGATTGGCGATTCTGCTTACTGACTAGGTGGTGAGATCTCTGAGAAATACCAGCTCATTTGGGCTCGACATTGCCTCACTGTAAGCATAACCCTCAACGTTGAAATCGCGCAGACCTGCAACGGATTTTATTCGGTTTGTGATGATGAAGTTAGTCATGTAACCACGTGCTTTTTTGGCGAAAAAGCTAATCACCTTATATTTGTCGCGGCTCATGTCCTTAAACGTAACATTAACCACATCAGCGTTAAGCAGCTTTGGCTTTATTACAGAAAAATACTCGTTGGATGCCAGATTGATCAACACTCGTTCAGAAGATTTTGGCAGATCGTCGAAACGAGCGTTGAGTTCTTCGGTTACCTTGTCTCCCCAAAAGGCATAAAGGTCTTTACCGCGACTGTTTTTGAGTTTGGTGCCCATTTCCAGTCGATAGGCTTGCATCATATCAAGTGGCCGCAAAACGCCGTACAGGCCCGAAAGAATGCGCAGGTGTCTCTGCGCGAACTTCAGGTCTGCGGCTTTGAGCGTATCAGCGGCTAGACCAAGGTATACATCTCCCTTAAAAGCCAGCACTGCGGGACGCGAATTTTCCGGGTTGAAGGGTGGTGAGAAATTGGCAAAGCGCTCTGCGTTGAGCTGGGCAAGGTCTTGTGAAATGCCCATGAGATTGCGCAAGCGTCGAGGCGTGTAGTCGCGCAGGCTGTTTACAAGCACCTGGCTATCGGCAAGAAAGTCCGGTTGGGTGAGTGTTTTGGGGCTGGCTGCCCTTGGGCTCCCCGCGCCCGGCGTCGAGTCAAAATCGAGTCGTTTGGCTGGTGAGATAACAACTAGCATCTGGCTTGGGTCACCTGGGTCCAATAAAGCAAAAATTTTACCATGCCTGGGTACTCGGTTGGCGACCAACAAGAGTGGCCTCGGTATACTGTGGGTATTGTAGTTCCTGATCTCACCGTTATCGTCACTGAAGTCCTCAACTCTGAAACCCCTGGTTCTGCTGCTGCGCTGCAGATGGTCGCGCGCTCGCACGCCGGCAAGGTTCGGCCCAACAACGAAGACTCTATAGGGTTTCTGGCACATACCGGCAGTGCGGTCCTTGCGGATGGCATGGGTGGTCTGAATGCGGGAGAAGTCGCAAGTCACCAGGCCGTTGAGTTGGTACTCAAAGGGCTCGGTGCAGGACTGGGGATGCAGCAGGTTATTGAGGATGCAAATCGCGCCATCTACACCCTGTCGCAGACCGATCCGAGCCTGAACAATATGGGGACAACCCTGGTTGCCCTGCAGTTGATCGGAGACGTTGTCTGGTTGGGAAACGTTGGTGACTCTCGAATCTACCGTCATCGCTGCGGCGAGCTTGTGCAACTTACCCGAGATCATAGTGTTGTTCAGCAGCTTGTCGACGGCGGGGTCATGACGCCAGCTGAGGCTCGCTCGGCCCCAAATCGAAACATCATTACCAGAGCATTGGGTATTGAGTCTGAAGTTGAGGTACAAGTTCTGCAGGATATTCCTCAGGCGGAGGATGTTTACATGCTCTGTAGCGATGGTGTCACCGATATGCTCGATCCCGTTGCTTTGGACAACTTATTCAAGGCTCATAAAACGCCTCAGCGATTGCTTGATGCCATAGTTGATGCCGCCAACGAAGCGGGTGGAGTGGATAACATTTCTGCAATCCTGGTAGCGTTCCCACACGCGGAGAAGCAAGATGGCTGACGACTCAGGGATAAAGGTCTCGAGTGAAATCGAGCAGCGGCTCACCCAGGCGTTTGAACTCGATCACCTGGAGGTGATAAACGAGAGTCATCAACACAATGTACCCGCCAATTCGGAAACTCATTTCAAACTGGTGATGGTCAGCGAAGACTTTGTGGAACTCAGCCGAATAAAGCGTCATCGAGCCGTCAATTCTCTGCTACAAGATCTGCTGGCAGGCTCGGTACATGCGATGGCCATACACACTTACACAACCTCTGAATGGCAAAAACGGTTTGGCAGCGCACCTTTGTCGCCACCTTGCCTTGGGGGTGAGAACAAACCGGTGTCCGGTGACTAAATTACCTTCCACTGAAGCGCCCGATGCCCCTGGGTTGGTGATGGCGCTCTATCATTTTGTTCATCCGCTGATGTCCGTAGAGCGCGTCTCGCAACTGTGTGAATCGCTCAAACAACTGTGCGAAAAATCGAAAATACTTGGAACCCTGTTGCTCGCCACTGAAGGGGTTAACGGCACGGTATCGGGTAGCCCACAGGCGCTCGATGCACTAGCGGAGTTCTTGCTTGGGCAACCTGAATTTAGTGAGTTGCAGTACAAGTGCTCGGCCGCTAGAGAAGGTGAAGCGGCGTTTCTGCGCATGAAAGTCAAAGTGAAGGATGAGATTGTGAGCTTCGGCCGGCCGGTGACACCGGCGCTGCGTACCGGTGAACATGTTGGCGCCTCTGACTTCAACGCCTTGCTTGATGATCCTGAGGTGGTGGTGGTTGATACGCGCAACAGTTATGAAGTCGAAGTTGGTACCTTCCCGGGAGCAATAAACCCAGACACTTCAACGTTTCGAGAGTTTCCACAGTTTGTTGAAAACAATCTTGATCCCAAGAGTCAGCCGCGGGTTGCCATGTTTTGCACGGGAGGCATTCGCTGTGAGAAAGCAGCGGCCTATCTGCTGGACCAGGGGTTTGAATCGGTTTATCAGCTTGATGGCGGAGTGCTCAAGTACCTGGAGACCATGGAAGGGCGCAGCGATAACCGTTGGGCGGGTGAGTGCTTCGTTTTTGATCAGCGGGTCGCGCTGGATGTGAATCTGCAGCCAGGCGACTATTTGCAATGCCACGCCTGTCGTCGTCCGTTGCCCAAGTCAGAGAGTAACCATCCCGACTACGTTATTGGCGTCAGCTGTCCGCGTTGCATTAATGAAGTTAAACCTGAACAGCGTGACGGTTTTCGAGAACGTCAGAAACAAATGGAGCTGGCGGCAGCACGCGGCGCCACTCATATCGGCCCCGATGCCCAGGGCGCGCCATCAGTGTCTGACGATTAGCGGTGTCAGCGGCTATTCCGGGCTCGATCCCAGCAGCGGGAACTGTTCACTCAGGGTGGCAACCAGGGCTTGCCAGCCGGTTTCCATGAGCAAGGGTTGGGCTTGAGTGGTTGGGTGGATGCCGTCGTTCTGAATCATACCCTCCACCAGGGCGACTCCTTCCAGAAAAAACGGTACCAGGTAGGCGTTGTGAGCGTCTGCCACCTGTTTGAAGGCAGCAGCGAATTCGCGGGTGTAGTGGGGGCCATAGTTGGGTGGAATCTGCATACCCATAAGCACGACCCTGGCGCCCTGGGCCTGGCTCATCTGGGTCATGGCACCCAGGTTATCTCGCAACCTGTCTACGGGATAGCCACGTAACGCATCATTGCCGCCGAGTTCCAGAATAACCAGGTCTGGAGCGTGCCGGTCCAGCGCTGCCTGCAGCCGGGCTCTGCCACCCTGAGTCGTCTCCCCTGAAACGCTGGCGTTGATGACCTGGGCACTCGGATAAGGTTGTCTTAGTCTGGTTTCCAGCAGAGTAACCCACCCGTCGTCGCGACGAATGCCGTAGGCTGCACTGATGCTGTCGCCGAACACCAGCACTTTCAGGGCCGCTTCTGTCGAGACCCCGGCGTCTTCTAGTGCAGAGTCGTGCGAAGGCTCAGCACGCTTACCCAGAGGTTCGGATGATTGCGGGGTTTGTCGGCTATCGGGCTCGGAACAGGCACCCAGTAGAACAAGCACGAGGCCGAATAGGCCAGTGCGGCCATGTTTGGTCAGCCACTCGCGGACCGATTCACAGTAGTATGACCGTGCTGCCACATAATCAGGGGCGGCTTTGGTGCCATCACAACGAGAATCACAACTAGAATAGTAAGAAGTAATACGCATGTCGGTATCCAGTTCAGGGGCGCAGATAACAGAGTCCCGAGCGCCCATGGTTGCTGCCAGGGACCTCGCCAAAACGGTGCAAACCGCGGCGGGGCCTCTAACCATATTGAAGAACATTAACATTGCCATCGACGCGGGTGAGAGTCTCGCGGTGATTGGTGCCTCAGGCTCGGGCAAGACCACCTTGTTAGGCATCCTTGCAGGGTTGGATATCCCCAGTAGCGGTAGCGTTTCTCTGGCGGGAGAGGAATTGACGACACTGGATGAAGAGGCCCGGGCGTTACTTCGCGGCCGGTTGGTGGGCTTTGTGTTCCAGAACTTTCAGCTCCTTGGAAGCCTGACTGCGGCCGAAAACGTCATGCTGCCGATAGAGCTAAAAGGGGATGCGGATGCGTCGGAGCGGGCCGTCGAGTTGTTGGCTCGGGTAGGCTTATCAGATCGTGGACATCACTATCCACGCCAGCTGTCAGGTGGTGAGCAGCAACGGGTTGCTATTGCGCGGGCCTTTGCCTGCCGACCACAGGTGCTTTTTGCAGACGAGCCCACGGGCAATCTGGACACCGCAACGGGTGCCAAGGTCACCGAACTACTGTTTCAACTCAATGCCGACTTTGGCACAACCCTGGTGCTGGTTACTCACGATCCCCGACTCGCAGAGCGCTGCGCCCGTAGTGTGACGGTAGATGCGGGCCAGCTTGTGCAGGAGCAAAGCCACTGAGCGCCGGGCCTACATACTCGGGAGCCGGGAACAACTCGACTGGCCCTGCTCGAGCTCATCGTTTCCTGGGTCTTGCGCTGAAACTTGCCTCTCGCGACTGGCGATCTGGCGAGTTGCGCTTGCTTCTGGCCGCCATAGTTGTGGCGGTGGCCTCTGTCACAGCGATATCCCTGTTTGTGGATCGACTGCAAAGTGCCTTGATCGAACAATCAGCCACTTTCCTGGCTGCTGACCGGGTTCTCAGCGGGTCAGCTCCGGCTCCGGAGTCTATTCGCGATTCTGCCCGAGCATTGGGGCTTCAGCAGGCAGAAACGGTGACCTTTGCAAGCATGCTTTACACCGGTCCCGAGGCAAATCTTCTCGCCTCTGTGAAAGCCGTCAGTGATGCCTATCCGCTCCGTGGTGTACTGCGCGTGAGCGAAGAACCCTTTGGGCCTGATGCTGTGACCCAGGAGTTACCTCTTCCCGGGGAAATCTGGCTCGATGCTCGACTGTTTCCTGCGCTGTCTCTATCACTCGGTGATCAGGTTGATGTGGGATTCAAATCGCTGAAGGTTACTCGCGTTCTAACTCGAGAGCCGGACAGAGGAGGCAGCTTTACAGATCTTGCGCCCCGGGCGCTGATGCGCATTGAAGATCTCGCGGCGACCCAGATCGTGCAGCCGGGCAGCCGAATTAGTTATCGCTATTTGTTGCGCGGAGACAGTGCGGACATTGAGGCGGCCTTTGAAACGTTAAATGACGACGAAGTAAAACGTTATCGCTGGTTGGGCGCGCGCGATAGCAGTGAAGCTATTGGTAACGCGTTGGGACGTGCCGAGAGCTTCCTGCTGTTAGGGGGGCTGCTTGCTGTGTTGCTCGCCGGTGTGGCCGTTGCGCTTGCTGCACATCGTTATTCACGCCGTCACTTTGATCATGTTGGCGTGCTGAAAACGCTGGGCGCCACCCCCAAGGTCGTATTGAGAAATTTTCTTGGTGTGCTGCTTATTGTGGGGACGCTTGGGGTCGCGGCTGGCTTGTTGGTTGGTAACCTGCTGCAACAAATAGTATTGGCCTTTGTGAATGATCTTATTCCTGGAAGTCTGCCGGCTGCCGGTCTGAAACCCTATGTTCTCGGAGCGGTCACTGGTTTTATCTGCCTATTGAGTTTTGCGTTACCTCCACTTCTTGCATTGCGAAACATTTCGCCGATGCGAGTAATCCGTCGAGATCTGACGGACGGAGACTTTGCAGGTATCGCTACCTACTCTGCAGCGATATTTGGAACAATCGTTTTATTGCTTTGGTATAGCGGCAGTGCTGTGCTTACGCTCTACACACTGGGTGCAGTGGCATCGGTACTCATTGTGTTTGCTCTGGTTGCCTGGCTCGCGCTACGTGGTACTGGCGCTTTAGGTATGCAAGCGGGGTCGTTCTGGCGCCTGGCGTTGGCTGGAATTCAGCGTCGATCTCGAACCAGCATTGCGCAGATGCTGATTTTTGGTCTCGCAATAATGTTGTTGCTTATCTTGTTGCTGGTTAGAACGTCACTGCTCTCTGAGTGGCGCGAACAATTGCCAGATGATGTGCCAAACCATTTTGTGATGAACGTGACGCCCGAAGAAGTGACCGGTGTTGCTGCGAAACTCGAAAATATTAGCCAGCGGGTAGGCGAGCTGTTCCCCATGATTAGAGGTCGAATCGTTGGAGTGAATTCCCTGACGATTGATGAGTGGAATGCGCAGCGCGAAGGTCTCTTTGAGAATGATCTTGATAACGAACGTAACCTGACCTATGCCGCTGAAAAGCCTGCGGAGAATGTCCTCGTAGAAGGCGATTGGTGGGCGCCGGACTCAAGTGAAAAGTTGATTTCGCTCGAAGACGACTATGCCCGGGAGCATGGTTTGAGTATTGGCGATACGCTGTCGGTGGATGTGGCTGGAGCCCTGATATCCGGCCGGGTCACAAACCTGCGGCGCGTGGATTGGGACAGTATGCGGCCCAACTTTTTTGTGATCTTTTCTCCGGCGATGCTTGAGAACATCCCTACAACCTTTATGACCAGCTTTCACCTGCCCAGATCAGAGCAGCGTGCCCTCAACGAGTTCCTGCGCGAGTTTCCTACGGTCAGTGTGATTCCCATGGAAGATATAATTGAGCAGGTGCAGTCTATTGTTGATCGGGTCACTCAAGCCATTGAATTGGTCCTCGGACTAGTGCTGGTTTCTGGCGCGCTCGTGTTACTGGCAAGCATTCAGTCAAGTCGTGACGAGCGGCTTGCAGAACATGGACTGTTACGTGCTTTAGGTGCCACACGAGGGTTAATTGCCGGTTCTTTGGCTGTTGAATTTTTAACACTCGGCGCTCTGTCTGGTCTGCTTGCGGTCGCCGGCGCTGAGCTGGCGGTTGCGCTGTTGCAAACTCAGATTTTTGAGCTACAACCCGTATTCCATGGGTGGTTCTGGTTGGGGGCACCTATTGCTGGCGCGTTGTTGGTTGCTACTGTTGGCCTAACAGGTTCGCGCTCATTGATTGCCAGCCCACCGATGCGTGTCTTGAGGGGCCTTGATTAGTTCTGAGTCTGTTGTTTAACAACACAACTGCATTGCAACTGCATTCCAGCAGGTTATCGACACAGCCGCGGCAAAGAATTGACGAAGTTGCACCCTGTTTCTCCTCTACTAACTTTATTGGAGTATGGCTGAACTTCCCTCACCGCTTTCTCAACTGCTGCTGCCGACTCTGGGCCTTGTGTTTGCCCTTGGTTATGTCTGTTTTCGTGCGCTGCGATTTAGCAGCCAGAATAGTAACTCTGAACGTCTGGCGCTTTGGCAAGCCCATCGCGACAAGCTCACCCGGCTGCCGAACGTCAGCCTGTTTCGTGGCAGGCTCGAGGGTTTTCTGGATGCTATGGAGAACGCCTCAGGGTCAACAGAGGTTCACGCTGGTGCTGTGCTTACGATCGATCTCGACGGCTTTGGTCGGCTCAATGACTCGATGGGGTACATCGTCGGAGATCAGGTTCTAAGAGAGTCAGGCCGCCGCCTGAAGATGGCGGTGCGAGAAACCGATACCCTGGCCCGGCTGGGCGGAGGACGGTTTGGAGTATTGCTGGAGGCGTTGAGTGACTCTGAAGAGCTGTCGCAAATTTCCTCTGCAATCGTCACGGCAATGTCAAAGCCATTTTCTGTGCTTGATAAAGAGGTGACTGTCACGGCAAGTGTTGGCGTACGTGTTTTGTCTAAAGCGCTCGATCAGCCAACCCAAAAATCACCAATGCGTGTTGGAGAAATACTTCAGCAAGCTGACCTGGCCTGCGCCGAGGCCGCTCGGTCTGGCGGAAACGATGCAGTTCATTATGAATCAGCTATGAATACCCGCGCGCAGACATTGTATGAGCTGGAAACTGCGCTGCGGAGCGCGCTTATTGAGGATCAATTTGAGCTCTACTACCAGCCATTGGTAGACCAGTTTTCAGATCGAGTAGTGTCTTTCGAGGCGTTGCTTCGCTGGCACCATCCTACCCGTGGCCTTGTCTCACCTCAGGATTTCATTCCTATTGCTGAGAAGACCGGGCTGATCGTCGAGATTGGATACTGGATTGTTCAAACAGCTCAGCGGCAATTGCGTACTTGGGCGCAAACTGGTCATCCAGATCTTCGCCTGTCGATCAATATCAGTATTCGCCAGCTGGGTGATGCAGCGGATGCCGAGAAACTGCTGCAGCTGCTGGATTCTCCTGAAACTGCGCGTTTGACGCTGGAGATTACGGAGAGTTTGTTGGTTGACGACAAAGAACTGTACCGTGAGTTTTTGGTCAAGGCGCGCCGTTTGGGGGCCAGGATTGCATTGGATGATTTTGGCACCGGTTACTCCTCGCTCAGCCATCTGCGAGAGTTTGATTTTGATGTGCTAAAAATTGATCGATCCTTTGTTAATGCACTCAAGCCGGAGTCAACTTCCCAGTCAGCCGATCGGAGGCTGATTGAGTCAATTATTGCTTTGGGCAGGCAACTACAGCTCGATGTTGTTGCTGAGGGTGTTGAAAAGGCGTCAGAGCTTAAGGTTCTGGCTGAACTGGGCTGCGCCCAGATTCAAGGGTATTACTTCAGCCCCCCGATGCCGGCCAACGCGGCCAAACACTACCTCAGCCAATCTCCCAGGCACAGCGAAGTCCAGTCGGACACTGCTGAAGAGGCCGGATTACCTGCATAAACAATGAATTGCGGGCTTGTGCTGCGCCGTGCAGAATCTACCCCCCGGATATTTGAGCCCAGATTTGTGACCAATCGCGCCGCCCATTACGAATTCAACAAGTTACAGAAACGTTTGCGACGTCTGGTCGGTCAGGCGGTCACTGATTATTCGATGATCGAAGATGGCGATAAGGTGATGGTGTGCGTGTCGGGTGGCAAAGACTCTTATACCATGCTTGATGTCCTGCTAAGTCTAAGGCGCCATGCACCGGTAGAGTTTTCGTTAGTTGCGGTGAACCTTGATCAAAAACAACCAGGTTTTCCGGAACATGTACTGCCGCAATATTTGGAATCCCTTGGTGTTGAGTATCACGTTTTGGAGGAAGACACCTACTCAATCGTTAAGGAGCTGACCCCCGAGGGAAAAACAACCTGTCCCGTCTGCTCACGAATGCGACGGGGCATTCTTTATAGCCATGCAAAGCGAATTGGAGCAGACAAGATAGCTCTCGGCCATCACCTGGACGACGCCGTTGAAACCCTGTTCTTAAATATGTTCTTTGGCGGTACGCTAAAGTCCATGCCACCCAAGTTGCTGAGTGATGATGGCGCGAATGTGGTGATTCGACCGCTCTACTACGCTCGGGAGAAAACCATTGAGGCGTTTTCGCAAGCCAGGTCTCACCCGATCATTCCCTGCAATCTGTGCGGCTCGCAGCCTAATTTGCAGCGGGCCAAGGTAAAGGCGATGCTGTCGCAGTGGGACATTGAACAGCCGGGCCGGGTGGAGAACATCGCGCGCGCTCTGAGTCATATTTCGCCATCGCAGCTTGCTGATACAGGGCTTTTCGACTTCTCCGGGTTAAAACGCGAAGTCGAAACGCTACCGTTGCTGGCGATCGATTAGGCGTCGCCTTCGCGCAGCCTTACTTCCTTGCTTGCCAGCGCTTCTGCGCCTTCCAATACCTCATTTAACGCAACTTCAAAACTCTGTGCGAGACCCAACAGGTTCTTGGAGGTTTCTTCTTCCATTTTACCGCCCGGTGCGCCAGGTAACTCGTCGCTTCCATCTTCGCGTACAAGTGCTAGTTCAAGAACCTTTGCGGCTTCTTGCAGATCAGTCGCGCCAAAGGAGCCTGCAACGCCTCGCAGGTTGTGAGCCAGACGTTCTGCTTCTTCCCATTCTCCATTGAGTAAGAATGTCCGGATTTTTGGACCTGCATCACCATAGTAGGTACCAAAGTCGCCCATGAGTTTGAGCATGAGTTTCACGTTGTCATTGTGATTCTTGATCGCAAGTCCAACGTCGATACCGGGTACTCGTTTCAACAGAGCGACGTTTTCGTCCTGGTCCTGCGCGGTGTCTGTTGCTCGTCTGCGAGGTGATTCTTCGGTTTCCAGAGTAAGCCCCATGTGCTCACTGCACTCGGACACCAGAGTATCGAAGTCTATTGGCTTGGTGACGTAACCGTTGCAACCAGCCTCAAGAGCACGACTGCGCCGCTCGCCAATAGCATCAGCGGAGACGGCGATGATCGGTACTAAAAGACCTTGCTTGCGTAACTCGGCTGTCGCCTCCAGCCCATCCATCTCCGGCATACGGATATCCATCAGGATAACGTCATAGGTGTTTGCGACCGCCCGGGCGACCGCCTGTCTGCCTGTTTCAGCGATTTCAACACTTGCCCCGGCCCGCTGTAGAAAGGCCAGTGCAAGTTGCTGGTTGATCGGATTGTCCTCTGCAAGCAAAACCCGCTTGTCCTGGAACAGTTGGCTCGAGCGATCGCGTGTCATTGCGCGCCGTTGAACCACTTCTATTTCGCCTTTGGCGTAACCTACCTGAGCCGTGAATTCGAATCGGCTACCTTCACCGACAGTGGAGCTCACCGTGATTTCGCCCTTCATCATATCGACCAGGCGCCGACAAATTGTCAATCCGAGTCCTGTGCCGCCATAGTTTCGAGTCGTGGAGGATTCCGCCTGCTCAAAAGATTCGAACAGTCTGGATTGCTGATCTTCATCGATTCCGATGCCGGTGTCTGTCACTGCAAAACACAATACGATCTGTGGTTCACCGGTGGGCAGGACAAAGGTACGATCGACTTCTACTTCAACAGCGATCTGTCCTTCAGTAGTGAACTTCAGGGCGTTACCTACAAGATTAACCAGCACTTGTTGCAAGCGCAGTGAATCGCCCAGTACCACAGAGTTTTCTGGAAAATCAGGGTGTCTATCTGCCTTGTTTGAAATTACCAGTTGTATGTTTTTCTTGCGAAACTCGGTGCGAAACAATCGCTCTAGTTCTTCCAGCATAGAGTCGAGCTCAAAAGGCACCGATTCCAGATCCAGTTTTCCAGCCTCGATCTTGGAAAAGTCGAGCACATCGTTAACGATATTAAGAAGTGATTCTGAGGCTCGGCGAATTGAGCTTATGTACTCTCGCTGCGCTCTATCCAGTTCGGTATCCAGAGTCAGCTCTGAAAAGCCAATGATTGCGTTCATTGGTGTGCGGATCTCGTGGCTCATGTTCGCGAGGAATTCACTTTTGGCCTGAGTAGCTGCTTCTGCAATCTGTCGTTGCTTCTCTGCCTGTTCGCTCTCGATTCGCGCGGTGATATCAATTATAGAACCATCAATAAACTCGCCGTCATCTTTGTCATCGGTGATCCGCGCAGCGATTGACATCCAAAATTCTCGACCATCGCGAGTCAGTGCTTTGGCTTCGAAGGCTGTCACTTGCGAGTTTTCGTCGAGTTTAGACAAAAACTCCTGAGCTTTTTCGCGCTCAAGAAACACGCGATCAAGAAGTTCGCGATATTCGAGTAACAAGCCATCTACACTGTCAAAACCAAGAAGCTCAGCAAGTGTAGGGTTGGCGCGAATCAGTGTGCCTTGTCCGGATATTCTAAAAAGACCTTCTATGGCGCTGTCATAAAGGGCGCGATAGTCGTCTCTGGCTCCTTGCAGGTCGCCATATAACCGCGCGTTCTCAATAGAGATAGCGGCCTGGGATGACAACAGGTTGAGTACTTCAACGCGTTGTTCCGTAAACACGTTTGAGAGCCAGCGATGTTCTACGTAGAGCACGCCCGTGAGTTCGCCGCGATGCAAAATCGGCAGACAGAGAACGGAGAGCGGTTTACCGCGCACCACATAGGGATCTTGAGTGAACACATCCTCTTGGGTGGCGTCACCCAGTACGAGAACCTGTTTGGTACGGCTGACAAACTGGATAATTGACAGCGGCACTTCTGTTGATGCTTCCATGGGTATGGGTGGATTGATGCGTCGCGTCTCACCGCCATCAACAGCAGCAACAGCTTCCAGGTAGAGCCGATTATCGGTAGTGAGCAGCATCGCTGCCTTTTGGGCTCCCGCGTGTTCGAGGGTCAAGCGCAAGAGCTTCTCGAGCACCTGATCCAGCATAATTTCGCCGGACAATGCTTGGGCCGCCCGAAGCACAGTGGTTGTATCGAGTAGTCGTTCGTTAAATTCGTGGGAGTGATAGGTGTGCGAATGGCTTTGGAAATCGCGGACGGTCAAGTCTGCAAGATCAGCAAGGCTTAGTTTGCTGTGACCCTCACCCATTTCCCGCAGCAGGCTGCGGTACTCTTCTTCCAGGGCATCGATCTTTGCAACCGCACCCCAGCGTGTGTAGGCCTGATGGGCGCTGCGCGCAAAGAGCTTTGTGAAGTCTCGGCGACCACGCTCATCACAGCGTCTGGTCGCAAGCTCGTACGCGATGGCTTCATCATTAACCAGCCCAAGGTCTCGTGCCTGCGATGCAGAGCGCTCGTAGTACTCAAGTGCCTCATTGTGCTCGCCGCGATGCCAGAGTAACTCCGCTTCAACCAGTGTGGTTTTGGGTACTGCAAAAGGTGTATTTTTTGCCCAGCTTTTCAGCGTTGCAAGTTGTTTTCGAGGTTCTTTTTGGCCTGCTCTTAACGCCGGAACAAGTTTGTGAAGCCGAAAGCTATCTCTCTTGGTTTTTCTGCGAGAACCGATTTGGAAAGCGATCAGAGCTTCACAGAAGGTAAGGGTAATGTGTAACGGTGAGCCAATGAGCGATGGCATGTATTCCTGCGCGCGTTCTACGGCATCCTGAGCGCCATGATAGTCATTAAAGACCACCGCAAAATAAACACGATGTACGTAAAGCGTGCCTATTGCCAGCCGATCCATTGGGTTATCGAGCCGAGGGAGAGATTCCGGAATCGGCTCGATGTTGCCTGTTGTGGTTACTTCTGTTGACCCTCGCTCAAGACCAACATAGCTATCGATCATGCCTGAAATGTATCTGACGACATTGACGTTCGACAGATTGCCGTAGTCGCTTAGCTGATCAACATGCAGCGACAGACGACGACCCAGCGATGTCAGATCCATGCCACGTAGCACCGCGTTAGATGCAAACCAATTCACAGCCAGGCCTGCGAATTCATAATCACGAAGCGCGATAGATTCGCGTACGGCATCGCCTAACATCGATAGACTGGTATCAAAGGGTGCAACCCAGCCATCGTAGAGGCCATAAAGGGTTGCACGTGCTCTGATCGAAAACTGATTGTTCGACCAGTGGCTGGCGAGTTCACGAGCAGAATTTGCCAATACTTCGGCTTTCTCGTGATGGCCTTTGTGATGCTCCCACGTAGCTTGAACGGCGAGTAGATAGCTGATTTCAGGACAATAACCAGCACTATTTGCAGCTTGTTCATTTATACGAGCCGCCAGTTTGATCAGAGTGTCGTCGCCGAGCTGCAACGCAAGGGGCAGGGCGTAGGCGCATAACCTGGCGCGCTGTTGGAACTCGGCGTCGGTACAACTCTTGATGGTCTGGTCATGAGCCAGCGGCTGTACCGTTGGTGCAAACCGTGAGGCTGCGGGCAGCGGGCTGAGCTGCCTGATTGAGGAAAGCGCTTGCTCCTGGCCTTCGCTGAGTCTGTTTCTGGCATAGTCCATGCGTATGCCGAACTCATCAAGAGTAAGGTTGCTGCTAACAGATTCGGCAAGCAGGCGTTCCAGCTGGTCAAAGTCTGGGCACAGAAAAGCGGCCTCTGCGGCACACAGGGTTAGCTCCTGATTGAGTAGTGAAGCCTCCAGATCACCGCGCAAATAAAGTCGCAATGCGGTGTGCGCCATGTTGAAGGCGGCTCGATAGTCTTGCTGGCGCAACAGTTCTTTGGCCGCCAGCAGGTTGTGATAAGCAACCTGATTCAACGCCTCAGCGTCAGCAACCAGAGGGTTGGTTGCAGCGTTCATGTGCTCCGCCATGAGGATCAGTCGTTCGCCTTCAAGACGCACAGTCTGATTTGATGGATTGGAGATCGCTGCGGAGCGAGACATCAGGTGATCAGCGATGCCGCGGTGTAATCGAGATTTCTCGGCATCGCCCATGTCGGCATAGATTCGGGCGCGAATATCGGTATGGGCGAAACGATAGAGCGGGCCATCATCGAAGCTGGCCTGTTTATTCGCCACCACCCCCAGATTCAGGGCATAGTTGAGTTCTTTGGCAACATCAGCTTCATCACTGTGTTCGGTCAGAGACAACTGCGATAGTGCTGCAGCATTGAAGTTGTTGCCGAGACAGGCCGCGATACGCAGTAATTCAAGAGTCCGTTCTGGCATGCGGGATAGCAGGTTAGATATCCGTTCTACCGAATTGTCAGTGAAATAGTGACTCCGGATGGCATCAATTTGCCATGACCAGCCGCCATCGAGAGGGTCATAAAATACGGCGCGTTTTGCATGCAATTCGTAGAGCAGGCTGATCACCTGACTTGGATAGCCCTCGGTTTTGTCATGGATTTCTTGCGCAAGCTCTCGCACCTTTGCCTCGGTGTGAGAAAACATCTCGGCCAGTAACAGCCTTACTGCAGGTCTGCCCAGAGGGGCAAGCTCGATATGGGTAGTGCGCAGGCGGTAGGCGTCGATATCGAGGTCCGCGGCCGATTCCATCGACAATATGATAATCACATTGTTGAGCGACATCAGATCGTCGATGAGCTCCCGCAGGTCGCTGCGATCCCAACGCTGGGGTTGCTCCAGCACAATCAGCAGGCTTATGGGCGACAACGATTTGAGAAGAGATTGCAGTACCTGGTCAGCAGGCTCGGCGTTCTGATGCATGGGCTGCTGGAAAACCATCGCCAGTTCTGGGATTTGATTGCGCAGCGCTTCGACGGCATCTTCGCCGAGGTTTCTTAGTCTGGTCAGATAAGCATTTGAGCTTTCGTCGTCTCGGGATAACACCTGTCGCAATAGCTGACGCGCGATATCCAGCGCACCCTTTGGTTGTCCTTCCTGGCGGCCCTCATTATCTCGCGATGCATCCAGAGTCGCTGATAGCCCACCATTTTGGCGAAACTGGGCAGCAAACATCTTGGTCAGGCTTTGTTTGCCGATACCTTGAGCGCCAATCAATTGGACAATCAAAGACTCGCCGTCTCCTGCACGTACCGAGAGTTCTTCGAGTTTGGCAACTTCTTGCTCTCGACCATAAACCTTACGTGGCAGAGTGAGCTGACCTTTTGAGTCTGTCCGGCCCAGTACAAATGGCACAACATCGTCACCCGGCGCTTGTGAGACGGTGGCGGCGCCAAGTTCTATGTCTGCCCGGGCGGCCTCAGCGGTTTGATAGCGATCTTCAGGTTGCTTGGCCAGTAACTTTTGCACGATATCCGAAAGCCAGCGCGGCAGGTCTTCTTTGAGACTTGAAAGACGTGCGGGTGTGCGGGCGATGTGGCTGTGGATGAGTTCGAGTGGATCGGTGTTAACGAAGGGGGGAGCACCGGCGAAGAGTTCGTACAGGGTTGCTCCCAGAGAGTAAAGGTCGGTACGGTAATCGATTAGTCGATTCACTCGACCCGTTTGCTCGGGAGAAATGTAGGGCAGAGTGCCGGTCAGCTGACCTGCCTCTACCTCGCTGTATTCCCGAGATGCAAGAGTCGCCAGGCCAAAATCTATCAGCTTCAGGCTTTCGGTACCCAGGTTAACGATGACATTGGCTGGATTCAGATCGCGATGTACGGCACCTTCGTCGTGAATAGACTGGACGGCTCGGCACAGTTCGGTTGCGATATGTAGCTTGTCCTCCCAGTCGAGATCGTTGCGCTTTATCAGAAGTTTCAGCGCGACACCGCCGGTGTCCTCTAGCGTTATCTCTGGCAGGCGCTCATCGAAACTGAGTGCGCGACACACGTAGTTTGACGTCAAAGACTGATTGACGGTGAATTCGTGGTAGTAGCGAGAGATCGCCGTCGGAGTGGCGGCGTGGGGTTTCAGCGATTTGCTGATCACAGTGCTGTCTGGTCCCGAAATAGCATTTATGCCATCGCGGGAAGCGTCCGCCGTGCGGCGGCGCACCAGGGTAGATGCGCTCTCGTAGATCAACGTGTGTTCTGCTTGAGCCATGGCCTAACGTCGTCTCGGGAACCCTTGGACGAGACCTGCCTTCGAGGGTCCGATGCAGTTAGGCGCCAAGGGGTCAAAGTTCTGGTAATACGTCTATTAAATTGCGCAATGTGCGCTTGGCGTATTACTCGTCCTTGGCCTAAGTTTATGCCACTTCTGGTGTGAACAGATAGCCGGTGCCGTGGATGGTTGAGATAATCTTGGCGTTAGCGGCCTTCTCACCCAGTTTTTTCCGTAGCTGCCCAACAAGTACGTCGATGTAGCGATCATCCGGGAACCACTCGCGGTTGCGGATTCGGTTCATCAGTTGGTCCCGATTCATTACTTCGCCCGCTTGTTCCATAAATGCCAGTAGTAACTGGTATTCGCCAGCGGACAGTGTTTGCTTTTCGTTTTCCGGGGATGTCAGCTCGCGCTTGTTCAGATCGAGAGTCCAGCCATCGAAGGTGCGTAGATGGTTTTTCTTGCGCTGTTTCTGCTGCAGCTGTACACGCCGGATAAGGTTGCGTGAACGGCTCAATAGCTCTCGAGGGTCAAACGGTTTGGTTACGTAATCATCTGCACCGCTCTCAAGACCGAGGATGCGATCGATCTGTTCTTGCTTGCTCGTGACCAGAATGATGCCGAGATCTGATTGAACCCGAATCTCCCGGGTTAGTGTCAGGCCGTCCTTTCCAGGCAGCTTGATATCCAGCAATACCAGGATAATGTCGGAATTTTGTACAAGCGGCAGAACCTCGTCGCCTGAACCGGTAGAGGTTACCTTGAAGCCTTCTTCTTCGAAGTACGCCACGAGCTGTTCTCGGGTTATTGGCTCGTCTTCGACTACCAGTATGTGATCTTGTTCTGACATGAGTTCCCAATCCTGTTGGAACGGGGGCGAACCAATCCTTGTGGTATTGGCCGCTAACCCCGTGAATTTCGAGTACAGCAGAACCTGCCGTACAACTCAGAATATTAGACAAGCCTATTATGGATAGCTGCGGAGCATTTCACACCCTTAGATGTTCGACATGAGCTTCGCCCGGCCTGTGGGGCCATTTGCGACCTGTACCATTAAACACCGAATCTGGCAGAAATGGGGCGATATACTAGCCCCTTGGCCATTAAGCCCATACAAGTACGTCTATAAATGAAGATACCCTATCAAGAGCTCTCAGATGAGGCGCTAAACGGCGTTGTTGATGACTACGTGCTGCGTGAGGGCACGGATTATGGTGATTTTCGCGAAGGTCACGACGCTCTGACACTCCAGGCAAAACGACTGGCTGTGCGCCAACTGCTAAAGAATGGAGACGCGGAAATCTGGTTCGATCCCGAAACACAAAGTACGACCCTGCGTACTTCAGATGACCCCTAGTAAACCTTAACCCGGCGACTTCTCAGGGTTAACCTCGACTGGGTCACCCTTTGTCTGGCTCATGCAGTAAGCGTGACCTAATCCCGCAAAAATTGGCGCAGTGCGCCGCTTTTGGCAACGATGCATTGACACTGTGCGTCCCGTCACGCACTCCGTTGCTGCCCTTATCTACAGTCCCCCGAGCTTCTAAAGGACCACACGATGTGGCTCCTGTGGATGTACCCGAACCTTCCGGTTCGCGACTGATAACGATAAGGATCTCGTGAAAAGCACCGCTTACACAGGGCTATTTCATAGACCAGCGCACTTTTGTATCGCGTGGGTCTTTGCCGTGCTTGTGTGTTTGTGCGCCGATCTTTCCTGGGCCGGTGGAACTGGCGCAGGCGAGGAAGTCCCAAATACCGTCACTCTGAGTTACACCCTGGGTGGCGCAGACCTTACTGCCAGCAGCCTCAACACCTTCTTTGTTCAAGAGCTATTGGAAGTCTCTGTCATCAGCGCTGATGCCAGTTCTGTGGGAGTTGTTGCGGGACAGATCGAGGCTCTTCAGAGCTACACGCTGACTAACCTGGGTAACGGCACGGAAGCCTTTCGGCTGATTGGCCAGACGGCGCTGGGCGGTGACGACTTTGACCCTGTTTTTAACACCCTGTATCTCGAATCCAACGGTATTGCTGGCTTCCAGTCCGGCCCTGGCGGTGATGAGGAGTACATCGCGGGTACCAATGACCCAGTCTTGGTGCCCGACGAATCTCTCTTGATTTACGTTACTGCAGACATTCCACCTGGCGTGTCGGTTGATGAAACAGCGCTGCTCGAATTGCGTGCTGTGGCCACAACGATTGTCACCGGTGCAGGAACTGATGACCCAACACAGGTGAGCTTTCCTGGGGTCGGTGATGTCTTCAGCGGTCTCGGTGACAATCGCTCGAATGGGTCGGGTACTGTCGATGCGATGGTAGGTCTGAGCTACAACCTGGCCAATCCGTTGTTTGCTGATCGTCACGACTATCTGGTTAACAACGTTGGCGTCACCATCACCAAAACTGCTTTTGATATCGCCGACCCTTCTGGCGGCAGCAGTGTCGTGCCTGGCAGTGTTGTTAGCTACCGCGTACTCGTGGAGCTTTTTGGTACTGGTTCTGCGCAGTCGCTAGTGGTTACCGATCCTGTACCTGGCGAGCTTTTGTACGCCTCAAATTCTCTTTCCGTTGTTGGTTTGCCCGCGGGCGAAGAGGCTGACGACGACCTTTTACCTGCTGGTGTGGATAACACCGGCGTAACCGGCGACACCATTGAAGTGAACTTTGGTGATGTCTCTGGCCCCACGAGTCTGACTATCGAGTATCAGGCCATTGTCCAGTAGATGCCTTTCCTTACCCAAAGAGGTCCCACCTGTTTTTGCAGGCAGGGGATTGGCTGACAAACACAAATGATCGGAGGATCTATGTTTCTTAAAAAATGTTCGCATCAAAACTTTTGCAAATCACTGTTGCAGAAGAAATGCCTTTCGACGCTCACAAAGGTTGCCGCTGTATTAGCAGTGAGCGCAAGTTTTGCCGCTCCCTTTGCGCAGGCTCGCGTAGAGCTGGTTAACGAAGTACATAAGGTTGACCGCTATGTAGATGATCAGGGCCGCGTTCAGCGCCGCCTGGTGCCACCCAATCGCGTTATTCCGGGTGACGAACTTCGTTACTCCGTGCGCTTTACCAATGTCGGCGAAGAGGCTGTTGATGCCGGTTCGGTAGTTATAACCAACCCGGTACCGGGTAATACCGAATATCTGGAAGGCACTGCCGTTGGTGAGGCCGCCGAAATTCTTTATTCCGTAGATGCAGGAGCGCAGTTTGGTCCGCCAAGTGCACTTCGCGTCTCGGAAAACGGTTCTGAAGCTCCAGCGAATGCCAGTGACTATACGACCATTCGTTGGGTCTATGCGCCAGGCCTTGAGCCGGGTGCAACAGGAACGGTGTCGTTCAACGTGAGACTGAAATAGTCATCCGTTCGATACCTGTCGCGCGGCTACGACGGCTGCGCAAAACGGAAACGCACCGGGCTTTTGGGCTTCGGTGTGTTTGCTTTTGTAACTTGAAGTAACGGAAGGACAAACCATGCAGTACTTCAGAAAGATTGGGCAAGGCCTGATCGTAGCTTGCGCAGTGGCCGGGTCTATCCCGTCTTTTGCTGCGGGCACCGACGCTGGATCCAGTGTCGTTAACAGTGTGTCATTGGAATACACCGTAGGAGGAGGCCCGCCTATCTCCGAGACAGCTGATGCTACCTTTGTGGTAGATAGAAAGCTTGCTCTTAACGTTGAAGCGACGGACTCTAACTACGTTAGTGTCGCGCCGGGTCAGGAATTTGCCGGCCAAACTGGCGTTCCTGCACTGCGATTCAATGTCACCAACACGGGTAACGATGCAACCTCGGTTTTGCTGGGAGTTGTCGATCAGGACGGTGTAGGCGTTAGCGCCTTTGCGGGTCCTCCAACAGGAGCGGGTCCGTTTCCTTCGTTTAATGACGATGCCATTCTGGTAGCGATTGACACCGATGGAAATGGACTGTTCGACGATGGCGTCGATACCGTTTTGGTGCCTACCGCCTCTGGTGAGTACGATCTGGACGCTGGCCTTGGCTCACAGCTTGGCGAAGACATCACTACATCAGTTCTGGTGGTTGTAGATGTTCCGGGCACCGCAACCGTTGATCAGATTGCAACCTACTCGTTGGTTGCGACCCACTATACGGGCGCCCAAGAGCCAATAGAGGGTGATGACAACGGCAACAACGCTCCCGGTTTTACCGGCGCAGTGGACGTTGCTGATGATCCAGCCACGGTAGAAGTTGTGTTTGCAGATGTTGGTCCGCATTCCTCAGAAGACCTGGTCTATGACTTCAACGCGTCGACCGGTGGAACAACAACAGACGTTCCCAACAATGGTCAGGACTCAGATACCAGTGCATACATTATTCTGCCTCCGGGCGTATTGCTGGTGAAAACTTCGCAAACAGTCTGGGATCCGATTTCGGGAGCGCAGTTTTTCGATGCTGCAGGTGCGGTTTCGGGCGATAACCCCAAAGCGATTCCTGGTGCTGTTGTGATGTATGTGATTGCGGCAAAGAATGATGAACTTTTGGGCGGTGGCACGATTACGATGTCCTTCCTGCGAGATAACATTCCAACGCCGGCAGTCTCTGTAGGCAATACGTCTACTGAAACTATCAACATGCCGACCAGCTTGACGATAGATGTGGATCCGTCAGCCGAAGTCGACAACGTAACCTTCACGTTGCCCGGTTCGATCAATGACGATCAGGTTACTATTGTTACTTGTAGCAATACCAACACGTCACAAGCCTTCACGGCTGATCCTAACGAAATCGATGTGTCATCTGCGACTCTAGGGACCTGCGCGCCTCAAGAGACAGCATTTGTCCTGTATTTCGTAACTATTAACGACGCCTAGGGCAGAGTTAGTAGTAAGTGTTTTCGGTCGATAAGTACCGCATGGATAAGGCATCCTCCAGCAAGGTCGGGGCGGTAACGCCGTGCCGTGCTGGAGGTATGCCTCTTTCCGCGGTAATTTTTGTTTTGCAGATGCTGTGTGCCTCTCTGGCTTACGCCATCGACCCAAACACCCCCATTACCAACACGGCTACCGCGAGCTATCTGGCTTCTGGTTCGCCCGTTGAGACCTCCAGTAGTGTCACCATAGTGGCCGACCCATTCGCCGGTAACTCACCGCCGACGGGATTGACGCTTACCAATTTTGAAGTACCGGAAAACGACGACGGCGTCGTTTTGGGTGTGCTTGATGCTACTGACACTGATTCTACGGATACGCACACCTTTAGCGTATCCGATGACAGATTTATTGTTGATGGCGATAGTCTGCAACTTGCGCCTGGTACGGTGTTTAACTTTGAAGTTGATGCGCCTATCGTTCTTGAGGTGACGGTTGTTGATGCCGCCGGACAAAGCGCTGTTGTTCCGGTGACTGTAACCATTCTCGATGTTAACGAAGCGCCCGACAGCATTACTCTTGAGGCAACATCTGTTCCTCCAAACGCGCCGGGTGCAGTTATTGGGCCGCTCAGCGTTACCGACCCGGATAATGTAGACAACCACACGTTCACCGTTGACGACAATCGTTTTGTTGTAGTCGGTAGTGAGCTGCGGTTAGCGCCGGGGGTTAGCCTACCTCCAGGTCCGCCGATTACTGTAGTCATTACAGCTACCGATAAGGGTGGATTGACGATTAGCACTCCCCATACCTTGCAGGTGGGATTGCCGGCTAACACTGCCGTTATAGATTTCTTTGCTCCTGACAGTGTGCTGGGGTCGCCACAGAATGTCCCACTGACATCCTGTAGTGATAATGCTGCCACGTCAGGGAGCTTTGCTGCGATCGCAACTTCAAACGAAGCAGACGGCACTCTCTACACTTTTCCGCTTTCCATCGACTTAAGCTCTACCTCAGTCTATCGCGCAGGAGGCACTGCTTTCTTCCGTGTCAGCGACGCGGGAGCTAATCTTGACCCTGCGGTGATAGATAGTGTGTTTGTTCGCCTGGAAGGAACGGCGGGTGATGCTGAAACGCTTGCAATTTCCGAAACCGGAACCGACACCGGTGAGTTTTTTGGCTACATTCAAACGGTAGCTGTATCTTCTGCGCCGGGAGACTGCGTGCTCTTTGTTGCGCCAAACGACCAGATCTTTGCTACCTACACCAATGCCATCGACGGCAGTATATTTGCAAGTACCGCGGCGGTTGTAAATCCGCGCTCCCGCGTTTTTGGGGCCGTTGACGGACACTTGATAGACGGTGCTCTGATTACCCTGATAGACGCAGCGACAGGTAATCCAGCAGCTGTATTCGGAGACGATGGGGCTAGCGCTTTTCCTTCTACGCTATTAAGTGGAAGCACAGTTACGGATGCTTCAGGCACGGTGTATGCCTTTGGTACTGGGGAGTTCCGCTTTCCAACACTGGCACCCGGTCAGTATCGCTATGAAATAGTTCCCCCCGGGCGATACGTGTTTCCATCGGTAGTCACCGACGCCGAACTGCAGACGCTTTCTGGCGCACCCTTTTCGCTGGAACCGGGCTCGCGTGGTGACCCACTTGCAGTAGGGCAATCAGGACTGTTTGTTGTCGACGTTCCGCTAGATCTGCAGTTGCAACCGCCAACCCCGGCAATCGGGCGTTTGCACCGTGCCATCAGAGAAACCGGTGGCGACCTTCTGGTGTCGGATCCTCAGGGGATTTGTGTTGCAGGAGGCTCCGATATCGTGCTCGCTCCCGCAACTGATTCTGTGGGAATCGATTATCCAGTGACCGATCTTAGCCTTGTTACGAATACCCTCTATAGCGCGGGAGATGCGCTGTTCGTTGAGATCGTAGACCCCGACCAGGATCTCTCTTTGAACGCCGTAGATACGGTGAGAGTATCCATTTCGAGTGCCAATGGGGCTGATCACGAATCAATAGTTCTAACCGAAACGGATCTTTCCAGTGGGGTATTTGTTGGTTACATCCAAAGTACTGAGGGTGCCTCAGTTCCAGGTGATTGTTTGGTATCCAGTCCTAATGGCGCGGATATTTTGTTTAGCTACATTGATCCGGATGACGAAGAGGACAGTATTGATTTGGTTGGTGGTATTGACGCCACGGGCCTGGTTTTCAACGCGGTAGATGGTTCATTGGTTGATGGTGTCCGAATCACACTTGTTGATGCGGTGACCGGGCAACCTGTGACGGTTCTGGCAGCAGATGGGGTATCAGGCTTTCCATCTACTGTAGTGTCTGGCGGCTCTGTTACAGATGATGCGGGCAGGGTGACGAACTTTGCTCCGGGTCAATTCTCATTTCCTATCGTTGCCCCGGGCAGCTACCGATTGCTGGTAGAGCCGCCTGCCGGTCTCGGTTTCCCTACGCTGGCCAGCGACGATGAGCTCTCGTTGTTCTTTGAAGGCCCGTTTGAGCGTGGCGAGGTGTTCACACTGACAAACGCGCGCTCGGTAGGTGGGTCGGTGCCTGTTGATGTTTTGGCTGCGCAAGTTTTCATTGAGAAGATCGCCAGCCGAGATACGGTTGCCGTTGGCGATGTTGTTCAATATTCGCTGAATGTTAATAATCCGGCTAACGGGCGACTCGGTGAGCTGGTGTTGCATGACCAGTTGCCTCGAGGTTTCCGACTGGTCGAGGATTCACTTCGCTTCGATGGCGCTGTGCCAAACGGCACTCCGGTGACATTTGATTCGACAGGCCGGTCGCTGACGATTGCACTTCCCGATATTGGCCCATTAGAAGTACTCGCTCTAACCTATGTTGTTGAGGTTACGCCAGGTGCACGTGAAGGACGTGCTGTAAACAACGCGTGGGTATCAGGGCAAGGCGTGGCGACAAGCAACCGTGCGCAAGCCGTTGTGTTTGTGCAGGACGATCTGTTACGCAACTTTGGAACCATTGTGGGTCAGGTTTTGGCCGGGCCCTGCAATGAGCCTGGTGTTCCGGTACCGGGTGTTCGGGTATTGCTCGAGGACGGTACCTTTGTGCTGACGGATGAGCAGGGCAGATACCATGTTGAAGGTTTGCAACCGGGCGCTCATGTTGTTCACTTGGAAGTATCTACTCTGCCTCGTGACCTTGAGCCGCTGGCGTGTGAACGCAACAACCGCTTCGCGGAATCATCGACCACACAGTTTGTGGAGCTTCAGGGCGGGTCGTTGTGGCGCGCAGACTTTCGAGTGCAGGCTCCTGGTGTGGCGCAGGGCCCTCTGCAGGGCCGGTTGTTGGCTCGCTACAAGAACGGCGAGATGCAATATCGCTACCTGTTGCAAGGCGATGCCCCTCAGCCACTGTCCGCTTTCAGGCTGGAAGTGTTGTTACCCGAAGGGCTGGACTACACGCGGGGTAGTGCAACCTTTGACGGATTGCCGACGCCAGGCACCGGCCCCGATAGAGACGGCCTTGTATTCTTTGAACTCGATCTGCCAGAGGGAGAGTTTTCTGCGCAACTAATGTTTCGAGCCAAGGTTGCCGGTCGCGAGCAGCGCTATGCAACTCGCGCTACAGCGCGCTTTCGAATGGGCGACTTTGCGCATCAACTACCCCAGGTTGTGGCCAGTGTGAACACAGCCGCTCCCAGCAGTTTGAACATAACGGCGATAAGTGATTCAGACGCTCGCGCTGATCAACGCGGCATCGTTTGGCAGGAGACTGAAGATGTACAAACACCAGCCCAACGCGCTGCGAGAAAACGCGCGCTGGGTATTTCTGAAAGAAATCCCAAAGGCGGAGAAAATTCTTCTAACAGGGACAAGCCGCTGGGCGCGTGGCATGCAAGTGATCGACGAACAGCGCAACCGCTGAAGAGTCGGCAGGTCGCCGCAGGCGAGGAGGCGGATGTCAAAATTCGTGTTGCTGAGCCTGGTTCGGGTGCGATTTCCGCAGCCAGTGAAGTCGCCGTTGTGCAGCTAACCGGGGAGCGCACGATCCATAGTCCGGTGCCAGATGTGTTGCCCGATATTGAGCCTGACCCGCGTCCTGACTTTGATGCCCAGTGGCTCGCGACGCAGAACGAGGCCGCCGAATTTGTCTGGCCGCTGGTCGATTCCAATCCAGCCAACCCTGCGATCGCCGTTGCGGTGAAACACAAGCTGGGTGTGCGGCCAAGTTTGTTGGTGAATGGCGCCCTTGTTGATCCTTTGACTTTTGACAGCATCGTTGTGAACCGTGAACAAGGTAATGCTGTTACCTTGTGGAAGAACGTCGTTCTAAATGACGGATACAACATGTTGTCCAGTCAATTCGAAACCCAAGACGGCACACAAATTGAATCTATCCAACGGGTAGCCTGGCTTTCTGGTGTTCCGGTTCGCGCCGAGCTTGCGCTCGAGTCGTCTAATTTGATCGCGGATGGCATTACACCCCCGGTTGTAGCTGTTCGACTGTTTGATAGAGAAGATCGGCCCGCCCGCCCGGGTATGACAGGTGAATTCAACCTTTCTGCACCTTATCGGACGCTGGATGAAAACAAGGCGCTTAGCCAGCTCTCAGACAGCAGTCGTCAGGGCATTCAGCGTTATATAGTCCGTAGCGATGGCGTGGCATACCTCGCACTTGAGCCAACAACCGAGGCGGGAGAGGTGCAGCTGTACTTTGCTTTCGATCGCAACAGGCAAAAGAACATTCGCGCGCGACTTAAGCCGGTTGCTCGAGAATGGGTGCTGGTTGGACTGGCCGAAGGCACCCTCGGGTACAATACCATTGCGCCTCACGAGCAGCCGTTGGATGGCGATGCTCCGGAAGATGTGATGACGGATGGGCGTTTGTCTTTTTACGCGAAGGGCCAGGTTCGCGGCGAGTGGTTGCTTACCCTGGGTTACGACAGCGATCGATCTGAGGATCGGAATTTCCGCCGACAGATTGATCCCAACCGGTTCTACACGCTATACGGTGATGGTGCAGAACAGGCCTTTGATAACGACACGTCGCGGCAGCTGTATTTGAAGCTGGAACGAGATGTGGCGGCGTTATTGGTAGGTGATTTTGATACCCAACTGAGCCGTGGTGAACTTACTCGTTACTCGCGCAGGTTGAATGGCATTAAGGCCGACTACTATCAAGGCGACTGGAAGGCTTCAGTATTTGGCGCCAATACTGATCAAGGATTCTTGCTCGACACCATTGCCGGAGACGGCACTTCTGGTGTGTATCGATTGAGTCGTGGTGGACTGGTGCGTAACGGCGAACGTGTTCGTATCGTTGTGCGGGATCGATTTGCTCTGGATCAGGTTCTAAGCACTGTAAGTCTCTCCCGATTTGTGGACTACAGTATCGATTACGACGCCGGTACGCTGATCTTTAAAAGACCCATTGAAAGCCAGGATGCAAGTTTTAACCCACAGTTTATTGAAGTTGAGTACGAGATTGACGGTCGTCAGAACGAAATTGTTGCGGGAGGCCGGGTGGCTTACGCGCCTGGTCTTGGCGAGAACGAGGTCGGTATAAGCTACGTTGACGACGCAACACCTGGTGTTGGTGGCAGTCTGGTTGGCCTCGACGCTGAGTGGCAATTTGGAGCAAGTAACCGAATAGAAGCCGAGGCTGCCGCCACTGATTCGGACGCAACCGGCAAAGGTGAAGCTTTTCGAGCTGAGTTTTTACACGAGAGCGAGCGCATCGCCGGAAAAATATTCTTCAGAGAACAAGACGCAAGCTTCGGTTTGGGGCAACAGTCTGCGTTAACGACGGGTCTACGACGCTTTGGTGTGGAAGGGGAAGTTCGCGTTCGCAATGAACTCACTGTTCGTGCAGAAGCACAGCGCCAGCAAGACCTTGGTGTTGGTGGTGGTGAGCGAGACATCTATGGCGTTGAAGCAGATTACAGGCTTCGATCAACCAGTTTGCTGTTAGGTGCCCGCAAGGTCGATGAAACTGCCGCGAGTGGACGCAATCTGCAGTCAGAACAACTTCTTGCAGGTATCGCCCAGCCTCTGTTTCAGGGCCGCATGCAACTCAGAGGAAATGCCGAGATTGGCTTGAATAGCGGTGGTGACAGTGCCGATTTCCCAACACGGGTGATCGGTGGCGTGGATTATCGACTGCCCAAAGGCATCACGGTGTTTGCGGAACAGGAGTTCACCTGGGGCAGTGATCGGGATACCCAGGACACCCGGGCCGGGATTCGAGCGCAATCCTGGATTGGAGCCAATGTGCATACCCGAGTGGATCGGCAAATCTCTGAGAACGCCGAACGACTCTTTGCCACCAGCGGTGTTTTGCAGCAGTTTCGGATCAGCGATTACTGGTTACTGGATGTAGGTCTGGACCGCGTTAACACCCTCGAAGAGAATGGTCTGGCTGATGATCCTGATGGTTTGGTGTTTGCACCTCGACAACCGGCAGCAAGTGGCGCGTTTTCTAACGCACTCTCTACAACAGGACTGCAATTGAACGAAGATTTCACCGCCGGTTTTGTTGGTCTGGGTTATCGCCGTGAGCAGTGGGATGCCAGCGCCCGAATTGAATACCATAGTGGCGATCGCAGTGATCGTGCCAACCTGTTGCTTGGTATCAGTCATCAGCTGCGCGACGGCAATATTTTCTCTCTGTCTGGCGCAGTATTTGATGAAGATACCGCCGAGGGCATTGAACGGCGGACCACAGACCTGCGTTTTGGCATTGCCTGGCGGCCAGTCAATTCGCGATGGACTACGTTGAGCCGTCTCGACCTCAGTCAAGATGATTTGCTGGATTCAACCTTCGACACGCGTACCCGAAAAATTGTTCATAACATGAACATCAATTACAAACGCGATCCGTATCGTAATCTGGATGCGGACGAAGATCCCCGCCCAGGCCTGGAGTGGAGTCTGAATTTAGGCAACAAGTATGTTCGTGATCGGATTGGCGATGATCATTTTGGTGGCTATACCGGGCTCCTGGGCTTTGCTGCGCGCTACGACGTGACCCCCAAGTGGACCCTTGGATCACAAGCCAATGTGACCTATGCGGCTTTCAGTGACGTTGCGAGTGTCAGCGCCGGACTGACCGTGAGTCGCAGCCTGCGCCGCGACATGTGGGTCAGACTGGGCTACAACTTCACCGGCTTTGTCGATGATGATTTTGTTGCTGCGGACTACACCCGGCATGGTCCCTTCCTGCAGTTCCGGTTGAAAGTTGACCGAAACTCGGTACGGCGTTTTGTCGAACGATTGCCAGGTATTCGGGCCCGCAACGCAGATGCTGGCTCCGATACGGGGTTTGATATGAGTCAGTTTGGGGGCTGGGAGTAGGCAGCGGATTCCTGCAATACAGCAGCCTGATGGGACCCTCGGTATCTCTTGGCGCTGAAATTCGCTAAATTGCGTCGGCTCTGTCGACGAATGACGATAGACACCCTAACGTTCGTGGCCGCAGTGCTCTCTTCCTGCGACCGGTCTTTTGTCAAAAGCAGTAAAACCGATCAACCTATGTCTATCTCTATCTCTGTACGGTCTTTAGCTCCTTCTTTAACGTCCCCATTAGAGAAGAACAGGCCCTGTACCCTGTGGGTCTCCGCTTGTCTGCTAGTGGGTGGGTTAGGAGTTAGTTCCGCTACCTTTGCAGGTGACCAGGAAACTGCTGATACGGCTATCGAAGAAATTCTGGTCACCGGCAGTCTTGAAGGTCGGGTGGGTGACACGGGTTCTCTGACCACTCTTGATGCCGACGAGATTGACCTGATTCGCCCAACGCACATCAGTGAAACGCTATCGCGGGTAGCTGGCGCCTGGGTGTCTCGCGGATCAGGCCAGGAGCATCTAACCGCTATTCGCTCACCTGTACTCACCGGCGCCGGTGCTTGTGGCGAGTTTCTGTTTCTGGAAAACGGCGTACCTATTCGGCCCGCCGGGTTTTGCAATATTAATAATCTCTTTGAGGTTAACCATGAGCAAGCCAGTGGTATTGAAGTGATGCGTGGTCCGGCCGGAGCCCTGTTTGGTGGCAACGCGGTTCACGGCGCGATTAACGTATTGCAACGAACTCCGCAATCAGGCCTGGGCTTAAGTGTTGAGGGTGGACCCTTCGATTATTATCAAGTCCGGGCGGAGTATGGCACCGAGATCAATGGCCAGAGCTTTGGCGTTAAGGCACAGTCGACCTCAACCAACGGTTTTCGTGATGACACGGGTTACTCGCAGCAAAAACTGGTAATCAATCACGATGCTGAGGTCGGGCGCTGGCAGGTAAGCACGTTACTTTCAGCCACGCTCCTCAATCAGGAAACAGGCGGCTTTGTGCTTGGTTTTGAGGCCTTTGAAGACGATGATCTGCGGGATTCCAATCCAAATCCTGAAGCATTTCGAGATGCTTGGTCCCTGCGTGCATCCAGCCGTTGGCAGACGGAAATCGGCGACAATTCATTTCTGTCGATAACACCTTATATAAGACGTTCCGGCATGGCTTTCTTTCAACACTTTCTACCTGGTCAGCCACTTGAAACCAATGACCAGACCAGTGGCGGCGTAACTGCCCAATTCGGCCGGGTAGGTGAGCGCTATTCGGCCACCGTAGGTGTCACTCTCGAATTGCTGGATGGGGCGTTAAAAGAAGATCAGGAAGGTCCAACTCTTGGCTCTGCGTTTTTGATAGAAACACGCCCCGAGGGCCTTCACTATGACTACGAGGTTGAGAGTTTGCTGGCCGCATTATTTTATAATGTGGATTACCAACTCTCAGACCGCGTGTCGCTGGTTCATAGCCTGCGCGTCGAAACACTTAACTACGACTACGAGAATCTCTTCTTAACGGGCAATACTCGGGAAGACGGCACAGAGTGCGGATTTGGCGGATGTTTGTATACGCGGCCGCCATCGGGAGAAGATGACTTCACCAATGTAGCAGGCCGACTCGGCGTGAACTATGAGGTGAACGATCGCCTAGCCACCTATGCCACCTTCAGCACCGGTTTTCGTCCACCCCAGGCAACGGAGTTGTATCGTCTGCAAAATGGCCAGGAAACCACTGATCTGAACAGCGAGCGTCTGCGCTCCTTTGAAGTGGGAGCCCGCTGGGTTGGAGAGACCGCGCAGGTGGAGGTTGCGGCCTATTTTGATGATACCGACGATTTCATATTCCGGGATGGCGAAGGGTTCAACGTCAGTAATGGAGCGACCCGATCCCAGGGTATTGAGGTAAGCGCAGAGTATGCGCTTGGGGAGGCTCACAATTTTGATATCGTGGTGTCCTATGCCAGACACAAGTATGACTTTGATGGTTCCTTTGGTGCTGAACCCATCAGTGATGGGGATGATGTAGACACTGCTCCGCGGTGGCTAGGCAGTGCGCGCTGGCGATATCAACCCACGGCAGCCCTCACATCTGAACTGGAATTGACGGGCGTTGGCCAGCATTACATCAACGCAGCCAACACGGCCGACTATGATGGCCATGTTGTGTTTAATTGGCGTGGTGGCTGGCAGGTCAGGGATAACGTTCGCGTGTTTGCCAGGGTGATAAATTTGCTTGATGAGGAATATGCTGATCGTGCGGACTTTGCGTTTGGCAATTTCCGATATTTCCCGGGGTTGCCCAGGCAGCTTTACGTGGGTGTGGAGTTCACTCCACGACGCTCAGCTTCTAACTAGCGATCCCAGAGCGCTGCAAGATGACACAACGAAAAACAGTTGATACCCAGGTCGGTCCGCGCGGCACGATGGAGCTTTTGAGTCAGCGTGAGATTGAGGTGCTCACTGAGGCCACCCAGTTGCCGGAACATCTGGAGATGCTCGAGACATTCCGGCGTTGTGCATTGGCGGTACTGAATACGGGCAATGATGGTGACGACGCGCATGAGTTGTTTGAGCGCTACACCGACTTTTCAGTTGAGGTGTCACGCCGAACACGCGGCTTGAAACTGATTGTGCGTAACGCCCCTCGAGCCGCCTTTGTAGACGGTCGCATGGTTGAGGGCGTTCGCGAGCATCTGTTTGCTGTGCTGCGCGATGTGGTTTATACGGCAACCGAAGTGCGCCCACCTGCAGTTACCTTGACTGGCGAGGATGAAGACGAGGCTGCCAGCAAAGAGATTACAGATTCTGTATTTCAGATCTTGCGTCATGCGCGGCTCCTGGACCCGGATCAGCGGCCGAATCTGGTGGTCTGCTGGGGTGGTCATTCTATTGCGCGTGAAGAGTATGAGTACACCAAAGAGGTAGGCTATCACCTGGGTCTCCGGGGGCTGGATATCTGTACCGGTTGTGGCCCTGGGGCGATGAAAGGTCCCATGAAGGGTGCGTCCATCGGGCACGCTAAACAGCGTCGGTTAGGTGCACGCTATATTGGATTAACCGAACCGGGGATAATTGCCGCGGAATCGCCCAATCCAATGGTCAATCACCTGGTTATTCTTCCGGATATTGAAAAGCGCCTTGAGGCCTTTGTTCGTTTGGGGCACGGCATTATTGTATTTCCAGGGGGCGTGGGTACCGCTGAGGAAGTGCTTTATATGCTCGGCATATTGATGGACCCCAAGAATGAGCACATTGAGTTGCCCTTGCTGTTCACGGGGCCAGCAAACGCGGCGGAGTATTTTGCCCAACTCGACAAACTGATCACTACGGTCCTTGGGGAGCAGGCGCGATCTTACTACAAGGTCATTGTGGGAGATGCCCGCGGTGTTGCCCGGCGCATGGCGCGCTCGGTCAAGAAAGTTCGAGCGCAGCGGCGGCGGACCGGGGATGCGTTTTACTTTAACTGGCAGTTGCATATCCCTCCGGGCCACCAGCTGCCTTTTGATGCAAGCCACGAAAACGTGCGGGCGTTGGGCTTAACCCGCGATCTGCCTGCTCACGAACTGGCGATCAATCTGCGACGTGTATTCTCAGCCATCGTTGGTGGCAATGTGAAGGCGGAAGGTGTGGCCCGCATCCGTGAGTTTGGCAAACTTGAAATCAAGGGCGATAAGGAAATTACCCGTATGCTTGATGAAGTGTTGCGTTCTTTTGTCGCTCAAGGCCGCATGAAATTGCCCGGTTCAACTTATGAGCCGTGCTATCGAGTAGTTAGTGACTGATGGGTGCGGATAAGGCCTTGCTGCAGGTCGATGATCTGGAATGCGTGCGTGATGGCAGAGTTCTTTTCAGCCAACTGCAGCTGCGGCTCGATCCTGGCCAGGTGGTATCGCTAGAAGGCGCAAACGGTGCAGGGAAATCAACGTTATTGCGTTGCATCGCCGGTCTGTACCCTGACTATTCGGGCGAGATTTCCTCAGCGCCCTTGCTCTACTGCGGGCACAAGCCGGGGATGTGCGGCCAATTGTCTACCATTGAAAACCTGCGATTCCTGTCGCACATCGATGCGCCTGGTGCTACCCCATCAGATGTGGGGCTGAAACGGGCTGAGGTGAATTCACTGACCGAAGCCCTAGAGTCGGTGGGTTTGGCAGGCTATGAATCAGTACGCTGCGCATCGCTCTCCGCGGGTCAGCTAAGACGTGTTGGGCTTGCACGTTTGTTGGTATCCAGAGCACCTCTGTGGTTATTGGATGAACCTCTTACTGCTCTCGACAAACCAGGATCTCGACTTTTGGGGCGAGTGCTTGCACAGCATGTGGAACGTGGCGGCAGTGCCGTCTGTGCAACTCACCAGGCACTGCCGTTTGATAACTGCATAACCCTGGATCTTGCCTCCGTTGCCACCGTTGCTGCGCCAGACGATGCCAGTGGCTTGAGTTTGGGGCCTTGAGTATTTTTTGGGCAAGTGCGGCGCGCGATGTTCGAGCTAACCTGAGGCAGCCCAGCCAGATCCTTAATCCCCTGGCTTTCTTTCTGCTGGTGGTTAGTTTGTTTCCGTTAGGGGTTGGCCCTGATCCGGCGGTGCTTGCCCGTATTGCGCCCGGAGTTGTCTGGGTGCTTGCGTTGCTGGCAGCGCTGTTATCTGTGGAAGGGTTATACCGTCAAGATTACGATGATGGGTCGCTTGAGCAGCTGGTACTCGGTGCACGACCCTTGTATCTGGCGGTATTGGGTAAAGCCTGTGCGCAATGGCTGGTTACCGGGGCGCCGCTCACGCTGCTTTCTCCTCTGGCGGGGCTGATGTTGCACTTGCCGGCGGAGCAAATACCCCTGTTGATGCTGAGCCTTGCACTGGGCACACCAACCATCACGCTGCTGTCCGGTATTGGTGCCGCCTTAACGCTCGGTGCGGGCCGGGGAGGCACATTGCTTGCGCTTATTATCTTGCCACTGTTTGTGCCAGTACTCATTTTTGGTACAGCGGTTAGTGAGACCCTGTTGTTTGGCGACGCACCCAGGTTTCCGCTACTTATTTTGTGTGCACTGCTGGCCGGAGCGGTGACACTGGCCCCCTTCGCCATTGCCGCTGCTCTGAAGATTGGTGTCGAGCAGTAGCGCTCGGCACTGTACGCTCGGCACTGTAGTAGAATCATCCAGGCACCAGCGAGAACGCTTGCATGAACAACAAAACCGATGTGGTGAACAAACAAGGCTGGCTGACTCAGCTCTGGCACAAGCTTGGGTCGCCGCGCTGGTTCTATGAGATAGGCGGCAGCTGGCAACGCTGGTTTGGCGGTGCTGCGGTCTTGTTCTTGTTAATCGGTACCGTATGGGGCCTGGCGTTTGCCCCAGTGGACTACCAGCAGGGCAACAGCTACCGGATTATGTTTGTGCATGTGCCGACGGCAATCGTTGCGCAATCCTGCTTCATGATGCTCGGTGCTGCTGGATTGGTGTTGCTGGTTTGGCGTATGAAGATGGCCGACATAGCACTAGAGGCGGGTGTGCCTGTTGGAATGGCGCTAACCGCGTTGGCGCTGGCATCCGGCAGCATCTGGGGTCGGCCGACCTGGGGGGCCTGGTGGGTATCGGATGCGCGCACAATTTCCACTCTGGTCATGCTGTTTTTATATATCGCGCTTTTTGCCTTGCGCGGGGCTGTGCCTCGGGCAGAGGCAGCGGGGCGAGCCTGTGCCGTGCTTGCGATTGTGGGGCTGGTGAACATACCGATCATCAAGTACTCCGTAGAGTGGTGGAATACGCTGCATCAGACCTCCAGCCTGTCTCTTACAGAGCGGCCAGCGATGCCGGCTTCTATGTATTTGCCTTTGCTAGTCAATGTACTTGGATTTTATTGTTTCCTGGCAACGGTAATGATTGCCCGAATGCGCAACCTGGTTCTCCGACAGCACGCCAACACGCGCTGGGTTCAGGCGCTTGATGCAGCCCCAACTTTGTCATCGTCTGTGTCGGCGTCTGCGGAACATCCCAATGGCGTTTGACAGCTTTGGTGAATTTTTGGCGATGGGCAGTCACGGATTTTACGTGTGGCTCGCCTACGGGCTGACTTTCTTGGTGCTAGTGGGTCTGGCGTGGCACAGTGTCCACACCCACAGTAAAACTCGTCGCGAGCTGGTGGCCCAGCGTAAGCGCAGCCAGCAGAATGCCGTCGGACGTGGTCAATCCAATGATCTTGAGGCCGGATTATGAAAGCGCAGCGCAAGCAGCGATTGATTCTGATTGGATACCTGTTTCTTGGTGCCGCTGCTGTGGTTGGATTTCTGCTGCTGGCGTTGGAAGAGAACGTTAATCTGTTTTATCCACCTGACAAAATTGTCTCAGGCGAGGCACCGGTTGATAAACGGATTCGTGCCGGGGGTATGGTTAAGGAAGGCAGTGTGAAACGCTCAGATTCTCATGGCGGTGATGGTTTGGAAGTCCGTTTCACGCTCTCTGATCTGGCCGGAGCCGATTTTGACGTCCTCTATACCGGCATTCTTCCCGACCTGTTCCGCGAGGGCCAAGGCATTGTCGCGACAGGTAAGCTAGATGATAACGGTGTGTTTCTTGCGGAACAGGTGCTGGCCAAGCATGACGAAAACTACATGCCGCCGGAGCTAGCCAACATGGCACAAAATTCCCCAGGCGCTGCTGATGAGACGCCTGGCGGCATGCCAAAGACTCCCACTCTGCCCACCCCGGTCACGCCGGCTGGAGCCTCGCCCAGAGGCAACGAATTGCCGGCAGCCGAATGGCCGGTGCGACAGGGTAGCGGATCATGATCACTGAGATTGGCCATTTTGCGCTGATATTGGCTGGGGCACTTGCGTTGCTTGGGAGCACCGGTGGCCTCTATGGCGCCTGGCGTCTGAGCAAACCGCTCATGAGTGGCAGCCGATTGATGGTGTTTGGGCAGATGTTTTTTGTTCTGCTCGCTTTCATTGCCTTGCTGCATGCTTTTTTGCAAGACGACTTCACAGTGGCCTACGTCGCGCGCAATTCCAATTCTTTGCTGCCGTGGTATTACAAAGTCAGTGCGCTGTGGGGTGCACACGAAGGCTCCTTTTTACTGTGGACGCTCATTATGACCGCCTGGACGACAGCAGTTGCAGCAACCAACGCGGCCTACCCAGACGCGTTTCGCGCCCGGGTGCTTGGTGTGATGAGTTTGCTGAATCTGGGCTTTATCGCCTTCCTGCTTTTTACCAGCAACCCGTTTGAAAGGCTCTTGCCACTACCGCCGCCTGACGGAGCCGATCTGAATCCGTTGTTGCAGGATTTTGGCCTCATTGTCCATCCACCTATGTTGTACACCGGCTACGTGGGCTTTTCAGTCGCCTTTGCGTTTGCGATTGCGGCCCTCCTGGGTGGCCGGCTGGATGGCGCCTGGGCTCGTTGGTGTCGGCCCTGGACCAATGTTGCCTGGGCGTTCTTAACGGTGGGGATTGCCCTGGGTAGCTGGTGGGCGTACTACGAATTGGGTTGGGGAGGCTGGTGGTTTTGGGATCCCGTGGAAAATGCGTCCTTTATGCCGTGGCTCGTGGGCACAGCGCTTGTTCATTCGCTGGCAGTCACTGAAAAGCGTGGGGTCTTTAAGAGTTGGACGGTGCTGCTTGCCATTGCCGCTTTTTCATTGTCTCTGCTGGGTGCATTCATTGTTCGTAGTGGTGTGCTGACCAGCGTGCATGCCTTTGCTGTGGATCCGACACGCGGTCTGTTCATTCTTGGATTTTTGGTTGTGGTGATTGGTGGCTCGCTGCTGCTCTATGGTTTGCGTGTTCCGGTGATTCGGTCTCGCAGTGGCTTTGGCGGCCTCAGTCGCGAGCTTTTGTTGTTAGTGAACAATCTGCTGCTGGTGCTATCCATGGCGGTAGTTTTGTTCGGAACACTCTGGCCCATTGCCTACGAAGCGCTTACTGGCGGCGGAAAGATCAGCGTGGGTCCGCCTTACTTCAACGGCATATTTATTCCGCTTATGGTGCTCCTGGCGCTAGCTCTGGGGTTATCGCCCATGGTGCGCTGGAAGAACACGCCGATTAAGAAAATTCTGCGGTCCATGGCTTTAGGCGGTGCCTGCGCGTTTGCATTGGGGCTGATACTGCCAACTCTTATACTGTTGCTATCTGATGCGGAAATCTCCTGGTCTGTGCTTGGCGCACTGCTGCTCGCGGGCTGGATCGTTGGCTCCCATGTTGTGGATCTCTGGGCGCGTCTTGCAGCGGGTTCGCGCCCCCCCGGAGCGTACTGGGGTATGTTTATTGCCCACCTGGGTTTTGCAGCGACCATAATCGGTGTGTCGGTAACCAGTATCTATTCCTTTGAAAAAGATCTTCGCATGGTGGCGGGCGACCGTCTTGCAGCCGGCAGTCTGGTTTACGAATTTGTTGGCGTTAAGCCCGTTCAAGGTCCCAATTATGTGGCGGATCAGGGACACTTTATTGTCACCGAGGGAACGGCTGTCTTTGAGCTCTTCCCCGAGAAGCGCCGCTATCAGGCCAACAACAATATTATGACCGAGGCGGCCATCGAGCCCGGATTTCTGCGAGATATCTACGTTTCTTTAGGCGAAGCACTGGGTAGCGATGAGACCACGGGCAAATCAGCCTGGGCGGTACGTGTGCAGCATAAGCCTCTTGTTCGCTGGGTCTGGTTTGGGGCCATGCTAATGGCTCTTGGAGGAACCTGGGCGCTGTTTGATAAGCGTTATCGGCGACTCGCTGCACGTGAGAAAGAATCAGCGCTTTCGTCACTCGCAAAACTAACCGCTCGTGACACAACCGGAGATATCGGCAGTGTCTGATGCCCCCCAGATAATTAGTCGCAGCAGGCTGTTTATTCCGCTGCTGTTGTTCCTGGCGATAGTTGTGATTGCCTATATTGGATTTCAGTTGGGCGATCGTAAGCAACTACCGTCTGCGTTACTCGGCAAACCCTTCCCGGAGTTTCGAGCGAGACTTTTGGATACCCGGGGAACTGGGGGGGCGGAACAGTTTGCAACGCGGGACAATTTGTTGGGACAAATTGTATTGGTCAATGTCTGGGCTACCTGGTGCCCCACCTGCCTTGCCGAGCATGATGAACTGCGCCGTATCTCGGAAACCTATGGTCTGCCGATTGTTGGAGTCAACTACAAAGACAGGCCAGAGCTGGCCCGGCAATGGCTGGCGAAATATGGTGACCCCTATAAGTTTCATATTGAAGATCTTGATGGCCAGCTCGGCGTAGATCTCGGCGTCTATGGCGCGCCGGAATCTTTTTTACTGAATGCTCAGGGGCAAATTGTGTACAAGCGGGTTGGCGATATTAATCCCCGCATTTGGGCCAATGAACTCGAGCCTCGGTTGAAAAATATGGAGTTCTTTAACTAGCCATGCCTCGGTTGCTCTTTATTTTGCTTGGCCTTGGCGTATTCGTTGCTACAGCCCAGCCGTATTCGGCTCATGCTGCGAGTACAGTTGATACGTTCAATTTCGACTCTTCAGCGCATGAGGTGCGCTATCGCGGACTCATCGGGCAAATTCGCTGCCCCAAATGTCAGAACGTCAACATAGCTGGATCAGATGCCCCCATTGCCAAAGACTTGCGAGTGACGGTCCACCGATTGCTGGGAGAGGGCAAGTCTGATTCTCAAATCCTTGAATTTCTGCAGGACAGATACGGAGACTTTGTGCTCTATGATCCGCCGGTACGTGCCAACACACTGTTGCTTTGGCTGTTACCCGGGCTTGGTTTTCTGGCAACGGTGCTGGTTGTTTTTAAACTCGCTCGCCGTCAGCCACAGTTGCCGGGATCAGCTCCGGCGCTAAGCGAGGAGGATGCCCAGCAGCTTGAGGCACTGGTTGCTGAACTCGGCAGCGGGTCAAAGACCCCCGCGCGATCTGACAAGCGCGCAGGGCAGCTTGATGTTTGAGTTGGCCCTGGCTGGTTTGACGCTTCTGGCCGTGATGTTTTGCTGGCCACTTTGGTCGCGCACCAGGTCTGACGCCCAGTCAGAGCAAAGAAACTCCGGTGACGCCCGTGACGCCTACAATATGGGGCTCTATCAAGCCTTCGAACGTGAGTTGTTAGAAGACCGCACGCTTGACGACTCGGCTCGGTCAGCGCTGCTTGCAGACAAGGCGCGGCAACTGCTTGATGACCGCCTGACTGTCCCAGCCGGTGCTCAGGGGGAAGCAGCAAACGCATCCAACGGACTTTCAACCCCCCGAGGTTTGGGCCTTGGTCCCAAGCTTGCCGCAGCGACCTTATTGGTGGTTGGCCCGCTGTTCACTTACTGGAGTCTTGGCACACCCGGCGCCGATCAATTAGAAGAAGCGAGAGAGATACTCCAGCTACCCTCGCTTGGCGAAATGAAAGGGGATGGCTCAGACCCCGCGATCATGCAATTGCGCAGGCTCACAGGAGGTCTGCGAGCCCACGTTGCCAGAGATCCGGAGGCCGCAGGTAGCTGGTATTTGCTGGGTATTGGTGAACTCAAATTGCAATCCTATACCCAGGCCTCAGATGCCTTTGAAGCTGCCTCTGAGTTGGTGGGGGCTGACCCGAACCTGGATTTGTATTGGTTACAAGCACGCCTGCTGGCCGATAACGGGAAGCTGTCTGAGGCAACCCGGGAGATCGCTCAGCGGGTACTTGGCACCCAGCCGAACCAGCCGATGGTACTAAACATGCTGGCTCTGGCAGCGTTTCGCAGTGACGACTTTGCAACGGCAGTCAGCTATCTCAATAGCGCATTGTCTAACAACTTAACCCAGGAGCAACGTGACCTGCTGGCGCAGGGCTATGACCAGGCCAGGGCCTCGCTGGGGGTATCCGGACCGACCATCGATGTCGCTCTGTCTCTAGCCGGCGAGCCTCCTGCAGATGCTGTGCTGTTTGTCATTGCCCGGCCAGTAGGTGGTGGCATTCCTTATGCGGTGGTGCGCCGCCCTGTGGCCGGGATTACGGAGCAGATTCGACTGGATGATGCGGTGAGTATGAATCCGGCAAACCCATTGTCAGGTGCGGGGACGGTGGAAATAGTGGCCCGGTTGTCTCTGACCGGCCGCCCGCAAGCGGGTCCGGGGGATTGGCAGTGGCAATCGAAGCCATTGGAACTGACCGCAACCAACCAACCCATTCTTCTGCGGGCAGAGCTGAGACCAGCTGGATAGGCCCTCAAACTGGCGATTGAGCAGTCGATTACCATTTTTAAGCCTCAATACGCATATTTTTCGGAACATTTGGAAACATTCTGCGGTCTACCCTGTCTCAAATAAGCAGAGAACAGTAACAGCAGGAGCATTTGACGTGTCCAATACCATCGCAGCGCCGATTTCGGACGCTCCAGAAACAAAGAATCAACCAGCGACCCTGAGAGCGACCAGCGCAAACGCAGATGTTGCGGTGGCTGCGGAAAACACAGCTCCAACCGGAGAGCCGCCTGCGGTGGCGGTAAGTACCGTTGAGCGTATCGCCCGGCATCTCGAAGACGGTATTGTCTTTGGCACCCTGGCACCACGCGAGCGCATTCAGGAGCTGAAGGTGGCGGGGGATCTTGGCGTATCTCGCGGCTCAGTGCGCGAAGCCCTGCTGGTTATGGAGGGGCGTCATTTGGTGAGCATATTGCCCCGCCGAGGCGCCCTCGTCAGACCACTGAACAATAGTGAACTCGCCAGCATCGCCGAGGTGATTGCACAGGTGACAGGTACGCTGTTTACCGAATTGGCAAGCAGACGTCCTAATGCGGCCGCTCTGGCGCCCCTTAAGGCGGGCCTGGCCCGGATCAATGCGGCCATTGAGGCGGAAGATTTTCCCGAGCTGGTTGCTGCCCGACAGGCGTTCTTTGAACTTCCCCAGGCGAGTATCGACAACGATTTCACCGCTGATTTGTTGCGCGGTCTGTCCGGTTCAGCCCGGCGTCTGATGTTGCTTGCCAGCAATAATCCGGCGTTTGATCCCGGCGATACCCGACGCTGTGCCCAGGCACTGTTTGATGCGACTTCGGCTCATGATGCCGAGCGTATTCGGCAAATTTTGCAAGCAATGTTGCGCCGTGATGCCCGTCTTGCGATAGGCTAAACCCTCCCTATCGCGGGGATCCAGGCTCCGCCGGACGGGGTCCTGGACCCGCAGCGTCCTGATCCGCGGGGTTGGACAATCTCAAGACCCTGCCCGGGGCAAAAAACTCACGTTTTTTTCACTCTGATCAATGTCAGGGGGCTTACCCAGGTGCTCCTTTCCCTTTAGACTAACTCGCTTCGCCTTGGCGGCATTTTCTTCGGCTATTTGAACCCGATGCAGCGACAGAAGCGGCTTCTTGCTCAGCTTACAATTCTTCTCTTCGTAGGGCGTCCTGCACGACGCTTTGACCGGGTCTAGCCTGTGCGCCTGAAACAGATCAAATTGGCGGGCTTTAAGTCGTTTGTCGACCCGACCACGGTGCGTTTCCCTGGCGATCGTAGTGCGGTTGTCGGACCTAACGGCTGCGGCAAGTCCAATGTCATCGATGCCGTGCGCTGGGTCATGGGCGAAAGCTCGGCCAAACAGCTGCGGGGCGAGTCCATTACCGATGTGATTTTCAGTGGCTCCTCCGCGCGCAAGCCTACCGCCATGGCAACCGTTGAGCTGTTATTTGATAACTCAGATGCCCGAATTGGTGGGGAGTACGCGAGCTACGCTGAGATAGCTATTCGGCGCCAGGTCACCCGAGACGCTCAATCCACCTATTTTATAAACGGCAAGAAGTGCCGGCGCCGGGATATTCTCGATGTCTTTTTGGGTACCGGCTTTGGCCCTCGCAGCTACTCAATAATTGAGCAGGGCATGATCAGCCAGCTTATCGAGGCCAAGCCTGAAGAGCTCAGGGTGTATCTGGAAGAGGCCGCTGGCATTTCCAAATACAAAGAGCGTCGGCGCGAAACCGAGAACCGAATTAAACATACGGTTGAGAATCTCGATCGGCTCAATGATATTCGTGAAGAACTGGACAAGCAGCTGTCTCGACTGAAGAGACAAGCCACCGCCGCTGCCAAGTATCGCGAGTTCAAGGACATTGAACGTGAGCTGACGGCCCAGCTCTATACGTTGCGTCTGCTGGCAGTGGATGAAGAGTTGGCTGCGCGGGAAACCGCCATTTCAGAGCTCGAAAACCAACGGGCCGAAAAACAGGCCCAGATTCAGGCTGAAGAGACCAAGATTGAAAAGTCGCGACTCGAATACAGTGAGCGCAGCGAAAAACTCAACTCGGTGCAATCCCAGTTCTATAAATTTGGTTCGGATATCAACCGGATCGAAGAGGCGCTGAAATACAACCAGCAGCGGGTTGCGCAGCTTGAGCTGGATCTCGATACGGTCAGCACCCGCGACTCTGAGGCTCGACGGCAGCTGGAAATGGATGATGCGCGAATCAAGGAATTGTCAGCGCAGCTTGATGCCCTTAGCCCGCAGCTGGATGAGGCCCGAGGGGCCGACGAGACGGCACGAGAAGCACTGGGTGGCGTCGAGATTCAGGTCAACGATTGGCAGGCGGGTTGGGAAGAATTCAGTCGGCAGGCATCGCAAGCCGAGCAAAATGCCCAGGTGCAGGCAACTCGAATAGACCATGTTGAAAATCTCTTGCAGCGTCTTCGCGGACGGATGCAGCAGTTGCAGATGGAAGCCGCAGCAGATACCGATTCAGAAGTCACAGACGATGTGGATTCGCTCCAGGCGCAAATTAGCCAAACCGAGGATCAGCAGCAACAGATCCAGTCTGAAGTCGCGGGCACGCTGGATGCCCTCGCTGCAGCGCGCGAAACCTTGTTGAACACCGAACGGTCGCTCGAAGAGTCTCGTGGTTCAGTAAATGACCTGCGCCATGAATTGACAGCCACCGAAGCCGTGCAACAGGCCGCTTTAGGTCAGCACAATACTGATGTTCAAGGCTGGCTTCGAGATCAGTCCCTGGGTGGCGGAGCTCGTCTTGCTGAACAGCTAAGCGTAGTGCCTGGCTGGGAAGTCGCTGTTGAAGCGGTGTTGGGTGCCGACTTGCAGGCTATTCGTGTTGACGGGATTGACGGTTACGCTCAGGCGTTGGCCGCATTGCCCAGTGGCACCGTGACATTATTCGAAGGAAAAACTCAAACCAGTGCCGACGGGGCATTGCCTTTACTGGCAACGCTTGTTCGCGGTGATGAACTGGGGTTGGGAGCGTTACTCGATGGCGTGTACGCCGCAGAGTCAATTCAAGTGGCTCTGCAGCAACGCTCATCACTTGGAAATTTTGAAAGTATTGTGACTCGGGACGGTCTCTGGTTTGGGTGTGACTGGGTTCGGGCCATCCGCGGTGAAGAAAACGAGACCGGTATTATTCAGCGGGCGCAGCAAATCGAAACGCTATCCATTGCGCTTGAAGAGGCCGAACAGCGGCTTTCTGACTTGCAAAACAAAGTGATAACCGACAAGTCAGCGATTGAGCAATGTGAAGCTCAGCGCGAAACCCTGCAACATCGTTCTGCAGAGCTTGATCGTGTGCTCGGTCAACTCCGGGCGGATCTTGGGGTCAAGCAGGTGCGTATCGAAGAAGCCGAATCACGTCGTGAACGGTTGACCAAAGAGCGCAGCGATATTGAAGCCCAGGTAACTGCCGAGACGCTCGTATTGGGTGAGGCACGCAATCAACTGGGTGAAGCCGAGGCTATTCGTGAAGCCCAGTCTGAGCGCCGCTCACAGTTGCTTGAAGAACGCGATGCAAATAATTCACGCCTTGAAGAGGCGCGTCAGATATCTCGAACTGCTCAGGACCGGTTTCACGAAGTCAATTCTGAATTGCAAAGTGTGACCTCTCATTTGGACGCCGCGCGAAACACCCGCGAACGTCTGTTGCAGCAAACCGAAGAGTTGGTCGAACGTCGCAAAGCCATCACCGAAGGTATTGAGAGTTCACAACAACCCCTGCCGGAGCTTCAGACTCAACTTGAAGCCTTACTTGCAGAGCGTGTGACCACCGAATCGAGCTTGTCTGAACTCCGCGGAGCGCTAGAGCAGGTTGATCGGGATATTCGTACTCAGGAAGAAACCCGTGGCGGCTATGAAACGGCGCTAGAGGCGTTGCGTGGCAAGCTCGAAACGGCTCGAGTCGATCGCCAGGGAATGAAAGTGAAATCGGAAACACTCCGTGAGCAGCTTGCAGCTACCGGAATGGAATTTGCGGCGGTTAAAGAAGGCTTGCCGGAAGATGCCACCGACGCTGCCTGGAGTGAAGAATTAGAGAAGATGGATCGAAGGATTAATCGGTTGGGGCCGATTAACCTGGCAGCCATCGATGAATACGAAAGCCAGAGTGAGCGTAAGACTTACCTGGATGCCCAGTTTGCGGATCTGGAAGAGGCGCTTGCAACACTGCAAAACGCTATTCGCAAAATCGATAAGGAAACTCGTATCAGGTTCAAAGAAACCTTCGAAGAGGTCGATAAACGGCTCGGCGTACTGTTTCCTAAAGTATTTGGCGGTGGACACGCCAGTTTAGAACTTACCGGGGAGGATCTGCTCGATACCGGGGTTTCGCTTATGGCGAGGCCGCCGGGTAAACGTAACGCTTCTGTTCACCTGTTATCAGGTGGAGAGAAAGCGCTGACGGCAATCGCGCTGATCTTTGCAATTTTTCAACTCAACCCATCGCCAGTATGTTTACTCGATGAGGTTGATGCTCCGTTGGATGATTCCAACGTCGTGCGATTTGCCGACCTGATTAAAGAGATGTCGGCCGACGTTCAGTTTGTGGTGATTACTCACAACAAGCTGACCATGGAGATGGCCGACCATCTTATGGGTGTCACACAGCATGAGGCAGGAGTGTCTCGTCTGGTTTCTGTTGACGTGGAGGAGGCAGCAGAACTCGCAGCGGTTTAGTTTGCCAAGTGCCGGAGCACGCGCGGGTTGCGCCGTTATTCCGGGATTGACTTGGACAGACAGCTTTTTCGCTGTACAGACGACATTACACTCCGGGTCTGAGGAGAGTTGAATTGGATATAAAAAGTTGGATTTTGCTAATCGGCACGATGTTGATCGTGGCTGTGATTTGCCATGGCTTCTGGACTGCCTACCGGGCGAGGAAAAACGACGTTCGCATGGCTATTGAAACCGATCTGCCCGAGGGCGATCTGGATGACATGGTTCTGCTGAGCGGAGAATTGCCTAACGGCGGTGCTCGGGTGACACCAACAGTTGGTTACGATGCACTTCGGGTTCAGGAGCGCAGGCCTCTGGCAGATGATTGGCCGGATGTTGATGATCTTGGTTTTGCTAACGAGTCTAATGCGGCAATTGATCCGCTGGAAGAAGCACTCATAGCACTCGACGATGCGGTGGCCAGTGCTTCAGAAACCCTGGCACCCGAAGTAGAGATTGATGAGGGAGATTTTGACGCGGGCTATCAGCCAGAACAAGCCACTCTTGATCTTGAAATGGAGGCGCTGGAGGAGCGCTGTGCGGCTCGCACCGCCGCAGGTGTTGAGCCGGCACCACTATTAACGGATGCCCAGCCCACACCAGTTTCTCAGTTGCCCCCCAAAAAGCAGATCACACCTGACCAGGCGGCTACTCCTCCACGCAAACAGTTTGAACCGCCGCTACCTGAAGAGATTGAGGCTGAGCGAGTTCGAGTAGAGCAGGAGCGGATCAAGCAAGAGGCCATGGAGCGCGAGCGGATCAAACTCCAGGCTGCAAAGGAAGCGGAACTGCAGGCAAAGATCGAAGCGCAGCGTTTGCAGCGTCTCGAAACCGAAGCGCGTGAAGCACAGGCCCGCATAGATGCGGAGAAGCGTCAGAAAGCTCGCGCAAAAGCGCGTGCGCAACACGAAGCAAAACTTGCCGCGCAAGAGGCAGCCAAATCACTGCCCGAGCAGGAGCAGCTCAGTTTGTCACCCGAACCTATTGTTGAATTTCCGGAGATGACGCCAGTTCGAGATGATCGTCAGGACAATCAACCGCGCAGGCAACAAATCAGCAATACACCAAGTGTGAATCAGGCTCCAGCCGAAGAGTTGGTTGTCCTTAATGTGATTGCTAAATCACGTCCGTTCCATGGTGGTGATGTCTTGGAATTGTTCCTTCGCAACGGAATCAAATTTGGTGACATGAATATCTTTCATCGCATCGATCCGGTCACCAAGCTTAGCCAGTACAGTATCGCCAGCGTCACCGAGCCTGGCTATTTTGACCTTCAATCGATGCCCGGAGAGGAATTTCGAGGCTTGTGTTTGTTTATGCAGTTGCCCTGTTCCGGTCAGGCCACCAAGGTGTTTACCGATATGTTAACGGTAGCCGATAAGTTGGCACGGCAGCTCGATGCAGAGGTATGCGATGAGCAGTTTAATCGTTTAACTCGCCAAAGCACCGAACATTATCGGCAGAGAGTTGCCGAGTTCACTCGCAGAAACATGTCGCGCCGTGCGTGATCGGTCTTTGCCTGCTGTGAGCGCATGACCAAGATAACCAGCGCGATAGAAAAACGTGCGGCGGAGTTACACCGCACTTTGGATCATCATCTGCATCGATACCATGTGCTTGATGCACCAGAAATCAGTGATTCTGAATTCGACGCACTGATGGATGAGCTACTGGCACTCGAAGCTGCTCATCCAGAGCTGTGCACTGCAGACTCTCCCTCACAACGAGTTGGCGCCAAGCCGCTCGATCAGTTTGACTCGGTGCAGCACGAGCTGCCTATGTTGTCGCTGAATAAGTGCTCGGAACTTGATGAGTTAGACGACTGGCTAAAACGCCTTGCCGACAGAGTGGGTGCGGCTGACTTCAAAGAGCTTGAGTTTACTTGCGAGCCCAAGATTGATGGAGTTGCCGTTAGTCTGCTTTATAGAGAAGGTGTGCTGGTTACCGGCGCCACTCGTGGAGATGGTAATACCGGCGAGGATATTACTGCGAACGTTCGGACGATTGGTGCCATTCCCCTGCGACTTACTGGAAAATTGATTCCACCAAGTGTCGAAGTGCGTGGCGAAATCTACATGCCAACAGCTGACTTCACAGCGTTTAACGAACAAGCACGCGAAAGAGGCGAAAAAACACTGGTTAACCCTCGTAACGGAGCGGCGGGCAGTTTGCGTCAGCTTGATTCCAGGCTTACGGCTGCACGGCCTCTGTCGATGTTCTGCTATAGCGCTGGAGTGACGGGTGACTGGCAGCCCGTCAGTCAATGGGAGGTTCTCGACACCTTCTCAGGTTGGGGATTGCGGACCAATCCGGCAACCGCCTGTGTGATTGGGCGTGACGGATGTGCGGATTACATTGAAAACTTGCTGGAACGACGAGCTGACCTTGGCTACGAAATTGACGGTGCGGTTGTCAAAGTGAATCGGTTCGATTTGCAGAAGCGCCTGGGTAATGTGACACGCCGGCCCCGTTGGGCCATCGCCTACAAATACCCTGCTGAAGAGGCAACAACAACCGTTCTTGACGTTGAGTATCAGGTTGGCCGTACCGGAGCTGTCACCCCGGTTGCCCGCCTCGAGCCAGTGTTTGTTGGAGGTGTCACGGTTAGCAATGCCACGCTTCACAATATGGATGAAGTACAGCGGCTGGACTTGCGGCGTGCTGATACCGTAATCGTGCGGCGTGCCGGAGATGTCATTCCACAGGTGGCTCAGGTAGTTCTGAGTAAGCGCATCAAAGGCGCCAGACGAGTCAAGGCACCGCTGGCTTGCCCTAGTTGTGGGACGGCCCTTGAGAAAGACGATGTCGAGGTGGTTGTTCGGTGTCCGGGGCTGGAATGTCCAGCACAACAAAAAGAACGTATCCGTCATTTTGCGTCGCGCCTGGCGTTTGATATCGAGGGGCTCGGCGACAAACTTATTGAGCTTCTTCTTACCGAGTCCCTGATTTCGAATCCCGCCCATCTCTTCGATCTCACGGCAGAGCAGCTCACCAGGTTGCCACGTATGGGAGACAAATCGGCTGATAACTTGTTGGCTGCGCTCGAGAAAAGCAAGACCACAACTCTACCCAAATTCTTGTACGCGCTTGGGGTTAGGGAGGTTGGTGAGGCCACCTCACTTGCGTTGGCGCAACACTTTGGTTCTTTGCCCGCAATCCGGGATGCAAATCTGGAACAGCTGGAAGAGGTTGACGATGTTGGACCTGTTGTTGCCCAACGGATAGTTGATTACTTTGCTGATGAAGCCAGCGCGCAACTTGTAGACGATTTGCTTAAGCGAGGTGTGCATTGGCCGGACGTTGTTGGAGCCCCGCAGGCGAGCGATGCAATGCCTCTTGCTGGTCAAACCTGGGTTCTTACCGGCACTCTCGAGGCCATGAAGCGTACGGAAGCGAAGGCCAGATTGCAGGCACTGGGTGCAAAGGTTGCAGGTTCTGTGTCAAAGAAAACGACCCAGGTTGTTGCGGGTCCTGGTGCCGGTAGCAAGTTGAAGAAAGCGAACGAACTGGACATTCCAGTCATGGATGAAGAGGCGATGATTACGTTCTTTGGCAGCCAAGAGAGCAATCAAGACACTGGCCCCGACGGATAGCTCATGTGTAAGCGACAGAAAGTACTTTTACGTTGTGGACTGATCTTTAGTGCAGTGATGGTGTTGCTGTTTGTGAAAGGCTGTGCAAGCCAACCACCAGCACGTCAGGATAATCTCTGCTCGATATTTCAGGAACATCCCAAATGGTTTAAGGCAGCAGCAAAAAGCGAGCGTCGGTGGGGCGTACCGATTGCAGTGCAAATGGCGTTTGTGCAGCGCGAATCAAGTTTCGATTCGCGCGCTCGACCGCCGAGGAAAAAACTCTTGGGCGTTGTTCCCTGGAAACGGCCTTCAAGCGCTTATGGCTATGCTCAAGCCACAAATGGCACTTGGGATACCTACAAGCGTGCTACCCGTAGTGTGCTTGCGGATAGAAACAAGTTCTCTGATGCGGTTGATTTCATTGGCTGGTACAACACGGTGTCACACAAGAAACTGGGGATCGCCAAGAGCAACGCTGAGCAACTCTATCTGGCCTATCACGAGGGGCAGGGAGGCTACGCTCGAGGCAGTTATCGTAGGAAACCACAGGTACAACGTTATGCTCGTACCGTAGCGGCTCGCGCAACCCAGTACCAGACTCAGCTCAACGGATGTCGAAAAAGGCTTGAGCGCAAAAAACGTTTTTTGTTCTTTTAGAACTCCGGCTCTTTTAGAACTCCAGCAGCTAGAACTTATCTAAAGAGGTATAACTCACGCGATAGATGCTGCCGGTCTGATCGTCGGAGATTAGCAAATTGCCTTTTGGCGTCACTAATACGTCGTTAGGTCTGCCCCAATTGGCCTGGCCTTCGAGCCAGCCAGTAATGAACGGCGCGTATTGCGGCCCCTCGCTGGTCTCGAACATGACGCTCACCCGATAACCGACCTTTTCCGTCCGATTCCACGAGCCGTGTTCGGCGATAAACAATGCGTTTTTGTAGCGTTCAGGAAACGTTCGCCCCGCATGTTCTGCGGTATAGAAATCGATACCCAGCGCCGCCGAGTGTGCCTGAATCTTCAGCAGTGGTGGCTCGTAGTCTTCTCCTTTGTGACCGTCGCCAAACTTTGGATCTTGAATATCGCCAGCGTGCACGTAGGGGTAACCGTAGTGTCGCCCAGGAGTTGTTACGCGATTAATCTCTTCTGCCGGTACGTCATCACCTAGCCTGTCGCGACCATTGTCGGTGAAGTACAGCACTTTGGTGTCTGGGTGTGTGGCCATACCCACCGTATTTCTTACCCCCTCAGCATAGAGACTGGCGGCACCTGTTTTCAGATTCATTTTTAAGATGGAGGCGAACCTGGGGTCTTTTGACTTGCAGATATTGCAAGGGGCACCTACCGGTACAAACAAATCTCCGTCTGGTCCGATCGCCAGATACTTCCAGCCATGATGCTCTTTGTCGGGTAGTGTGTCGGTGATGATTTTGGGAACAATCGGCGATGCCAGGTGTTCATCGATGTTCTCAAAGCTCAGTATTTGATTCAGCGCGCCTACGTAAAGATTGTTGTTGTGCCATACCAGTCCGCTGGGCATCTTCAGTCCAGAGGCAATGGTTTGGACCTTGATTGCTTCAGGTGGAGTCGACTGCCAGTTAGTCACCGCATAGACGTTGCCGGCCCGGCGGCTACCGACGTACAGCACGCCATTTTCCGACAGCGCCATTTGCCTTGCATTGGGTACCTCGCTGGTCACCACCTCAATGCTAAAACCAGGTGGAAGTGCCAGCCTGGTGACGTCGGGTTTCACCGCCAGGGTGGCCGGGGAGGCGATGCCGGCGATGCAGGCCAGCAGTCCAGTCAGGACCGCAACATTAGGTTTCTGTATTTTGAGCATGGTTTGTCCTCTACTGCGACATAGGCGGATCGTCTAAACTGCGCCATTGTAACGTCACTTTGAATACTGCATCGCCAGAAAGTCGCCCCAGCGCTTTTTAGCGACCCGATCTTCAGGAATTCTGCCGCCATCACATGTCAGTCAGTACGCTTAGCGATGAGGTGAAAACAGAAATCCAGCAAGGTTATCGTAACTGGCTGGGAGCTCGAGATTTCAAGAGCCGACGGGGCCAGCGGGAGATGATCGCGCTGGTGGCTCGAACACTTTCGGGGGCAAGACCCAGAGTTGCTGCCATTGAGGCGGGCACGGGCACAGGTAAGACGGCGGCCTATGCGCTGGCCGCCATCCCCATCGGCAAGGCCACGGGTAAGCGAGTGGTTATCTCCACCGCAACTGTGGCATTGCAGGAACAGGTGATCTTGCGGGATTTGCCTGATCTTCAAAACAATGCGGGTATTCGGTTCAGTTTTGCTCTGGCCAAAGGGCGTCAGCGTTATGTCTGCCTTAAACGGCTCGATGACAATCTGCAGGGAGATGCTCAGCAACAGCTGATTCCCACCCTGGAGTCAGTAGACGCGGAGGGCCGAGCACTCTACGAGCGGATGCTTAGCGAGTTTGGCGCGGGTCACTGGGACGGGGAAGTGGATTCCTGGGAAGACGGCATAGAGCCGGAGCTGTGGCGTGGTGTGACCACTGATCATCGGGGCTGTAGCAACAATCGTTGTAGCTACTTCAAGCAGTGTCCGTTCTTTCGATCCAGAGGCGAATTGGAAGGGGCAGATGTCATTGTGGTCAACCATGATCTGTTGTTGGCAGATCTGAGCCTCGGCGGGGGAGCGGTATTGCCCGACCCGGAAGACTGTATCTACATCATCGATGAAGCTCATCATTTGCCGGGCAAGACGCAGCAACATTTCACCCACCGCGCCAGGCTTCGTAGTGCGTTGCAGTGGCTTGATACCGTAGCCTCCGGCGTTGCAACGCTAACTCAGCGATTTGGCCGCCCCCGAGAGCTTGAAAGTGTGGCGCAAAACCTGGCTGCGGATTGCACGCTGTTCTCAGAGGTTCTGCATGCCCTGTCAGATCTCATTGCCGAGCTGCCCTTTGACGCGCGGGATGATGAGCTACTCACTTATCGATTTGTGTATGGCGAAGTGCCAGAGAATATCGTCTCCGCGGCCGGGGCTGCGATACCGGGTGCCGAGTCGATAGAATCCGCGCTGGAAACTGTTCGAGACATGCTGCAGGAAGTGCTCGATGGGGATCGTCAATGGAGCAACGCCTTCGAGGCGGAAGACTGGTTAGGTGCTGTTGGACAGTTTCAGGCAAGAGCAGAATCTATTGTTGGTCTAATGCATGACTACGCTAAACCGGTGACTCTCGATGGGGCGGATAAATCTGCCCCCGAACGGGCTCGCTGGGTTAATCAACAGTTCGAAGACTATGAGCTCATCAGCGCTCCGCTGTTGCCCGGAGATTTGTTGATGGATGCCCTGTGGAACGTTGCTGAAGCAGCGATCTGTACTTCGGCCACCTTAACCGCCGCCGGAGACTTCGATAGCTTTCTCGAGCGGGCAGGGCTGCCCGAGGGCTGTGCGGCGCAACGTATACCAAGTCCTTTTGACTACGCCCGGATTGCTGCATTTCGAGTTCCTGAAATGCAGACGGAACCCAGGGATTTTGCAGGGCATTCTGCGGAGGTAGCCCAGCTCTTGCCTGGTTTGCTTGCAGAACGGACCAGCGCGCTGATTCTTTTCACGTCCTGGCGCCAGTTGAAGGAAGTTCGGGCTTTGTTACCGATGGATTTGTCTGATTCTATCCGCTGGCAGGGATCAGGAAGTAAACAGAAACTCATGAACGAACACCGGGCTAGTGTGGACGCTGGAGAAGCTGCTTACCTGGCTGGAGTCGCAAGTTTTGCAGAAGGGGTGGATTTGCCTGACGATTATTGTCGCCATGTCATCCTGGTGAAGCTGCCTTTCTCTGTGCCAGATGATCCGTTGGATCAAGCATTGGCGGAATGGGTAGAGTCGCAGGGGCGCAACGCGTTTATGGATATCTCAGTACCCGACGCTATCATCAGACTGGTGCAATCCTGTGGTCGTCTGATTAGACACGAAGGCGATCACGGACTGATTACCTGCCTCGACAAGCGGCTCGTAACGAAGCGCTACGGCAGAACCTTGCTGGATTCGCTGCCACCCTACGCTCGTGATTTGAATTATCGTGTGCCATCGAGTTGAAGGAGCGGCCTAAATGAGGTGGCTAACCTTGGCCGATTTAACCCTGGCTGCGTCTGAGGATAGATTCATCTCGAACGATCTGTACACTGTGCTGGTTTATCAGGATATGGCCCGGAAAACAGGTTTCGAATTTCAAGAGCTCTGATGTAGAAGATGCAGAAACTAAATCGCCCGATCATGACCTTGCACCCCGAGCGCATTGATATTTCAAGTGCGTGGATTGGTCATTTGCCTTTTGCTTTCTGGATTATTGACGCGGTAGCACCGGACAGCCTGGTTGAGCTTGGCACCCACGGCGGAGTTTCCTACTGTGCATTTTGTCAGGCGATCAAACATCTCGAGCTGCCTACTCGTGCACATGCCATAGATACCTGGGACGGTGACTCGCATACCGGAGACTATCCGAGCGAAACCTACATCGAGCTGAAAGAATATCATGATCAACGCTATGCGGCGTTTTCTGATTTGGTGCGAACAACCTTTGACAATGCAGTCGGCAAGTTTGCGGATGGCAGTATCGATCTGTTACATATCGACGGGTTACATACGCTTGATGCGGTGAGCCATGATTTCGAAACTTGGCTACCCAAGCTCAGTGACAGAGCGGTAGTGCTTTTTCATGACATTAACGTGTATGAACGTGACTTCGGCGTACAAGAATTTTGGCGCGAGATTTCTACTCAATATCCGTCTTTTGCGTTCGAGCATGGTCATGGCCTTGGGGTGCTTGGCGTTGGTGCATCTCAGAGCAAGGCCATCGAATGGCTCACCCAGCTGTCGCCCGCGCAGGAGCGTCAGGTTCGAGAGAAATTCAATAGCATGTCTCTACCGCTGCATCGAGAAGCGCGGCAAGCATCAGATATTCTGGGTTTACGCAGTGAGCTCAGTCGTATTGATGCGCAACGTCATGAAGCGGTACAAACCACTCAGCGTTTGAATCAAGAGCGCGTTGAATTGGAAAGAGACGTGTTGTTGCTTGGAGAAAGCAATGCACAGCACGAGGAGCAACTGGCCCAGAGTGAGAGTCAATTAGCGCAGAGAGAAGAGCAACTGGCGCAGATAGAAGCCCGCGAAGCAGCTCTGCGACAAGAGCTGTCTGAAGTCCGTAACTTGCTAACAGACGTACAACAGAGTCTCGCCGATACCAGTCAACAAAGTGTTCACAACGAAACTCTGGCATTGAAGCTAACTGATCATATCCGGCAAATGGAAGCCAGTACTTCCTGGCGGTTTTCGGCGCCACTTCGACTTATCGGCCGTGGGCTGCAGGCTGGAAAAAATCCACTCTTGCGCCGTCTTGGTCAGTCATCCAGCGCCACCGGCTCGGTTATCCGGGCTTTGCGTTCACCAGATGGGCGGCGTCGTGCTATTGCCGGGTTGAAACAGCGAGGACTGATTGACAGCGTTAAACGATTGCGAAACCAGACAGCTGCCGCCAAGAGGCTTGGGCTGTCGCACGCCACTGGCGAAAGTTACATAGAATGGATAGCGAAGTACGATACGTTCTCACAGGCTGATCTTGACGCCATGCGTCGTCATCACCAAGGCTTCAAGTATCAGCCGTTGGTGTCGGTTGTGTTGCCGGTCTACAACACATCTCCTGAGTACCTGCAGGCCTGTATTGATTCAGTTTTAGCCCAGACTTATGACAACTGGGAGCTGTGTATTGCCGACGATCACTCACCTCAAGATGAGCCACGCCGTCTTATTAAGGAGTATGCAAAACGCGATGCCCGAGTGCGTTATGTTTTTCGGGACGAGCAGGGTGGAATAGCTAACTGTACCAATAGTGCTCTGGAGATGGTTGAGGGTGAGTTTGTTGCACTGCTTGATCACGATGACGTTCTGTCTGCTCGAGCGCTTTATATGGTGGTGAATGAGCTCAATCAGAACCCGGAGCTTGATTTGCTATTCAGCGACGAAGACAAGATTGATGAGCATGGTGTCCGATACGAACCCTACTTTAAGTCGAGTTTTAACTACGAACTGTTATTGGGCCAGAATTGCATCAGCCATCTTGGGGTTTATCGTGCAGAACTCATAAAGAAGCTTGGTGGCCTGAGATGTGATCTTGACGGAAGTCAGGATCACGATCTTGCGTTACGGGTAGTGAAGTACTCTCAGCCCAATCGCATCGCTCATATTCCCCATATTCTTTATCACTGGCGAGTCTTTAGTGGCTCGGGTTCTTTTTCTACTGACCACCTGGATCGAGCAGTGGCTGCAGGTGTGCGTGCGGTGCAGGAGCATCTGCAAGACGAAGCTGGCGTTGTCGTAGAACCTGCTGGAGTAGGCGGGTATTTACGTGTTCGCTGGCCTCTACCTAAAAAGCGGCCAGAAGTTTCCGTTATCGTGCCTACTCGCGATAACGCGCAACTGCTCGGTGACTGTATGGCTGGATTGCTGAATCAAACCAGTTATGAAAATGTAAAAGTGGTCGTTATCGATAACGGCAGTCGTGATGAAGCTGCTCTTGCGTTGCTTGAGTCCCTTGAAAAGGAAGCGAATGTTCGGGTGCTGCGCTACGACAAGCCGTTCAACTATTCAGCGATCAACAACTTTGCGGTAGATCATGTTGAATCTGAATATCTTTGTTTGTTAAACGACGACATCCAAATGATAGAAGACGACTGGTTAAGTGAGATGATGGCTCTGGCTGTCCGGGAAGGCGTGGGTAGTGTGGGTGCCCGTCTGCTTTATGCCGATCGCAGTGTTCAACATGGTGGGGTTGTGCTTGGTGTTATGGGCGTGGCAAATCATCTTCATAGAAACGTTGATGTGGCTCACCCAGGCTACTTCGGCCGGCTGCAGCTTTGCCAGGAACTTTCGGGGTCAACAGGTGCGTGCCTGGTTGTTAAGCGCTCAGTCTATGAGGAACTAGGTGGTTTGGATGAAACAAACCTGGCCGTTGCTTTTAATGATGTCGACTTTTGTCTGAGGCTAAGGGAGGCTGGTTATCGTAATTTGTGGACGCCGCATGCGACATTATTTCATATGGAATCAGCCAGTCGCGGCTCCGATATGGATGACGACAAGTTTCAGCGATTTGAGAAAGAAGTGCATTACATGCAGCGTCGTTGGGGTGATGCCCTGGAACAGGACCCTTTTTACAACCCAAACCTGAGTTTAAACGGGGATGACATGTCACTTGCCTCCCCACCGAGGACTGTTTGGCCTTGGCTTAAGCGTTAGGCATCTGATTTAAACTTGCCAGGACTGGAGACCTGGAAATATTCAGACTCAAGCTTTGCTCCCAGCATTTTGACGGCCTGAGCCATCTGTTCCTGTGTTAGCTGCTCCACTTCCTTTGCCACCCGCTCGCGACCATCAAAAGTGGTGATGTCGAACAGCAAATCACTCCAGTAACGACCGGCTCGGCCATGCTGATTCTTGTCTTTCTCTCGCAGCTCATTGAGATAACCACCTTTTGCGGCAGCAAACTCTTCAGCAGACATTTCCAGAATTGTTTTCTGGTAGTCAGAGACAAATTCGATGGTCGAGGCTCTCACCTGTTCGCTGGAGGCAACCGGAGATTGCACGATAAACACAAGACCAGGGGTTTTATACATTCGACCGTTGGCTGCGGCCACAACATAGCCAAGCTGTTGCTCAGTTCGTAGCGCAGTAAAGTAGGGAGAACGCAGTAACTGGCTGAGCAAGCCAAACCGGGCCTGTTCCGAATGGGTTTCATTTTCGCCCTGGACATAGAGCACCGTTGCTGAGTCGTCGTGATCAACGTCAACTGTTTGATTGCGCGTGCCGCTTATCTCACCAATTGCCGGGGTCGTTGCAGGCACTTCCGCAAGATTCAGGTTGGCTTTAAGACTGCGTTTGAGAGCCTGTACGGTGCTGTTATCAAGATTGCCGTGTAAGAGCGCTCTGATACCCACTTTTTCCAGTGCTTTGTTGCGCCAAAGAGTTAGGTCTTCAGGGGTTACCTTTTGCAGCGCGTCAGCGAGCGCTTCTGGGGCAAATTGTTGGCTGTTGAGCTCAACGCGAAGCGCATTCCACGCCTGAGTGTAGGGTCGCTCAGACTTGAAATTGCGCCAGTTGGTCAGCATTTCGGTTTTCAGAAGCTCAAAACGCTCTTGGTTGATCTCCATGTTTCTGAAGGATTTGAGCACGTCGCCAAGGAGTAGTTGTTGTTTGTCGCTGTAACCGGCAACGTTCAGGTTGAAACCGGAACCCGAGCTGCTAATTCCGTATCCCAGCCCTGCAAGTGCGGCAGAGTAAATTCCTGCGTTAAGTTCATCTTGCACAAGCCTCGCGTACAGACGGGCTCGAGCTGCGTCGCCTTCATCTCGTATGCCGCCAGGCTTGGAGATCTGCAAAAACACGCTCGATCGGGGAGTGCCAAATTCGGTATCAGGTGCACTCCACAATTCCAGACCAGCTTCAGAGATCGAAAGTGTGGGATTGTTTGGCGTTGTCTCTACCAGAGCAAGGCGCTTTGGTATGTATGGGTTTGGAGCAGGCAGTTTTAGTGCAGGATTGGACGCTTCATGGAATTTCACCGTAGTGGTTTCCAGAGCGTAGGGTACTTCGAACCATTCCTCGACCCGATCGGTAACTTGATCGTTAGATGCTCTAGTGATTGCTACGTTGTCAGGGTTTAGTTCATTGAGGTACTGCTTTATTACCGCCTCATCAAACGAGCGCATCAACTGTGGGCCGGTAAGCAAGTCGTTTGGCGGGTACTGGTCCATAAGCGGGGCAAGGCTGTAGACCAGTCCGGTTGCTGAACCTTTCTCGCGAAAGCGAAACGCCAGATTGGCGAGCGCTGCCTGTTCGTCGTAGCGCCAACGGTTGATGCCTTCGGCTTTGATCAGTTCGATATAGTCGAAAAGTGCTTCGGTAATAACACTTACCTGTGACTCTCCAGCGTCTGTGAGCTGGATGTCCACACTAATAAAAGAGTTTTCGTTATCGAATCGCTGAGCGGAGGCGCCCAGTGACTCGACAAGGCCTAATTCACGAAGATGGTTGTAAAGGCTACCTGGGCCTTCGTGGCCGAGCAGATTTGAAATATACACACCCGGCTTTGTCGCTGAATGGTCGGACAGGCTTGGTACCGGGAAATTATAGCTTAGTGACTGGGTGTCCTTAAGAGTCTGATGTCTCACCTCGATGGGCAACAGATCTTTTTGGATAGCCGGTGGTAGGGGAGCCCGTTTGCCGATGTTGTAGTTCTTTATTGCGCTGAATTTTTCGCGAACAAGAGCTTCCTGATTGTCGAGAGTTGATCGATCCAGGAGTACCAGTGTCATTTGGTCTGCGGAGTAGTTTTCATTGAAAAACTTGATGAGATCGCTCTGGACGTCGCCATCCAGGGTTTCGAGGCTACCGATGTTAAACCGCGTACCTGGATGGTCCGGGTTCATGCTCTTTTTTTGCACTGCAAATCCGCGCCAACCGTCGTCCTTGAGTTGCAGTTGGTATTCGCTATGAACTGCTTTCTTCTCGCGGCCGACGTAAGCGGGGTCTAAAAGTGGCGCGATGAAAAACTGTGCGAATCGATCTAGTGCCTCGTCGAATGCTTCTGGCTGCACATCAAAAAAATAGTTGGTGTGATCACCCGAGGTGTAGGCATTGCTGCTGCCGCCATGGCGAGCCAGGAAATTCTGATAACCATCGAGTTTTGGATATTTCTCTGTGCCAATGAACAACATATGTTCAAGGAAGTGAGCCAGTCCCGGACGCGCTTCGGGTTCATCAAAGCTGCCTCGCAAAGCCACCAAGGCGGCAGCCGACTTGTCTGTTTCTGGATCTGCAACCAGCAGAACCCGTAGTTTGTTGTCCAGTGTGATGTAACGGTACTCACGATCATCGTTAGGACTCTTTACAACGGTGTTAGGCGTAGTGCTCCCGGCACTCGAACCAAGGACCGAGTCTGTGGCGAGCACATTGGGCTCACTCGTTGAGCAGGCCGCCAACAGCAGACTGCCAACCAGGGTGCCGTACCCGAGCAGGGCTCGGGGAAATCTGTGGCGCTTTGGAGTGGGCGCAGAGCGTTGATCGAGAGGAAAAAAGCAAAATCGCTTGTTTGAGCGCATAGGGACCGAGCCTCTGAAACCGGGACTGATTCGAAAAATAGTTGTCGGCGCAGTCTAGCGGCCTCCAGGGGCCGGCAAAAGCACTGATATCCGACAATTATTGCTAAAAGTTAGACCGAGATTTGACTGGCGGTTCCACATTCATTCCCGGTTCAGTCAGTTCTGCCTACCTTAGGATCACCTGATGCCCGAGTATCAGCGCCGTTTTTGAATTTTTTGATGTATCAGATTCACATGAGAGGTGTTCGCCATGACTACCCACACTTGCCCAAACCATGCAGATACGAGGCCTGGTGCCCCGGCAACCCTGGCCGATCCAATGATTAGGCTTGGGTCAACACCAGGGTTAGTTGCCTGTGTGATGACTGGACTACTGACTCTCGCAGCTGCCCCGGCAATGGCAAACTATCACCATGGCGTCCAGGATGACTCCCAGATTCAGCGCGCAGAGGTACTGAGCGTCAACCCGGTAGTGGAGACGGTGGAAGTCTATCAGCCCCGTGAGGTGTGCCGAAACGAACGGGTGCGGCTGAACAGCAACGGCTATCGGGACAGCTATTCCCGTGGCTACCGCTCCCGGACGCCAGGCGTTGTTGGTGCCATTGTGGGCGGCGCGCTGGGCCATGCGGTCGGAAATGGCAAGACCAATAAAAAGATCGGGACCGCCGTTGGTGCCGTGCTGGGTGGTTCGATTGGGGCCGATATCTCACGGCGTAATCACGAGCGTCGTAGTGACAGCTATTCTGGTGTGCGTTACCGCACAGAACAGGTCTGCGAGGTGGTCTCTGACACCCGGACTGAGGAGCGGATCAGAGGTTACGATGTGGCCTACGCCTATGGTGGCGAAACCTACACCACCTTGCTTGATTACGACCCGGGTCGGTATCTGGACGTCAGCGTTTCGGTCACCCCCGTCCCCTAGCTAATGGGTTACAATCAGCGTGTTTCGCCTGATGGGCGTTCGGCAGAGTTATGTCCAGCTTATTCTCGTCAAAGCTCAGGATCAGAAGTGCCCGGCCAAGTCATTTGAAGCCGCTGATGGCCGCCAGCGCGCTGCTCTTTTGGAGCAGCGCGTTGTCAGGAGCGGCTTTTGCTGCAGACTCTGAAAGAGATCGGGCGCAAGACGAAACGCAACTCGAGGCCTCAGGGCGTAGCTCCTTTGTCGCCCAACCCAGCGTGAGTGCCGCGCAAGCCGCCGCCCGGGCGCGAAAGCTCCTTGGTGGGAGAGTGCTCTCCGTAAACCCTTCCCGACGTGGCGATTCCCTGGGTTATCGAGTGCGCGTTCTGGTGGATGGTGGCCGGGTCAAGACCCTGTATGTACGAAGTGGGCAAACCAGTGCGCCGCCTGCTGCTCCCCCCGAGCCCCCCTTACGCACCATCGGTGATGGCTAGAATGGGCGGCTAGCGGAATGTTTGCCTCGCTCAATAATGTTTTGGAACAGGAGCCTAGTTATGCGCATCCTTATTGTTGAAGATGAAGAAGCGCTGCGCAGTCAGCTGGTTGAGTATCTCAAGGGCGAGGGGTACGTAACAGACGAGGCCGCTGACGGCGAAGAAGCGCTTTATTACGGCCGCGAATACAGCTACGACGCTGCGGTCATTGATCTTGGCCTGCCGAAGGTAGATGGCGTTGCAGTTATCGAAACGCTGCGCTCCGAAGATCGTTCGTTTCCGGTCCTGATTCTCACAGCGCGCAGCCATTGGCAAGACAAGGTTCGTGGTCTTGAAGCCGGTGCTGATGACTATCTAACCAAGCCATTCCATATGGAAGAGCTGGCAGCGCGCATAAATGCTCTCTTGCGGCGCGCCGCAGGCCACGCTTCTCCGGTGATGACCGCTGGGGATTTGCAGCTGGACACCGCTAAAAAGGAAGTTCGGTTGGCCGGCGATCTGGTTGAGCTGACCGCGTTTGAATACAAAGTCCTCGAGTATCTGATGGTTAACGGAGACCGCGTTGTGTCGAAGACAGAACTCACCGATCATCTGTACGATCAGGATTTTGACCGTGACAGTAACGTAATCGAAGTGTTTGTCGGTCGGCTGCGCAAGAAGGTGGATCCCGATGGAACGCGCAAACCTATTCGCACAGTGCGCGGCCAGGGTTACCGGTTTGCCGCAGAATCTACGGGCTGAGGGGTGATGTGCTTGCCACCCAGTGCGTCTTGATTCTCTGCTGATCGCTCGTCATGTTTAAGCCAGGACTTCAGTCACGGCTACTCATCCTGACGCTCCTGGTGCTCGCCGTGTCATTGGGGCTCACCGGAGCGGTGCTGGATGCTTCGTTTCGTGCAAGCAACCTGGCGGCAGCAGAGCAACAGCTCGAGCTTGTTATCTACTCGGTAATGGGGGCGGTTGAAGAAGCCGAGGACGGTCTGTATCTGCCTGACGATGCAACCCTGGGGGTTCTGTCCCAGCCGGAATCTGGGCGTTACGCGGTGGTTCAAACGACAGACGGCGAAGAACTCTGGATGTCGCGGTCTGCGCGGCTGTCCGACGTTGAATTCGCGGCCTTGTCCAGCTCCATTGGTGGAGACCGGCTGGCGCCGGGGGACTTCCGTTTCTACGATGGACGAGTGCAGGGTCTCAAACGATTCTTTTTGTCCTACGCGGTGATTTGGGAGGACAGGGGTGAAGAAGTGGAGCTGTTGTTCAGAGCGGCGGCAGACAGCGGACCATTTGAAGTACAGGTCAACGAGTTTCGTCGCAGCCTTTGGGTGGGAATGTTGGGGGTGGCACTGGTAATGGTGCTTGTGCAGATTGTGGCCGTTCGTGTCGGACTGCGGCCTGTGCGTGTTATGGCGGATGAAGTGGCCGAGCTTGAAGCAGGCAAACGGCAGTCTTTGAGTGGTGATTATCCCCATGAATTGACTGGGCTTGCTAACAATCTGGATCGGTTTGTCGAACATGAAACCGCCAGTCGGGCGCGGCATCGCAATGCGCTTGATGATCTGGCGCACTCGCTGAAAACCCCGCTTGCGGTGATCCGAAACGCACTGCGCGATCCCACCTCCCCGGATCGTTCGTTGCTTAACGATCAACTGGATCGGATGGAGACCACCGTGGCGCATCAGCTGTCGCGCGCGGTTTCAAGTGGACCTGTTGTGGTTGGTCATCTGGTTGGGGTGCGCAGAGTGATAGAAAGATTGAGCAAGGCGCTGCGCACGGCTTATCGCGACAAAGGCCTGCAGATCGATATTGCGGGCTCTCAGGACTTGAAGTTTCGTGGCGATGAACGAGATCTTATGGAAATGCTGGGTAATCTTCTCGAAAACGCTTTTAAATACACCAGGTCCCGAGTGCAGGTTCGGGTGTTGGAACCTGACGAAACTTCTGTTGGCGGTCCTTCGAACGCCGTGTTAATTGTTCTCGACGACGACGGTCCGGGGATTCCAGCCGATCAGCAGGCCCAGGTTCTGGCCCGCGGTGGTCGTGGAGACACCGCAAAGCAAGGCCAGGGCATTGGCCTCTCCGTTGTTGTCGAGCTTGTGTCGCTCTACGGCGGCGAACTGTCTTTGGGTGCAAGTCCTCTCGGCGGGGCGCGCGTTGAGTTGTTGCTGCCTGGCTAGGTCACCACCAAAGGTTCATCTCGCAACCTAAGGCGCCAGTAGTTTTTCAGCTGCTGCAAACAAGCGACTGCGCAGCGCCTGAGAGTCGTTGGTTGCCTGAAGCCCACACCACTGCCTTGCAAATTCGAGTGCCCCAAGGGTTTGCCGTGCGCCGCTGTTCATCCCCGCGTTTAGTCGCTGGACTTGCAGTTCCATGCGTCTTTGAGCATCGCTTGCGGGTGAATCGATGCCAGCCTGGGATTCGGCTTCGATAACCAGATCCAGATGCGCATTGGCCTCAGCCAGCCGGCGCTCAGCAAACAACGCATCCTGAGTAACGACTTCCTGGGCCACAGCTTCTCCATTGAGCTCTGCGGTGGCTGCCTGGGTATCCAGGGCGCGCAACAAGGCCAGCTTCTCGATCTTTTGAGCCGCTGCTTTGAGTGCAAGCTTGGCTTTGAAGCGATCTTCTAGAGTACGAAGTTTGCTAATTATCTCGCGGTCCAGGTGCTCGACTTGGTTAAGGTCTTGTTTTAGAGCACTAAGCAGTGAGCGATCTAGTTCAGCGGCCTCAGTGGTTTCGAGGACCTGGGCAAACTCCTGCAGGCGTGCGTTGGCTTTGGTTTGGTTGTCAGCGTATTGGGCTTGCTGAGCCGAGCGTTCTTCATCCCGAGCATTGAACAGAGCATCACAGGCTGTACGAAATTTCTTCCATAGCTTTTGGTCAGGCCCGCGAGGAGCAGGCCCTGTTTCTTTCCAGCGTACCTGTAACTGCTTGGCAGTATCCAGTCGCGCCGGCAAAGCCTCCTCGCTGTTGAGCAGCGCTTGGGCTTCTAGTACCAGTTTTTCTTTTGCAGCGAGATTTTCTCCCCAGCCATCCTTGAGCCTCGCATACAGATCATCGGTAGCGCTCTGAAAACGTTTCTCGAGTTTCTTGTTGGCATTCCGTTCAACCGGGAAGGCCGCTCGCCATTCACTGCGTGCAGAATCAAGTATTTTCCGAACGTTGATGAGATCAACATTGGCCCAGTTAGTTTCATTAACAAACCCTTCCACTTGCGCGAGAATCTGCTTTCGTGTGTTTAGATTTTCTTCCCGGGTTTGTGCTAGTTCCGCGTAGTACTGGCGGCAAGGTTCGAAGGCGCGAGCAGCCGCATCGTCGAATCGGTTGGCGAGTTCCTTGGGTCCTTTTCCACCCAAGGCGTTCCATTGCGAGCGTAGTTCTTTTACCAGATCCGCCTGTTCGTCCGGCTCTTTGGGCTGCATGGCAAGCGCCTGCATCTTTTCGCACAGTTCCTCCCGTTTTGGGTCGGTCGCAAAGTGCTGCCAATCCCGAAGGTTCTGCATGCTGGCGATGAGGCTGCCAAAGCGTTTTCTTGCACCGCGTGCTGCATCACCAGGAAGAGCGTCCTGCAACTTGAATGCCTGTGCGCGGGCCGACTCGGCTTTTTTTAGTTCCCCTGACTTAATGGCTTTATCGAGTTGATTAATCTGTTCATCGAAGCTTGTTTCCAGAGGTTTTTGTTTTTCTGCGCAGGCGCGTTGTACCGCTGCAAGTTCACTTCTGCGCGTTTCGAGTGCCGCAAAAAGATCAGGTTGTTTCACTGCCCCTGGATAACGCAGGTTTTTAGTTAACTCGTTGATCGATCTGGTTTGATTATGGGCTAACTCACGGGCTTGCCACGCAGTGTGTAGTTCGTCCTGGGTAAGTCCCTGTATGTCTTGCGCCTTTAAAGGTGCCTCGCTTTGGAGTAACTCGCTAATTGCTGCTTTTCGTTCTTCCAGTAGCGTTTCGCAGGAGCGCACTGATTCGTAGAGTTTGGAGCAGCTGGAAACTTCTTCTATTGCTTGTGCATCCGGCGTTGCCTGAGCAATGGCTTCTCGCCACTCGCTTGCGGCCTGAGCTAAATCAATCGCGATATCCTTAGCCTGTACCCCTTCGATCAATGACTTCTTGAATGCACCAAATCTTGTCGCGAGTTCTGAAAAATCTGGACCGCTGGTGACAGTTTCTTCGACAACGACGCTTGGAGGTTTCGGCATCACAGCAAGGGCCTGCGCTGTTTCACCGAAGTGTCTTAGCAGGGCGCTACTTTGTGCGTGGTGCTCACTCGCTCTCTGATGTTTCTGAGCCAACGCGTCGTAGCGCGCACTCAAATAGGCATCAACCTCAAGACGTTCGGCGTGTTGCGCGATCTCCAGAGTTTCTGCAGTAGCCTCCGCGCATTGGACTCTGGCGCTGCGCAGAGCATCCAGGCGGGCTCGGGCGAGTCGATTGCAGGTTTTGTTTTTTGAGCGTGAGGCATGTTCGAGGGCAACCAAAGACTGCTCAGAATTCAGTGCGTCGATTTGGGCGCTACGGAGTTCATTGTTATGCGTGTGTAGTGCCAGTTGGATCGCAGCATCGCCCAGACTGTTTGCTGGCTGTGCAGTGCGCCTGGATTGTGCAGTTCGTACCAGCTCGAGTGCTGAGTCTATTGACTCAAGACTGGCAAGCCGATCTGCACAGGCAGCCAGACAGTCGGGTTCCTGGGCCAGATCGCGAAGTGCTTTGGGGTCTGCGATATCCTTGATGAGCGCCTGACGCTCTTTCGGCTGCCCCGCGTTACGAACAGCGGCAACACGCTCCTCGGTAGTTGCTGTTGCGGGCAGCACCTGTGGTTGTGGTGCCGCCTGTTTTGCCGCTGATTTTTTGTCCGCAGAGTCAGAAGAAGAGGACGACCTGGAAAATAGCCGCAATACCATATGCCAGTCGCTCCCGGGCGCTCCCAGGCGCTCTTTGTTGGTGACTTTTAATGGGCAACAATTTGGCCGGTCTGTTGGCGCTTGTCCAGTGGCAGCGTGCGAAGCGTCCGAGAAGTGTTTGACGACCGAATGTCAGAGGCCTTTGCGGTTAAACTTGTGCCAATGAATTTCAAGCTGACAGCCCCAGATCGGGATTTTTTGAAGGATGTTCGCCAGTTTCTCGCGGAAACCTGGCCAACCAACGCCTGGCAGATGCCAGGACCCAGGCAGTGGCGAGAGCAACGACGTTTTATTGATGCCCTCGCTGGCCGTGGCTGGCTAACGCCTCAGTGGCCTGTCGCTGCTGGCGGTGCAGGCTGGAGCCCACGGCAACGACTGCTATGGGAGCAGGAGCTTGCCGCGGTCTGTGGCCCACAGCTGTCTATGCATGGGGCAGACCTGATTGGGCCGTTGCTGCAGCAGGTGGGGACTTATGCGCAGCAAGAGCGTCACCTGCCTGCTATTGCCCGTGGTGATGTGGTCTGGTGTCCGGCTCTGGGCGAAGATTCTGGTGCACTGGATTTGGCGCAGATTCAATGCCGTGCTGCCCCCATTGCCGACACGAATGCCGATACAAATGCTGATACAAACCTTGGCGGCGGCTACTGGCGTCTTGATGGCGTCAAGCCCTGGGTGTTGGACGTGGCGCCTGCCGAAACAGCGCAAACAAACTGGTTCTGTGTGTTGGCTGAGATGGCAGGCAAACGAGGTGAATATTCGCTGTTTCTGGTTGAATCCGCGGCTCCTGGCGTGACGGTTACGCCTCGACCGATGATCGGGGAGCTGGCCGGCCAACACAGGGTTCACAGCCTGACTCTGGATAACGTCAAGGTGGGGGCCCAGCACATGCTGGGCGCTCCCGGAAGCGGCGGGACTTACGCTCAATGGCTGGAACAGGAGGAGCTTTGTCGCCCGGGCCTGCTAGCCCGAAACCGGCGCTTGCTGACGGAATTGAGGGCCATGGCGCAGCCCCAGACAGGCTCTGCGTTTGTCTCAGAGGCGGAGCCAGAGGGGCTATGGCAAGACGAGCATTTTCGCACACGGCTGCATGCGCTGGAGGTGGAACTAGAGGCGCTCGAAGTGCTTGAAGCCCGGGCTTATTCTGGCCCTGGACCTGGCTCTGCGTCTGATCCCTTGGGGCTTCGACTGGGGGTGGCGTCGAAGATGTCGCCACTGAACCAGAAGCTGGCAGATCTGCAAATGGACGCGTTGGGCTACTTTGCGCTGCCTTTTGTTGATTTTTCAGCTCTCGATAACGAAGGACCCATTGGTCCGGAGTTTTCCCAGCCAGCCCTATTGGGTATGCTGTCTGATCGCGCTCGCGCGGCGGTCAGCGCCCCATGCGAGCATCTGAAGAACATTATTGCGAAATCAGTGTTACAGCTCCCTGATAACGCCGTTTCCTCAGACCCAGCCAAGCCGGTGAGCGGCTGGCCAGACAAACAGACACAAACAGACATAAACAGATTTAGACCCAACAATTAGGTGAGACTCGATGGATTTTTCTTTTTCTGATGAACAAACCCTGCTGCAGGAAAGCCTTTCCAAGTTCATTCAGAACGACTATGGCTTTGATGATCGACAAAAGTCCGCCGCGCATGAGCAGGGCTTTGATGCAGCTAACTGGAAGCAGTTTGCTGAACTGGGCTGGTTGGGCATGCCGTTTTCTGAAGCCGATGGCGGCTATGGCGGCAGCGCCATTGATACCATGCTGATGCAAGAGCAGTTTGGCCGCGGGCTAATGATAGAGCCGTTCCTGCCGACCGTCATTCTGGCCGGTGGTGCGATCAAGATTGCTGGCGATGCAGGGCAAAAAGCCAAGTATCTGGCAGGCATCATCGACGGCTCCATGCAGGGTGCACTGGCCTACGCAGAGCCTCAGGGCCGGTTCAATCTCGCGGATCTAACAACCGCGGCAACCGTAGCCGGCGAGGGCTTTGCCCTTACAGGTCACAAGTCTGTTGTGCTGAACGGCCCCTCCGCAGATTTCTTTGTTGTGTCGGCGCGTACCAGCGGGGCACAGCGTGACGATGCCGGGGTTTCATTGTTTATCGTAGATGCCTCCGCCAGCGGAATTGACCGGCGGGACTATCCGACTGTTGATGCGTTGCGAGCCAGTGAAGTGACCTTCGACAACACGCCTGCGGTTCTGCTCGGCGACAAAGACCAGGGGCTTGCTGCTCTGCAACAGGTTATTGATGAAGCAACCCTGGCGATCGGTGCAGAAGCTGTGGGTTGTATGGAAGTTCTCTACAAGGACACCGTTGAGTACTGCAAGACGCGTGAGCAGTTTGGCCAACCTATTGGCAAGTTCCAGGTACTACAGCATCGCATGGTTGATATGTTCATGGAGTACGAGCAATCAAAATCCCTGATGTTTATGGCCGCGATGCGTTTAGACGAAGGCTATTCTGCAGAAGCACAGAAAGCAGTCTCGGCGTTTAAAGTTCAGATTGGCAAGTCGGGCCGGTTCGTTGGCCAAAATGCGGTGCAATTGCATGGTGGCATGGGTATGACCGAAGAGCTCAACATTGGCCATTACTTCAAGCGGCTAACCATGATCGATACGATGTTTGGCAACGTAGACTTTCATTTGAAGCGATTTGGGCAACTATAGAAAATCTATAGAAAACGCCTGGTTGTTGACAGGTTAACGCGGAGAGCGCTATGGCTCGATGGGATTCCAACGCGGACACCCCAAAAATCCCGGACTGGTTTTTCGCCGCAGTAGAAACCGAACCCGAATCACGCTCGGTTGAAGTGGATGAGTGTGATGTTATGTATCGGCGTTATGGCGACAAATCCAAACCCGGGATGTTATTGATACACGGCATGCACGCGCATTCCCGCTGGTGGGATTTCATTGCGCCGGCTCTCACCGATGACTACTGTGTCGCCGCCATGGATCTCACCGGCATGGGCGACTCGGACTATCGTTATGAGTATTCGGGGTCTGTGTTTGCCGATGAGATAAAAGCGGTCTGCGACGATGCGGGGTTTGATACCGATGTGGTTGTCGTTGCCCACAGCTTCGGTGGAGGTATGGCCGCCAAGGCGGTCAACAAATACCCTGGCCGGTTTGGCAAACTCATCCTGGTTGACTCCGGCATACGTCCGCCCGATGAGCCGGAACCGGAACGCCCCAGTATGATGAGCGGCCGCTCGAAGATCTATCCAGATCGGAAGAGCGCCGAGAGCCGTTTTCGGCTGCAGCCGCCACAGGATTGTGCCAACGGTTACATTCTTGAGTACATCGCGCGCAACTCATTGATGCCTGCAGATGGTGGTTGGGCCTGGAAGTTTGATGATGATCTGCCAATGACCATTACCGATGCCGATCGACTGCCAGAAGACTACCAGGGCCTCACTTTGCCACTTGGAGTGATTTACGGCGAACACAGTGATTCATTCACCCAACGAACGCTTGAGTATCTGCGAGAGTTGGTGCCGAATGAGTTTCCTGCCACGGAAATAAAGTCAGCGCAGCACCATGTTTTTCTCGACCAACCTCTCGAGTTTATTCACGCCCTGCAAGCGATCTTGCCCCGCGTTGGATAGTCGCTCTTGGCCGTGGCCTGCCGGCCCTGCCATGTCTAAAACGTTGATCACGGCGCTAACATTCGCGCTAATAATGGCGCTACTGTGGAGCGTGCAACCGGCTGCTCATGCTGCGGCCCCAGCAGAAAAACAAGAAACACCCATTGAGCCAGTGGAGCTCTCGGAGGCGCAGCAGATAGAACAGGATGCAGAAGTGCTCCTGGAAGATTCTCTGGACACGCTGACCTCACTGGTTACTTTGCGTGACCGGCTCGCCAGAGATATCCGCGATGCTACTCAACAAATCGAGTTTGTCTCGGATGTTGAAAAACCTGATCTGCAAAAACGCATCGAATCTTTGAAGGCAGATCTGGATTCGACTCAAAACAGCATTAGCGAAATAGCGACAGGGACAGATATTGCCTCGCTAACGGAAGCAGAGCCCGAGGCGTTTAATTTTCAACAGGAATTGTTCTCTCTGCTCGAACCTTTGATGAAAGAACTCAAAGGCTTGACCTCACATGTTCGTGCAAAGGCAGCTTTGCGCGACAAGCTGGACTATTTTGGTGAACGCATTCCGATTGCCCAGGGCGCAATAGATAACCTGGATACGTTACTGGTGAATGCCGACAATGAAACGGTTAGACAAAGCCTTGTGCAAATGCAGGGCGAATGGCAAAACCAGTTGACCTTTATGACCAGCCAACTCCAATCGGCGGAGTTTCAGCTTGCCAAGCTCGAAAGTACGGAAGTGTCTCTTACTGAAGCCTCGCAGAGCTACTTCAAAACCTTTGTGCGTAATCGGGGCCTTTACCTGGGGCAGGCGATTCTTGCGGTATTAGGCGTTTTGCTTCTCGGGCGTTTGGTGTATCGCGCGCTGGAGCGATTTATGCCTGGATATCGCGCGGAACTGCGTAGCTTCAGGACTCGACTGTTTGATCTGTTGTTTCGCATTGGAATCATGATGGCAGCCATTCTTGGCCCCATGGTTGTTTTCTATCTTGCTGAAGACTGGATGCTCTTTAGCATAGGTCTGTTGTTGCTCCTTGGAATTGCGCTGACGCTGCGCACAGCAGTGCCTCGATTCTGGCATCAAATTCAGCTATTTTTGAATATAGGCACCGTTCGAGAGGGGGAGCGAATTGAAGTAGATGGCTTGCCCTGGCGAGTTAAGCAAATAAACTTTTTCACGCTACTCGAAAACCCAACGGCGGATCTTGAGTTACGGATTAAAATTGATGATCTCGTTGATCTGCGTTCGAGGCCTTTCAATCCAGCCGAGCCCTGGTTTCCATGCCAGAAAGGAGATTGGGTACTACTGCCGGACCAACGACGCGGTAAGGTGGTTGGTATTTCTCCCGAACTTGTTCAAATGATTGAGCGGGGTGGTGCGCACCGTACTTTCCACACTCAAGAGTTTTTGAGCCAAAGCCCAATCAACCTGAGCACTAACTTCCGTATCAAGGAAACCCTGGGAATTAGTTACGATCATCTGCAAATCGCCACTACCGATGTTCTGGCTCAACTTGAGTCATACCTAACACAGCGCATCGAAGCTGAAGGGTATGGCGAGACGCTACTCAATCTACGTATCGAGTTTGAGAACGCGGCCGCATCTTCACTGGATGTTGTTGTTATCGCTGACTTCAGTGGTCAGGTCGCGGACATCTATAATCGGTTGCGTCGCGCTATTCAACGCTGGAACGTGGATGCCTGTGCTGAGTTTGGCTGGACTATTCCGTTTCCTCAGCTCAGCATTCACAAAGCATCCTGAGTTTGCTTAGGGTAAAGTTGCCCGTAACGCAAAGAATACAGATCTGCCATTGAATCCCCAGGGCGTATAGCTTGAGAAGGGGATTTCGAAACCATTGGGAGATAGTGTTGTATCGGAGGAGAATTCGTCCGGGTAAGCGTCGAACAGATTCAGACCGCCGATGGTTGCTGTCACCGTTTTGTTCAGCACATATTCCAATGTCAGATCCAGTAACAAACCTGTGCCGTTGTCGTGATCTGCGGCGGCAGTGTCACCAGGGTGAGTGGAATCACCAAACCAGGTAGCGCGAAATTCAAGTGAAGTTCTGGGGCGTTGCCAGTTTGTTCTGAAATGCACTTTTGCACCGGGGCCACCTTCCTCCAGTCGCTGAAGCACTCGCCTCTCAATCGCCGCCGAATTGCTACTGGCATTTGTATTGTAGAGCGATGCATCCAGGTCAAAATCTATATAGCTGCCTGGTAGGGTGAGTCTGTAACTGGTTCCTATGTCGAGGCTGGTGGTTTCAGTGTCTGCACCATTGATGTAAAACGCCGCTCGCTCGGCGTCGATTCCTGCAAGCTGGAAAGCGCTATCGATCTCTGAACTTGCCAGGGCTTCGCTCAGCAAAACCCGGTCATCGAGATCGAGCCAGGCGAAGGCGGCTCTTATACGAAGGGCATCGGACAGTTGCCAGTGAGCAGAGAGGTTCGCACTGACTGATGTTTCTGCCGTTAGTTGGGAAGCACCCAAACCTTCTGCCAGCTCAGTTTCCGAACCCAAAATCTCGACTCGAGTGAGTGCCTGGTCGAAGTAGCGTACAAAAGTACCATTATAGAAACGCTGACCGATATCCGGAGCTCGATGACCGCGGCTAATGTCAGCGTTTAGCCGCAAGGCATCCTGCGGTTGCCAGGAGATGCCTATGCTCACATCAAATTCAGAGCCAATATCGTCATAGTCATTGTACCGGGCACCAATTCGGCTACTTAGATCATGCGCATCCCAGGCGCTCTGCAGCTCCGCAAAAACGGCATAGCTGACCCTGCCTTCATCAAACTCGTTGTCTGGTCTGATACCTATAACCTGCTGAGAGCCACTTTGCTCCGACACACCGTTTGAATTTATTCTGCCACCGTCCAGAAATGACGCCTGGTCACCGCGCTCGATTTCGTGATCACCGAGTTGATAGTCAAAACCCAGTTGCAGGCGGTTGCTATCTGCCAGGGGCAGTTTGATATAGCGGTTCGTTTTCAGAGATAACTCCTGAATACGACTTTCGTTGTTGCCGATTAAAAACTCGGTAATAGGCGCCGCAACAACAGGGTTGAGTGGGTCCAGATCGAGACTCAAATTAATACTGTCTTGCAGTGTCCAGTCGAGTTCATCTTCACCCTGATGGTAAGTGGCTAGCCAGTCCCATCCAAAATGGGTGCCAGCCAGCTGCAGTGTGACGGACAGACCGTCGCTATCAGAGGCTTGTTCCGGCAAATAGCCCTCCGGGAAAACACCAATTGAGTCCGGGGCGCTGATTGGCCGCTGGTATGCCGCAAAACTCTTGGCGGTACGAGCCGCGTAGCTTGCCAACAGATTGAAGGTTAGGCCGTGTACCTGTTGTTCAAAGGCAACTGAGAAGTTGAGTTCCTGGGTATCTGCATCACCAAATCGCTGTAGCAGGCGTTCGGTGGTGAGCTCTCGTTGATCAAACTCTCCATCTGGAGTAAGTGGAAACAAGGCGTCGCGGCTAAAACCTTCTCGCGAAGTACGTTTGCGATCCATAAAGCTTGCAGCCGCGTTCAGGCGCCCCGCATCGCCCACCTTGAAACCCCAGCTGCCACCTAGGCGCAAGGTATCACCATCGCCGTCATCCGGGTTGCGATCACCGGCGGTAGTAAGGCCGATAACAGACGGCGCAACATCGGTGGCGGTGACGTCGTCTACACCGCTGACCTCCGTACTGTGTTGACTGAAATCTGCATAGAGTTCACCACCCTGATCTCGATTCTTTAGTACGACATTGATGACGCCTGCTCCGCCTGCACTGCCATGCTGAACGCTGCCACTGGCGCGGGTTATTTCTATCCGATCAATCGCTGCCAGCGGTATGGCATCCAGGTCTACCGCAAAAGCGCCCTGGGCTGGAGTGTCAGTAACGTGCGCAATGGCCGACTTGTAACGACGCTCACCGTTCACCAATATCAAGGTTTGATCGGGTGATAACCCTCGATCGAGCACAACGCGTGCGTGTGCACTGGCGCCGCGGTTCGCAAATAGAGGGCTAGTGTAGCCGGGTACGGCTGCCGCCAAGGCTTCGCTCAAGCGTTGATGTCCGTTGTCGAGCTCGGAGGCTGTTAAGACCAGGGTTTGATCTTTGTGCAGTGCCTCGGCTGCCAAAATCACAGGTGCAGAAAACAGTGCGTATAGGCCAAGCCCAATCAGGACGACTGTGCGGGTGATGTTCATCGCTTGAGTCATGATACTTAAGGATCGTATCTTGAAACCTTGACGGTTTTGCCTGTGGCGAGAATTTTGATTTCCCAGAAGCCGAGCCGATTCTTGAACAGTTCCACCTCTGGTGACTCCGCCTTGTAGCGGTAATTGCCAGATTGGCGCTGCTTCCAGTACTGACCGTTTTCCAGTGCGAACACTGTACTGCCGGTCCAGCCGCGAAAGGGGCCTACGATACGCGTACGAATCGGTTTTACCTTCGTGCGCTCAATGAGGCTCAGGCGCTTGGCCACAACGCGTTTGGGTGGCTTGGTGTCTGATTTGGCAGACTTTTGAGCCTTTTCACCTTTTTTCGGATCGCTGATTTCTTCGAGCTTGAAGCGCGCCCGCGCTGCGAGCCATCGATTTAAGTTGGCTCGTTGCACCGGTGTCAGTTTATCAAGACCGGTGCGAGAAAATTCTTCCTCGCTCATCAATGCCTCCAGGCCTGGGAAGCGCGTCTCTTCAGCGGCAATTGGCGTGCTCGACAGCAGGCTAACGAGCAGACAGATGGCAATCGATCCAAAAACTGGCGATATTGGCGTTGATGATGAACGGTACGTTTTAGACACGGTGACTACTCGAATTGATTGGTTAAGTCTGGAGTGTTGGGGATGCGCTTTTTCAAGGCGCTATTTTCAATGCGCTGGGTTCGGTTCAGCGGTATTCTACTAGGACGCAGTGTACTGCACTCGATCCACTACTTTAAGTAATCAAAATTAGTGCAAAATACTGAAAAATCAGGCTCGATCCGGCGATACCGCTGGGTGTTGTTCGACCAGGGAGGAACCCTGTTCGAGCCCTTGCCGCGTTTCTACTCGGAGCGCAACCAACGGCTGGCGGTGCGGGAGTTGGGTCATTTCTCGGCGAGTCAGCAGCCCGCGCTGGCGGATCTTTTCCAGCAAGCTCGTCGCGCCACGGATGCTGCCTTTTTAAAACGAGGCGCCTACCGCCATCAGCAGTTGGTTACCGAACACCTGCTGCGCGGTTTGATTGCGTTGCAATTGTGTCGAGACAGCGATCTGGAGCGATATCAAAGCTCGGGATACCTTACAACAGAGCTTGACCAGATTGCCCAGCGCTATTTTGATCGCCAGTGCCGCGCGGTGCTTGATCAGCTGCGGTTGAAGCCCGATTGCCATCCTGTACTCCGGGCGCTTGCTGATCGAGCGCGTTTGGCTATTGTCTCGAACAACGCAACCGAGTATCTGCAGCCATTGGTAGCTCGTTACCGACTCGATCAGTTCATGGAGCAATCCATGTGTTCAGATGAACTTGGAGCGTGCAAACCCGATGCAGAAATTTTCAATCGTGCCCTGCGGCAACTCGGTATCGCCGAACGGGAGCGCAGTCAGATACTCTACGTTGGCGACTCGGTTGAGTTTGATGTGGTTGGCGCAAAATCGGCGGGACTTGATGTGGCACTGGTGTCATCAACCAACAGAGCTGTAGCAAATGATGAAAGCGTGGGTTCTTACTATCAACCCACCTATCACCTGGCAACGCTTTCTGAGCTGGAGTTGCTCGTTTAGCTGTTTAGCAGTTCTTTCAGCACGTCGATCACGCGAGCATAACCCGCGGGTTGCCAGCCCAAGCTTGCCAGGCCATCACAGCGCATCACTCCCTGAACCGTTTCGGGTGGTACTGGATCAGGTAACACAAGCTCTTGATCTGTGAGTTGATTCAGCTCGCGCGCAAGCATTCTGCTACTCACCCATTGATCACTGCAGTTGAATATTCGACTGGCCAAAGTTCCAGGGGGTACACGCAGTAGGCGCCATAGTGCATCTGCCAAATCGTCGCCATGCACCTCTGTACCGGCCCGGACCTCGGTAATGGGCTGCCCCGCGGTGACTTGCTTGCACTCTTTGAACCACTTGCTTTCGGAAATGTCGGTTAACACGCCGTATATACCGGTGGCTCTGAGACTTGCCCCGTCAAACCCGTAACGGCGTGATGCAATGGCAAGTAGTGATTCCTCGGCTCGCTTCAACGCGCCATAGTGAGAGTCCGGTGCAACCGGGCTTGCATCGCTCACGACTTTTGAGCTTTGGCCGCCGTAGACTGCGCGACTGGAAAGCAGTATTACCCGACTTGTGCCGCAGCGCCCGGATGCATCGAGCAACGCCTGGGTGGCCAACAGGTTCGCGCGCCAGAACCCCGCTGCGTCGCGACCCTCACCGCCGCGGTAGCGACCCGGTGCGTGAGCAAAGGCGCAGTGTACCAGCGCATCACATTCTGCAAGCAACGCATCCGCTGTGTTGGGGCAGCGCAGATCAAACACCACCGTTTCCAACAGAGGGCTTGTTTGCAGGCTTTCCTTGAGGCTGGAATGTCGGTTGGGAGATTGGGTTGCACGAACCTGGATGCCTTCGTCAATCAGTCGCTGAACCACAAACTGACCCACCCGACCACTTGCGCCGGTAACTACTACCTTTTTAAGGTCAGCCATGCGGTGTACGTAGTTCGCCAGGTGGTAAAGCACCGTCCAGCATCTGATGCCATAGATCGATCAGGGGTAAAAGCTCTGCCCGTCTTGGGTTGTGCTCTTGCCAGGGTTTCTCGTATTGGTAATGCACTACGTTAATCGATCGCCATTCCCAGAGTTTTGGCAAGTTAAAGAAAACGTATTGAAGTGTGTTGAATGTATAGGGCAGTCCATGCCAGGCCGGGAAATACTGCTCGAGAAAAGTCTGGTCAGTGCGCGGCCAGTAGGCCTCGGGGGCATCCAGACTTTTGATCATCGCTTCAAATCGACCGCTATCCGGCTGGGCCACAAACACACCCGAGTTCAGTCGATGCATGTCGTTCAATGATTCGTAAAGATTTGGCGCCGCCGAAAACTCTGGATACCCAAACAGCCGATCGATGTTTTTTACGACCAGAGTATCGGCATCGAGAAACACAATTCGCTCAAACTCGTCCATCGTCCAAAGGGTGAGTTTACTAAAGTTATCCAGAGGGTCATGGAATATGGGCTTTGTTCCTTTAGTGAAGGGCGAGCGAGCATGTTGGCTGCGGCGACTGTGGCGTCCTTTAAATCCATCACTAAAAGGCAGTGGCTTTACTATTTTGATTGTCGCGCCAGCAGACTGGAGTTTGTCGAGTCCCTCGGATGTCGCTGGATCGTGTGCGCTGTTCTCAGTAACCATTACGATCAGCGGATAGCAACTTTTCACCGCAACCAAAGATCGGGCCAGAGCGAGCGCACCCAGCGCGTAGTCTGCGTTCGTAACCAGTGTGGTATAGGCGAATCTCTGACTCACATTGATGATCTGTTAGCGATCACCGGAGGCCCGCTGTGAAGACTCTGCTGAAGGAGAGCCAGGCATTTCTACTTCAATATTGCCCTCTACCTGTGTACTGGCTTCTACGCCAGCAACGCGATTCAGCCCAGCCGCCTGTGTTCGGTTCCAGGCTGATTTGCTGGGAATCCGACCCAGATCAATACGATGTTGGTACTTGCGAGCAACCTCCAACAGCTCATCCAGTAAGCCTTCTTGCAGTCGGATCGGGTTCAGGCCTAGCTCTAAGAACTGATCATTATTAACAACCAATTCGTTTTCATCAGCCTCGGCACGCGGGTTGGGCAAGTTGGTGATAGTGGCACCGGTAAGCTCACAGATCATTGCTGCGAGGTCTCTTACGCGGTGTGTTTCGGTCATTTGGTTGAAAATTTTGGGTCGCTCACCGGCGTTTGGCGGGCTTTGTAGGGCGAGTTCCAGACAGCGAACCGAGTCTTGAATATGGATAAATGCACGGGTTTGTCCGCCGGTACCGTGAACGGTGAGCGGGTAACCAATAGCTGCCTGGATAAGGAAGCGATTGAGCACAGTGCCATAGTCGCCGTCGTAGTCGAATCGATTGATAAGTTGTTCGTGGCGCCGGGTCTGTTCGGTCTGGGTACCCCACACGATGCCCTGATGTAGATCGGTGATGCGCAGATGATCGTTCTTGGCATAGAACGCAAAGAGCAGTTGATCCATGCACTTTGTCATGTGATAGATGCTGCCTGGATTTGCCGGGTAGAGAATTTCCTGCGGTGTTTTGGTGCCGTCCTGTAGCTCGATATCTACGCTCAGATAACCCTCTGGAATTGCCGCGCCCACCGTGGAATAGCCATAGACGCCCATTGTTCCCATATGTACCAGATGGGCGTCGAGGTTAGTCTCTACCATTGCGTTTAAAACGTTGTGAGTCGCATTGACGTTGTTGTTAACCGTGTAGGTCTTGTGACGGTCAGTTTTCATCGAGTAAGGCGCTGCTCGTTGCTCCGCGAAGTGCAAGATGGCCTCGGGTTTGTCAGCCTCGAAGTAGGTTTTCAGCCGTTCGTATTCGGTGGCTACGTTTATCAGCTCAAATCGCAGTTCGTTACCCGATATCTCGCGCCAGATGCGAATACGCTCTTGAATGGAATCCATAGGGGTCAGCGACTGGACACCGAGTTCGGTATCGATCCATCGACGGCTCAGGTTATCTACTATGGTAATGCTGTGTCCGAGATTTGACAGATGTAGTGCCGCAGGCCAGCCGATAAAGCCGTCGCCGCCTAGGATTGCAATTCGCAAGGGTGGTCTCCCTACTGTGTTTGGATGTGGCGTAGTTTAAGCAAGTTCTGACTAGTTCGGTATGGCTGTCAGCTTTATGCGTTGAGCGGCATCTTGCTCGATTCGATAACGACTGTAGAGCAGTGGAAAGCTCCGGTCCTTTGCCCAGCCATCAAGTAGATTTGAGTAGAACGGTGACCGCGGATCGCCGGATTGTCCGGGTGCGTTAGTCATCCAGGCCTTGTCCCAGTTACCCACATCAAGAACCATTCTGAACGATGCGCCGCTGCGTACCAGGAAATCGTCTGGGGAAAAAGAAGTGTTATTGGTTGTGTTGCCGGAACCTCCGCGCGAGTAAGCGGGTAGTTCAATGCTCTCACGCAGCTCTGCATCACCCTGAGCTTGGGTTAGGAGATTGAGAAGGGGATGGGTGAAATTGATTTTGTGGAGCGAACCCCACTCCCATTGGCTTGCATCTTCCCCCATGAGAGCGCTGGCGTCTTCCCAGGCACTGGCCAGTGAGTCCTTGACTATTTCTGGTGCAGTTTTCATGTTGTCGATAACAGCTAACGAATCCATAGTATCCAGCTGGCCTTCTGACAGGTGGCTGGCAAGCTGTGGTGTGAGATGTCGATAGAACCAGATCGCGTAGAGTGCAGCTTCACCTGAGCTTGGGTTTAGTCTGCCTTGCCAACGGTGCAGGTAGCGTAGCGGGGCAGCGTGAGGTTCGTTTGACTCGCGAGGGAGTACTTCAGGTAGCGCTGCGATAACCTGTTTTGCCAGTACTGAGGTGTAGTCTCGTTGTAGTGACACCGAGGAGTGCGGGCTGAACTTGCCGGGTTGCGACAGTACTTCGGTCAGTCGCTTTGCCCGCCAGGGTGCACTCCACTCGAAACCTACGCGATAGGTATCGATGTCGTAGTCCTCGGGCAGACTCATAGCGTTTGCGGTTCCTACCCACTGCCGCTCCGGGTTGAATTCTTCGGGCAGAACGTCCATGTCCCAGAAACCTTGCCACTCATAACGTCCATCCCCGGGGACTGGCAGCAGCCCATCAAAGTTAGTTCGCTTGGGAAACAAGCCCGCCGGCTTATAGCCTATGTTGCCTTCCGTGTCGGCATAAACCTGATTTTCTGAGGGCGCACCCCAACGATTCAGCGCGGCGACGAACTCACGCCAGTTCTCTGCGCGCATGTACTCCACACTGCCAAAATAGGGCGCCATACCCGGTTGTAACCAGGCGGCACGAAGTGCAAATGCCTGGCCGGCCTTGTCATCTTTGAGAAGTACTGGACCGTGGCGAGTGAAACTCAGCGTGACCTCAACCTCGGGCTTGTCTTTAACCGCTATGCGCTCAGTGAGCGTTGTAAAGGGCTCAAACCGACCCTTATAGAGATAACCGGTGTACTCAATGGGCTCGGAAGGAACCTCAGTCTCATCCGGCGCGTCAGTCTCTTCAGATACAGCAGTCTCTTCAGACACATCAATTTCATCTGACACGTCAGTTTCATCAGCGTCATCGTCGGCTACAACCAGCAACGGGTCCTGTGCAAGCTCGTAGACGTACAGGTCTTCGTGATCTATTGGGAATATAGTCAGCCCAAAGGCGATTTTTTTGTTGTGACCGATAGACAGGCCCGGCAGTGCGGGTTCACCGGCGCCAATAACATCGAGACCTGGTGCGCTCAGATGGGCGATGTAGCGTAAAGAGGGGACGGCATGCGCCCGGTGGGGATCGTCTGCAAGGATGGGGCGTCCAGTGGTGGTTTTCTCAGGAGCAATCGCCCAATTATTGCTTCCGAGATCGCTGCGCAGAGCCTTGTATTTGCCGGCCGCAATGGTATTGGCGACCAGCTGGTCAGTCTGGTCGAAACGAACGGGCGCGGTTGCCAGCAGGTAGTCGTCGAGAACATTGTCCGGGATGCTGCAAGGGTCGAGCCCTTCTGGCACCTTTGTCTCCCACCTGGGCTCTAATACCTTTGTGAGCTGTGTGAGATCGGCCTGACCTGCGCAGAACGCCTGCGCGCGCTCTACTTCCCGGGCGACGTTGCGCCACAAACCGTGACTGCGGATGCGGACGATGTCTTCAGCAGCCCAGCGCGCGGGCTTGTAATCTAGCGCGTCAAATTCAGGAGGTTGAAGTTCCGGTCTGCTCTCGAGTATGTCCAGCCACGCGTTGATGCCTGCACTAAACGCCTGGGCGATTCTCTTGGCGTCTGAGCCGTAGGCGAGCCACTCGGGGTACATATCCCCTCGGTAGAGGAACAAACGTGATGCCCGGTCCTGGGCGACATAGGCCTCTCCAAACACCTCAGCCAATTGCCCTAAACCCCGTCGGCGCCAGGTATCTATCTGCCAGAGTCGGTCTCTGGCAGCGTTAAAGCCCTGCACAAAAAAGGCGTCGTAGTGAGTCTGGGCATAGATATGCGGGACACCGTAGTTGTCCACAACGATCTCGGCATCCTTTTCCAGCCCCGTAACCTGGTAGCTAAGACTATCTGCCGGCAGGGCTGGCATTGATCCGCCAGCAAGCAGGAGAACGCATCCTGCCGCCATTAATTTGGCTTGATGGCGAGCTCTGAATCCTCTGCCTGGCGTCGAAGTGCACAGCGGTCGCAGAAGTGACAGAAGAGGTAACACAGACATAGATCTTCAGCCCAACGAGGTGTGGGTCGAACTCTACTCGGCGGGGACCAAAACGAAAACCCTGAGGCTTGGGTTTAGCTTTCTGGTCGCTCAAGCGTGAAACCGGGACCCACGTAGGTATTTTCCCAGCTTGGTAACTTTTCGAGGTCTTGAGTCATCCAGCGATGTAGATTCTTGTGCGTAGCCAAAGGTATCAGCGCTTCGGTATGCATGTGTATTGGTGCCGCAAGAGCGATATCCGCAATTGTAGGGCTATCACCGGCAATCCATTGTTGATCGGCAAGCCGGGCATCGACGACGGCTGCCAACGCATGGAAACGCTCCGTTTGGGCCTCCAGCACTGCTTGATCGGGCTCTGCACCCTGCATAGGCTTGCCGACGTTTTCGGTAAGAAAGGCATAGCAGCATGGAAACCACGCCGAAGCTTCCCACAATAACCAGCGGTTGATGTCTGCTCGAGTCTTAAGATCAGCAGGGTAGGCCGAGGTAGCGCCCACCTTATCCGCAGCGTATTGCAAGATAGCGTTTGATTCCCACAAGACAAACTCATCGTCTACCGCTACGGGAACGGTCGCATTGGGATTCAACGCAATGTGTTCCGGACTGGCATGATCCCCGGCGAAAAAATTCATCGGAACAAGCTCGTACTCGGCGCCTAGGAATTGCAGGCCTGCCAACACTTTTCGGCAATTGATGGTGATTGGGTCTGCATGAATCTTGAGCATCTGGATGGCCTCCGTGTGCCTGGTTGTGAAACTCGGTTGGAGATTACCCCCAGTCGAGCGCACCACCAGTTTGGTACTCAGTTACTCGGGTTTCAAAGAAGTTCTTTTCCTTCTTTAAATCCATGATTTCTGACATCCAGGGGAACGGGTTTTTCGCGCCAGAGAACTGCTCTGGAAGACCAATCTGGGCAAGGCGTCGGTTGGCAATGAATTGCAAGTACTCAGCCATCATGTTGGCGTTCATACCTAATACTCCGCGGGCCATTGTGTCCTGGGCGTATTCAATTTCCAGCTGCGTGCCTTCAAGGATCATATGCGTGGCGAGTGCCTGCATTTCCTCATCCCACAGGTGTGGGTTTTCGAGTTTGATCTGATTGATCACATCGATGCCAAAGTTCACGTGCATGCTTTCATCACGCAGAATGTATTGAAACTGCTCGGAGGTGCCGGTCATCTTGTTGCGGCGGCCCATAGAGAGAATCTGGGTAAAGCCGCAGTAAAAGAAGATGCCTTCGAGCACGCAGTAGTAGGCAATGAGATTCTTTAGTAGTGCTTTATCAGTCTCTACCGTACCAGTCTCAAACTTTGGATCGTTAATTTCTTGTGTGTACTGAAGCGCCCAGGATGCTTTTTTAGCAACGGTGGGTACCTCATGGTACATATTGAAGATCTCACCCTCGTCCATGCCCAGTGATTCGATGCAGTACTGATACGCATGCGTGTGAATAGCTTCTTCGAAAGCCTGGCGCAAAAGGTACTGACGGCATTCCGGGTTGGTGATTAGCCGGTAAAGAGCCAGCACCAGATTGTTTGCCACCAAAGAGTCTGCAGTGGAGAAAAATCCCAGACTGCGTTTAACGATTACGCGTTCGTCATCAGACAGGCCGTTGTCTGATTTCCACAAGCCTATATCGGCGGTCATATTGACCTCTTGTGGCATCCAGTGATTAGCGCAGCCGTCCAGATATTTCTGCCAGGCCCAATCATACTTAAAGGGAACCAGCTGGTTCAGATCGGCCCGACAGTTAATCATGGCCTTTTGGTCTACGGTTACCCGCTGTCTGCTCTGTGGTGTTGCAGCGCTTGCTTCTGTGCCAGAAGCAGCGCCAGAAACCGTACTGGCAGCCGTCACAACAATGGGCGCATCCAGAGGTGTCGCGACCGGTGCTTGGGGCTCGCTTGGTTGTTGGGCGATCTGCTGTTGTCGCGCCTGTTCAGCGGCAGCTTCGGCAGCTTTTTCTTGCTGTACTTTTTCGCGCAGGATTCGCGCCTGTTCTTCGGCTCTTTGCTGCT